>JAISVR010000006.1 GCA_031271465.1 Prevotellaceae bacterium | reverse complement strand
TATCTCTACAACAACCCATTAACCGAAGACCCCAGCGACTTAGTAGCCCGTGTAAGTTCCGAGCGCACGCGCAGTATCAAAACCATTTGCGACATCGCCGTAACCCGTGGTGGCGCCCGAATACCCGCTGCCGACATGGAACACAGCGTAAACCTCTTCCTCAAAGAAATGTCGTACCAGCTCTGCGACGGCTATTCGGTAAACACCGGCTACTTCACAGCCACACCGCTTATCCGAGGCGTATTCAACAGCCCCGAAGAAAGCTTCAACCCCGACAAACACAGCGTATTGTTTCAATTCAACCAGGGCGAATTACTTCGCGCCGAATTATCCAATGTTACCGTAGAAATAGAAGGAGTAGCAAACACCTCGCTCAGCATAGCACAGGTAATCGATGTAAAAAGCGGCAGTGTCAACGATTTAATCACGCCCAACCGCAACCTTAAAATAGAAGGACACAAACTCAAAATCGCCGGCGATAGCGAAGACAACGGCGTATACTTCGTAAACCAAGCTACACAAGAACGCACAAAAGTCGAAGCTTCGGATTTTGTAAACAACAACCCGTCGGAACTCATTATTGTAATCCCCGAACTCGTGGCAGGCACCTATAAACTGGAAGTAGTAACGCAGTATAGCAGCAGCAACGGCACATTGAAAGATGCGCGTACGGCAAGTTTCAAGCGTTTACTAACCGTACAGTGAGGAGCATAGTAGTGAAGCTATCCCTACGAGTGTAGGGAATAGCTCCCTGCGAGCGTAGGGAAGGTATCCCTTCGGGTGCAGGGAGAGTATCCCTTAGTGCGTAGAGGGGCAGAATAGTATGAACCATGATTTTAGCAGGATTACGAAGATTGCCAAGATGTTTTTAATCTTGCAAATGTTGATAATCCTGTAAAAATAGTAGTTCAGGACAATGGAATAAATATATATATATATAAGAGAGGAGCAGATAACCTCTTGAAAAAACGGGCAAGACCTGTGAAGCCATATCAGAAGGGGAAAGTAAAAATCTTCAAAAAATCATGTTATGAGTTACGATGAATGGGATGCTATGAGAGACCGTGAAACTGTAAAAAATAACGGTGAATCGGGTGTTTCTTACGCTAATGAAGCGTGGAGAGAATCTGATGTAGAGGAGGCGCAAAAAAGACTGGACGCTAATGGACGGTAAGATGAACAAGCTACTTGTTGTACTTTAATTTCTGTTTACTGCAAGTCTGTAAACATGTATGTTTACAGACTTGCAGTAATAATTGGAAGCAAGGGAAAGATGTAAATATATATGTGTCTTGTTGATAAATTTGTTTTAACAATATAATCTTAACTATGGATATTATAGATTCTTTATTCAGATTGTTGTTTTCTGTGATTGGCTGGCTGTGCAAAGTCTTGTTTCAGGCAGTGGTATGGCTTGGAACATGGATTGTTAAAATTACAATAGAGATAATTACGGTATTAGTTACAATTATCTACAATAACAGGGGAAACATAAAAGCCGCTGTTAAAAACATGTTCAAAGGCTTATATCGCCGGTTTGTCAGTCTTCCGAAACCGGCAAAAATAGTATTGCCGATTGCTATAATTGCAGTGTCAATAGGATTATTTTTCAGCAATGATATAATCAATGCTGTGTTTCCTGACAGAAACAAAAGTAGCATTGCACAGCAAAATCTGTCTGACATAACTATCAATTCCTGGCAAGGTACATGGCAGGGAGCATTGGATAAAACGCGAATAACACTTAAAATTCAATGCACAAAGAACCGCAAAACAACAATAGTGATGTATTATCCGAAGGAAAGTAAAAAGATGAAAGGAACTCTTATCGGTAATAAAATCCATTTAGAACCAATTTTAAGGAAAGGGAATTATTCAGGTACTTATAACGGTGCGTTGAATAGTCAGCATAATAAGATTTCGGGTACTTACAGAAACAGTAAAGGTAAAATATTACACTTTCAACTTGTTAAGTCTACTAAAGCATTTAAAAAACAATAAATAAAAAATACATATTAATTAAAATAATTTAGAGTTATGAAAAAATTAGTTATTTCAGCTATGGGAATTCTTTTCCCAATCTTTTTGGTTGCCCAACATACTTCTTCTGTCAGTAAAGATTATCAAAAGCATCATATTTCTTTTACTACCGGAGCAAAGTTATTTCAAGTTAATGGCTCTTATGATCAAGTTTTTCGAATCAATACAACTGGGAATGAAAACCAATACAAAAGTACTGGTAAAGGAAAAATGTTCACGCCTAATGGATTTGAAATAAATTTGGCATATACCTATTATCCTGTAAGTTTTTTAGGAATTAAAGCTTCTGTTGGCTATCAAGGCTTTGCGTTTGATGAGCATTCATATGAAGGAACGCATATCATTTCGCAGGGTGGTAGTTTTGTTCAATCTGACAATTGGAATGTTTATTCTTTTATGGCAGGTCCTACTTTTTGCTTAAGAGAATCGAAAGTTCGGATTAATGTTATGGGACTTTTGGGTTATTCTATTTCTCAAATACCAAATGTAGATGTACTCAGTTATTCGGATTTTTCTGTATTGAATTTGAATGATGAAACATCAGGAGCCTTTGCTTGGAAATTTTCTGCAGATATAGAAATAGATATAGCAAAATCATGGTGTCTATCAGCAACTGTACTTGAATATTCTGCCACTCAACCTTATTTTTCAACACATAACTACACTACAGAAAATGGAGAAAAGATATTCAAAAAGACTAAATATAATATCGAATCATTTTCATTTATTATACCTTTTCCTAAGGTTGGTTTAACTTATAAATTCTAAGTCTTAATTATTCATTCTAAAACATACAAACTATGAGAAAAACACTCTATCTCGCAGTCGCCTTTCTCTTAGGCGGCATTGCTACGCTCTTTGCACAGCAGGAGCTGCATTTGGTTGTCAATGATTACAACGGGCAAATAGAAATCCCTGTCTCCCAAATCACGGACATCACCTTTTCGCCCTCGGGCGACCGTATGACCATTACCAAAACGGATAACAGCCGGACGGTTATTGGTGAAAATCTTTTATCGCTGGAAGAAGGCGTGTGGTCGTATGCCGAAATGTCGTTTGAAATGCGCTCTACTTCTTCGGTTTCGAGCACCGAAAGCAGCACCGTAGCGGTTTATCCCAATCCGGCTGCCGATGTGCTCTACATCAAAGGCGTGGACAGCAATGCCAAACCAAGCGTGTACACCGCCGACGGTAAGGCAATAGCCCTGTCTGCTACAGCTACTGCCGATGGTTTGCAGCTGAACATCGCTTCGCTGCCGCAGGGTGCATATTACATCAGCGTAAATAATCAATATGTCAAATTCATTAAAAAATAACCGGTTATGAGAAAATATATAATAATAGCAGCGCTTGCTTTGGCAGCAACAGCCGTGGCACAACAGCACTGGATACAGGTTGGCGAAAATCCCCAACATAATGCCGATGAAATAAACCGCATTACCTTTCCCAACGAAGGCGGCGTGCATAAGATAAAAATAGAACCGATAAGCGGCTCGCCTGTTTCGCACGACATTACTCCCGGAACAACTGCCTTTACCTACGGCTATACGCCAACAGAGCAGGAAAATGAAGAGTTAATCAACAGCCTGATTGAAAATATGTATTCAATGGACGGTATGGGCAGGAACAATGTTTACCGTAACCGAGTCGACCTTTTCTTTCACGCCAATACGGATATTGAGCGAAACAGGTCGGTAACTGCAAGCACTATGATTAATCAGAATAATGGAGCAGGCTTGGCGGCTTATAATATAACTGCAAGTGATAACAACAGTGGTTTGCAGGAGGTGTGGACAGGCATCTATCAAAATATTGATATATGTAATGGCATTATAAAAGAAGTATTGGCAATGAATCCCGCGCCGAGCAATACGAACCGTACGGGTGCGCTCCTGGCAGAAGCCTATACTATGCGTGCGTTCTACTACTATGACCTGATAAGCTGGTGGGGCGATGTGCCGGCGTTTTTCACTCCGCTGGAAATGCCGAATTACGCTTATCCTGCTCCTGTTATGAAGCGTGAACTCATCTACGACCAAATCCTTGCCGACCTGCTCACCGCCCAAAATTACCTGAGCGATGCCAACAAGCCGGCAAGCATACTGCATCCAAGCCTCGAGGCGGTGCAGGCATTCCGTGCGCGGGTGGCATTGGCGGCTGCAGGTTATGCGCTTCGCCCGATTAGTCAGTTGAGCGATTATGCGAGCAACAGTACTCAAAACGAATTTGCCTTTGTCGGTCGCGTAAAGCTTGCCAAGTATATCAGCTATCTTACCATAGCTAAAGACGAAACGCAAAAGGTAATAGCCAAATACGGCACAGGCAAACTCTTGCCGTCGTTCCAGAATGTATTTCTGGCAATAAGCCGCGGTGAGGAAGCCGACGGCAATACCGAATCGCTTTGGGAAATGCGCTACCGCAATCAGTTTATGTATGGCTGGGGTTTGAGAAATAATAATCCTTCGACAGGTACAAGAGGTTATGTAACAGGCTCCCTCTGGTGGGATTACGACAGGAACGATACCCGCCGCGATGTGTCCATAGCTCCGTGGGAATGGAATTCGGGCAGTATTACACCGGCTAAAATCAATACACTTTCCTTTGCCAAACTTCGCCCCGAATGGGCTGCCGGTAATACGGATATGCTGCCGGCAGGTAACGATACTTACCGTGGCAGGGTAGTGGTGCGTTATGCCGATGTATTGCTGATGTACGCCGAGGCTTGCCTTGAGCTGGGCGAAAATATGGCAGATGCCACCGAAAAATTCAACTGGGTGCGCCGCCGCGCCTTTGGTGCAAGCATCACTGTGTCCAACGCAGGCGTAGATAAGGCATTAACCCTGCAAAACATTATGGACGAGCGCAAGCTGGAGTTTGTTGGTGAGCAGCTCCGCAAGCGCGACCTTATCCGTTGGGGTAAGCTCAAAGAAGCAATGGACGCCGAAGCCAACAAATGTATCGACCTGCAAAATGCGTATAACGGAACGCCAAGCAATCTGTCGAATATAAATTACAGCGATGTGCCTAAACAGGTATGGTGCCGTATGTCTTCCACCAAAACAGACCCCGTAACCGGTACGCCTGTCATCGAGTTCTATGGCATGAATCGCGGTGAAACGGAAGATAAAAGCGGTGATGCCTCCTGGACATCAACCCCTATGTGGAGTAGTTCGTCGCTTGCCGGAGGCACAGCTTTTTATGAAAAATGTTTCTATTCGTCGTCTGTCAATCCCGATTTGCGGAGTTTGTTGCCGATAAGCATAATGGTTATTGCAAGTAGTAATGGTATGCTTAGTAATGTGTATGGGTATTGAAAATAAAAGATAAACTCTTAATTGGTGCAAGTTTCCATAAACTTGCACCTTTTTTGTTTTTTAAATAAGCAGCTTAATCCCGATAGGTTTTTTATCTGTTGTGGGCGTTGTCTACGCTGTTTGATGTTGAGCGTTCTGTCGTTACAAAACATATTAAAAATATTTTTATAACAAATGAATTAAGCGAGATTTCAGTATGTGCAATTTTTGCACATACTGCCGCCGATGGCAAAAATTATCAAACGCAATTCTATAATCTCGATTTGGTAATTGCTGTTGGCTATCGTGTCAATTCCGAGCGGGCTATCTTGTTTCGCAACTGGGCAACGAAAATTCTCAAAGAGTATATTCACAAAGGTTCGGTGCTGGATGTGGAGCGGCTCAAAAAGCCTGAGTATATTTTCGGACAGGATTATTTTGACGAAACGCTTGAACGCATACGCGATATTCGTAGTAGCGGAGCAACCCGTAGATTTTTTGCCTCTGTTCAAATTTTAATCCAAGTTTAGCAATTATTGCTGAACTTGTGTTTACTGAGCATAATCAAAATATAGCGTAACCCGAACTAAGATTTTAAAATCCCAAATAAAAATCCTTCGTTAATTCCCGGTACTGTTCCGAGTAACAATGCCGCGTAGCGGTTTCGATAAGCAGTTCGGAGTGTTGGCAAGCTTGATTTTCTTTGCCGAAAGAGAGCAACACCCGTTTTGTTTCGGCACCGGGGCGGGGCGTAAGCAAGCATTTTTTACCGCAGAAAAAACCTGCCGAAAGAGCTTTTTCGGTAAAAGCTACACTTTCTATCAAGGGTAAAATCACAGTCAATTTCCCCTTTTCGCTAAGAAGCTTTTTGCTCCCTTCAATAATTTCGTCGAAAGGCAGCGTATCCGAATGACGGGCAAAACTGCGCTCAATCGTTGGCGATTTCAGCGAGCGATGAAAATAAGGCGGATTGCTCACAACAAGGTCATATCTTGTCGTAGCCGTTTTGCAAAAATCTTGAAATGAGGCGTTTATAATCCGAACTCGTTCTGCCCACGGGCTGCGTTGCACATTTTCCAGTGCCTGTTCGGCAGCATTTTTATCTATCTCCACGGCATCAATCACAGCCGGGCAGCGTTGAGCAAGCATAAGAGCAATTAAGCCCGTACCTGTTCCAATGTCCAATATCCGGCGGGCATTGCGGCAATCTGCCCATGCGCCGAGTAACACGCCGTCGGTGCCCACTTTCATGGCGCAGCGGTCTTGCTGTATGGAGAATTGTTTAAACCGAAACATAAAGGGATTTCAGATTAATTTGAAATCCGGATCATTTCCCTACGGCTTGCAGGCGCAGACGGGTAAACACCTGCTTGGTGTTGAGCGCGAAATCGGCATCCATAATCCAGGCATAATAACCCGGATCTTTTCGAAGCACTTCGCTTACCAACTGTCCCTTATATTTGCCGAAATTGATAAGCTCTTCGTTTTTAGCATTGTATACTATCCGCCCTGCGAAATCGACATTGCGGTTGTGTGCCGAATATTCGGACAAAAATTCAATGCTGTTTTCCAAATCAGGATAGCGGTCGAGTTGCGATTTAAGCACCTCGTAGGTAGCTTGCACATCGGCACTTGCCGAGTGAGCATTTTCCAATTCCTTGCCGCAATAAAATTTGCAGGCAGCCGAGAGTGTGCGTTGCTCTTTTTTGTGGAAAATGGTTTGCACATCAATAAATTTGCGGCGGCTTAAATCAATGTCCACGCCTGCTCGGAGAAATTCCTCGGCAAGCAGCGGCACATCAAAACGATTGGAATTGAAACCCGCCAAATCGGCACCTTCAAAATCGCGTGCAATCGTTTTTGCCACATCTTTAAAAGAAGGAGCGTTTGCCACATCGCTGTCGGTAATACCGTGTACAGCCGTTGCCTCGGCAGGAATTGGGCAGCCCGGGTTTATGCGCATGGTTTTCGACTCTTCCATACCGTTGGGCGATACTTTGAGGTACGATATTTCCACAATGCGGTCTTTTACCGTGTCCATGCCGGTGGTTTCGAGGTCGAAGAAAATAAGGGGATTTTTCAGGTTTAGTTGCATAGGTATAATAACATAAGCAGAACGCAGATAAAACGGATTACAGCAGATTTTTAGTCGCTTAACTTTAATGGAAACTATCTCTTTGTATTGTAAGGCACGAAGCAATCTCAATACAGGAATGGATTGCTTCGTGCCTCGCAATGACGGCGGTGATAATTAAGTTTGAAACAAAATAAATGGAACTATATCCGCGTTCAACGGACATTTGTCTAATCATTCAATAACATCGGCATCAGCAGCATCAACAACTCTTCGTTTTCGGCGTTTTCGAAAGGAAGAATCAGCCCTGCGCGCGAAGGGTCGGCAAGTTCCATCACCACATCGCCCGAATCGAGGTTGCTTAAAATATCCACCAAAAAGGTCGATTTGAAACCGATGTTCATCGCTTCGCCACTGTATTGGCAAGCGATGGTTTCTTCTGCCGAAATGGAGAAGTCGATGTCTTGTGCCGAAACTTGCATGGTGCTTGCGTTGAGCTGCAATTTTATCAGGTTGCTTGCTTGGTTGGAAAACAACGACACACGACGCAGGGCATTCATAAACACCACACGGTCGATAATCAGTTTGTGCGGATTGTTTTGCGGTATCACAGCGTTGTAGTTCGGGAATCTGCCTTCTACCTGACGGCACACCATTTTATAGTTCGACAGGGTGAAAAATGCGTTTTTGTCGTCGAACTGAACGGCAACTTCGCCGCTTTCCTTGGGTAAAATATTTTTCAGCAGCGTAGCCGGTTTTTTTGCCAGAATAAACGCCGCTGCAGTATCGCCTTTTGCTGCGGTGGTTTTGAAACGAACCAATTTGTGGGCATCGGTTGCCACCATGGTAATCCCTTCGGTGGTGATGTCGAAATAAATACCGTTCATCACGGGGCGCAACTCATCGTCGGCAGTAGCGAAAATGGCTTTCGAGATTCCTGCCGAAAGCGTTTCTACGGGAATCGACAAGTTGTTTGCCTCGGCACTTGGCTCGGGCATGCGGGGATATTCATCGCCGTTTTGACCGATAAAATTGTACGAACCTGTTTCGGAGCGGATAATTATCGACAAATTGTCGTCGTTAATCTCAAACGACAGTGGTTGTTCGGGAAATTCCTTGAGCGTATCCAGCAAAATTTTTGCCGAAATAGCTACCAGCCCGTTACCTTCGGCACTATCCACTTCGCTCGAAGTGATAAGAGTAGTTTCGAGGTCGGAAGCTGTAATCGTAAGGATATTTCCGTTCAGGTTGAATAAAAAACTGTCTAAAATAGGGAGTGTGCTTTTATTGGAAATTACACGACTGATGCTTTGTAAATGGCTCGACAGTTTGGTACTTGAAACAATAAATTTCATATTCTTAAAGTTAGATTGTAAAGTTTTTAAATTAGAAAGTTTATGAAGTTATGGGGAATTCTCGCCTCTACTTTATAAACTTGTGTGAAAAATCAGCCAAAGATAGATAAAGATTTTGGATTGCTCAAATTTTATTTCGGCAGCTTTTCAACAGGTTTTGTACAGGTTGTAAACCGTTTATGAACTGTAAATTTTCCGCCGTACAAGCGAATAACCCAGTGCAAACGCCAATACCAGCAGCAGCGGAACGCCTACATTGATGATTTGCCATTTCTTTTTACCTGAAACGACTTCTTTTTTGTTCAACATACGGAGTTTAAACTCGCGCGAGCGGAGTTGCAGCCAGCCGTCGTCGTCGGCTAAATAAAGAATACTGTTGAGAATAAAGCTTCGGTTGCCGAATTCCTGCTTGCTGTAGCGGTCGTAGCCCATGGGCATGGGGATTATCGACTGTCCGTTGTTTTGCACATCGTTGCGGATAATGTCGGCATTTGCCACTACAACCATGCGTGTGGGGCGGCTTTCGCTTTGTATTTTCCCGCGCCGGACAATGCCTTCGGGCGCCATGCGGTTGGTGAAAATAGAAGGGAAACGCCCTTCCAACGCTGCTGCCACAGGTATGTAACCTGTATTGAAATAGGTTTTACTGTCCATGTCGTACATCGTGTTGAGGTCAATGCGTGTAGGAGTGGCAATAATATGACTGGCGTTGGAAGTTACCAGCAGTACGGTTTTCTTAATAGATGCGTGTTGGCTTACGCTTAAGTCGAGGGCGGAAGCAAACTCGGCGCGTACTTCCACCAAATTGCGCGAAATAGGGTGTTCGGGCGAGGCAAGCAGCAGCGGGGCGTAGTACCACGGCATGGGTTCAAACTTTGGCGGGTCGCCCGGACGCGCTACATTCATCGGCACTTGGGTACACTGCATGTCTTGCAAGATGACGGGTGAGAGGCGCACTCCGTAACGAAACAGTTGATCGTCGAGATTTACATTGAGCGGAATAGCCGGCGAAACGCCTACCGTAGAGAGGCTGTCCATAGCCAATCGTACCCCGTTGATGAGCCACAACACGCGTCCGCCGTTCATTATATATTGGTCGATAACGAACTTTTCCTGTTCCGAAAATGGGGTTTGCGGGTTGGCAATAACAATTGCCTTGTAAGGTTTCAATATATCGGGGTCGTTGCCTATTTGCCCTCTATCTACCTGAAAATAGCGGCTGAATGCCACCGAAGCATCGTAAACCAGTTCGGGCGGAAATTCGCCGTGCCCCTCAATAAAAGCAATTTTGTTTATCGTTTTCATTGTATGCACGCGGATTGCATCGCTAAGGCGAAATTCAAGGTTTTCGATTGAATTGTTGAGGTTTTGGCTGCCCGACATGCGGGGATTGTTTTCGAGCAGATTTACCGGAATAGTATCTTTCCCGTAAATGATTTCTGCCCATGGGAACACTACTTTTTGAATGGCTTTGCCTTCCTCGTCCTTATCGTATACTACCATGGCGCGCAGTCCGCGGCTTTCGAGGGCAATGTAATTTGCTTCGCGCTCTTTTTGTGTGCCGGCTGCCGAAGGATTTATAAATTCGTAGCCGAAATCTTCGCGGGTATACACGCGGAACTCGTCGAGCAGTTCTTTAGTTGATTTTTTCAGACGAAGAAAACCCGGATTGAGGTCGCCATCCAAGTAAATGCGGATATGTGTTTTTTTATCCAGCCCCGACATCAACGATTTGGTATTTTCCGAAATACTGTACCGCTTTTCGGAAGTTAAATCGAGCCGAAAGAAGCAAAAAGCCGAAAGCACATTGAGTGCCACAAGCACAAGCGCGACTATAAGATACGGGCGAATATTTTTCATTTAGTAAACGATGATTTTCTGTTTTTTTGAACTCTATATACTTTCAAACTTTAATGGGCTTTTCAACTCATTTCGCTTCAAGCATTTTCATCAGTTCGTCCAGTTTGGGCGAAAGGATAATTTCGGTGCGGCGGTTTTTTGCCTTACCTTCGGCGGTTTCGTTTGTAGTGCGGGGGAAAAACTCGCCGCGCCCGGCAGGCATCACCTGTTTGGGCTGCACCGAGTATTCTTCAACGAGAATGCGCACGATACCTGTGGCGCGAATTACGCTCAAATCCCAATTGTCTTTGAATACAGCGGTTTTGATAGGATCGTTGTCCGTATGCCCTTCTACCACCACATCGATGTCGGGATTTTTCACAATCACGCTTGCCAGGGCTTTGAGGGCTTCCCTGCCCTTGTTTTCAACCTCTGCGCTGCCCGATTTGAAGAGCAGTTTGTCGCTCATAGAAACATATACCCTGCCGTTTTTGTTTTCTACCGACAGTTCGTCGGCTTTGAAGCCAAGCAGGGCATTGCGCAACACTTCGTTGAGATGTTGCAGCATGGAGTCTTTGCGCTCGATAATATCTTTCATATCCTGCAAACTCTTTTCCCGTTCGGCAATCAGGATTTCTTTTTCAGCCAGTTCGTTTTCTTTTTGCTGCAAGGTTTGTGCAAAGCGTTCGCTTTCCGACGAGCGTTCGCTTTCTATCATATCGCGGCTTTGCAGCAAGTCTTTGTTTGTAGCCAGCATATTGTCTATTTCAACTTGCAGAAGGTTGATGCTGTCGTTTTGCCTGCGCGTTGTTTCGGCAAGCAGCGAAGTATCCTTCCGTAGCAAATCGACTGTATTTTCGGTATCGGAAAGTCGGTTGCACAGCGTATCGCGCTCTTCAATCACAGCGCGCAGGCGGGCTCCCCAAAACATGTTGGGTTTGGCGGGCACGGGGTCGCCGCATTTGTAGATAGGCGAACAGGAAACGGCAAGTACTAAGCTTGTTGTAATAACAGAAATGACAATAATTTTTCTCATAACAATATGTTTTTTTCAGAATATTCTCTTTTAGGTTTGTCCGTCATTGCGAGGTACGAAGCAATTTCAGGATACGATTGCTGTTTTTGAGATTGCTTCGTTTCTCGTAATGACGACGGATAGCATTTGCTTTGCAAGCCTCAAATCGGTGTTGAATAATTAGCTAACAGTGAAACGGGTATCAACCTTTATAAGCTTTCAACTTTAAGAGCTTTACAAACTTAAAAATAGATAATTCCATATTTTTTGACCGCGCAAAGATAGAAAAATAATTGCCAATTATTAATTGTTAACGGCTAATTATTAACGATAAAAAAGGGAACGAAAATCATTTTTTCATTCCCTTTATTTTTTTCATTATCTAATTTCAAATAATTCCCAGCAGTTTTGCATTTTTGGTAATTTTCTCCACCGCCTCGTCTATCTGGTCGATGGTATGCGTAGCCATAAGCGAATAGCGTATAAGCGTATCTTCGGAACTTACGGCGGGCGATACCACGGGGTTTATAAACACGCCGTCTTCCATCAGCATTTTGGTGAGCATAAAGGTTTTGTGATTGTCGCGCACATAGAGCGGAATAATCGGCGTAGAAGTATGCCCGATTTCAAAACCAGCCTTGCGGAATGCCTCAAGCGAATGGTGCGTGTTGCGCCACAGCTGTTCCTGTCGCCACGGCTCGTCGCGCATCACATCGAGCGCAGCAAGCACCGAAGCAGTCGAAGCAGGCGTAATGCTCGCGCTGAAAATCAATGTGCGTGAAGTATGTTTGAGGCAATTAATCGTGTCGCTATCAGCCGCAATAAAACCACCGATGCTGGCAAGCGATTTGCTGAAAGTACCCATAATCAAGTCAACATCGTTCGACAAACCTGTGTGGTCGCACAATCCGCGTCCACCTTCACCGAAAACGCCCAGCGAATGAGCCTCGTCGATATACAGCGAAGCATTGTATTTTTTTGCCAATTCCACCATCACGGGCAGGTTTGCCACATCGCCTTCCATGCTGAATACCGCATCGGCAACAATCAGTTTCACGCGGTCGGGGTCGCAGCGTTGAAGCATTCGCTCGAGCGACTCCATGTCGTTGTGCTTATATTTCAGTTGCTTGGAAAACGACAGCCGCTTGCCTTCGATAATCGAGGCGTGGTCGGACGCATCGTAGAGCAGGAAATCATCTTTACCCGTCAGGCAGGGAATTACGCCCGAATTTACCGTGAATCCCGTAGCATAAATCAGCGCACCTTCTTTGTGAACCAGCTTTGCCAATCGGTCTTCAAGTTCGAGGTGAATATCGAGCGTGCCGTTCAAAAAGCGCGAACCGGCGCAACCCGAACCATATTTTTCAATGGCTTTGATAGCCGCCTCTTTTATTCGCGGGTGATTGGTAAGTCCCAAATAACTGTTGGAGCCAAACATCAAAACAGGTTTCCCGTTCATTGTTACCACCGTGTCCTGGTCGGATTCAATTGCTCTGAAATAGGGATAAACTCCCGCTTCCATTATTTTTTGAGGCTCCCGGTATTGAGCAAGTTTTTCTCTGAGAAGATTTCCCATATATTGATTTTTAGTTGAAAAAACGCGCAAAAATAGTTAATATTTGAATACGATGTTTACTTTTGTCGAAAATAATAATAACAAATCAATCGACAGCAACCTGTAAGCAGTTGTTTTTTTTAATACAATTAGATAATGATAAGCTCCGAATCGTACTCCCTGCTCCAACTCAACGAACTGATAAAAACCCGGCTTCGGCTGGCATTCGATTTGCCCGTGTGGCTGCGTGCCGAAATAAGCGAACTGCATGAAAATGCCAATGGTCATGCCTATTTCGAGCTGGTAGAAAAAGATAGCTCTACCGACCGTCTTGTTGCCAAAACCAAAGCTACCTGCTGGGCAACTACCTACCGGATGTTGAAACCCTATTTTGAAGTAAACACCGGCGAAAGTCTGCGTGCGGGGATAAACATACTTGTTGCATGCACCGTAGAATACCACGAACTCTACGGAATAAGTTTAAACATCAGGGATATAAATCCCGAATTTACGATAGGCGATATGGCTCGCCGCCGCTTGGAAATACTTCGTCGCTTGGAAAGCGACGGAGTATTCGATATGAACAAATCGCTAACGATGCCTGTTCTCCCGCAGCGTATAGCTGTAATTTCGTCAGCCACGGCGGCAGGCTACGGCGATTTTATCCATCAGTTGCAGAATAATGCAGACGGCTTTGTGTTTTACACTCGCCTTTTTCCTGCAGTGATGCAGGGTGAACAGGCTGCCGGGTCGATTATTGCAGCTCTCGACCGAATTTTTCAACACCAGCAGCATTTCGATGTGGTGGCGATTATCCGCGGAGGAGGAGCTACGGCAGAGCTAAGCTGTTTCGATGATTACGAGCTGGCGTTCAACGGCACTCAGTTTCCATTGCCTGTTATTACCGGAATCGGACACGAGCGCGACCAAAGCGTGCTCGACGAAGTGGCGCACACTCGTTGTAAAACGCCCACCGCTGTAGCCGAATTTCTCATTGCACGGATGTATGATGCGATGAACAATGTGCTCGAATTGCAGCAAAGCATTGTAACGGCAACCGAATCGTTGCTGCAAGGAGAAAATATTCATTTAGAGCAAATTATGATGCGGCTTTCGCGCTTGACAAACGAGTTGATTGTTGAACATGAAAATCGTATTGCACTGCTCTTACAGCGTTTAAAAATGCAAGCTTCAGCACAAACCCGCGAACAGGCAATAGAACTAAAAACATACAAACAACGCCTTCGAACGGGTACACAGTTGCTTTTCGACCGGAGAAATCATCAAGTATCCTTGCTCGAAAAAGAAGTAAATTTGTCTTCGCCGGCAGTATTGCTGCAACGGGGATATTCGCTTACGCTACACCAAGGAAAGATTGTTCGCAGCACGACGCAACTTCACCCGGGCGACCATATCACTACCGTATTCTCCGATGGAGAAACAGCCAGTGTGGTAGAATAATCACTCGTCCTCAATACGCAATACACACGAAATGGGATAGTGATCGGAGAATTTCACACGGTCGATTTTGAAACGCGCTGCGGCTATTTCGTTGCTGCATAGAATGTAATCGATGCGATACAAAAAAGGCAGTTCATTGTAAGTAATCCCCGGTCCGGTGGAACAATTCACAAACACATCGTTCAAATCGGCACGAATTGTTTGGTAAGTATACGAAATCGGCGTGTCGTTAAAATCGCCGCAAACCACCACGCTGTGTGGTGACTCGCGAATAGCTTCGGCTATCAAATCGGCTTGGTGGGCGCGTTTGCGATAAGCAAAACCGAGTTTGCGGGTAAGCATCTCGGTGGTTTCGCTTATATTTTTTTGATTCGTACTATCCATAAGTTTTGCCATGCGTTTACGGTCGTTGTGAGTAAGCTGATTCGACTCCAAGTGGCAATTAAACACGCGCAGACGGCGTCCGGCTATTTTTATATCCGAAAAAATACTGCGATTAAACTTCGAATCATAGTCCATCTCTTGCTTTTTCACGATAGGATATTTAGACAAAGTAGCTACACCGTAAGCATTCTTCTCGTTCGTTCCATACTGATAAACAATATGGCGGTAAGGATATTTTTTGGAAAACATATTCATAATATCATCTTCCGAAAGAAATTTTTTCTCGTTATAATAACCAAATTCCTGCAAACAAACAATATCCGCATCGCGTTTGATAATGTAATCGACAATTTCATTAAAATGCTCCTTTTGCTTGTCCTTTTTATAAAAATTGAAATGCTTTACATTATAACTCAACAAGCTTACTTCACTAATGCTACTTGAATCGTTGGCTGCAGGAAACTCATTCTTAGCTTTTCCGTTGAATGGAAAATCGTTGCAAAAATTATTGAACGAAAAAACCAATACAGCCAGCGAAAACACGAAATACCATTTTAACTTTACTACCCAAAAAAATAAAAACAATATGTTGATAAACACCAATGGCAGGAAAAACAATCCAAGATAAGCCGGAAGAATAAGTTTTTCGGGACTGATATAGGTGGCTAATCCCGATACTACGAGTAAGCCTACAAACAATAAATTAAGCAATAAAGCGATGGTAATAAAAAAAACTTTCACGGGTTGGATTTGAAAAATATAAAGGTTTATACTAGGTTGAAAAAAGAAAAAACAAATTTATTTGCCGCTATGCTCAAAAAGTTTTTGCTTTTCCTCGGCAGATAACTTATCGTATCCACTCTGTTTTATTTTATCCAGAATAGCATCAAGCTCCTGTGTCTGTTGCTTTTTATGAGCATTCCAATCGTGGTCGTTCATTGGGCGACCCCCTCGAACAACCTTCATTTTCGGTTTTCGACGGAATAAATTTGTCGCGAAATCAACTACCCAATCAACAACCCGGTTTAATCCCCGCGTTATATCCTTACCCTTTTTAAATTGCAGAGCAAAGAAAAATCCCATTGCCAGCCCACCCAAATGCGCAATATTGCCGCCCGCATTTTCGCCCACCACGCTGAGCAAACTCAAAAAGAACACAAACGCAGCAATAAATTTTAATCGAACCTCACCGATAAACAGCATTTGCAGGCGCATTTCAGGCGCGTAGGCTGCTACACCCATCATCACCGCCAGCATCGAAGCCGATGCTCCAAACAGCAAACTGCTATGTAATACACCCTGGAAATAAGGAAATATATTATACATCAGCATGTAAAACACCCCGCCGGACAAACCGCCCAGCAGATACAAACCCGTGAGTTGCTTTTGGCTGAAATACATCAAAAACAATCGTCCGAACCAGTACAGATTAAGCACATTGAACAAAACATGTAGAAAGCCTTTGTGAACAAACATATAGGAAACAAGAGTCCACGGACGGTATAATAACTGTCCGAAATCCGCAGGCAACGCTGTGTACTGCAACACAAAATGGTCGTCGAAATCCATCAGCCGGCACACAATGTACGCGATATTCACCAATAAAAAAACAGCCAAATTGATGTAAATCAACTTCGTAACAGCAGTTCCGTACCTGAACGATTCGCTTATTCCTTTCTTTATATTCATTCAATCAATAAAAATTTCGCTTGTCACGCCTAAAAAACAAAAGCGTAATAAAACCGAATAACATTCCTCCCAAATGTGCAAAATGCGCAATATTATCGAAATTAAAATTACCCACACCAAAAAAGAGTTCGATGATCGCGTAGCCTACCACAAAATATTTTGCCTTAATCGGTATTGGCAGGAAAATAAGAAACATCGGCTGATTGGGAAACAACATGGCAAAAGCTATCAGCAACCCAAAAATAGCACCACTCGCACCGATGGTTATAGGTATATTTAACTGGCTGATTTTGTGTGAAATAATTTCGGAAACATTCGATGGATGCTGTCCAATGTAGTTATTCATGGTTTCGATAAAAGGACGAAACTCTATAGTCCACAAAAGTTGCTGCACAATAGCCGCACCCACACCGCAAATAAAATAATAAAGCAAAAAACGCTTGGTACCCATTACCCGTTCGAGAATTTGTCCAAACATCCATAACCCAAACATATTAAAAAAAAGATGCGAGAAACCTGCATGCATAAACATATAACTGATAAATTGCGCCGGATTAAATGCCGAAGCCTCCCAGTAATGTAACCCCAAATAGTAGCTAAGATTGATTTTGTGTGCCAGAGCCCAAGTTGCTACAAAAAATAAAACATTGATAATAAGCAGATTTCGTACCACGGGTGAGATATTGCCCAAAAAAGAAGAGTTAGAATTGAACATTTGCTCGTAATTTTTTGCGCAAAAATACTGAAAAATACTGTTGTAAAGCATTTTTTTTAAAAAAACACTCAAAAAAATTTGGAAATAATTTAGAAGAGTTTACCTTTGCGAACATTAAAACTTAAAAAGCAGGCTTGTATTTTTGTTAACCTAAAATATTATTAATTTTTTAAACAAACCAGCACCATGAACAAATCAGAATTGATCAGCGCAATGGCTGAAAAAGCAGGTCTTAGTAAAGCTGCTTCAAAACAAGCTCTCGATGCATTTGTACAAGTAGTTACAAAGCATTTGGCTAAAGGCGAGAAAATAAGTTTAGTAGGCTTCGGCTCATTTTCGATCTGCGAAAGAGCAGCACGCGAGGGTATCAACCCGGCTACGAAACATCCTATTAAAATTCCTGCAAAAAAAGTAGCAAAATTTAAAGCCGGAGCAGAGTTGGCAGATGCCATTGCCAAAAAATAAACACTCTGAAACTAGAAAAAAACCAAGGGACACTTTTTTAGTGTCCCCTTTTTTTTTAATTTTGCCACGCTTATTTTTTTGTAAGCTTAGATATTGTAATATTTCTATACGATGGGAAAAATAATCGCTTTGGCGAATCAAAAAGGTGGCGTGGGTAAAACCACAACCACCATCAATTTGGCAGCCTCACTTGCCTACCTCAAAAAAAAGGTGCTGGTAGTAGATGCCGACCCGCAGGCTAATGCCTCTTCCGGGTTAGGAATTGATGTGGCGGAACACGATACGGGCATTTACCAATGCCTGCTCGAAGGAATCGACCCTCATACTACCGTATGTCCTACCGAAGTAAAAGGATTATTTATCATTCCTTCGCACATCGATTTGGTGGGAGCGGAGGTAGAAATGATAAATCTCGACAATCGAGAACGGGTGCTTAAAAAAGCTCTCGAATCGATCAAAAATGAATACGATTTTATTTTGATAGATTGTTCGCCGTCGCTGGGCTTGATTACACTCAATGCCCTGACTGCTGCCGATTCGGTGATAATACCCGTGCAGGGTGAATATTTTGCGCTCGAAGGTATCAGCAAATTGCTCAATACCATTAAAATAGTAAAAAGCAGTCAGCTCAATCCCGACTTGCAAATTGAAGGATTTTTACTAACCATGTTCGATACCCGTTTGCGTTTGGCAAATCAGGTACATCAGGATTTGAAGAAACATTTCGACAAAATGGTGTTCAATACGGTAATTCAGCGCAATGTTAAACTGAGCGAAGCTCCAAGTTACGGGCAGCCGGTGTTGGTATACGACCCCGATTCGCGCGGTTCGCTCAATCATTTGGAATTGGCGCAAGAATTAATCGACAAGAACAAATAATATGAAAATTGGGAATATGAAAAGGTGAAAAATCGGTTCATTTACATAATTCCCACATTGAAAATTATATGGCAAAACAAGTTTTAGGAAAAGGAATCGGAGCGTTGTTGAGCATCGACGAAGTCAGAACGGAAGGTTCTTCGTCGGTGGGCGAAATAGAAATAGCCAAGATTGAACGAAACAAAAATCAGCCTCGTACGCATTTCGACAAAGAAGCCTTGCAGGAGTTGGCGGCGTCTATCCGGGCAGTAGGGGTAATTCAGCCTATCACTGTGAGGAAAATTGCCGGCGACAAGTATCAGATTATTGCCGGTGAACGCCGGTTTAGAGCATCGCAATTGGCAGGATTGAAAAAAATCCCTGCTTATATAAAAACAGCCGATGATGATAATGTGATGAAAATGGCGTTGGTGGAAAATATTCAGCG
The DNA here is from genome assembly GCA_031271465.1 of Prevotellaceae bacterium. GTDB lineage: Bacteria > Bacteroidota > Bacteroidia > Bacteroidales > Paludibacteraceae > JAFGVL01. Next base: position 23,670 of record JAISVR010000006.1, on the reverse strand, counting down.
CGAAGACCTGAATGCCATCGAAGAAGCTCTTGCCTATCAGAATTTGGCAGAAAATTATAAACTTACGCAAGCGCAACTTAGCGAACTTGTAGGTAAAAAGCGCGCTACGGTAACAAATTATTTGCGTTTGCTCAAGTTGCCTGCCGAAATTCAACTCGGCATTACCCAAAAGCGCATCGATATGGCACATGCGCGCGCATTGGTAAGCGTGGAAGATCCTGCCGCACAGCTTCAGATTTACAAACGGATGCTTACCGAAAATCTTACCGTGCGTAAAGTGGAAGAATTGGTACGAGAATTAAACCAAACAGGACAAATAGCCTCGGAAACACCGGAGAAAGCGAAGAAAACCCCTGCTCCTGCTATGCTTAACGAGCAACAGACAGCATGGAAACAACGCTTATCGGATATTTTTAGCCGAAAAGTAGAACTCTCGTGCAACGAAAAAGGACAGGGTAAAATTTCTATCCCGTTTGCAAATAACGAGGAGTTGGCGGCATTGATACATTTGTTGGATAATAAATAAAACGAAATAAAAAGCGTTGAAAAAATTCATTGTTAGTTTGTTCACTGTGCTGTTGTGTGCATCGTCGGTTGTAGCGCAAGATTCGCTCGTTGTTGCACCGGTAACAGATAGTATGCAGGTAACAATAGAGCAGTCTGTCGATTCGGCAGCCGTTATCGAACAAACAACAATAATGCCCTGGCGACCCAAACCCGGCAAAGCTATGTTGATGAGTGCCCTCATTCCGGGTGGCGGACAGGCTTACAACCGTAAATACTGGAAAATCCCCATTGTATGTGCAGGTTATGCGGCGTTGATTTACGCCATTTCGTGGAACGGGAAATATTATAACGATTACAAACGAGCCTATATTTCGATAGCCGACAACGACCCTGCTACGAATGATTATCAAGAATACATTCCTGCAGGGCAAGTAGTAGACGACTCGTATATGTATTGGCTTACCGATGCACTCAACAAAAAACAACTCTCGTATCGCCAAAACCGCGATTTGAGTATTATCTGTATCGTGGGTTTTTACGGGCTCACCATTTTGGACGCATTTGTCGATGCCCAACTCTACGATTTCGACATCAATCCCGATTTATCGTTGCGTGTAGAGCCGATATTGACAAACGATTTACTAAACTCAAGAACAAGTTTCGGCTTGAACTGTAAATTAACTTTCTGAAAATTTTGAACGATGAAAAATATAATTTTAAAATTACGCCTTACATTGATTTTTATTCTCAGCCTCAGCCTTAGTTCGCTTTTTGCTGCCGGAAACTTTAAAGTGTCGAACTCCGAAGAAAGCATGCAGATGGATGAAGAAAGTGCTTTTGTACCTCAAGATTTCAACTCAGCATTAGATAGTTTGGTGTTTTCTTACTATGCCAAACACGCCAAAAAAGGACAGGGCAAGCGATTGATTGATGTAAATATTGTTTTTCCCGACAGTGTATACAAAAAACGCCTTGCCAAGTTGCCCTACGAAGTAGGTATGCCTTACAACAGTTCGGTAAAATCGTTTATCGAATTGTATGCCGACCGCAAACGCCGTCAGGTAGAATATATGCTTGGGTTGGGAAAATACTATTTCCCCATGTTCGAAGATGTGCTCAATGAATACAATGTGCCGGTAGAATTTAAATACTTGCCCGTGATAGAGTCGGCGATGAATGCCAATGCCGTATCATCTGCCGGAGCGGCGGGGTTGTGGCAGTTTATGCCTTCTACCGGACGAATGTACAACTTAGAAGTAAATACTCTTGTCGATGAACGCCGCGACCCCGAAAAATCGTCGAGAGCCGCCGCACAATACTTGAGCGATTTATACAAAATTTACGACGATTGGCACCTTGCCATTGCTGCCTACAATTGTGGTCCGGGTACAATAAATAAAGCCATTCGCCGTTCGGGAGGCAAGCGCGATTTTTGGCAAATCTATCCTTATCTGCCGCGCGAAACAAGAAGCTATGTGCCTATTTTTATCGCAGCAAATTATATAATGACTTATTACGAGAGCCACAACCTTACGCCTGCCGAAATTGATATGCCGATATATACCGATACGGTGCGCGTAACGCATCGCGTTTCGTTCGATATTATTTCCAACGAGTTGAATATCCCTGTCGATGAATTGGCAATACTTAATCCCCAATATCGCCGCAATATTATTCCGGGTAATTCGGGCAACTACTATTTGCGTTTGCCACACCATTACGCCGCCAAGTTTTACGAACACGCCGATTCTATTTATGCCCGTGCCGCGGTTCGAGATAGCACCGGCGTAGAATCTGTTGTGAAAGAAGACATCAAAAACGACTATAAACCTTCCAAGCGAGGTCAAAAAACCTATCGTGTGCGTAAGGGTGATAATCTGGGAAGCATTGCTCGCCGATATGGCGTAAGTGTATCCAATCTGCGTCGATGGAACGGCATCAAGGGAAACAAAATCGTTGCCGGACAGCGATTGATTATTCGGAAATAAAAACATTTTTCGTTACTTTTGTTCGTATTTGTTTTTAAAAAAATCCGATGAAACAATTTTATTCCATAGCCGAAGTTGCCGAAATTGTTGGCGAAAACCAATCCTTATTGCGTTTTTGGGAAAAAGAGTTTGAAGGGATAATTGCTCCCCAGCGCAGTCCCAAAGGTATTCGCCTTTATCGTCTCGAAGATGTGGAAATGGTAAAACTTGTTCATCACTTGGTTAAAACACTCGGTTTAACCCTCGATGGAGCCAAGCAGCGAATCAAAAACAACAAAACTGCCGCTCGTCGTAACCGCGAGATGCACGAATCGCTCCGCGCTATTCGCGAAGAACTTGTTACGCTTCGCCGCTCGCTTACTCTGCCCGGCGAATTGGAAGAAGAACAGTTGTAAATTATTCCCGATTTATTCGTACTCCGAATTATGCCCGTTGATAAGCGGCTGTTTGGTAAGCGGTTCAAATTGAGGGTCGATAACAAAATCGTAACCATCGGCAACCGATGGTTTTTGAGGAATGCTTTCCTTCACTCCGCGATACGAATTTTCGGCAAGCTGTATGCAGTTGGCTCCGCCGTAAAGATAAAAACCTGCCATGTCGGCAGTAAACACCCACGAATCTTCACCACTGCTGTTTTGTTTCCAAATCGTGGTAGTTACTTCGTCCGTGTATTCGCCGTCGTAGGTAACGCAAACATCGTCGGGTAAAAACCGTGAACGGGTGTTTTTATTCCAGTCTATGCAATAAAAAGTCCCGTAATATCTGTCGCCCATTCCTCGCCGCAAATTCAAATAATAGGAAGCGTAATAAATACCTCTGTGTGGAGTGTCGCCCGAATAAATTTTAAACGAGCAGGTATGTTTGCCAATGTAACCTTTACTTTTAAGCGTGGCAATTTTATACCAGCCGTCGCCCGAAGTACAGAACAATTTGGCAAAAGCAGGATTTGCCACCGTTACGGTTTGAATTGCCGGAGCAATCGTTTTTTTACTGCCGATGCAAGCCGAACAGGCAATTATCAGCACGATGAAAATTATTTTTTTCATTTTTTATCGGGAATATATTTATACTTAAAAATAATAGCGAAAGCCACTGCTATAACCAGTGCATAAGCCGCAAAAATAAACCAAATATTCAGCCAAACGGGGTTTTCGAAATTCCCTATATTCCAAATTCGTATGCCGTTGGGTTCAAAATAATTGCTAATTACCTCACCGGCAACGATGTTGCCGAGTACTGCGCCAACACCGTTGGTCATTAGCATAAACACGCCTTGTGCAGACGACTGTATGTTTGCCGCCGTATTTTTTTCGACGAATAATGCTCCCGAGATATTGAAGAAATCGAACGCCATACCGTAAACCATACATGAAATAACGATGAATACAAAGCCTAAGCCCGAATTTTCAGCCAAGCCAAACAACCCAAAGCGAAGCACCCACGCCAACATGCTGGCTAACATCACCTTTTTTATCCCGAACCGGTTCATAAAGAACGGAATGGCAAGGATAAACAGCGTTTCGGACATTTGCGAGATAGAAAGGATGATGGTAGAAAAATTAAATACAATCGTTCCTTCGGGAAATACTGTGGTGTCTTGCAGAAAAGCATCGCCATAGGCATTTGTCAGTTGCAAAGCGGCACCAAGCAATAAACTGAAAACAAAAAATATAGCCATTTTTTTTTGTTTGAAAAGAACGAAAGCCTGCAGTCCGAGTTTTTCCACGAGCGATTGTTTTTTATCCTGTTCGCGTTCGCTTTCAATGGTGGGTAATGCAACAAAAGCGTAGGCAGCCAGGCATAATGCTCCGACTGCCGAAATAATGAACGACACTTTCAGGCTGTATCCTAAACCCCAAGTTTTTGTAAAAAAGTTTGTAAGCCACATGGAAGCAATAAACCCGATAGTGCCCCACACTCGTATCGGCGGGAATGCTGTGGTTGGGTCTTTTCCTTCGCGTTTCAATATCCCGAAACCGATAGAGTTATTTAACCCAATGGTGGGCATATAGAAACACATGGCAAGAAGCAAGAGCCAAAAAAACGACATCGGCGTGTCGATAAGCGGCAGGAAACACATCGTAATCCCAAACAGCAAATGCAGAAGCACAAACACATAATTGGCTTTCCATTTGTCGGCAATGATGCCAAACAGGGTTGGCATCACTATCGAAGCAAAACCCATGGTAGAAAATACCAAGCCAAAAGCTGCTCCATCCCAATTTTTCTCTTTAAAGCCGTAGGACCCAAGTGTCATCATCCACGCTCCCCAAACAAAAAATTGGAGGAAGTTTATTACAATCAGTCTGGATTTTGTGCTCATATCTGTAGGTTTTTGGAGTTTAATTTTTGGTCAAACTGTTCAACAGGTTTTCGCAGCCGTCTTCGAGCAAATCAATTACCAAATCGAAGCCTGCCGAGCCGCCGTAATAAGGATCGGGCACATGGTCGATATCGGCTTTAGTAAAAAACTCAGCCATACGATGAATTTTCGCTTGTGCTTCGGGTGATGGGGCTTCGCGTTCGAGTACGGCAATGTTGTTGTCGTCCATGCCGATGATAAGGTCGAAGCGGTCGAAATCGCTTGTGCGAATCGGGCGCGAGCGGTGTGTCAGTTCGTAGCCGCGTGCTGCAGCATGCTTGCGCATGCGCGGGTCGGGTAATTCGCCTTCGTGGTAACCTATGGTGCCCGCCGAATCTATCTTGAAAAAGGCGTTCAATTCCCGCTCTTCTACCAAACGATGCATAATGCCTTCTGCCATTGGCGAACGACAAATATTACCCATACAAACAAAAAGGATAGATTTTTTCTCCATGATTTTTTCCTGCTATTATTGCAGCACGACAAAAATAATATTTTTTTGAAAATTTTTATATCTTTGCCCGAAAAGAAAAAATATTTAAACCCTTATGTTTGGAATAAATTTAAACAGTGTGCTACCCATGCGTGCCGAAGCCGCCAATCAGAGTGAAATGGTAAACCAGATTTTGTTTGGCGAGCATTTTGAAATATTGAAAACAGAGGGCGATTTCTCGCAGGTGCGCAGCATGCACGACGATTATATCGGTTTTGTGAGCAGCAAAATGATAACGCCTATCAGCGAGGCGTTTGCCCGGGAACTTTCCGACAGCGACCATGCCGTAACCAACAAACCTTTTGCCAACTGCTACATTGCCACGCGCAATGAAAATATACTGCTCACGGGCGGCAGTTCGCTGCCCGGCTACAATCCCGCCACGGAATCTTTTTGCATCGGTAGCGACCTTTTTCGTATTGCTAAGGAGCAGGTAAACATGCCGCTTACCAAAAATTTTTCGGGCGACGAAATGCTTTCCGTTGCGTTTATGTACCTCAACACGCCTTATCTGTGGGGCGGGCGCAATGCGTTTGGTATCGATTGTTCGGGTTTTGTGCAGGTGGTAATGAATATTTGCGGATGCCGTTTCCCGCGCGATGCCGCCCGGCAGGTGGAACGGGGTTCGCTTATCAGCTTTCTGCCCGAATCGCGCTCGGGTGATCTTGCTTTTTTCGAGAACCCTGAAGGGCGTATTTCACATGTAGGCATACTTATCAATAACACGCAAATTATCCACGCTTCGGGTTCTGTGAGAATCGACTCGATTGATGCGCAGGGAATTATCAACGAGCAAACAGGTAAGCACAGCCACAAACTTAGAGTGATAAAACGGGTGTTGTAGGATTTTAATATTTTGCTGTGTATATTATGAGTTTTTAGTGTGTGCTGAAAGCAAGACCGAATAAAATTATAAACTTAATTTTTATGTTCAGAAATAGATTTAATTTGAGGAGTGTAATTGCGATAGCGATTTTCCTTGCAGGAATGACAATGCTTTTGAGTTGCGATGACGATGACAAAGACAAAAATTTATATCCGTACACGGAAACCGAATTTGTGAATTTTGGTTTAAAACAGGGGTTAACTTCTTATTCATCACAACAGGCATTTAAAGAAGGTTTGAATGAAGTTTTGCAAACTTGGCTTGCGAACAACCCGTCATCAAATGAAATGCTTTTTGATGGAGTTACTTATGAACTTACGAATATACAGACAGCAACAGGTGCAATTCCTAATTCTATATGGGAACTTTTTTGGAAAGAGCTTGATAAATACAGTTATTCGATAGGTTCTTGTTGGGGAATTTCTCATTGTCAAATTCCTTCAAAAGGTGGAATAGGAACAGCGTATGCGCTTTATACGATTGTTACACAAAAAGATGGTGAAGTGTCTTATTTTGGCATTAAAGCTAATGTTAGTCCAAAGACAACCCAAATGAGAAGTGGAGAAATCTTGCAATTAAACAAAGTAGTGCAAGAAATGGAATTATTCAAATCGGCGAAATTTGCGCGAAAATCAGTAGTAGTAAAAAACAGAAAATAATTACTCGTCCTTCCGAATTTGTAATTAACTAACGCTGACCGTTGGTTCGGAAGTAACGAGTATAAGCATTTGTAATGCGAGGAATAAAGTATTATTGGTTGCCGCATTACAAATGCTAATATTCAGGACTGTCGAATTTGCAAATTTGGCAAGACGGGTAGTCAGTGTTCGCTAATTGTAAATTCGACAGGAGGGGGGTATTTTTTAATACAAAAAGCAGAATTTACGCCGCGCTGAGGAAGATAAATTTTCGTCAAGAGGAAAATTTATTTTCCTCTTGACAAAAATATTTTTTCCTCTCGATGAAAATTTTCGTTCCTCTTGACGAAAATTTATCACTGTTTCGATAAAGTAAAAACCGGTCGTAATTTTAACCCCTCCATTTCGCTTATTTCTTTTATTTAACCCCATAAATAGTAAAAAAAAATGAAAATGAATCTTCGCAAATTGCTATTAATAAATACTGTTGTTATCGTTTTATCAACAATTTTGATGTATCATTTTACGCCCGACGGTTGGGAAGGAGGAACATTAGGTAAGAAATATGGAAATATCCTGTTTTTAATTTTGTTAGCGTTGAATGTATTTTACTCGCTCTATTATACGATACGAATAAATCACAGTTTAAAAAGAATTTTATTGTTGCTGTTGAATCTAATTGCCGTTTCCGTTATATATAGCATTTGTGCCATAATTCTTATCATGTCTAAAACAGGTATCCATTAAGCCGGATCAACATCAAGCCCAATTTGTAGCGATTTGAATAAATCCAAGCCTCGCACCTGTTCCGAAACAGTATTTATCAATCGCTTGGCTTCTTCATTCGAAGCATCGGCTTCAATTTTAAGTACAATTCGTTTAATAAAAAAATTCTGAATACGGGTAACCGGCGGATTGTCGGGTCCCAGCACCCGCGAGCCAAACACAGCCCGCAAGCGTTCCGCCATATAATTTGCCGCCTTGTTAACAATTTGCAGGTCGCGATGCCTCACATTGATATAAATAAGGCGAAAATAAGGCGGATACTTAAACAGCTCCCGTTCCTGCATTTGTTGGCGAAACATTGCCTTGTAATCATTGGCAATAACCTGTTGGATAACAGGATGACTCGGGTTTGAAGTTTGGAGAATAACCATACCCCGTTTGCCCTTGCGTCCGGCTCTGCCGCTCACTTGCGCCATCAGTTGGAAAGCGCGCTCGTGGGCGCGAAAGTCGGGATAATTAAGCAAATTATCGGCATTGATAATACCCACCAAACTCACCCGTTCGAAATCCAACCCTTTCGAAATCATTTGCGTGCCAATCAAAATGTCGATTTTATGCTGCTCAAAATCGGCAATAATCTTTTCATAAGCAGTTTTCGTGCGGGTAGTATCCAAATCCATGCGGGCAATGCGGGCTTGAGGAAACAGTTCCCCTATTTCGTCGTTAATTCGCTCGGTGCCGAAACCCCGGTGAGTTAGTTCGCCGCCACAGTCGGGACAACGAGCGGGTATCGGTTTCGTGTAGCCGCAGTAGTGGCAAGTGAGCGCGTTAAACGCCTTATGTACCGTGAGGCTCACATCGCAATTTTTACATCGGGGCACTGTGGCGCAGGCAGTACATTCGAGGTAGGGTGCATAACCGCGACGATTTTGAAACAAAATCACCTGTTCGTTATTCGTCAATGCCTCTTCAATTTTTTCGAGCAGCAGCGGCGAATACATCGTTTTCATTTGCCGTTTGCGGCGCAATTCCTTGGTATCCACGGCAACGATTTCGGGCAGCGCGATGTCGGCATATCGTTGTGTGAGTTCCACCAAACCGAATTTCCCCGTCAGTGCATTGTTGTAGCTTTCTATCGAAGGAGTAGCAGAGCCGAGCAGCGTTTTCGCGCCGTGCATCGAAGCAAGCACAATAGCAGCGTTGCGGGCATGATAGCGCGGTGCGGGATCGAACTGTTTGTACGAAGTTTCATGCTCCTCATCAACAATTACCAAGCCCAAATCGCGAAAAGGCAAAAATATCGATGAACGCACGCCGAGAATAATCTCGTAACCTTCGTTGCGCAACAAATTATTCCAAATCTCCACCCGCTCGGCATCGGCAAATTTGGAATGATATACGCCCAGCCGGTTGCCGAAAACCTGTTTCAGTCGCTCGGTGAGCTGTGCCGTCAGCGCAATTTCGGGCAACAAATACAAAGCCTGTCGCCCAAGTCGCAGCGTTTCCTCAATGAGGCGAATGTAAATTTCGGTTTTTCCGCTCGAAGTTACGCCGTGGAGCAACACCGTGTTTTTTTGCCGGAAATGATATAGAATTTCGCCGTAAGCTTTCTCCTGATACGAGTTCAGTGCGTGCCGCTCGCGAGTTTCCACCACCGAAAAGTCGAGGCGGCTGATTTCCTTTTGGTAGATTTCCAAAATGCCTTTGTCGACTAAAGTTCTAAGTATCGTACTGCTGATATCGGAAGCTTTCAGTAAAGCTCTTCTCGAAATTTCCTTTGGCGGTTTTTGTCCGAAAACCTGCGATGCATCGAGGTAGAAAAGCAGCAAATCGACCTGTTTCTTCGACCTGCCGATTTCTTTGAAAACGGTTTTCAATCTTTCTTCGTTGTGCAAATTGCTGTGCAGACGCACAAAATCTTCGCGCCTCGGACGGTAATTTTCCAGCACCGCCTCATTGACAACGATTGCCTGTTTTTCGAGCAGTGATTTCAGTCGGGGCAAGAGATTTTTCGTATCCAACAGTTTTTCCAACTCTTTGATAGAAGAAGTTTTTGTTTGCCTGATGGCATCAATCACACGCCAATCTTTATCCGAAAACTGTTCGGATTTTTCTTCAAAGTCGGGTAGGAGAGCCACCTGCGTTTCGCTTTCCAGTTTCAGTCCCGAAGGCAAGGCAGCTTTGTAAACATCACCCAAAAAACATTGATAATAGCCCGCAATCCATTCCCAGAATTGTAGTTGCGGGCGGCGTACGATAGGTCGTTCGTCGAGTACGGAAATAATTTCGCGCGCCTCAAAGCCTTCGGGTTGTTGCGCATGCACGGAGTAAACAATGCCCGTGTATATTTTGCGCTGCACAGGCAGTATTACCCGCATACCCACGGCAAGAGTTGCTCTCATTGTAGGCGGCACGGCGTAGGTAAAAACATTTGCCAGCGGCAGGGGTAAAATAATATCGGCGTATTGGGGAGTTTGCATGCGTGTGTTTTTATTTTTTGCAAAAGTAAGCAGAAATCATTTTAAAAACAGTTTTTTATTCACTTATCCATTTCTTTCGTACCTTTGCGCTTCCGTAAATATTTCAAGAATGAAACTTCAATACAATCGAATAGCAATAAAAATCGGCAGTAATGTACTCACGCACAGTGACGGCACGCTCGATTTGGAACGAATGTCGGCGCTTGTCGACCAGTTTGCGTTGCTGCACAAAGCGGGCGTAGACTTGGTGCTTGTGTCGTCGGGAGCAGTAGCATCGGGGCGGAGCGAGTTGTGTTTGGATAAAAAACTTGACCCTGTATCGGCGCGGCAGGTATTTTCTGCCGTGGGGCAGGCAAAACTGATTAACCATTATTACGAGATGTTTCGCAAACACGGCATTTTTTGCGGACAGGTGCTCACTACCAAAGAAAGTTTAGGTTCGCGGATTCATTATCTTAATCAGCGGAATTGCATGAGCGAAATGCTGGCAAATAAGGTTATACCGATTGTAAATGAAAACGATACCATTTCGGTTACGGAATTGATGTTTACCGATAACGACGAACTTTCCGGACTGGTTGCTACGATGATGGGAGTGGAAGCTCTGATTATTTTGAGTAATATCGACGGTATTTACAACGGCAATCCTGCCGACCCGAATTCACAGGTAATAAGGGAAATAAGCCCTTCGGAAAATCTGTCGAAATATATTCAAGCCACTAAATCGTCGTTTGGGCGCGGTGGCATGCTTACTAAAACAACGATTGCACAAAAAGTAGCCGCCGAAGGTATTACGGTAATTATCGCCAACGGGAAACGGGATAATATTCTGCCCGACTTATTGAAAAAAAACAGCAATACGGTGTGTACCAAGTTTATTGCCAATGGAAAAGAAGCTTCAAGTGTAAAAAAATGGGTGGCTCACAGCGAAGGTTTTGCTAAGGGCGAGATTCATGTAAATGCAGGCGCGCGTGAAGCATTATTGGGCAGTAAGGCAACTTCGGTGCTCTTTGTGGGAGTAACCGGTATCAAAGGCAGTTTTGAAAAAGATGATATTGTGAAAATTATCGATGAAAACGGGGTGTCGCTGGGAGTAGGTAAAGCACAGTACGACAGCGAAAAAGCGCGCCAACTGATTGGTAAAAAAGGACAGCGACCGTTGGTGCATTATGATTATTTATACTTGGATTGAAAAATAACAGAATATATAAAACTAATAAATTATGAGAAAAATTATTTTTACAAGTTTAGCAGCGATAATAGTAGGATTATTGCAAGTAGCGAATGCGCAAATAACAGTTCGCGAAAATAATGTGGTTGAAAAAGCAGTGTTGCGTCCCGAACCGTTTGATAGTTTGACAAATCTTATTCGTCAAAAACGAATGATTGACTACAAAAAATATATTGGATATAAATTATATTTTTTACCTATAGCAAAAAATTATAACAGTGAATTCAAACAACAAAATAATAAAATAACACTTTTCACAAATGACTCTAAAAAAATTCCAATAAAAATGATAATAGGTCAGGCAATAAGAACGATAGGTCAGATTGGTGGAATTGGTGCTTCTAAGATGGAAGTGAAAACAGTAATAAACGGGAAAAGTTTAAACAACAAAGACATTGAAACAAATGTATATCAACCAAAATTTTCCTACATTAAAGAATCGCAATATACAAGAGCAATAGAAATTGAAACAGAACAAGAAAAATTGTATGGACAATATTTTACAATATTAGATATAGAAGGACAAGATAAACAAACAAATAAATTCACAAAACTTGAAAATATCACTGATAAATCTTCATATTACTTGAAAATATGGTTGCAAAACGATTCAAACAAAGATACAGTGTATTGGGAAGCTTCAACTTTTTATTGGGGAGAAGATAACCTTTCTGCAAATAATTCTCAGCCGTTTTTACTTGTTCCTTATTTTGAAAAACAAAAAAATATGTTTCAGGACAAAGATATGATTGCCGTTGAAGATCTGAAACCGTTAGTAGATATAAATACAGGACAAACAATAAATATTAGAAAAGGCGAAGAATGGCATTGTTACGATGTTAGTTTAGTCGATTCGAAAAATTATTCCCACTTGCAAGGTTTTTGTTTTTTCAAAAAAGGAAATGAAGAAGTAATGTTCCCGATAGGAACGATTGATGAGTCGATGTTTGTTACCAAACAAGAGTATGAACAACAAGAACTCGAAAAACAGAAAAAGGCAGAAGAAAAAGCACGCGAAGCAGAAGAAAGAATCAAGCAAAGAGAGCAACAGGAAAAGGAATTTAGAGCATATTGTATTTCTAAATGGGGGCAGCAAAAAGGAACTTTGATTGCAGATGGAAAGGTACAGTTGGGTATGACCAGAGAAATGTGTACTGCCGCTTGGGGAAGTCCGAACTCTATAAACAAAACAATCATAAGCGGATTAGTTCACGAACAATGGGTTTATTCGGGAAGCTTTTTGTATTTTGACAACGATGTTTTAACGGGAATACAAGAATAAACCAAACAGAATTATCCCTTTGCGGCTTGTAAAGCAATGACAAACAAGCCGCAAAGGGATAATTTCAAAAAAAAAAATAAAACGATGGAAAACAAAACAACTTGGCGCGAAAATGCCCTTAAAGCATCGCGTGCGCTTAATCTGATTTCAGACGAAACGATAAACCATATACTCCTTGCCGTAGCCGACGAGGCTATATTGCAAGCCGATTTTATCCTTGCCGAAAATAAAAAAGATTTAGACGCAATGGATAAATCCGACCCGATGCACGACCGCCTATTGCTCAGCAAAGAACGCCTCGAAGGAATCTCTGCCGATATGTGCAATGTAGCTTCGTTGCCCACACCTCTCGGTAGAGTGTTGGATAAGCGAACTTTATACAACGGCTTGGAACTGACGAAAATATCGGTTCCTTTCGGTGTGATTGGCATTATTTACGAAGCCCGCCCCAATGTGAGCTTCGATGTGTTTTCGCTTTGCCTCAAATCGGGCAATGCCTGCGTACTCAAAGGCGGAACAAATGCGCAGTTTTCCAACACGGCAATTGTAAGCGTAATAAAATCGGTGTTGAAGAAATTCGGTGTAGACGAAAATATTGTTACCCTTCTGCCTGCGGGACGCGAAGCAACGGCAGATTTGCTGAATGCGGTCGGCTTTGTCGATTTGATTATCCCACGCGGCGGAAGCGGTTTGATAAACTTTGTGCGCGACAATTCGCGTGTGCCCGTGATTGAAACCGGTGCAGGCGTTTGTCATATTTATTTCGACGAATTTGGCGACAAGGAAATGGGTGCAAACATTGTGTTCAATGCCAAAACCCGTCGCGTAAGTGTTTGCAATTCGTTAGACTGTCTGATAATAAACGAAAAACGCTTGGCAGATTTGTCGTTTATCTGCGAAAAACTGGCAAGCAAAAATGTCGTTATCGAAGCCGACGCCAAAGCATTTACCTTTTTAAATGGGAAATATCCCGCCACTTTGTTGCAAAAAGCCAATGCCGACAGTTTTGGTACCGAGTTTTTAGACTATAAAATGAGCATCAAAACCGTTTCAAACCTGCAAGAAGCAATCGAACATATCAATACCTACGGCTCGAAACACAGCGAAGCAATTATTTCTGCAAACGAAAAAAATATCGCCGTTTTCGATAAAATGGTCGATGCCGCTTGCGTATATGCCAATGCTTCCATTTCGTTTAGCGATGGAGCGCAATTTGGCATGGGAGCCGAAATCGGGATAAGCACGCAAAAACTCCACGCTCGCGGACCCATGGCGTTACCCGAACTGACAAGCTACAAATACATTATTAAAGGCAACGGACAAGTGCGTTCTTAACGCGGCATCGAAGAGAAATTTTTCGGCAAAGGCATGTCGTAGACCGATTTACGCAAAAAGTTCGAAAGAGATTTTGCATCGGTAAAAGAAGCAATTTCGTCGGGAGAAATAAGCTTGCCGATGCCGATACGCGGATACTGGTGTTGCTTGTTAAAAATTTCCGAAGGCATTTTAAGCGTTCGAATGCGCCAGTCAATCAATCCGAGAGCGTAAAATAATGCCGAGTTGCCGTCGAAAAAACGAATAGGCAACACAGGCACCTTTGCCATGCGGATAAGCCGGATAACGCTTTCTTGCCACTCGCGGTCGAGCAGTTGCATGTTGCGCCACTCGAAGTTCGATACCGCGCCGGCAGGAAACAACCCGAGCGGGTGTCCGTTTGCGATATGTTTTATCGATTCGCGAATGCCGCGCACACCCTTGCTGATATCCGTTCCCGAATTACCCGTATGTGGTTGGGTGGAAATAAAATTATCGTCCATCGAACGAATAAGCGATAAAATTTCGTTTACCAACACCTTGAAATCAGGTCGCCTGCGGGCAATAAGGTCGATAAGCATAATGCCGTCCAAGCCGCCATACGGATGGTTGGATATGGTGATAAATGCTCCTTCCGGCAAATTGTCGAGCCGTTCGGCATTGCCCACACGATAGCTTACGCCAAGGTCGCTCAGCAAATGTTCGGTAAACTCGCTGCCGCGATATTCGATAGAATTTGCATAGGTATGGTTAGCCTTGTCGAGAGCCACCATTTTCAACAGGGCATTACCCAGCCGGTTCCCGAATTTCCCTCTGAAAAACGGTACCTTCTCCTCCAAATCATGAATATCTATCAGGCTTTTTTTCATAGTGTTCTGTTCGGGTAGGCTTCCAATGCTTTTTCAAGCACGATGAGCGCCTTTGCCAAATCTTCCTTTTTAAGCACATAGGCAATTCGAACCTGATTTTTCCCCAATTCGGGTGTAGTATAAAAGCCGCTTCCGGGTGCCATAAACACGGTTTGACCTTCGTATTCAAAATCGTTGAGGCACCACTCGCAAAACTTGTCGGCATCGTCAACCGGCAGGCTTGCCATGGTGTAAAAAGCACCCATGGGAATAGGCGAATACACGCCCGGTATACGGTTTAGCCCGTCGATAAGGCATTTGCGGCGTTCTACATATTCATCGTAAGTATCGCGCAAATATTCCTCGGGAGCATCGAGCGAGGCTTCGGCGGCAATTTGTCCGATAAGCGGCGGACTCAACCGTGCTTGACAAAACTTGGTGATTGTTTTCTGCAACTCCTTATTTTTCGTTATCAGAGCCCCGATTCGAATACCGCACTCGCTGTAGCGTTTCGACACCGAGTCTATCAGCACCACATTTTCTTCAATCCCTACAAGGTGAAAAGCCGAAATATAAGGCGAACCGGTATAGATAAATTCGCGATACACCTCGTCGGAAAACAGGTAAAGATCGTATTTTTTTACCAGTGTGCGAATCTGATTCATTTCCTTGCGCGAATACAGGTAGCCCGTCGGGTTGTTGGGGTTGCATATCATAATGCCTTTAGTGCGCTCGTTTATCAGTTCCTCAAACTTGTCCACATTCGGCAGCGAAAAACCCTCTTCGATGCTCGATGCCACAGTGCGGATAACGGCACCGGCACTCACCGCAAACGCCATATAATTGGCGTAAGCAGGCTCGGGAATAATAATTTCGTCGCCCGGATTAAGGCAAGCCAGAAAGGCAAAAAGCACCGCTTCCGAGCCGCCGGTGGTGATAATAATATCATCAGCCGCCACATTGATGTCGTACTTGGCATAGTAGTGTACCAGTTTTTCGCGATAGCTGCGAATCCCGTTACTGGGGCTGTATTCGAGTATCGAGCGGTCGATGCTGCGAATTGCCTGCAAAGCCACTTCGGGCGTAGGCAAGTCGGGCTGACCAATGTTGAGGTGATACACTTTCAGTCCGCGAGCCTTAGCTGCATCAGACAGGGGTACAAGTTTTCGTATCGGTGATGCGGGCATTTCTATTCCCCGCTCTGAGATTTTTGGCATATACTTGCTTAATAAATAACGGTTTCCAAATTCCGTGCAAAGATAATATTTTAAATCAAGTAGCTACGAATGTTTTTTTGTAAGAAAGATAAACTCAAAAAGCTTTTTGCCACTTTGCAAGAATAAACTCCGGAAAAAGAAACAGACATTACCAGATATCCTTTTTAATGCGATCTTCAATATCGCGGAAATAATCCACAGCGCGGGCGCTAAGTTCCTGTATAGCCTTTTCGTCGCACACAACCAAAGCCTTAGGGTGTGCCTGAATGGCAGAAATTGTCCAAGTGTGCGAATAAGCCCCTTCAATGCCCATTTTCACTGCCAAAGCCTTGTTTTCGCCTACGGCAAGCACAAGCAAATGCCGTGCATCGGTAACCGTTGCTACGCCAACGGTAAGAGCATTGCGCGGAACATCTTCCAGTTTACCGCCAAAGAAACGCGAATTATCAATGCGCGTCTGGTGCGTGATAGTTTTCAGGCGAGTGCGCGAAGCGAGGCTCGAAAACGGCTCGTTGAATGCCAAATGACCGTTTGCCCCTACACCGCAAAGGAAAAGATCGATGCCGCCAACCGCCTTTATCTTGTCTTCATAATCCTGACACTCTTTGAGCAAATCGGGCGCATTGCCGTCGAGAATATTTACATTTTCGGGTTGAATATCAATATGATTAAAGAAATTTTGCCACATAAAAGTATGATAACTTTCGGGGTGATCTTCGGGCAAACCTACATATTCGTCCATATTGAATGTAATAACATTTTTGAACGAAATTTCGCCTTGCTTATTGAGTTTTATCAATTCCTTATAAGTTTCCAAAGGAGTACCTCCGGTAGGCAAACCCAATACAAAAGGCTTATCCGGAGCGTTTTCAAATTGTCTGTTTATAAACTTGGCGATATACTGCGCCGTCCACACTGCCACACTCTCGGGATTTTTTTCAATTATTAATCGCATATATTTTATGTATTTATCGCGCCAAAATTAATTAAATCAATTTAAAAATTTAATATATAGAGAAAAAAATCTGCCAACGCTTAACAAAAAAGCTTTGGCGGAAGTTGAAAAGTATCACACAAAAAAACTTCGTTATGTCGACCAAAGTGGAGTTTTTGCAGTAAACTAACAGAGTACAAACACATTCTTTTAATGAGATGTCTCCACTACGCTTCCTCGCATACTCGGTCGCTTCGGTCGACATGACGGACGGTTTAATAAAACAAGGTAGAGCCGCAACATAATGATTAATAAGCTACGGCTCTACAAGGAAACATTCTGAATTTCCATTATGCAAATTTGCGTTACGCTTTTTTGCGTAATGGGAAAGGGGGGGAATAAAAAAATCGCCAAAGGCTAAAAATAAAAGAGCTTTGGCAGGATTGGTTATCACAAGTTGTGAATTTGGCGATAGTCACTCTAAAACAATCCATTCGCCGCTTTTGGTTGAGCCGATATGCTGGATTTTGTTTGTTTCCCGCAAAATTTTCAAATGCTTTTCTATGGTTTTTTCAGATAATCCAAGCCTGCCCGCAAGTTCTTTGGCTGTTATTGTAGGTTCACTTTTGAGTAGATTGATTATTTCTACCCTACTTTCTACCCTACTTTCTACCCTACTTTTTCCCTTACTATTTTCCCTTACTATTCCCTTGCTTTCGTCAAAAGGAAGGGTGATATAAAGCGAATTTTCAGAAAATTCAAAAATATCCTGACTGTAAATTTTTGTTATTCCACGAATGCCAAAGCCCAAAGCCTCAACAAGTTCTAAGTCTTTGAGGATACGCATCAGTTCAGGATTTCGCAGAGCGGAAACGCCTTGAAAAAACTCCTCAATGCTTAACTGCGGCACTAAACCGCCGTAGGAACGCACCGCAAAGCGATTTTGAAATACCTCGAAAATCGGCAACATTCCGTAAGAATAATCGTTGTGAGCAAAGGCGTTTATCACAATCTCACGCAAACATTTGGCATCAACCAAACGCTTGTCTATACGGTGGGCTGCGCCTGTAAGTGTCGAACGGGTTATATTTTCAATGTCGTATCTGTCCAAAACGCGCTGAATGGCGGTAACCAAACAACAATTTCCGTATTCAATGGCTTTTTCGACTAACTCGAAGCGCTCGCCTGCATCATTGAAGCGGGCAAAACGCACCGAAAGCTGGTTGTTATCTGCCATCAGATACGCCAAATAATTGTATTTGCCGTCTTTTGTCAGAAAATTTAAAGTTTTGGCAAAAGTACTGTCATTCAAAGGTCGGTTGTAGCGGTGGTAATGAATAAACAACTCGGCAAAAGTCAATTCCTGTTCGGGGGCTTCGATGTTTATGAGCGACTTCGGAAAAGATTTTGTTTGAAATGCGTGTATCATTTTTGCGGTCATCGGTTGCGCCGAATTACCGACACGAATAAATGTGCCTGCTTCCGAAAGCCCCTTGCTTTTGATGTAATAGGGTTTTTCTGTTCCCTCTTTTACGGTAATTTTGATAACATTTTTGTTTTCGAGTTTTTCAGTCGAAATAGAAATAAACGACATTGGACTTGGCGAAATGCCAAAAAGCAAACGGTCTTTTATCTGCAATTGGGTTTTGTCTATATCAGCAACGCCCACAACACCGTCTTTGTCGCTAATACCGATGTAAATACAACCGCCCATTGCATTGAGAAACGCAACCGCCTCTTTTTCGAGTGTGTCGTTTAGTTTTTCCTTATACTCGACATTCTCGTTTTCGGGATTAGATGTATTTATATTTTTTTCGGACATATTGATTGCTTTGAACTGCAAAACTGCAATTTTCTACGGATATTCCCCCGTATTGCACAGGGATTGCGAAGATACGGTTTTTATTTTAGATTGGTATTTGTTGAAATAAAATTTATGAAATGTTGGAAAGAAAAACCGCCAAAGCTTTTTGTTTGTTGGCTTTGGCGGGATTGGTTGTTTAAGTTGTAAACTTGTAGTAATTTTGGGAATCGTTTTCTCTATAGCTTGGTATTTTTGAAAAGGGGGCAGATTTTTTGTTAATATAATTTCAAATCAATCAAATCTTTTACCTTATATTGAGTTTTTTCCTTCTCAAGTATAGCATTAATTTCTACAGGTTTATTGTTTTTAAAAGTTTCTGATGCTTGCTTTATCTGCTCAGAACTTAATTCTACCGTAATTGTTGATTGAACATTTTTTATTTTCCCTACGACAATAATAGTATTTTTATCACTGTCAACATCTTTTGATTTTAATTCCACAATTTTTCCATAAACAATATTTGTAGAAATATCTTTCATTTTTTCCTTTACTATTCTCGAAAATTTTGTAAGATTTCCTACTTTCTCCTTGTTTAGTCCTTCTGCTTTTGAAACTTCATTGATAGTAATTCCTTTTAATGAAATATCAATATTTGAATATTCAGCATCTGTGTATAGTTTTTTAAGTTTTTCTGCAACATTTACACTCACAAAGTCTTGATTTGTCAGCAAAAAGTCGTCTGAAGGCTCAAAATTATTTAAAGCGATTATATCTCTATTTATAAAATCTGTAACATCCAATAATTTTTTATTTATTTGAGAGCCTTCTATTGGTTTTGAAAATAAATTTGTTTCTTTAATCTCTTCTTTATTTGGGAGTTGTATTTTAGTTATCAAACTTCCAACATCATTCTTGAAAAAATTACAATAATTCAAATATCTTTCGGCTTCTTCTGTCTTATCGTCAAAATAATGAGGAGTTTGCTTGACCGTAAAATTTGCAGCGACTTGTAATAAATCTTTTGAATTGTTCATCAATTTATTAAAAAAGGGTATGGACGGTCTTCCATTAACAATATCGTCTTTCTCTATATGAAGAGTTAATATTTGTTTGTCTTCTATAACAATAGAATTCAGTTCTTCAATATCTTCATTGTAAATCTGAGATATAATATCTAAATCTTTGATTATTTCCTTTTCAAAATCGGCATAGGTTATTTGATTATAAACAAATAATTTGTATGATTTTTCAAAATTCAAATCAACAGGCGGAACAAAAATATTATATTTTGTTTTGCGCTCTTCTAACTTCCAATTTCTGGCAATTAAAAGTTCATTTAAATTATTTAGAATCAATTGTGTATTCATTTACGAATATTTTTCAAAAAGGAAATTCAATGTATCTTTTTTTATCAAATTATTTTCTTTGTTAATTGATATTCTTATTGTTGAGCTGTTATTCGTTGAATCGCTATTGTCAGGAATAAACCAGTAGGCGCATTTCTTTATAATCAACTCTTTATCGGATATACTCAACCACTCATCTTTACTGAGAGGTAGTATAAACAAAATTAAAATTAATGGCGTTTTTGAATTCTTCCTTTGAATTAAGTCATTGTAAGTGTCTGATTTAAGGTCGTATTTTATGTCATTACCTTCGTAGCTGATACTTGCTTCAGTTGTTGCTTTCAATTGAAGTTTCAACTCTCTACCAGTTTCCAAGTATCTCTTCTTATCATTATTGGGACGAAATCCCACTTCTTTAATTTCTAAATCAGTTCCATAATCAGGATATGAAGAAGCTGTTTTATAACCACTATCAGCGGCTATCAATTCCATATATCTCAAAGAAATAGCCTCTTTTATATGCTCTTCTATCATCATATAGTTTCAATTTATTCAGTCCGCAAATATACATTTTATTTTTGAAATGTAATTAATCCCACCGAGAAACAAAAAACTCTGCCTGAGTTTTTGAATCAGACAGAGTTTTTTACAAATTCAATGACATTCTCAATATTACTTAACTTCCTCAAAATCAGCATCTTGAACGCCCCCATCGTCTTGGCTACCGCCGCCGGCATTAGGGTCTTGTCCTTCAAATGGATTGCCCTGTTCGCCGCCTGCCTGCGCGCCTTGTGTAGCGTTGTACATATCTTGGCTGGCTGCGTGGAAAGCAGTATTCAAATCAGCCATTGCCTTGTCAATCGCATCAAGATCTTGCGCTTTATGCGCCTCTTTCAAAGCATTCAGAGCGGTTTCAATCGGCTCTTTTTTGTCGGCTGGAAGTTTGTCGCCGAGTTCGTTCAACTGTTTTTCCGTTTGGAAAATCATTGAGTCTGCCTGATTGATTTTGTCTACGCGTTCTTTTTCTTTCGCATCAGATTCGGCATTGGCAGCCGCTTCGTCTTTCATTCGTTTGATTTCTTCGTCGCTCAAACCTGAGCTTGCCTCAATACGAATAGATTGCTCTTTGCCGGTAGCCTTGTCTTTGGCAGATACTTTAAGAATACCGTTGGCGTCAATATCAAAAGTTACTTCAATTTGAGGCAATCCGCGCGGTGCAGGCGGAATACCGTCTAAGTGGAAGCGACCAATCGTTTTGTTCTGGTTTGCCATGGGGCGTTCACCTTGCAAAATGTGGATTTCTACGCTCGGTTGATTATCGGCAGCTGTCGAGAAAGTTTCCGATTTCTTGGTCGGAATAGTTGTGTTAGCCTCAATCAAGCGCGTCATCACGCCGCCCATCGTTTCGATACCCATCGAAAGTGGAGTTACATCAAGCAACAAGACATCTTTTACATCACCCGTCAAAACGCCGCCTTGAATTGCCGCACCCAAAGCTACAACCTCGTCAGGGTTTACTCCTTTTGAAGGAGCTTTACCGAAGAATTTCTCCACCGCAGCCTGAATAGCAGGAATACGAGTAGAACCACCCACAAGGATAATTTCGTCAATATCCGAAGTTTTGAAACCTGCATTTTTCAAAGCGGTTTTACAAGGTGCAATCGTGCGTTGTATCAAGTCATCAATCAACTGCTCGAATTTGGCGCGGGTAAGCGAGCGTACCAAGTGGCGCGGCACACCGTCCACCGGCATAATGTAAGGCAAGTTAATTTCGGTAGAAGTTGTATTTGAAAGCTCAATCTTCGCTTTTTCGGCAGCCTCTTTCAAGCGTTGAAGCGCCATAGGGTCTTTGCTGAGGTTCAAACCGCTGTTTTCGTCTTTAAATTCTTGTACCAACCATTCGATAATGCGTTGGTCAAAATCATCACCACCCAAGTGTGTATCACCATCGGTCGATTTCACTTCAAAAACGCCGTCGCCCAATTCCAAAATAGAAACATCATGCGTACCTCCACCGCAGTCGAACACGGCAATTTTCATATCCTTGTGCGCCTTATCCAAACCGTATGCCAACGCAGCGGCAGTAGGTTCGTTTACAATTCGTTGCACTTTTAAACCGGCAATTTCGCCCGCCTCTTTCGTAGCTTGGCGTTGCGCATCGTTAAAGTAAGCCGGCACGGTAATTACCGCATCCGTTACTTCCTGTCCGAGATAATCTTCAGCCGTTTTTTTCATTTTCTGAAGAATGATAGCCGATATTTCCTGCGGCGTGTACAATCTGCCGTCAATATCCACGCGAGGCGTGTTGTTGTCGCCTTTTACCACTTTGTAGGGCACACGCGCGATTTCTTTCTGCGCCTGGTCCCAAGTTTCACCCATCAATCGTTTGATAGAGAAAACCGTTTTAGTTGGGTTCGTGATAGCCTGACGCTTAGCAGGGTCGCCCACTTTACGCTCGCCGCCATCCACAAAACCTACTACCGAAGGCGTTGTTCGTTTACCCTCGCTGTTAGCAATAACGATAGGCTCGTTACCTTCCATCACTGCCACGCAGGAGTTTGTTGTACCCAAGTCAATTCCAATAATTTTTCCCATAATGTGTTATTTTTTATAAGTTTATTAATTAAAATATTTCAAAAGAACTGTCGTCGTTGCGGGTTAAGCCCGCACTGACGAATCCTGTCTTTGATTTCTCGACTCCTAATTAGTCAATTTTTATGCCAAGCCGAAAAAAGAGTTTGCAATATTCATTTTGACATGAAATGCTGACAAAAAGACAGCAGCATCTTTGTGTTTACTAATCTTATGCTGTTCTCACGGCGCAAAAACACACAAATGTAATAAAAAATACTAATTTGTGTATATTTTAAAAGTTATTTTTAGCGAACTATCACTTTTGGCGGTTTAATTATCGCTTGAAACCGTTAATGCGATGATTCTCTTCGGTCTACCTGACGAACGGTTGTGCTTCTCCTTGCGCTATTCTTTTACTTAGCTGATTGCAATCCCTTTATATACTGTATTGATATGCAGTAATATTCTGTATTATAATGCAGTGGTCACTTGTATGATAATACAAGATAGGCAATGCTTCCCGGGAAAGATATATTCACTACCTTTGTGCGGTATTCACATCATTATAAGGATAAAGACTACTTTTACAACGGTTTATTTGTGCCGGCAGAGGTTGTGGCAGAATATACAAGCCGGAGGCTTGTTTTTTACTGCAATGAAGCGAGATGCTTCTCCGAGCGGAGATCTAAACTCGAAACCCCTCCGCTTCGCTCGTCCCCTTTCAAAAAGGGGACAGTGTTGCACAAGCATTGTTTTTTTGTATAACCCCGCTTGGTGCAAGTTTAGCGAAGTGTAACTTGTGCCTGTACCTGCAATAAGCAGAGAATAAAAATGATAAAAAAGGAATAGTGAAAATAGAAAAATATATGGAGAATGAAGGGAAATATACTAAATTACAAACAGGCACAAGTTACGCTGTCGCTAAACTTGCCTTTAGATTTGGAGTTTGAAATTCTGTTACCGGTTTTAAAAGTTGATTTCTTACTTTTGTTGTAATAAAGAAGGAATTAACCGATACTTAAAAGTAAACTATTAAACTT
>JAISVR010000002.1 GCA_031271465.1 Prevotellaceae bacterium | reverse complement strand
GTATATACTAAAACTTAGTATAGTATATACTATATCATCGTAAAGTATATACTTTAGCAAATTATAGTATATACTATATCGTCGTAAAGTATATACTATAATCATTTATAGTATATACTTTATTGGAAATATTTGCGTAGATTTGCAACATTTTATGGTTATTGAATTTAATATTCATCGTTTTATAATTCTTTTTTTATTATGAAGTATCGTGTAAAACAAAAGCGTAACGGGATTAACAGTAAGGAACGGTATCATGCCGAGTCGGTATGGTCGGGGTTGATTGGTACGCGTGAGATTGCAGAGATGATTGCGGCGCGCAGTTCGCTTACGCCGGGCGATATCCGTGCCACGCTTATCGGTTTGGTGGAGGTGATGGAGGCTTATCTGCACCGTGGTTACAGTGTAAAGCTCGACGATTTGGGGGTGTTTCGCCTTTCTGCTACGAGCGACGGTTTCGATTCGCCTGAGGAATGTACTCCACATCGTGTGCGGGCTGCTAAACTGTGTTTCCGAGCTGACCCGCTGATGAAGAGGAATCTCCAATTTGTGAAGTTTGAGAGGGACGGGATGGATAAAAAATAACGCTGTTGGCTTGGTTTTGGCTTGTAAAAAAGGTGTTGTCATGCCGCGCTTTGACGCGAGTTGCGCACATAAGCGATTTTATTATGCGATAATCAACTGTTAGCGCTTTATTTTTTCGAATTATAAATTCTTATACTCAATATTGTCGAACAAACAGTCAGCGTTAGCTAATTGCAAATTCGACAGGACGGGGATGCTTTGTGCTAATTTATAAATTGAGCGGTGCAAGTTTTTTAACTTGCACCGCTCAATTTATAAAACATTACTTTTTCCCTTTGGTTTGTATAATATCCTGCGCTTTGCCGTATCCGGTAATGAAGATTTCGGTGCGTCGATTTTGGCGATGCTCGGGTTCGGTACAAGGCACATCGTTTGTACAGTTGTTTACAGGTTGCGTTTCGCCATAACCTTTTGCCGTGATTCGCTCTTTGTCCACTCCTTTTGAAATTACATAATCTACGGCAGACTGCGCCCGTCGCTCAGACAACGCCATATTGTATTCGTCGGAACCGCGGCTGTCGGTATGCGAACTCAACTCTATTTGATTGTCGGGGTTGTCGTTGAGGAAACGCACTACTTTATCCAGTTCGACCGACGATTCGGGCAGGATGTTCGACTTGTCGAAATCGTAGTAGATATTGTTCAACACAATTTTTTCGTTTATCGCAGCGCCAAGCCACACAGTATCGGTTATCACATAACCATTTCGGAATGTCGGCACGGAAACCTGTATTTGCTCCGGACGGTAACCTATGGCATCGACCAATACCCGTTGATGTATCGGTGCAGAATATTCCTTCGACACCAAACCGGCATCTTCGGTTGTCATTTTCAATTCGCCCAAATATACATCGGCTTTACCTATCGGTTTGCGGGTATTTTTATTTAACACAAGTACGCGGTGGGTAAAACTTCCATCATAGCCTCCAAGAGGGATAACAGGCTTAGGTGGCAAGTTATGCTCCGAAGGGTCTTTAGGGTCGGCGTAAAAACACTCGCCGCAAGTAAGCAGGAATTTGTAGATATCGTCGTCGCCTTTACCCTCCGGACGGTCGGACGACAGGTATCCGTACTTCAAATTCCGGTCGATGATATACGCAAAATCATCGTGGCGCGTGTTTACCGGAGAACCGACATTGCGCATCCACGCTACATTATTCCTCCTGATTTTCGACACATAAATATCCAGTCCGCCTAAACCATTCAATCCGTTGGAGGCAAAAAACAACAGGCTGTCTTTGTCGTGATAAAACGGGAAAAGTTCATTTGCTTCGGTATTTATCTTGTCGCCCATATTACGAGCCACGCCCCATATACGAGTTTCGGGATTGCGTTGCACCACATAAATATCGGCACCGCCATAGCCTCCGGGCATATCCGACGAAAAATACATTGTATTGCCGTCTTCCGTAAGCGCGGCGTGTCCCACCGAATAATCGGGATTATTAAGATAAAAACCTTCAGCCGGAGCCCAGCCGCCATCTTTCCATTCGGAGAAATAGATTTGCAGGCGTACAACTCCGTCGGCTGCCGAAGCATCGGTATTGCGCGTAAAAGCCACAAATGAAGCATTTTCGGCAAAAGCGGCAGGTCCCTGATGCCATTTGTCGTTAAAATCTTTATTCCAGTAATTTATCTTTCCAAATTCCAAA
Source organism: Prevotellaceae bacterium (assembly GCA_031271465.1). Classification (GTDB taxonomy): domain Bacteria; phylum Bacteroidota; class Bacteroidia; order Bacteroidales; family Paludibacteraceae; genus JAFGVL01. The sequence continues at coordinate 11,091 of JAISVR010000002.1, read as the reverse complement.
TTTTCTTCGCGGTCGGCTTCAAAAATATTCAGATAAGGCTTCTGATTCCAGTTGTAATCGCGGCGAACGGGTTGAAAACCTTGTCGGCGGGTAGAAGCAAACACAATTTTATCTGTAGAATAAAACGAAGTACCGAAATCGGCTTCTTCACTGTTCATTTGCAGGTTTTGCACCTTGTGTTGCTCATCGGGAGTTTGCAAAGTTAATAGCAAATCTTTGGTTGCAAAATAATTCTTTGCGCGTAAATCTTTGGGATTTAATTGTTTGATTTTTTCGTACCACCGCTGGATTTCAGCATATCTGCCCAAGGCTTTGAGCGAAAGTATGTAGTTGTAGCAGTCGTTCACGGTAACGGTTGCATTAGGAGATTGCAACAGCCGGCTGTAAGATTTTTCGGCATCGATATACATGGAACGATTGAAATAACTCTCGGATAACCTTCGCAAACCGTCTTCGCTCAACTGTCCGCCTACTTTTTCGTAGCGTCGTATAGCTTCGTCGAACGAATATTTTTTAAAATAGGCATCAGCTTCCTTTTCTTTTGCCGATTGAGAAAAAACCGCCGTTGCACACAGCAGTAAGGCACAAATAAATCTTGTTTTCATCTGTTTATAATTTATTTTTTTAAGGTCAAGATGAAACAGCTATGAAAATTGTAATCATACTTTGCGTGTGATTTTTCTCATGGATGTTTCATGCGTATTCTATTTTTTTAAAATGTACAAAAATAACGGGGCGAACGAATGCGACTTTGGTCACCAAACATAAAGTCGTAGCGCAATACTATTTCATGGCTTCCCGAGTTGTATTTACCGGTTTCGTTCACCCACGACCAGTCGAAAGAATAACCTGCGCTGAATTGCTCCGTGATGTGGTAACCTATAAGCGCACCCACGGCATCACCGGTACGATACATCAATCCGAGCGAAAATTTATCGTAAAACAGCACCGTGCCGGTAACATCTACTTCAACGGGTGCTCCTTCTGTTATTTTAACAAAAGATGTCGGTTTCAATTTAATATCGTTTGTGAGCGGAATAAGCCCACCGGCAATAAGATAGTAGTGTTTTTGCTCTTTCGACACTTCTACTCCCGACAATAATTGTTCGCCAACATAGCTGTTGTTGAAAAGCTTGGGAGTAGATACGCCTGCATAAAAATTGTCGGTACTGTAATATACTCCAAAACCTACATTGGGCGAAAATTCGCTCGACGCAAGGTTAAATGCTCCGTCGCCGATATTACCAAGGGTCAATTCATTGAGATTAAAATTATAGTTATTGAATCCTACCTTCAAACCGAAAGCCAGCTTACTGCGTTGGGTTAATTGCACTCGAAATGCGTAATCGACAAAGAGCGCGGTAGTGCGTATCGGACCAATTTTATCGTTGATAAACGATAATCCGAGGTTAACCGCATCGCCGCGCACAGGCGAGTGTGCCGTAACGGTTTGCGTAACGGGGGCTCCTTCGAAACCTACCCATTGCGAACGATGCAAGGCTGTAACGGTTAACGCATCGCGACTACCGGCATAAGCCGGATTTATACCCAGTGTATTGTACATATAATGCGTGTACATTGCTTCTTGTTGTGCTTGCAAACAAGGCAAAAACAACACAAGTAAAACAAGGCTTATTCCATATTTTCGCAACAATTTCATTTTTTCTCCTTCATTTTTTTTTTGGTCCTTAGCAGTTTTTAGCTTGCTGCTTTCAAGCTTATTTTTTTATACTTTTGGCAAATTTGATGCCAACATACTCTTACGAACAATATATTTTTTCAAATTCATCAAACAGTTTATAGAATAAAATCCTAATAAGTTTTACAGATTGCTTCGTTCCTCGCAATTAGCAATCACGACCAACGGAAGTAATGACGGAAACTACCGAACTGCCTGTCATTACAAGGAACGAAGCAATCTACTAACGAAAAAACAGTAAAAACAGACATAGATACTTTTAATCAATAAAACTTTATTGTTTTTTACTTCGACAAAAATATAAAACCTTTTTTGATTTTCGTTCCGTTTCCAAGATCGAGTAGATAATAATATGTCCCCGACGGCAAAGCATCACTGCCCAAATTACCGCCTTCGTAATTGCGTCCGTCCCAGTCGTTCATATAAGGCTTACTCTCATACAACTTATTTCCCCAACGATTGAATATCAGTAAATGATTGTTGGGATAATAGTCGGACAGCGGACTTCCGTCTTCCACTTTTATTTCAAAGCGGTCGTTCACACCATCACCATTAGGCGAAAAACCTTCGGGTATCGTTACAGGTATTTCATCTCGTTCGCGTATCGTAAGATTAAGTATTACAACGCTGTCGCAATTATCTCTGTTCTTAAAAATTTCTTCAAAAATTCCTTCTTCACTAAGCCACTGACTTCCGAAATGATAACTGTTGCCTTCGTAAAAATAATCATCAATATAAACGGTATCGTTTGTACTGCTATATACAATGAAACTTACTACACTGTCGCAACCATGTATGCTGCTGTATGTTACCGGCAACGGTGGCGTTGTATCTTCGCCTTCGCACACCCAAATAGTTTCCGTTATTTCATAGGTAGGATTTACCGTAAGTGTGAGTATTACCACACTGTCGCAACCTGCAGATGTTTTTAACGAGTCGCGATAAACACCTTCTTCCGTGAGCTGCGTTAGAGCAAATTCATAACTTTCTCCTGCACAAATTGATTCGTCCAACAGCGTTTCTTTTGCATCGTGTACCGTAAGTGTAAGTATTTTTACACTGTCGCAAGTTGTACGCACAGAGTATTCGCCCGACGAATTGAAATTTTGCCCATAGAACGGATAAGGCAAATCGGCACGACAAATTTCATCGCTGAAACGCATTGTATCGATGGGCGGTTCGTTAATAGCTACCGTTACACAAACTATGCGCTGTAAACCGGTAACAAGATCGGTTATGGTGCAGCAATAATTACCTTCGCACAAGCCGGTGGCAATAGGAGTTGTTTGTTTTAAAGGGTCGTTCCATTGATATTCGAAATTTGCGCTACCCGTGCCGCCCGAAGCCTCCACACTCGCTGTTCCGTTGCAATCACTATCGCTGCGATGATAACAATCGCCGTTGCAGTACCCCTGCGTCGGGTCTGTGTAGGTAGTATAAAACCATTCGCTGCCATCGGGCTGGCGTTTGGGAGTAACGCCGTCATGACCGCCGGTTAAATCGTAAGCATAACGAATCCGGTTCTTACGCTCCTCGGGGAAATCGTTAAGCGCAGCCAGTTCGCCCATGAAACTGCCCGGTATTTCCGGATTACAGGGTGTACAATCGGCACAAATATCGCTGCCCGTTTCTCCCCAAAAAATTGCATCTTGCGGCTCGCCTTCACGGTTGTAGAAACCAAACCATCCGCTCATATTAGGCAACCAAAAACGATTTCCTTTATCGGTATCCAAGCAAAAACGGTCGAAATGATCCATCAAATTGATTTGTACCGTATTGCCTCCATTTTCAATTAAACGCCCCGAATCAACGCGAGCAGCAAACTCGCCACGCAACACACAAAAACCGCTCGGTGGAACTACCGTACCTTCGGGTAATACAAAGCCTCCGCCAATATCGCGGGTATCCACACCATCGCAATGGGGCGAATCGATGGTTGAATTGGCAAAAAAATACCCCGAAATATCTACCGAGTCGCAAGGATTCGGATTGTAAAGTTCCACCCATTCTCCACCACCTGTGGTAGGCAATTCGTCGCACTGTTTGCCAAAAATAGCACCATCATACTCGAGCGGCGTAGTCATCACTTCGTTAATCAAAATGGAAGGACCATTGTAGTTACAAGCATAAGGATTGAGGTCGCAATGCGTATTAACGGTAGCTTCTATTTTATCAATATTGATACAGGGTAATACCTTTACAGCAATTTTACCCGATAATATTGTAGCATCGATAAATTCTATCTCCACTTCCACCGTGTCGTACTCTATTTGATTTACATCGGGCGCAGTGTAGCTGAAAACACCTTCGCTACTAATTGAAGCGATTGAAGCCGGAAGGTTTTTACCTACAATGCGGTAATTTGCTGCATCTTCATTCCACAAATCGGCTGAGATGCTTTCACCGCAATCTTCTACTGTAAACACACGGTCTATACATTGCGGTATACGCTTATTGTTCCATTGAAGAATATAACCCGTAGCGCTATCGAAAACATATCCCAACGAGGCATCTTCACTGTAAGGAGCTCCGGTAAGTGATTGCAGTTCAAATCTTCCTTGCACTTCTATCCACGAAGCTGCGGGCATATAAATCCAAAGTCGTTGTGTTGTAGCATTGCTACCTGCGGAACTTACATACGCTCCGCCACCCGCAGAAATTTGTTGTGCATCGATAACACGCCCGTTGAAACGCGCATCATCGAAAATAAAATCTACTCCTATTTGACGGGAAATAGCACAATGGTTGGTCAACTTTACCCGATATTCGAGTATACTGCCTTCTTTGTAACACACATTGGTAAAAGATTCTTCAATTTCTATCGGCTGCACAGGATAACGGAAATACACCGTGGCAGTATCTAATTCTCCTTGACAGGAAATTTCGTAACGCAACGAATCGATTTTCTCAAAACTTCCGGTATGAAACTGCGGAGTGTAATTTAGTTGATTGGCTGATATGGAAACATTATTTCCATAAATCGCATTGTCCAGCAAGCTAAGATTCGGCAAAACGCACGACGAACTGTCGTTATTCAAAACATCTACCGTTATTGCTGCACTATTGCAAGCATTGAGGTCTATCGTATCGTTTTCTGCTCCGGCAAAAGGAGTTGCCCAACACCCATCATCAACAGCAATAAATATGGGGTCGCTCATGGCGCGACAATTTTCCAACTCAATACCTCCTACTCCCGATATAGCCAAACGATACCAACCTTCGTCGGCTTTCGTTGCCCCGTCTATTTTGAGCGAAGCGGCATTATTACCTGTAGCTGTCCAATTGTTTTGCGAAAGCAAACTGTCGGTAGGGCTTTTGAGCCAACGATATTCGAGCGGCTCGGTAAATGAACCATCGTTGGTAAAATCAGACGAAATAGTCATTATTCCATTCAGGCAAAGCGTATCAGAGGGTATATCTATTGTTACCGGTGGCATACAAAGTCGTATTTCAATATCGTCGATAACAAAATCGTTGCCACCACTATCAGTATTGTTATTTATGATTTTAAAAATCACCGATGGCGTTGCGTTGGTAATAGTAAACGATGCGCCATATTGTACCCAGTCATTACAAGCAGCGGGAGAGCTTTGAATACCGGGTGAATACAATTCGCCACCCGCAGTGGGAATAAGTCCGGTAGGCATTCGAATAAGTTCATTGCCGCTTAAATCTTCAATAACGATTGCAAGATCAGCTTGCGGAAATCCGGGCGAAACGCTCGCTGCCCATAGTGAAAAATAAAGCGTAGCTCCCACACAAAGCTCGTCAATTTGAGTCTTGTAAAATTGTCCGGAAGGGTCGGTAGAACCATCTACCTGCATCATATAACCTCTGGTATAATCGTTTGGGTAAGTATGGTCATCCATAAAAGTCCACACCGAGTGATGCTGTCCTTCTTTTCGAATGCTGTATCGTCCGGTTCCTGCTGTGTTCGGATTATACGAATAACCTATCACCTGGGGAATTCCGCCGGCTTTTATGGGGTCGTCGGCAGGATCATTTCCGCCAAAATCTTCGCGAAAAAGCAAAGTTCCTGTCAAACAATCCGTTTGTGCCTGCATTTGCAAAGCAATACATATAAACGAAAGAAAAAGTATGGTTTTAAGATTTTTCAATAAAAAGAAATTTTTAGAATGCAAAGCTATCATTTTATAATCAAAAATTCATAAGTTTTGGTTTTTTTAACAAAGCTCTAAAAGTAGCATGAAAACAGGGGAAAACATGCTTTATAACATATTTTATAGGTGTTGAAGCGGCGTTTTATGTCGATTTAATTGTTTTTTGTTGTATCTTTGCACCCGAAAATTGGATTTTAACAATTTTAATAATCTAATTTTTTTCTTGCCAACGGGCGAGAAAGTTGTTATCGGTTTTCGCCCAAGGGGTTTGAAAACCAAGTAGTAACCAAAATCTATTTTATGACAAAAATCAAAATTACCCTTTCATTGCTGGCGTTATTTTGTTTATTTTCGTTCTCTTCGACCGACATTCAAAACGGGTTGCTCAGGGGCGACAAATTGAACACTAACTTGCCCGAATTACAGCAGGCAGTCAAACAATCGAAAGGAAGTTTTGTGCTTATCAACAGTTGGGCGTCGCACAACGCTTCGGCGCGTATGGAAAATATTCGCTTTGCCCGATTGCTTGAAAAACACAAAAAGAACGACAGAACAAGCAAAAGTTTCTGTGTTGTTTCACTCTCGTTCGACCAATATGAGTCGATTTTTACTGAAACAATAAAACAAGATGCTCTATCAAGCGTTCACAATGTTTTTGTTTCAGGTGGTTTTGAAGCAGAGCTTGCCAAACTTTACAACATCGACAGGCAAGATTTCGGCAATTTTTTATTAGACGAACAGGGCGTAATTATCGCCAAAAACATTACTGCAAAGGAGTTAGAATCCATTTTGCAAAGTAACTAAACCGAAACGAGGGGTATTTAAAATACTCCTCGTTTTTTTAGTTTATCGTTTTTCGCTCCTTGAATTTTTCGTAAGTTCGCAACACATCTACTACATAACGAGAGGTTTGTGTACCACGAAAATAGCCCGATCTCACCACAGGATCGGTGTAGTATTCGCGATGGCTTTTAAGCAGCAGATATTCTTCCACATTACCAAACCATACATCGGGATTTTTGCCGTATTTTTTGGCAAGTGCCATGGCATCAAAAATATGCGAATGACCGGCATTGTAGGAAGCCAATATAAATTTTATCCGTTCGTTTTTGTCGGCAATATCGGCAAAATAGTTGTTTAACATATTGATATAACGGGTTGCAGCTTCGATATTCGGCTCGGGTATAACTACCGTGCTGTCATTCAGTCCAAGCGAGGTATAAGTACGGGGCATAAGCTGCATCAACCCCCTCGCTCCTACCCACGATTCGGCATATGTATCGAAACGCGATTCTTCAAAAGCTACTGCTGCCAGCAAATACCAATCCCAATCTATTCGCTCGGCATAACGGCGAAATAATTCATCGTAAGGCGAAAGCGCATTTTTGGGGATTTTTATATTACAGTCGCCAAAATATTTTGCCTGTACAAAATATTTATTGTACAGCGAATTGTAATACGCCCGTTTTATCTTAGAATCAAACCAAGTGTTTATTGCCTGCTGCAATTGGGGTGCTTCCTTGCTTACAGCCCATGCCGATCGTTGATTGAAACTCAACGGCAATTTGCAATCCAAGTTTCGAAAATAAGTTTTATTAAGCATCGCAATGTCGTTTTCGGCTACCGTGTAGTCTATTTGTCCAAGCGAAACCATTTCTATCAGATTATCTACCGTAAGCGAATCGGGCACGGTGGTTATTGTAATACCGCCGCCAAGTTCGGCATTCAGGTTACGGAGGCGTTCTTCGTATTTTGTTTTTTCGTTTACAAAAATTTCCTTGCCAATAAGCTGCACCACATCGTTCACTTCATTGCGCGAGGAGCGTTGCACTAACACCTGCATGTTGATATATTCGTTGTTCGTAAAAAGGAATTGCTGTTTTCGCTCGTTGGTAATGGCAAGTCGAGAGGCAACAACATCAATTGCATGCTTTTCGAGCAGGGTGATGAGTTCGGGCACGCTATTTACCAACACAACTTTTAATTTTAAGCCGTGATCATCGGCAAAACGGCGTATAAGTTCGTAATCGAAACCCATTTCTTCGCCTTTAAAAACAAAATACGACGACGAGCCATAAATACTGCCTACTACCAGCGTGTCGCTCTGCTGTATTTGCGGCATATCGCGCACCTTATTTTTCTTTTTTGAAGGAGAGCAGGCAACAAAGAATGCAACGATAAGAATAAGAAGGATTGTGATGTCTTTTTTCATTTTTCAAAAAAAATTTAACGCAAAAATACAATTAATTTTAACCCACAGAGTATGTTGGTGAAAAATATAACTGTTTTTTACAAACAAAATACAGGAAAAAACAATCTCTATTTCAAAGTTTTTTATTAAACTTGCAGCTTAAAATTTACTAATAACTATTAATTATGAAAAATCTATTAATCAGCGCATTAGCTTTATCTTCTCTCGTTGTAATACTTTTTTCTTGTGAGAAAAACAAGTCGATAGAGTTTACAAATGTCGAATACAAAAAAACTATTCATTCGCCACTCGTTACCGACACCAACAGTTTTTGTACGGTAGAAATCCATTTTCTTTTCCCCGAAAAATTTTCGGATAAAGAAGCGTTAACAAAAATACAGCAAACGCTGCTTGTTTACAGCTTCGATTCTACATCGAGCAACTACACGGCAACCCAAGCTATTGACAGTTTTGCCGTGTCGACATTCAACAACTTCAACGACTTGATTGCTACGGCATTCAAAAAAAATGAAAACCGAACCAATCCGGTAATCAATCGCCACAGCGAAAGTTATATTATGAATACCGATATTCTTTTGAACGAAAAAAGCATTCTTTCGTATCAACTTTCACGCTATACCGACAGCGGGGGCGCGCATGGACTGGAAAATACGCAATTTCTTGTGTTCGACCTCGAAACGGGTAATAAACTCACACAGCGCGACCTTTTTGAGGAAGGCTACGAGCCTCGCCTTGCCGAATTGCTCAAACAGCAAATTATGGTGGATAAAGGTTTTGAAAGCGAGGAGCAAATGCTTTTCAACGGTTATTTCTCACTCGAAAATATCAAGGCGAACGAAAATTTTTCGCTCGAAAACGAGGGGATTACCTATATTTTTAATCCTTACGAAATTGCTTCCTACGCTACCGGCGCAACTGTTGTGAGTATTCCTTACGAGAAAATTAAACCGTTATTAAAAAAAGACAGCCCGATTCTCCGGTTGATGAAATAAGAAATGGATACTTTGCTAAAATATTTCCCGCAGTTGCGCGACGAACAAAAAGAACAGTTTGCTGCGTTGGGTAATTTGTATGCCGACTGGAACAGCAAAATCAATGTTATTTCGCGCAAAGATATCGATAACCTGTACGAACGGCATGTATTGCATTCGCTTTCGATAGCCAAAGTGATTAATTTTACTCCCGGCACTTCGGTTATCGATGTTGGTAGCGGAGGCGGTTTTCCGGGTATTCCGCTGGCAATATTTTTTCCCGAAGTGAAATTTTTTCTGCTCGATTCGATTGGAAAAAAGATAAAAGTATGTACCGAGGTGTCCAATGCCATCGGGTTGGAAAACACCGAATGTATCCACTCGCGCATTGAGGACGAAAAACGCAAATTCGATTTCGTGGTGAGCCGCGCTGTGATGCCTCTCTCCGACCTGGTACGCCTGACAAAGAAAAATATCAAAACGAAACATCAAAATGCGTTGCCGAACGGACTTATTTGCCTCAAAGGCGGCGAGTTGGAGCACGAAATACTTCCGTTCAAAAAAATAGCTATGCTCTACAATTTGAGCGATTGGTTTGACGAAGAGTTTTTTAAAACAAAAAAAGCGGTTTATCTGCCGTTGTAAAAATTATGCATATTAAAACTTTTATTTTCAATCCGGTACAGGAAAACACCTACCTGCTTTACGACGAAACAGGCGAGTGTGCCATAATTGATGCCGGTTGCCTGTTTCCGCAAGAAGAAAACGCTTTAGCGGATTTTATCGGGCAACATAATTTGTCGTTAAAGCATGTTTTAAATACCCATTTGCATTTCGACCATGCTTTCGGCAATGCTTTTTTGGCAAAGAAATATGGTATTTTGCCCGAAGCTCACGATGCTGATGAATTTTTACTGCCAAGCATAAAGGATATGGTAAAACGCTTCGGGTTGGATTTTGATATTGAGCCGCAACAACCGGGGAAACACCTTGCAGAGGGCGATACGGTGCGTTTTGGAAACACCGAACTGAAAGTGATACACACTCCCGGACACAGTCCCGGCGGATTATGTTTTTATTGCAAAAAAGACGGCGTACTGTTTTCGGGCGACACGCTTTTTCTCGAAAGTATCGGGCGTTCCGACCTGCCGGGCGGAAATTATGACGCGCTGATTGACAGTATTACAAAAAAACTTTTAACTTTGCCTCCCGATACGGTGGTGTATCCGGGACACGACGAAACAACAACTATCGGACACGAAAAAAGATTTAACCCGTATTTTTAATCTATACAGATGCTGATATTTCACTTTACAAACTTTATAAACATAAACTCTATGAAACGCATTTTATCCATCGCGCTTATTGCATTAGTAAGCATTTCGGCATTTGCTGCCAAGAAATCGGTATCGTTCAACGCCATGATGTCGGGCAAAAAGGGCGAAAAAGCCGTGAAACAGGCTATGAAATCGGTGTCGGGCGTTACTTCGGTAAAAACCGACGGAAAAACAGGCGTTGTAGATGTTTTTTACGACGATAAAAAAACCAACATCGCCGTGATTAGCAACGCTTTCAAAACAGCAGGTATCTATGCCTCGCCCATTGGCGAAAATTGCGCCCTTAAACCCGGCGGCTGCCTCAACAACGCGCCTACTACTACTAATACAATGCGGTAAGTAGTTTGTTGAAGTAATAAAAAATATAATACTCATATAGCATTTTACCCAACAATCAACCAGTTTATCCCTAAGGCGAGCCGTTAAGTTATTTTGTAACGACATTTCACTATTACGCCACTCTGTGGCTTTCGTGTATTATTGTCCTATTTATGCTACAACTATTATACTGCTCTGCAGTAGCCCCTCGCTGGCGCAAGTTTAGCGATAGCGTAACTTGTGCCTTTATCCACATAATAGTTCCATTTTTTATCATTGATTTTCCTGTTTTAAGCACAAGTTACGGCTATCGCCTAAACTTGCCTTTAGATTTGGAGTTTGAAATTCTGTTACCGGTTTTAAAAGTTGATTTCTTACTTTTGTTGTAATAAAGAAGGAATTAACCGATACTTAAAAGTAAACTATTAAACTT
>JAISVR010000003.1 GCA_031271465.1 Prevotellaceae bacterium | reverse complement strand
GAATTGAAAGAAAACAAAGGCTGGGACGGCACCTACAAAGGCAATATTGCCGATGCCGGCGTTTATTTCTATGTATTGAAATACCAGACAGTGAATGGAGAAGAAATGAAAAAAGGTTCCATTGAATTAATTAAAAAGTAATTGTTATAATAATAAAGAAAGCATCATGTCGACTATTGTCGACATGATGCTAAAACTAAGAACGAATATCTGAAATCCTACAATATGAGAAAAAAAATAATTACAGTTCTGTTAGCTACTGCAGTCGTAATGCCTGCATCTTTATCGGCAAAAGACATTGACGATATCTACCGGGAAGGTTACGATTTGGTGCCTGCATCAATAAATACGGCAGCCCGAGAAAACAACATCTCTTTTTATCGCAACAACCAAATTATTCTGCTCAAACCAAACCCAAAAGGGAAGAACACGCGCCCCGTACCTTTTACTGCAACGATAAAAGAAAACGGAGACTTGGGGAAACCTAAGTTGAGTAAAGAGTTAAGCAAACTCGGTATTACAGGTACCGTTGCCTACGACAGTGTGGGCGGGAAAATGTATTTTTCACGCTACAATCGTATGGAAAAAGACTACGCTCTTTACGAAACTTCTATGCTCAAAGGCAAATGGAGCGAACCGGTGCAGATGGATATTGAAGGTACAGGGAGTAAACGCGGTACTAAAGGATTTATGCATGCTGCCGGTTGGAATTATAAAACCGTCGGACTGAGCGGTTTTAAAAATCCTTCTATTGCTAAAAATGGGAAGCGGGTATATTTTACTGCCAAATTGCGTGGTAAAGATTATGCTAATGTAGGTGCTACTGATATTTACTACATCGACCAAAAAGAAGACGGATCGTGGAGTGCACCGCAAAATGTAGGTAAAAATATCAATACGCAAAACAAGGAAGATTACGCCTTTTGTGTAGGCGATACAATTCTCTATTTTGCTTCGCAAGGCAAAGGGATAGATATTATGAAATCGAAGCTTGTGCGCGGAGAATGGGCGCGTCCGGTTAATATGGATCAACCTTTTAATTCGCCATTGAGCGATTACAATATGATTGCCAACGATAAATTTATTTATCTTGTTTCAACTCGTAATTCGAAAGGAAAAGACGATATTTATCTCTTCCGTAAACAGCCAGATCCGGTAGTGATACCTCCGCCAATACCTATTGAACCGGAACCGGAACCCGATCCTGTACTTGAAAAAGTGCGTCAATGGCACTTTGTACTCTTCTATTTCGATTTCGACAAAGATGTTCTTACCGAAGAATTTACTCGTCAATTTAAAGAATTGGTGGAGGAAATGAAACAATTCCCTGGTGAAACTTTCGAAGTAGCAGGGCACACCGACCAGCGAGGTTCGTATAAATACAATCAGGCACTTTCGGAACGCCGTGCGGAGTTTGTGAAGAATCTGTTGGTACAGGAAGGATTCCCTGCCGACAAGATTATAACCGTAGGTTTCGGAAAACGAATGCCGGTAATTGCAGATCCTAAAACAGAGGATGATTTTGCACAAAACCGCCGTTGTGAAGTGCGTATCTTGTCGGAAGAAGAAAAAGAAGAATTGTTGAAATCGCAATCAGTTTCAAAAAATAAAAGTAAATAACCAGGGAGATTAACAATAAATGAGAAATTTATAAGATATGAAAAGCATAAAAAAAATCATTATAACGCTGTTGATTTCGACAGTTGGCGCAGGCGCGGTATTTTCACAATCGGGCTTAACCGAAACGGCTCCGGCTCTCTCTTCTCAAATATTTTCGCGTATTAACTTCAACCCTGCCGGTATGGGTAATACGGAGAAAATCAATCTGTTTAGCCTTAACCGCTTACAGTGGCTTGGCTTTGAAGGGCATCCTACTTCTTGTGTACTCAACTTGCACTATTTTAACGAGAGTATTAAATCCGGATTTGGTGGAGCATTTTCTTACGATGCCATCGATTCATACAAAGCTATTAATGCCAAGTTTGCCTATTCGTACAATTTGGATATCAACCCGAACAGTTTGCTCTCTCTTGGGGTATCTGCAGGTATTAACCAGTTGGCAAGCGACCATAGCAACGATATATACGATATCACGACAGATTTTATACCCGACACCAGCAGTATTACTCCCGATTTCAATTTCGGAGTTGAATACTCATACAAAGACCTGCTCATCGGTGCGGCAATAAACCACATCGGGCAAATGAAAAAGCCGAATTCGACGAACTTGCAAGTACAGTCTTATTATGCCTATGCGCGCTATTTGTATAGCATTAACAAAGAATGGGATATTGCCCCTTCGTTTATGTATGCCAATATCAGCCAACTTAATGTGATGAATTTAAGTGCAGTAGCATACTACAACAATAGTTACTTCGATGGTGAATATTATTGGGCAGGCTTGGGTTACCGTTTTGGTTCGGCTCTATCGTTCATGGTAGGTATGGAATGGGATTTTCTCCGTATTGCCTATACCTACGAATTGCCTATGGGCGATTCGATGAATCTCAGTGCCAATACTCACGAGTTGATGCTTTCATTTATTATTCCGGTAAAAGCCGACCCTGCAAAAGCTGCAGCAAAGGGTAAAAAGAGAAGAAGATAAGTGGAAAGCCCGCAAAAGGAACGAAAACTCTACATCGAAACTTACGGATGTCAGATGAATTCGGCTGATAGTGAGGTGGTAGCATCTATTATGCAAATGGATGGCTTTATACTTACCGAAGCGCTTGAAGATGCCGATGCCATATTTGTAAATACCTGTTCGGTGCGCGATAATGCCGAACAGCGGGTATTAACACGACTCAACAGTTTTCGTGCATTGAAAAAGAAACGCAACGGTAAGCTCATTATCGGTGTGATAGGTTGTATGGCTGAGCGAGTAAAAGAGCAGTTAATACACGAACATGGCGTAGATATAGTTGCAGGTCCCGATGCCTATATGGATATTCCCAACCTTGTGGGTACTGTGGAGCGCGGTGAAAAAGCTATCAATGTGGAGTTTTCCTCAACTGAAACCTATCGTGATGTGATACCTTCGCGTATCGGTAATCCGCTTTCGGGCTATATTTCAATTATGCGTGGTTGCAATAATTTTTGCAGCTATTGCATTGTCCCCTATACTCGTGGACGCGAGCGTAGCCGCGATGTGGATAGTATTCTTGCCGAGTTGCGCGATCTCGAGGCAAAAGGCTACCGTGAAGTTACTCTACTGGGACAAAATGTAAATTCATACAAATTTGAAAGCGAAGCGGGAATAATTTTCTTTCCGGAATTACTGCGTCGTGTAGCCGAAGCAGTTCCTGCAATGCGTATTCGCTTTACTACTTCGCATCCAAAAGATATGAGCGACGAAACGCTCATGGTAATTGCCTCTCACCCTAATTTGTGCCGCAGTATTCATTTGCCCGTACAGTCGGGCAGTAACCGGATTTTAGAATTGATGAAACGCAAATATACCCGCGAAGAATATTTAGACCGTATTGCCGCCATTCGTCGTATACTGCCCGAGGCAAGTATTACTACCGATATTTTTGCAGGTTTTTGCTCCGAAACGGAAGATGACCACCGGCAAAGTCTTTCACTGATGCGCGAAGTAGGCTTTGATATGGCATTTATGTTTAAATACAGCGAACGACCGGGTACTTTTGCTGCCGAAAACTTGCCTGATGATGTACCCGAAACCGTAAAAATACGCCGCTTGAACGAAATCATTGCTCTGCAAGGTGAACTTTCGCTCGAAAGTAACCGTTGCGATGTCGGCAAGGTGATGGAAGTGCTCGTGGAGGGTTACTCCAAACGCTCGAAAGAGGATTTCTTTGGACGCAGTTCGCAAAACAAAGTGGTGGTATTCCCCAAAGGCAATAGCAAAATAGGACAACTTGTGCAGGTGAAAATCACCGAAGCCTCTTCGGCTACATTGAAGGGGGAGTTGGTTTAATACGAGTGAAAGCGTTTGCTTGTTTAATTTGTAAAAAACCTGTTACTCACATCATTCGCTTCATACAGGTATATCCCTTTGGCATAGCCGGATACATTAAGCAATATCCTGTCGAATACGGAATCAATCTGCTTGCTTTCTATCAATTGCCCGCTTGTGCTGTAAATATTCATTACCGATGTTTTGCCCTGTGCCAGTTTGTAAGGCAAGGTAACTATCGTATTGGCAGGGTTGGGGTAGGGTGGCGATACCTTTTCTGTCTGTGCACTTCTTATATCCGAGGTAGCGTTGCCGGGGAGGGAGTAAATATCCGTTTCAACCCTTAATGAACCTTGTACCTGAGTGTCATATATATATATATATATAACGCATAAGCAATAAAACGGTATTCATTATTGGAAATTCTGTGAATAGAAGATAAAAAGGAATAAGTATATCCAAAGCCCTTCACTATGTTGCCATCTTCGTCATATAACCTGCAAGTACTGTATAAGTTAAAATTAGACTCCATAGCTCTTTGACGAAAATTTACAATAAAGGATACCTTGTCATCTGTGGTCATAATATTTTTATTGAAACAATATGTCTGAAAGATAGTATAACCGTCAGGCGGTGTAATAGGAATAGTTTTATACACCGAATAATCTTCATTATACAGCCCTACTTCATTTGTTGTTGCAGTATAAAGATTAATCACAGGATAAAAATCACCTGCATACGATACATTCCCGTCGAATGTATGCTCCAAATTGATTTGCGCACTTAGTGTTTGCAAACCTGCCAGCAGCATACCTGTTGCGACCATTGTTTTTTGAAATTTGTGCCTACTCTATTCAGTTTTCGGCTATCCGGTTATACTAATAAAATGCTTGTGCAACATTGTTCCATTTTTTTAGGTGACGAGCGAAGCGGAGGGGTTATACAAGTCATTGCGCAGCAAAAGTAAATACAATTTTTCATCAAAAAAATAGCAGATAAAAGGTTTTTGTAACATAACAAGTATTTTCTTGTAAAAAGATTTTATCTTTGTGCCAACAAACAAAAATACCTTTATGAATACCTATATTGAATACTTCTTAAATAAGTTCGACACACCGCTGCAAAACCCGGTATTAGTGTTTTCGCTTATTCTTTTTATTATTCTTGTATCGCCCATTTTGCTGCGGCGTTTCAATATTCCCGGCATTATTGTCCTCATTATTTCGGGAGTAATTATCGGTCCAAACGGGTTTAATCTCATAGCCCAAAACTCGGCGGTAGAGTTATTTTCCACCATCGGACTGCTCTATATTATGTTTATAGCGGGTTTGGATTTAGACCTCGGCGATTTTCGGGCAAACAGATACAAGAGTTTGCTTTTCGGAGTATTTACTTTTGCCATTCCGCTTGCTATAGGCTATCCGGTGTGTTTCTATTTCCTTGGATATAATTCCGACCCGTCGCTGCTTATTGCCAGCATGTTTGCTACCCACACGCTGATAGCTTACCCCATTGTGAGCAAGCTCGGGGTAAGCAAAAATCAGGCGGTAGCCATTACCGTGGGTGGTACCATTCTTACCGATACGGCAGTGCTTATCATGTTGTCTGTTATTGTGGGCAATCATCAAGGCTCGCTCGACTATACTTTTTGGATTCGTTTCGGTATTTCGTTGGCATTATTGCTACTTATCATGTTCAAGATAGTGCCCTTGCTCACCAAGTGGTTTTTCCAAAAACTCGAAAGTGAAAAACATTCGCACTACATATTTGTGCTGGCAGTACTTTTCTTCGCCGCCTTTATGGCAGAAGTTGCCGGTTTAGAACCTATTATCGGGGCGTTTATCGCCGGTTTGTCGCTCAACAAATTAATACCACAATCGTCGGCGTTGATGAATCGCATTGAATTTATCGGCAATGCACTCTTCATTCCCTTTTTTCTTATCAGTGTGGGGATGATAGTCGATGTCAGTGTGATAACACATGGCTACACCGCGCTGTTGGTGGCAGGTACGCTTACGCTGGTAGCAATAGCAGGCAAATGGCTTGCGGCATTGTTTACGCAACTTGCATTTCGATACAGTCGCATACAGCGCAGCCTTATTTTCGGGTTGAGCAGTTCGCATGCTGCTGCCACTCTGGCTATTATTATGGTAGGGCATCGTGCCGGAATGATAGACGACAATGTGCTCAACGGAACAGTAATACTGATACTCGTTACCTGTATTGTAGCTTCGATGGTAACAGAAAAAGCTGCGCGAAAAATTGTACTTGCCGGCGCAGAAACCGATACGGACGAAAGCAAACACGATGCCAACTGCGAACGATTGGTGTTGCCGGTGCCGCCCGATTTGAATTTTGAGAAATTGCTCGATTTAGCTATTTTAATAAAAAACAAAAAATCGACCATGCCGATTACCGTTTTCTCGGTATTGCCCAACAGTAAAGATGCCGAGCACGACCTCCTACCGGTGCGCAAGAAAATGGAAAGCTATATCAAACAGGCATCGGCATCCGAATCGCAGGTACAAATTCGAGCTACGATGGATTATAATATTCCGAGCGGTATTGTACGCACTGCCCGCGAGTTCATGGCAGACATTATAATACTGGGTTGGTCGCGCCACATTGGATTAATAGACAAATTGATGGGCGAAACCACCGATAGCGTGATAAATAATTCGGACAAAATGGTGCTGATGTGTAAACTCATCACGGCTCCCGAAGTGGTAAAACGCATTGTATTGCTGATACCGCCTTTCGGTGAAAAAGAACACGGATTTGTGCAGTGGTTCGATAAGGTGAGCAAGCTGGCTCAAGAGTTAAGTCTGCCCATCACCCTGTTTTGCAACCATCGTTCGCAGAAAGACATTATTCGGATGCTCAAAAAAGAATACAGCGGATTAACTTTCAACTTCCGCCAGTTCGACGATTGGGAAGATTTTCTTATCGTATCGCGTTATATCAAAAGCGACGATTTGATAATTCTTGCCTCTGCGCGCAAAGGCTCTGTTTCGTATATAAATCTACTCGAACAGTTGCCGTTCAAACTTGAAAAACATTTTACCGAAAACAATAAAATCGTTATTTATCCGCAAAGATACGAAAGCTCGCTTACCATACTGCAGGGTTTCGACGACCTTAGTACATCTACCATTAGTAAAGGTCTTGAAAGTGTACAAAAAATGGGTAAAAATATCGGAAGCATTTTCAAAAAAGAGCACGATACGCCCGACTACGACGAGGCTGAATCGTAATGATAATCAAGAGTTTTCCACAAGAAAATTTGTTTTTGCAACAGATATTTTTTCATTACCTTTGCCGCTCAAAAATACTTGTTTACTAAATTTATGAATATCTCGTACAATTGGCTCAAGCAGTACATCAACATTGATATCCCTGCCGAAGAAACGGCAAAAATTCTTACTTCCATCGGGTTGGAAGTTGGTAGTGTGGAACACATCCAAAACATTAAAGGCGGACTCGAAGGCTTGGTTGTAGGTGAAGTGCTTACTTGTATCGAGCACCCTAATTCAGACCACTTACATCTTACCACCGTGAATATTGGCACCGGCGAAGAGCTTAAAATCGTATGCGGTGCGCCCAATGTAGCTGCCGGACAAAAAGTCATCGTTGCTCCCATAGGTACGGTTCTCTATTCGGGCGAAGAAAATTTCACCATCAAACGCTCAAAGATACGCGGCGAAGAAAGCTTCGGAATGCTTTGTGCCGAAGATGAAATCGGTATAGGCAACAGCCATGCCGGAATTATCGTGCTGCCACCCGATGTGCCTGTGGGTACGCTTGCCAAAGAGTACTACAAAGTGGAAAACGATACGGTGATTGAGGTAGATATTACTCCAAATCGTATTGATGCCGCTTCTCACTTTGGAGTTGCACGCGATTTGGCGGCATATTGTGCCCTCTATCGTCCCGAAGTGAAACTCAAGCCCTATCCGGTTGATAATTTTAAAGTAGACAACAACGATTTTTCGATACCGGTTTCTGTAGAAAATGCCACAGCCTGTCCGCGTTATTCAGCCCTCACCCTTAGTGGAGTAACGGTGAAAGAATCGCCCGAATGGCTGAAAAATTATTTCAAAACAGTAGGCTTGCGTTCGATAAACAATGTGGTTGATGCTACCAATTTTGTGCTTCACGCTATGGGGCAACCAATCCACGCGTTCGATGCCGACAAGATTGCAGGCAAGCAGGTTATCGTAAAAAATCTGCCCGAAGGAACTCCTTTTGTTACTCTCGACGGTGTAGAGCGAAAACTCTCTGCCGACGACTTGATGATTTGCGATACCGAAGGAGGAATGTGTATCGGTGGCGTGTTTGGTGGACTGCACTCGGCTGTTACCGAGGCTACCACTAATATTTTTCTCGAAAGTGCTTATTTCAACCCTGTAAGCATTCGCAAAACCGCTCGTCGCCATGGCTTGAATACCGATGCCTCTTTCCGCTACGAGCGCGGCTGCGACCCTAACAACACTTTATACATATTAAAATTTGCCACCCTGTTTATTCAACATGTGGCAGGAGGGAAGGTAAGCAGTAATATCGTGGATATTTATCCCGCGCCGATTGCCCGCAAGGAAGTTGTAGTTTCTTACCAGAAAATAAACAGCTTGATAGGAAAAGATATCGATAAAGCAACGATTAAAACCATTCTTACCGCTCTTGAAGTAGATATTCAGTCGGAAAACGATACTGAACTGAAACTTTCCATCCCGAGTTATCGTGTAGATGTAGAGCGCGATGTGGATGTAATTGAAGATTTGTTGCGCATTTTTGGCTACAACAATGTGCAGCCCGACACAAGCGTAAAATCAAGTATCAGCTACTTTTCGAAACCCGACAGCCACAAGTTACAGAATCTTGTTGCCGAACAACTTACCGCTTGCGGTTTCAACGAAATTCTCAACAATTCGCTTAGCAAAGCTTCTTACTACGAAAAAGGAGAAAGCTATCGAGCCGAAAATTGTGTGAGATTACTCAATCCGCTCAGCAACGATTTGAGTGTGATGCGTCAAACGCTGCTTTTTGGTGGATTGGAAAGCATTGCCTACAACCGGAACCGTAAAAATGCCGACTTGAAATTCTACGAATTCGGCAATTGTTACCGCTTTGACCCTGCTCGTCATGCCGAACTTATTTCGGCTCACAATGATGCTTCGAATAAAAATTACCTGGCACCTTATGGCGAAGATTTCTTCCTCGGACTGTGGATTACAGGCAATAAAGCTGCACAGTCGTGGGTGCGAGCCGATGAAAAAACTACCGTATTCGAATTGAAGGCTTACCTCGAAAATATATTGAAAAGACTGGGCTTAGGCGTAAAATCGTTTGTGGTAGAGAATTTTTCCAACGAAAATATAGAACAAGGTGTTAAATTATTCAATCGTAAAGGCAAAGAATTGGCAAACTACGGTATTGTAAACCGCAAATTGCTGAAAGAATTCGATATAAACGCCGAGGTTTTTTATGCCGAATTGAATTGGAATGCCGTATTGAAAATTGCAGCTAAACAGCGCGTTGCGGCTACCGATATCCCTAAATTCCCCGAAGTAAGTCGCGATCTCGCCTTACTGTTAGATAAAAGCGTGGAATTTGCCAGCATCGAAAAAATAGCCTTCGAGAGTGAGCGGAAACTGTTAAAATCGGTATCGCTCTTTGATGTATACGAAGGAAAAAATATAGAAGCAGGAAAAAAATCCTACGCAGTAAATTTTGTGTTGCGCGACGATGAAAAAACCCTTACCGACAAGCAAATAGATGCTATAATGAATAAAATACAACACAAACTGGAAGAAACAGGAGCAAAATTAAGATAGAATAAGTCGGAATAAACATAAATTCTGTTTTGAAAAATTAATTGTAGCAAACTTAGAAATAGCTTGTCATTTATGTTTTTTATTCAATTCTATTGCTAAACAATAAAAAGAACCCCCAGTGCAGTAATAGAATTGAAAACATGCCTTATAACATAAAAAAGATACATAATTTAATACAATTTTTATGTACCTTTGTATGCCTTTTTGGAGTTTTACTTACATTTATTACTTCATTAGTCTGTTTTGAATGATTGATTGAAGTTTATGATAGTATTTGATGGTATCATTTTTGTCTATGACATGAAAAACTATTAACTCAAAATCCAAATTTTTAAAAAACTAAGAATATGACAACAATGATCATACAAAACAACAAGAAAAGTGATGGATGATGCCCGAAAAGGTAAGAATCTGATTAAGTGTAAAAATTTTGATGATTATTTGCAAAAAATGAAAATAAACTAACGCTGTTACTCTTACGAACAGGAACACACAGCGTTTATTCTGAAATTTTAATTTAACAAACTATATTTATAAACCCGTCTCGAACGGCGATTTGAAAGTCATAAACCAACTGTTAGCAAGCAAAAAAGACAAACAGGATAAACCTCAAACTTAAACCTTAAAAAAATCCTGCCAATCTTTTAATCCTGAAAAATCAAGGTTCAGACAATTATCAAAGTTCAGACAACTAAATTTTTTAATTATGAAAAAATTATTTTACAAAATGTTACTCGCAGTGGCGTTAGCGCTGATGGGTACGGTGTATGTAAGTGCACAAACGGCAACACATGAGCCGGGGATTTACGAAACGACTTATGGTCAGACATTGAAATCGTTTGGCGATAGGGATTATGAAGTGTATGTCATGAATGATGCCAAAACGCTTCGAGCAGGATTGAATGCAAGCGGATACAGTTTAGGTAATGGACTTGACATTGATGCTGGTTGGGTAATAGTTCATGCGCAGGGAAATAATTCCAGTGGCATTACAATTTCAGGCTCTGCTAACCAATTTACGGGGATAGCAGCACAGCAATTAAACATGAGGGCATCTAATAGTAGTAAGATTACTTTCAAGGTGAAAGGTTATGATGAATTTGCGTTTGTAGGGAAAGATAATTCTGCAAATGGTGCTGATGCGACAAAAAACTTTGCCGTTACTGTCAATGATGTTGCACAGCCAATGACATTGTCGTCAAGTTTTACTATTCGTCCTTTTGCGTTAGACCCATCTATTGAATCAACAATTGTGGTTTATATTGGTGGTTCTGGCGGTTCAAGTAATAATGTGTTCTCGGCATTCTCTCTTCGTTTGTCAGATGTGCCGAAATCTCCAACTATTACCACAGACCCAACCTCTCTTGCTTTTGGTGAAGTAGCTGAAAATGCAACTGCAAGCAAAACAATCAATGTAAAAGGTGCAGCTCTCGAAGGAGATTTAACAGTGGCATCAGATAATGCTGCTTTTAGTTGTGCAGCTGCAATTGCACAAGGAGATGCCCAAGCTGAAGCCGGATACGATTTAATTGTAACTTTTGACCCAACAGGTTTAGGCTTGAGTGACCCAACAGGAAACATTACCATAAGCGGTGGTGGTTTAGAAAGTGATATTGTTATTCCCGTGTCGGCTACTGTAATTGCTGCTGATGTGGAAAAACCGACAATCCTCAGCATTTCTCCCGATCCTGCTGAAAAATTGCCTTTGAGTGGCGAAATCGTTCTTACTTTCAGTGAAAATGTAAAATTGGGTGCAGGCGCAAAAATTTCGTTTCAGGGAGGAGAAGCTCTGACCCCTCAAATTGATGGTAGTGTTGTTACTGTTCCTTACAGCGGTTTAACACCTAATACTAACTATGTATTTAGATTGGAAGTTGGCGATGCGGGTCAAGATGGTGCATTTGAAGATGAAAGCGGTAATAAACTTGATTATTTCGAACGCGCTTATATAAGCGAAACTCCAGCCCCTGTAATTACGCTTACTTCGGTAGCAGGTACAGATGCACAAGCTAAAAAAGCAGGTACAGCAATTACAAATATTGTATATAATATAGAAAATGTACAAGATGCAGATAATGCAGTTGAAGTTACATTTGCAGGTGGCAATACAGATGGTTTGACAGGAATCTACGATAAAGCCACAGGTACACTTACTATCAGCGGTACACTTGCAGAGCAAGCTACTTACCCAACAATTCTTAACTACACAGTAACTACAACTGCTCTTATCGGTTACGAAGATGCAGCTATAAGTGCATCGGGTACTCTTACTGTGAAAGACCCGAATGCGATGGAAGTAGCCTTGCTGTACAATGCAGCAGCAGCTCCTGCCGGAGCAGGTAAAATATTCCCTATGTTAGACGCCAATTATAATGTTACTGTAATAAACATAACAGACCCGAATACTACTGCACAGATGGAGGGAATTATTGCGGCAAATTATGACTTGATTATACTTCATGAAGCTGTTCCTTCTCAAAATAATCAAACTACTGCCGTAGGAGTAATGGGTTCATATATCGGACAAGTGCCTATATTGAATATGAAATCACACCAATATGGCAAAGCGAATAGTGCTTGGCCGGCAGGTGCAGGTCAGAATAACGATGGAGAATTGGATAAAGTTTCTGTGTTAATCAATTCGGGTTTTGAAAATCACCAAATTTTCACAGGTGTAACTATTACTGATGGCAATAGAGTAACCATGGCTAACGCAAATGGAGTTATTCGCTACGCAACAGGTGTGCAAAATGTTAATAATATAGCCATCAATGGCTCTGGCGATGCAGGTAATGTAGCTATTTTGGAGGACATCTCCGGCGTAGAAAAATATATGATGATTGCTCTTTCGGCAGCAGCTGAAAACTTCACAGACGATGGTTTGCTCGTTATCAAAAACGCTTGCGATTACCTGATGGGCATCGCTGCTGCAAAAAATACCGAAGCAAAAATTACCGAATTCTTTATCGGCGAAACTGAAGGTACAATCGATGAAGACGCTAAAACTATCGAGGTAATGTTGCCTTTCGGCACAGACATTGTAAATCCTTTGGCAGTTACGCTCGAAGCATCTCTTAATGCAACAATCACAGCAGATGGTTTAGAGTTTAAAAACGGTGCCTATGTAGATTTCAGCGATGGCGAAGTAATTTTCTCCGTACAGGCAGAAGATGAAACAGTTCCTGCTGTTGATTATACTGTAACTGTAAGTGTAGCAACTACGGTAGCTCCCGAAATTACCGGAGATGAAAACAAAGACCAGGATGTATTGATTGGCGAAACTATCGAAAACATCGCGCTTGTTGCTACCGACTATGCAAACATTGAGTTTGTGTATGGCGAAGCAGGTACAGAAGCTGATTTTGAAACTGCAACAGGTTTGACGGTAGAAATCGCTGAAGGTACTGTTACAATCTCGGGTACAATCGCAGCAACAGCTGATGTTGGCGATTACGCTTATACCGTAACTGCAACCGGAAACGATGCTACTGTTCAAGACGCTGTTGTTAACGGAACAATTACTGTTGCTTTGGGTACTCCGGTAGCTAACGAAGTTACAACAGTTACCGAAACTACAGCCGAACTCTCTTGGTCGGAAGTAGCCGGTGCAGACAGCTATACTGTAGAAGTTACTACTTTGGAACAACTCGGTGAAACACAATGGACAACACCGCAAACAATCAATAATAATAATCGTTCCAATGTTGAAAATTTAGATTTGACACCTGCCAATGGACCTTATATTATTGAATTTGAGTTGGCAGCAAGCAACGACTTTTCCGATATACTTGGCTTTACTCCTTCGGGAAGTGCCCCAGGCGGAACGAATGCCGGAGCACGAATAACCATAGGCACAAATGACAATAAGTTTGTGGCAGACAATACTTTTAGAGGAGGAAGAATTATTCCGATATTAAATCCGTCGTTAACACTTGATGGATCGTTCTCAAAGTATCAATTACTGTTAGAAGGTGCGGTTGCAGTAGATAATGATAATGCTACTGTAATTGACGAATCTTCATTTATTCAGTTCCGTAATCAAAGCGCAGGAGCTGGTTCATTTATCGTACAAAATGTAAAAGTGCTGAAACTTAAAACAGTGATTACACAATCGGTAGATAAAGCTGAAACGATATTTACAGCAGAAGATTTGACAGCCGGTACTGAGTATACTTACACAGTAACTGCCGTTAAAAATACAACTTCTAATAAATCGAATGAAGTGAATTTCACTACAGCAGTTCCGGTAGATAAATCCGCTTTGGAAGCAGCTATTATAGAAGCTCAGTCGAAAAATGAAGCTGATTATACACCTGAATCTTGGATTAACGCCGGTTTGGCTGCTGTTATTGCAACAGCACAAGATGTTTACAACGATGTAGATGCAACACAACCGGAAGTTAATGCTCAAGTAACAGCTATCGAAAATGCAATTAGTGCACTTGTTCCTGTTGCGCCTGTACTCGATTACACAGACTTGGAAACCGCAATCGGTGAAGGAAATTCCGAATTGACAACTAAAACCGAGGCTGATTACATTCCTGAAACTTGGCAAATGCTGGAAGATATGGTAGTAGCAGGTGAAGCATTAGTTGGTAATGCAACTACGCAACAAGAAATTGCTGATGCCGCAAAAGCTATTAGAGATGCAATCGATGGTCTTACTCTTGTAGGAGACGAAATTGACTATGATGCTTTGGAAGCACTTATAGCTGAAATCGAAGCAGAACAATTGTTAGCTAGCGAGCATACTCCGGAAAGCTGGCAAGTTCTTGAAGATGCTTTAGAAGCAGGTAAAACATTGTTGGCAAATAGAAATGCGCCTCACCACGACCAAATCCTTGTTGATAACACGAAGGAAGCAATTGACATTGCACGCGCTGCTCTTGAACGAGCTACTACCGGTATCGACGAAACAGGCGTTTCGGTTAAAGTGCTTGGTTTAACAGGTGCTATCAGCATCGAAGGTGTTGCCGAAGGTACAACTGTAACAATTGCAACCGTAAACGGTCAATTGATATACAAAGGCGCAGCCTTGAGCAGCATTCCTGCTCCTGCCGGTGTAGCCATTGTAATTATCAACGAAAAAGCCGTGAAAGTGCTTGTGAAATAAGTATCGATTATGAATCGTTAATAATTAACGATAAAAAAAGAAAAAAGGCTTGCCCAACTATGGGCAAGCCTTTTTTCTTTTGTGTAGATGATGCTTTCGTAGAGACGAGGCGCACCCCGTCTCTACTTCGATGCAGGAATAACATAAGGATTTGTATTGCATCGTACTATAACGCGATATAAGGGATAAGCGCGTACCATCTTATAAGGGGGGGCTAAAAAGGTCGTCATTGCGGGCTTGACCCGCAATCGCATAAATGTTTCCCGTTCATTTATAGGGGATTACGGGTCAAGCCCGCGATGACGGTATGATTGATGATTGAATGAATCGGACTCGTTTCATTCAATCATCAATAAAAAAAATCTTGTCGAATTTTGTTTCGACAAGATTTTTTCTATAATAAATTAAAAAATATTTGTGCGCAGGATGAGACTCGAACTCACACGCCGTAACCGGCACTACCCCCTCAAAGTAGCGTGTATACCAATTTCACCACCTGCGCTTTTTTCAGACACTTAAATTTCAGAGTTTAGAAAAAACGATACTCCAAAAATTATACTCTAAATAAAGAGTACCCAAGACAGGACTCGAACCTGCACAGCCTTGCAGCCACTAGTCCCTGAAACTAGCGTGTCTACCAATTCCACCACTTGGGCGCGCTTTTTTATTTTTTCTGAGAGCGAAAGAAAAAGGCGGCATATTCAACCGCCATTTTTTCTTTTTGAGCGAAAAACGGGACTCGAACCCGCGACCCCGACCTTGGCAAGGTCGTGCTCTACCAACTGAGCTATTTTCGCGATTGCGGGTGCAAATGTAGCATATTTTTTTTATCTGCAAAAATTAAAAGATAAAAAAAATCAGCACATACGATTTTTGTAATCCTCGTAGTCGAATGTGCGTAGCATTTCGAGGCGGTTTTCGCGTGTCCACAATGCAATTGCGGGGTGCGACACGCCGTTGAACATCGTGGTTTTCACGGTGGTATAGTGTATCATATCGAGAAAAATGATTTTTTCACCCACCTGCAATTCGTGGTCAAAAGCCCAGTTTCCAACGAAATCGCCCGACAGGCAACTGTTTCCGCCCATTCGATATCGGTAGTCGTCATTGCGGGCTTGACCCGCAATCTCCTGATTTTTGTGCGATTGTGGGTCAAGTCCGCAATGACGGTCGTTTTCGCATATTTCCGCCCCCAAAATAACAGGCTGGTAGGGCATTTCGAGGCAATCGGGCATGTGGCAGGCGAAAGATACATCGAGCATGGCGGTACCCACGCCGCGGTTTTCTACAATATCCTGCACTGTGGCAACAAGTTCGCCCGTTTGCCATACAAAAGCAGCTCCAGGTTCGAGTATCAATTGCAGTTGCGGGTATTTTTTTCTGAAATTTTGCAACAGATTAACAAGGTGTTCCACATCGTAATCTTCGCGTGTCATCAGGTGTCCGCCCCCCATATTGAGCCATTTTAGCTGCGGGAAATACTTACCGAATTTTTCTTCAACAACAGTCAATACCTTTTCCAAGTCGTAGGACGATGATTCGCACAACACATGAAAATGCAGTCCTTCGATGCCTGTGGGCAATGTGTCGGGCAGATTATCAGCTACAATGCCCAAGCGCGAACCTGCCTTGGCAGGATTGTAGAGATCGGTTTCTACCACCGATACTTCGGGGTTTATGCGTAGTCCGCAGGAGAGTTGAGAGTTGAGAGTTGAGAGTTGAGAATGGAATTTCTCAAATTGTGCGAGCGAATTGAATGTGATATGGCTACTGCACGCAGCAATTTCGGGAAATTCCGCCTCGGTATACACGGGCGCGTAAGTATGTGCCTTGCTGCCCATTTCTTCCATTGCCAAACGCGCTTCGGAGAGCGAACTTGCTGTTGTGTAGCCGATGTATTCGCGAATTATCGGAAATACTTTCCACGCGGCAAACGCCTTGAATGCCATGATGATTTCTACTCCTGCGCGTTCTTTCACCGATTTTATCAGTGCAAGGTTTCGGCGCAGACGCATTTCGTCTATCACAAAGCAGGGTGAAGGAACTTGGGTATAATTAATCATTTAGTTTTTGCAAGTTTAAATGTAATGGGAAGTATGACTTGACTGCGTAAAATCTTTCCGTTGAGCCGTGCAGGTATCCATTCAGGCATCATTTTTACCAATCGCAAAGCTTCTGTGTCGAGTTCCTCAATACCTCTTAAAATTTCCAGATTGCTAAGCGAACCGTCTTTTTCCACTATAAATTGGACAAGAACTCGTCCTTGAATTCCCGAATCGCGTGCCGGTTCCGGATAATGCACATTGTTGCTAAGCCAACTATACATGGCAGCATTGCCTCCGGGGAACTGAGCCATTATATCGGGTACAAGATAAATTGTAGTGTCGTTGGTCGTTGCCTTTGGGGAAATATCTTCACTTATTATTACATCTTTTTGCGCAAACACTATATTGCATGATAAGAGTAGTAGCGCTATTGTTAGTAATTTTTTCATCGGTTTATCAATTACTCAAAATTAATTTTGCTGTCGTTCATTATTTTACGGAACTCGTTTTCTTTGCCCTGCTCTTTCATTTTTTGATAAATCAAGCCGATAATTTTTTCCGCATCGGCGCGATAAGGCGATTTTTGTTTTACATACAGCAGAAACGCCGTGCACATTTGCGGCAAAGCTTCTTCGTATTTTTCCATCAGGAAAAGAATTCGTCCGGCACCATAAAACCCTTCCGTGTTTAGGGGATAGATTTTTTGCAGCTTCAGGTAGGCATCAAGAGCTTTAGCATAATCTTTTTGCAATTCGTATACAACGGGCAAATTTACCAACGGCATTTCGCCTTTTGGGTCGATGGAAAGCGATTTGTTGTAAGATTCAATTGCCTTGTCGTATTTGTCCATGCGCCGGTAACACATGCCGATGTTATCCCAGGCAAACGCAAATTTTTCATCTATCTTCACTGCTTTTTCAAAATGTTTCACGGCAGCTTTGTAGTCTTGTTTTTCCAGAAATTCCATTCCTTCGTTGTATTCGTTCAAAGCTTGCGAATTTGAAGAATACGAAAATTCACTTTCGCGATTCGAAGTTCCCATCAATCGTTGCAGAGCCGCGCAATCGGCGAGTAGAATATTTTCTATCCGGTGGTAGTAGCTGCGGTATTCGGTAGAATTGGGATCGGCATTGATTTCCATGGTTATATCCTCTTGTTTGGTGGTATCGATCGAGAGTAATTTGTCTGTCATTTGGAAGCCAATTACAACACTATCTATACAGCGCGAAATTTCTTGCGACACATCTGCCATATTTTTGTTTGACACCGAAATACTGTCCATACATTCGCAGGCTTGGTCGGTAAAGATATTCAATGCCTGCGAAGCGATATTCTTCTTAATTTCGTTTTCGTTGATTTCCGATTGTCCGAAAACAGACAGGGCACAGAATAATGCTGTTGCGAGAATGATTTTTTTCATAGAGTTTATTTAGTAGTTTAAATGTAATGGGCAACAAAAGCGTGTTCGAACAGGTATTTCACCCGGTTTCCCCGGTTTCCATAATTTATGAATTAAATTATACTTCCAAATCGCCGTCGAATACTTCGTGCCAGGGTAAACCATGCCGGTTGAGTTCTTCCATAAACGGGTCGGGGTTAAATTCTTCCACATTGTATACACCTGCTTTGCGCCAAATACCTTTCATAAACATCATGGCGCCAATCATGGCAGGCACGCCCGTAGTGTAGCTTACGCCCTGTGCGCCGGTTTCGGCAAAAGCATCCTGATGTTTACAGTTATTGTATACATAATAAGTCTTTTCCTTGCTGTTCTTCACGCCGCGAATACGACAACCGATAGATGTTTCTCCGGTATAGTTTTCGCCCAGGTCGCCCGGGTCGGGGAGCACGGCTTTAAGGAACTGTATCGGTACAATTTTTACTCCGTTATAGTCCACCTCGTCGATGCGCGCCATGCCGATGTTTTGTATCACACGCAGATGTGTGAGGTATTCCTGTCCGAAAGTCATCCAAAAGCGAGCGCGTTTAATTGTCGGGAAATTTTTTACCAGCGACTCCAATTCCTCGTGGTAAATTACATACGACTCGCGTTGCCCGATTTCGGGGTAGGTGAGGGGCTTGTGAATTTCGTGCGGATTGGTTTCTACCCACGCGCCGTTTTCCCAGTATTTGCCGCGTTGTGAAACCTCACGGATGTTGATTTCCGGGTTGAAATTGGTGGCAAACGCTTTGCCGTGATTGCCCGCGTTGCAATCAACAATATCTAAGTAATGAATTTCGTCGAAATAATGCTTGGCAGCATAAGCCGTAAACACGCTTGTAACACCCGGGTCGAAGCCGCAACCGAGAATGGCGGTCAAACCTGCTTTTTCAAATTTTTCACGGTATGCCCATTGCCACGAATATTCAAATTTTGCTTCGTCTTTCGGTTCGTAATTGGCTGTATCGAGGTAATTCACGCCGCATTCGAGGCAAGCGTCCATAATAGTTAAATCCTGATAAGGAAGCGCAACATTTATTACCAGTTCGGGTTTTTCGGCTCGGAAAAGCTTAACCAAGTCTTCTACGCTGTCGGCATCGACCTGCGCGGTTTTTATTGTTACACCCGTACGGCGTTTCACCTCGGCTACAATCGCTTCACATTTCGAAATCGTGCGGCTTGCCAGTACAATTTCGCTGAAAACATCGGCATTTTGTGCCAATTTGTGAGCTACCACCGTGCCTACGCCGCCGGCACCGATTTGAAGTATTTTTCCCATGAGTTTTGTTTTAATAATTTAAAGCGCAAAAATAATCTTTTTTTTGTAAAAACCTTTTCTGTCTTCAATTCCTTTGCTCCCTGTATCTTTAATTAATATGCTTATCCGCAATATTACTCCAAAAGCAATATTTAGCTTCGCTGAACGCTGTTGCAGAGCTATGTACCTGAATATGTAATGTTATTTCAATTCCTACAAATCTTTACGGCACGCTGCCTTTATTACAAAACAGGATAGCTGCGCGCAGCATAAATCTTTGCAGTCAATAATTATCACAATAAATAAGCTGCGGAGCAGTGTAAAAATATAGTTGGATAGTTTTGCGGATAAGCATAATTTAGATATTAAAGTCTTTATTTAAAAAAAGAATAAGAAACTAAAAAAACATTGATTAAAAAG
Organism: Prevotellaceae bacterium; assembly: GCA_031271465.1. Classification (GTDB taxonomy): domain Bacteria; phylum Bacteroidota; class Bacteroidia; order Bacteroidales; family Paludibacteraceae; genus JAFGVL01. Next base: position 26,199 of record JAISVR010000003.1, on the reverse strand, counting down.
TCTATTTTTGCATATTCGTTGCGAGAAGTTACGACGAAGCAAGTTCCAAAACAATGCTACTCCCGGATTGCTTCCTCCCTCGCAATGACGAATACGCTTAACGCAATGATGAGTACGGCTAAACGGAGATAAAAATAATAATTTAAAAACCGACTATATTATGAAAACTTTTTCAACAACTTATTTGGGTTTGAAACTCAATAATCCCATTGTAGCAAGCAGTTCGGGCTTAACGGGTTCGATAGAGAAAATAAAAGACTTGGAACGAGCCGGAGTAGGAGCGGTAGTATTGAAATCGCTCTTTGAAGAACAAATTATGCAAAACAGTGAAGAACTGTTGCAGGCAAAAGGCGATTATACCGAAGCTGCCGACTATATCAAAAATTTTGTGCAGGCAAAAAATGTGACGGATTATCTGCAACTTGTAACCGGTGCAAAACGAAAAACCGCCTTGCCTGTGATAGCGAGTATAAACTGTCGCAAAGCAGGCGAATGGGAAAATTTTGCGCGGCAAATAGAATTGGCGGGTGCCGATGCCATTGAATTGAATCTGTTTATGCTGAACACCGATAAAGACGGCGACAGCAATGCGGCAGAGCAGGAGCAGGTGGAAATTGTGCGTCGTGTGGTAGGAACGGTAAACATTCCCGTGGCGGTAAAAATAGGGCGGCAATATACCAATTTAGTAAGTTTTTCCGAGCGGCTTGCGGCTGCCGGTGCGCGCGGCATTACGCTGTTCAATCGCTATTATCAGCCCGATATTGATCTTGAAACGCTGAAAGTGAAACAAGGCGAAGTATTTAGTTCGCCTGCCGAATTTGCCGACACTTTGCGCTGGACAGCTCTTGTTTCCGGACGGGTGAAGCATGTTGATATTGCTTCATCTGCCGGTGTTTATGGTTGGGAATACGCCTTGAAAGCTATTCTCGCAGGAGCCCAAGCGGTACAAATGTGTAGCGCGATATACCAAAAAGGCAGTCGTATTATTCCCGAAACGCTTACCGGTATGGAACACTGGTTGAAAAAACAAGGTTATTATTCGCTCAACGAAATTCGCGGCAAGCTCAGCTATTCCAATATTGCCGACCGGTCGATTTACGAGCGGGTGCAATTTATGCGGTATTATTCCGCAAGAGAATAACAAACAGGAGAGTCGAAAATTCAATTGAAGTTTCGACTCTCCTGTTTGTCATTACAATGTTTGCGGTGAGAGCGAGATTCGAACTCGCGGAACAGTTGCCCGTTCGTCAGTTTAGCAAACTGGTGGTTTCAGCCACTCACCCATCTCACCTTTTGCAGAAATATTACTGCATTTGCGGCGGCAAAGATAGGAAATAATTTTTGATTCCAAATTTTTGCTTCTAATTTTTTATCGAAACAAAAAAATATTGCCCGGTTATATAATATTTGTTTTGTAAAAATTACTTTTGCGCTTTGAAAAACTAAAAGCCGTAAGATTATTTCCCAATGAAGAAAAAAATTATCCTGTCCGTATTGTGTTTTGCCTGTGCAATACTGTGTAATGCCCGTACAGGTGCCGTAGTGTTGCTCGACGAAGGTTTTGTAAGCGATTCCGACAGTTTGTTTACTCCTGCACAAGAGCAGGAATTGAATGCGTTGATAACCGGTTTCAAAGCGAAGACCGACAACGAAATAGCCGTTATCACGGTAAATTCGTGCGCGCCATACAGTAATATGAACGATTTTTCGCGCGATTTGTCGAACAACTGGCAATTGTGGAACGGCGGCGAAGCTCAAAATTCGCTGCTGATAATTGTGAGCCGCAGCCTGCACACGGTACGCATAACGACCGCCTATGGTACTGAAAAGTTGATACAAAATGATGTGTGCCGCCGTATTATCGACACTCAAATGTTGCCTGCATACGCTGCCGACAATTATTTTGCAGGTACAAAACAGGGCTTGCTTGCGTTAATAAAGGCGTGGCAATAATCTGATGATACAAAGAATTATGTTGCAAAGCTTTTTTATTAATAAATGGCAAATTGCTCTTTGGTAAATGTTTTGACGAGAAAGGCAAAGAAATTCCTTATTTCCCTTATCATTCACAGCCGGCATTTCCGGGTAGAGAAGAAAAAATACAACAATTTTTATTCAACACCTTTTGAAAAACTGCAAGAAAAAGATAGAGTAAAAATTATTTGTTGGGAAGAAACAGATAGAAGCATATCCGGAATTGGAGTAATAAAAACTGTCAATTAAAAATTAGACAAAAAAGCCATTAGCGTGGCAAAAAAAATGCCCAAATGGATTCCGGCACAAGAAGACGGAAAGCCAATAAGAAGTCAAATTACTATTTTATTCTAAATAAAACAATGAACCTAATCACCCTCGAACTCACGAATGAACTCCCATTGCGTTGGGAAAAAATCCGCCAAGCCTTGCAGGCAAATGCAACAGATGCCTGTCTGTTGGCTGGCAATGCAAATATATTCTATGCCGCCGGACGCGTGTTTGGCGGTTTTGTGTATATCCCTGCCGAAGGAACGCCGATTTTCTTAGTACGCCGTCCCAATAACCTGGAAGGCGAACAGGTAGCATATATCCGCAAGCCCGAGCAAATACCCGATATTTTGCGCGAGCGCGGTATGGCGTTGCCCAAAACCCTGTTGCTCGAAGGCGACGAAATTCCGTACAGCGACTGGTTGCGCCAGGCTGCAGTATTTCCCGATGCAACATGCGCAAACGGTTCGGCATTACTCCGTACGGTGCGCAGCGTGAAAACCGCATACGAAGTGGAGCAAATGCGCGAAAGCGCCCATCTGCACGCCGAAGTTTACAAACAGATACCGTCATTATACCGTGCCGGCATGACCGACCTCGAATTGGCAATAGAATTTGAGCGAGTACTGCGCCGAAAGGGGCATTTGGGCATGGTACGCATTTTCGGTTCCACGATGGAAGTTATACCGTCGAGCGTGCTGGCGGGCGCGAATGCGGCGGCAGTTTCGCCCTACGACTATTCGCTTGGCGGACACGGACAGCACGCTTCGTTGCCCAACGGTGCCAACGGTACGCGCCTCGCCGAGGGCATGACTGTGATGATTGACTCGGGCGGCAATTTCAACGGATACATAGCCGATATTACCCGCACATTTTCGATAGGCAAATTGCCGCAGCAAGCTTACGATATTCACCAAGTGTCGCTCGAAATTCAGCAGGCATTGGCAGAAGCAGGCAAGCCCGGTGCTGTATGCGAAGATTTATGGAAACTCACCTTGCAAATTGTGGAAAAACACGGTTTAACAGACTGTTTTATGGGCAGCGAGCAGCAGGCAAAGTTTGTTGGACACGGCGTAGGGATACAACTCAACGAGCTGCCGGTGATTTCCGACCGCAACCGAGCGCCCCTGCAAATCAATCAGATAATCGCCCTCGAACCGAAATTTGTTGTTGCAGGCGTAGGTACCGTGGGAACTGAAAACACTTTTGTAGTGCGGGATTTCGGCTTGGAAAAAATCTCGATGGTTGAAGAAGAAATCATCGATTTGAATAAAAACAGTTGATTTTATACATTCGGGGCACCCCGAACGCATAAACCAAGATGATTTCATACATTCGGGGCACCCCGAACGCATGAACCAAGATAATTTTATACATTCGGGGCACCCCGAACGCATGAACTAAGATGATTTTATACATTCGGGGCGCCCCGAACGCATGAAAATGAAATATTTTTAACATTCTGGGCAGCCTGAATGCTTGAATTGAAATAAATTTAACATTCGGGGCGCCCCGAACGCTTGAATTAAAATTAATTTAACACTCGGGGTGCCCCGAACGCTTGAACTGAAATAAATTTAATATTCGGGGTGCCCCGAACGCATAAATTAAACGGAATTATCTATTTGAGGCTTGCAAAGTAAACACAGTCCGGCATTATTACTTCCCTTCGGTCAGTGATTTACAATTCCCTTCGGTCATGACCGTTGCTTGCGAGAAGGAACGACGAAGCAATTCGGAGAAAAAAACATAACGAGATTGCTTCGTACCTCGCAATGACGGGAAAAACAACGCCGACGCGTCATTGCGAGCGATAGCGAAGCAATCTCAATACAGGCATGGATTGCCTTGTACCTCGCAATAACGGGAAAGACAACGCCGATGCGTCATTGCGAGCGATAGCGAAGCAATCTTAATACAATCATGGATTGCCTTGTACCTCGTAATAACGGGAAAGACAATACCGACGCGTCATTGCGAGCGATAGCGAAGCAATCTCAATACAGGCATGGATTGCTTCGTACCTCGCAATAACGGGAAAGACAATGCCGATGCGTCATTGCGAGCAATAGCGAAGCAATCTCAGTATAAGTATGGGTTGCCTTGTAGCAATGACAGGAAGCTAAAACAGGATAAATTAAAATTAAATACAGCATATAGTAAAAACCGTTTTTACCGTTAAACAAAAAAATAAATGAACCCCCAGATGAGCAAACTAAAACCCTTTATCGTGATGGATGTGTTGGAAAAAGCCAACGACATGCAGCAACACGGTACGGATATTATCCACCTCGAAGTAGGCGAACCCGATTTCAATATGCCTGCTTGTGCGGTAGAGGCAGCACAAAAAGCTCTCGCCGAAGGAAAAACACACTATACCCACTCGTTGGGAGAACCGGAATTGCGACGCACGATTGCCGATTTCTATAAAACGGAATACGGAGTAACGGTTGACCCCGATTGTATTGTAATTTCGTCCGGGTCATCGCCTGCCATCTTAATGGTTATCATGTTGCTGTGCGAAGTAGGAGGGGAGGTAATGTATTCCAATCCGGGCTATGCCTGCTACCGCAATTTTATTTTGTCGTGCAACGGTGTTCCGGTCGAAATTCCGCTGACTGCCGAAAACGGATTTCAATACGATATAGAAGAAATCAAAAAACGGATTACTCCGAAAACCCGCGCTATTTTTATCAATTCGCCCATGAATCCTACCGGTATGCTGATGGATAAATCCGTTATGCAGGAATTAGCTGCGCTGGGTATCCCCGTTATTTCGGACGAAATTTACCACGGACTTGTATACGAGGGTAAGGCGCACAGCATGCTCGAATTTTCGGACGAGGCTTTTATTCTTAACGGTTTTTCCAAACGCTTTGCCATGACGGGTTTGCGGCTTGGCTACCTCATTGCCCCCAAAAAATATATGCGTACACTGCAAACGCTGCAACAAAACCTGTTTATTTGTGCGCCGAGCATGGTACAACATGCCGGAATAGCTGCGCTGAAATATGGAAATGAAGATGTAGAGAAAATGCGTGCCGTGTATAACGAACGACGCCTTTACATGATTAAACGCTTGAAAGCAATGGGTTTTATTTTGCACAGCGAGCCGCAAGGAGCATTTTATGTTTTTGCCGATGCACGCATGTTTACCAACGATGTGTATAAATTTTCGTTCGAAGTTTTGGAAAAAGCACATGTCGGAATCACGCCCGGTGTCGATTTCGGCACCAACGGCGAAGGCTTTGTACGCTTTTCGTATGCCAACAGCCTTGACAATATCCGGGAAGGTATGGACAGGCTCGAGAGATATTTGCAGGGTAAAAGCAAATAGAATATCTTCGAAAATATCCCTTTGAGGCTTGCAAAGCAAACACCATCCGTCATTAGCTCCCGTCGGTCGCTGACCGCTGGTTGCGAGGAGGAACGACAAAGCAATCGCAACAACCGCTCGTCATTGCGAGGAGGAACGACGAAGCAATCTCGTAAAACAGGAATGGATTGCTTCGTTCCTCGCAAGAAGACAAATGAAGCAAAAAAATTATAAAAAGTATTGTCATATAATCATAAAAAACAAGAAGAAAAAAGAATTATCTTTGCAGGTCATAAAAAAGGAACCTGAACTTGAAAACTTCCCACAATTTTACAACCCCTTTACCGGACGATGATGGACAAATCCGCGTGTTCGGCGCCCGTGTACACAACCTGAAAAATATCGATGTCGTTATTCCGCGCGACCGCCTTACGGTGATTACCGGTTTGAGCGGCAGCGGCAAATCGTCGCTGGCGTTCGACACCATTTTTGCCGAAGGACAACGACGCTATATCGAAACATTTTCGGCGTATGCCCGCAATTTCCTCGGCAATCTCGAACGACCCGATGTGGATAAAATCACGGGTTTAAGCCCCGTTATCTCCATCGAACAAAAAACGACCAATAAAAACCCCCGTTCCACGGTAGGAACTACCACAGAAGTGTACGACTTCCTTCGTTTGCTCTACGCCCGTGCCGGAGTAGCCTATTCGTATAATACAGGCGAAAAAATGGTGCGCTATACCGAGGAACAAATCCTCGAACTTATTTACGAAAAATACGAAGGAAAAAAAGTGCTGATTCTTGCGCCCGTAGTAAAAGCGCGTAAGGGGCACTACAAGGAACTTTTCGAGCAAATTTTGAAAAAAGGCTATCTCACCGTGCGTGTCGACGGCGAATTGCAGGAAATACGCCGTGGCATGAAGCTCGACCGCTACAAAAACCACGATGTAGAGGTAGTGATAGACAAGCTGCCCATTACCCGTAATGTCGACGAGAAACGCCTCAAGAATTCCATACAAATAGCCATGAAAATGGGCAGCGGCATCATTATGCTGATGAACCGCGACTCGGGCGAACTGCGTTACTTCAGCCGCCTGCTGATGTGTCCTACCACAGGTTTGTCGTATGCCGACCCTGCGCCGCATAACTTCTCGTTCAATTCTCCACACGGAGCCTGTCCGAAATGTAAAGGCTTAGGCTTTGTCAACGAAATTGACAGCGATAAAATTATTCCCGACAGAAAGTTGAGCATTGCCCAAGGCGGTATTGTACCATTGGGAAAAAGCAAAAATTCGCTCATCTTCTGGCAGATTGAAGCAATCGGCGAGAAATATGGCTTCACGCTCAAAACGCCGATAAAAAACATTCCCGAAGAAGGACTTGACGAAATCCTCAACGGAACCGAAGAAAGATTACCAATAAAAAATGCTTCACTCGGCTCGTCCAACTACTTTGTTACCTACGAAGGCGTGGTTCGCTATATCGAGATGCAGCACGAAAATTCCGCCTCAGCCACCGAACAGAAATGGGCAAATCAGTTTGTAAAAGAAAAAATCTGTCCAGCCTGTGGCGGCGCGCGGCTCAACCGTGAAGCATTGCACTATCGAATCGGCGACAATAATATTTCGCAACTTGCCGAAAAAGACATCGCCGACCTTTACTATCTGCTGGAAAATATAGAATCGACCATGAGCGAAAAACAGGCGCGCATAGCCTCCGAAATTTTGAAGGAAATTCGTACACGCTTGCGCTTTATGCTCGATGTAGGATTGGGTTACCTGTCGCTCAACCGCGCTTCGCAAAGTCTGTCGGGTGGCGAAAGTCAGCGAATCAGGTTAGCTACGCAAATCGGTTCGCAATTGGTCAATGTGCTTTACATTCTCGACGAACCAAGCATCGGACTGCACCAGCGCGACAACGAACGGCTTATTCTTTCGCTTAAACAACTGCGCGACACGGGCAATTCCATCATTGTGGTAGAGCACGACCGCGATATGATGCTTGCCGCCGATTATGTGTTAGACCTCGGTCCGCGTGCAGGCAGGCATGGCGGTGAAGTTATTTTTGCAGGCACACCAAAGCAAATGCTTAAAGCTTCCACCCTCACTGCCGACTACCTCAACGGAAAACAAAAAATTGCCGTGCCCGAAAAACTTCGCGACGGAAACGGCAAACACCTTATATTAAAAGGAGCAACGGGAAATAATTTAAGAAATGTAACGGTCGATTTTCCCCTCGGGAAATTTATTTGCGTTACCGGAGTGTCCGGAAGCGGCAAATCGTCGTTGATAAACGAAACGCTGCACCCCATTCTCAGCCGGCATTTTTACCGTTCACTCAAAGACCCTCTGCCATACAAAAGCATCGAAGGCATGGAGCACATCGACAAGGTTGTGGTGGTCGATCAGGCTCCGATTGGACGCACGCCGCGCTCGAATCCGGCTACCTATACAGGTGTTTTCAGCGATATACGCAATGTATTTGTGGGGCTTCCCGAGGCGAAAATCCGCGGATATAAGCCCGGGCGTTTTTCGTTTAACATTGCGGGAGGCAGATGCGAAACCTGTTCGGGCAACGGTTATAAAACCATCGAGATGAATTTTTTACCCGATGTACTTATTCCCTGCGAAGATTGCCACGGCAAGCGTTACAACCGCGAAACCCTTGAAGTGCGCTACAAAGGCAAATCCATTGCCGATGTGCTCGACATGACAATTAATCAGGCGGTAGAATTTTTCGAAAATGTGCCTGCTATTCTCCACAAAATAAAAACAATACAAGATGTCGGTTTAGGCTATCTCAAGCTGGGACAGAGCAGTACCACGCTCTCGGGTGGCGAAAGTCAGCGCGTAAAACTTGCCACCGAACTTGCCAAGCGCGATACCGGCAAAACCCTCTACATACTCGACGAACCTACCACAGGATTGCATTTTGAAGATATCCGAGTGCTGCTCGGAGTGCTCAATCGCCTTGCCGATAAAGGCAACACCGTGATTGTGATTGAACACAACCTCGATGTGATAAAAACAGCCGACTATATCATTGATATGGGCTTGGATGGCGGTAAAAACGGAGGTAATCTTCTCTATCAAGGAACTCCCAAAGGCTTGGTGGAAAAAGGCGTAGGATACACGGCTTCGTTCCTGGCAAAAGAGCTGGAAAGCTAAAAGTGAAAATCTACTTATAGCGTGTAATTTGTTCATTATTAATAAGATATAAAGTTAAAAATCACTAAAAAAGAAATTTTCTTAGTGTTGTAATTGATATTTTGTCTAATTTTGACATTCCTTAATGAAAAAAACTCGAATTTGGATTTTGGCTTTCATTATGTTGTTGACATTTGCGGGCGTAGTGGTTTTGCAGGTCAGCTATTTAATGCAAACTTCGCGTAGTATCGAAGAACATTTCGATGACAATGTGGAGAGAAGTTTGTATCGAGTTGCGTGCTCTTTGGAAGAAATTGAAATGAAGCGTTACTTGAATGAGACGGTACAGAATTATATTCGTCGCCGGATGGAAAAAACAGCCGTTCAAGGTGGAAATTCGATATTTGATAGTCTTGGTATCATTGTACATATGCCTTCTCCCGACTCTTTGAATTTTAAAAAAGGATTGTCGACACCGCGTTTTTCGCTCTCTCCTAAGCAAAATTCCTCTCTTCAAGGTACTTCAGAGTCATTGTATGAGCAATATAAAGAACACTTTTATAAATCGAAAGCTTTGCTCGATCAAGTAGCTTTGCGTTGGATGAAAGAAACTTCGGGATTACCGCTCAGCGAGCGAATCCATTTAGAAGATATGGACGAATTGATACGCAGCGAATTTGAGAACAACAAGATAACTTTACCCTATCATTTTGTCATTATTGATAATCGTGAAAATACACTCTATTCCTGTCATAATGAACATAATAAAGTTGATTTTTCGAAAAATGGAGAATATTATTCACAATCCCTTTTCCCGAGCGACAACAGCAGCAGTAAGTACGAACTGAGAGTGTATTTTCCCGACAAGCACAGTTTTGTAATAAAACAGCTAAAAACGCTTGTTCCCTTGCTATTGATAATATTTGTCATACTCGTGATATTTATTTATACAATTTACATCATATTCAAGCAAACAAACCTGACAATTATTAAGGATGACTTTGTAAATAATATGACTCACGAGTTAAAAACGCCGATTTCGACCATTTCGCTTGCCGGACAGATGCTGGAAGACGGGGAAGTGGGCAAAACTCCGGCAAAACTCCAACATATTTCCCGCGTGATAGTGGAAGAATGCAGTCGGCTGCGTTTGCTCGTAGATAAAGTGCTGCAAGTATCAATTTTTGAGCGAGAAAAGCAGATGTTTCGATTTAAAGAAATAAATGCCAACGAGTTGATAACAAATAGTATATCGAATTTTTTATTTCGAATAGAAAAAAACAACGGGCAAATCGTATCCGAACTGACAGCTGAAAATCCGTGGATAATGGCAGACGAGATGCATTTTACCAATGTGATATTCAATCTTATGGAAAATGCGTATAAATATCGGCGCAACGACGATTTGCTGCTTATTATACGCACATGGAATGAAAAAGACCGGCTTTTTATTTCGATACAAGACAATGGCATAGGGATAAAGAAAGAGCATTTAGGAAAGATTTTTGATAAATTTTATAGAATTCCAACAGGAAATATACATAATGTTAAAGGCTTTGGGCTGGGGCTTCCGTATGTAAAAAAAATAGTAGAAGCCCATGGCGGAACAATAAAAGTTGAGAGTGAAATAAATCTTGGCACGAAATTTATTATTAATATTTTATCTTTAGAAACTTAAAATAATTTAATTATGGACCAACAAACAAAAATTCTTCTTTGTGAAGACGATGAAAACCTCGGAATGTTACTCCGAGAGTATCTCCAAGCCAAAGGCTTGAGTGTAGATTTGATGCCCGACGGTGAAGCCGGATTAAGGGCATTTACGCAAGAACGATACGATTTGTGTGTGCTTGATGTGATGATGCCTAAAAAAGACGGTTTTTCGCTTGCACAGGACATTCGTAATCAAAATCCTGAAATTCCAATTGTTTTCCTCACCGCCAAATCGTTGAAGGAAGATGTGTTGGAAGGTTTTAAAGTCGGTGCCGACGATTATCTTACCAAACCTTTCAGTATGGAAGAGTTGATGTTCCGCATGGAAGCAATACTTCGCCGTGTGAGAGGCAGAAAAGCAAAAGAGGTAACACAGTATAATCTCGGAACTTTCTTGTTCGATACACAAAAACAGACGCTTACCCGTCCCGACCTCGAAATAAAACTTACTACGAAGGAATCGGAATTGCTCGCGTTGCTTGCTTCTAATGCCAACAATGTGCTGGAGCGTAATTATGCTCTCAAAACCATTTGGATAGACGACAACTACTTCAATGCGCGCAGCATGGATGTGTATATTACCAAATTGCGTAAACACCTGAAAGAAGACCCAACTGTGGGTATTATCAATATCCACGGTAAAGGTTACAAACTTATTGTACCGACACCGGAAAAAGCAGCATAAGCTGAGTTTTTTCTAATATAAAAAATGGCTAAGATTCTAATGAAAATCTTAGCCATTTTTTATGAAATATTTTTTAAAAAGCAAGGATTAAGAGTTGTTGGGTAATATTTATAAAATGTAGGTTAATGGAGTATACGCACCTTGCTAATCTCGTTTGCTTGCTATTTTACGGTGATAACACCCAATTTACATTTTTCGGAGTTTGAGGTAATAGATTTATCCTTGCGAGCAATGAGCAGCAGCGAATTATCGTTGAGCAAGCAGGCTGTTTTAAGTACTGCATACATTTTTGCTTCTTGCGAGTTTGCCACTATTTGTTTTGTGGCATTTCCGTTTTGGTCGAGTTCGACATACACTAAATCAGCCTTTCGTCCGCTAGTTCGCGTACTTGTCTCTTGTACTTTTGCATCATCTTTGACTTTGAAATTGGTAGGGGAATCAAGGAAAAGTACAACAATATTTCCGCTGCTTGATAACATAACGCGATGTCCTATACGATTGCTGCCATCGGTTATTCCTTCAGTGATATAAATTTGAGCCTTGGGTATGCGTTTTGTCCATGCCAAGTTTTTGTCGGGTGTAACTTTAAGAATATATGTGTCGTAGGCGTAATATATAGCAGACATCACGCTTGGACCAATAGCACTGGAACTGCCACCTGCTTCCCATATTTCCTTGCGCTCGGCACACAAATACATATTTCCTTGCCCGTCATAGAGCACATCGGTATAATTCCAATCCTCAAAGCGCCTTTCAACTTCTTTTTTTATGGATTGTTTTTTTCTAGTAGTAGCTAAATATAGGGTTTGATGTTCGAGTGGAATTTCTATGGTATTGAGATTTTCTATTTGCGAGAAATCTTTGTTGATGTAAAAATAGCAGGCACCGGCTTTTTTCAAGTTTGCCTTATCGGAATAAAAACCTGTTATTAATAGGCGGTTATCTTTATCAATATTCACAGCTGCTTTGTTGAGGAATAAATTATTTGCCGCCAATTTCAATTCCTTACTTTCTCCATCAGGCGAAATTTTCAGTAAGGAAAAATAGTAATCTTTTTCCTTTTCACTGTCTTTTTTCTTGATTGTATTGGGATATACTCTCCCCGAAATATAGGCATTGCCGCTGTTGTCGACTGCGAACGAGAGAGGTTGCGGGAAAGTTGCTTCGCCGCCAATCAATGGAAGAACATGTGTAAAAGGGCTGGTAATTTCTTTGTCCCACAAACGATTAGGTTTACTATCGAATACGCAGAGATGAAACTGTATTTCCTCCCATTCTTTATTGTCCGATTTGGCTACAAGCAACATTTTCGAACTGTCGGGCGAAAAGACAATTGTTTCAAAACCTGTTAGAGCCAATATTGGTTTTGCTTCAAATGCCATACTGCTTTTATCTAATTTGCGTAGAGCATACAGAGCAGGTTCCTTTAAGCTTCTTGTCGGATTTTCAATCATCAAGGCATACGCTTCGCCACCAAAATAGTAGAGGTTTGTGATAGGGCGTTCGTTATTCCAAATTCTTTTTGTCGTGGTTTTCAATGATTTTTTGTTGCATTCTACAATCTGATAGTTGTATTCGCCTCTACCGTTTTTAGCTTCGGTGAGTAAATAACAAGATTTATCGTCTTCGTACAAAAGACCCAAATAAATATTGGCACCCTGCAAATTTTCATTTGTCGGATTTTCCCATCGAGAAGAAACTTTGTGCGTTTGTGCCACTACACTCACTGCGAAAAATAACATTAATAAGGCTGTTGCGAAAAATTTGATTTGTTTCATTTTCTGTTTTTTTTTAAAGATTTAAATTATTAATGAATAAAATTATTGCTGGTTTGTAGGAGATGATTACCGGCATTAAAAATGCTAATATTCGCTACTCCCAAATTACAAATTCGGAAGGATGGAGCTACTAAAAAATAGGAGGCTTTTATTGCTTCCTATTTTTTCTGTGCTAAATTATATAATTCTATAATTCTACTTCTGATACATTACCCATTACTTAAACAATCTTCTACCAACCATTATAACCAAAGCTCCTAATAAACTAAAAAGAATATAGTAGGGTAAATTATTATATACTTCGTTCCAGGAGATTGCAATGTGACCTCGTGTAGGAAAATATCTATCACCTATGGCAAAAAAAAGAAATAATCCTATAAAGTTTAAAAAAAACTCCCTATTTAACTTATTCTTATTTAATTTTTTGTCGTTCATTTTGATAAGTTTGAATTGTTGTTTTTGTAGTTGAATAATTATCTATTCCCGTCCTGTCGAATTTGTAATTCGACAGCTATGAATATTAGCATTTATAATGCGATAACCCAATATTACCTTCTTAAAAAGATTCATAACTCTTTATTTTTTTGCATTAAAAATGCTTATACTCACTACTTCCAAATTACAAATTCGGAAGGACGGAGATGGACATTCCTTAAACCCCTTCAATTCACAGCCTAAGCCGCTATCCTCACAAACGGGTCGCCGCAAACCCACAAATACATCGCATTGTGCAACATCTGTGCACTGCGGTTAAAGCAGATAGTCCGCCTGCCCAAGCGTTTTAGGCGGGTGCGAAGCGTCAGATTTTTACGCTCAATATGGTTTGTGCAGCGCGGGTAAATCTTATGGATTTCCTGCTCAATCAAGTTTTTGTAAGTCGATAACTTATCTGTATAAATACGCCTCGGGTTTAACCTCAAAACCGTTCTCACTACCTTGCGCAGGTTTTTCTTGGTTCGACCGCCCACACAAAAAGCCACTATTTGCCTAGTCCGGCGGTTGATAGCATAAATAATCCAGATCTTGTTCTTTTTATTGCCTGCAAAGGTACAAAGTTCATCTATTTCATAGCTCTCGTCTGATTCTGCAATTGTTGGTGGCAACACTGTTTTCCCTAATCGAAGCATTACCCGCAAAACACTTGATGCCGATATACTTAAATGCTCCGCCAAAGCGCAAACACCCATGCCTTTGTTATGTAAACTGAGCGTTACGGCATATTTCCACTCCGGAATACGCGGTTTAGAATATGCTTTTTGTTGGTATTTTTTGCAGCATTTACACTGGTAGCATTGCCTGTCCTTTCGTTTACCCCGTTTTATGCAGCTTTCAGCGCAGTAGGCACATTTCATAAATCGCACACATTCTATTAGTTACAGCCAAAAAGCGACAAATGGAACACCACGGCGGAGCACTTCGCATTTTTGCCCCTTTTTAAGCCCGTATTTGAACTCTACTGCTCCAACTGCCACTTTGCTATTAATTTTTACATCTTATATTTTGCTTAAAATCAAAAACTTACAAAAAAAAGCGACAAATGGAACACTACCCAGAAAGGGTAGCCGCCTGCATCGGGGATAAAGCGGTTGAATCCGTTGTTTTTATCGGGATTATGGCTCGAATAATAGCGCGCTGCGCCGCTTGCGCTGAGCATGGAGTCGGCTGCCAAGCCGCAGGGATTATCCTCGGGACTTTGGTCGAAATGTTCCCTGCCGTAGGCTTTTACTGTGTTGCCGCTGCCGGCTTGGTTGAAATTTTTGTAGAATGCCAGCGTCGAGTTTCCGGCAGGCACCGGCAGTGATTGCAGGGCTGCCCGCCCCTGATGGTCGTAGAATGTTTCGCCTACAACGGCGGCAGTGTCGGCATTGATGCGTGTTACCTGCTGGTGAGAGCGCATACTGCCGTCGTAGTAGCTTACCAGCTCTTTTTTCTTGCCGCCTTCGGCATAGTTGCTTGTATATTGCCAGTTGAGGCTATCGGCTGTGTGGGGCGTGGAGATGGGTATTTTCAAACCGTCGAACTGCGATACTTTGCGCTCGCCGCCGTCGTTGTCGTTCGACCATGCTCCTGCCAGCATGCGCCCTTCGCTGTCGCGAAAAATACTTCGTATCCGAAACAGCACGGTGCCTTGCTCAAACAGATTGCTGATGTTGTAAGTAGTTTCGGTGGTGCTGATGCGCGTAGAGTTTCGCCTGAAATCGTAGCTTAAATCGGTGCCGCCGTAGTTGTTTACATGCACCCATTCCAACTGATACTCGGCAGCGCCGGTAGCTGTCCAGCTTAGCTGAAAGCTGTTGCCCGGAGCTGTTGTCCAGCTTAACGGTGTAGCTGCCTGTATGCCGGCTGACGCCCAAAATAATAACAGGAAAAGAAGAAGGGGCTTTGTTGCCGCGCTTCGCTTGTCGGGATTAATGGTTTGTTGCATTTTCTTTTGTAAATAGGCTTTCATCGTTGTAGTGTATTTGTGCTCAAAACGGCGTTTATTTGCTTATGTTGTTAATAATTTGATAGTTTTTATACTTGTCGGTCGGTGTTGGCTCGCCATTGGCGCCGACGGATAGGATAGCGGCAATGGAAAACAGCTTGTCGTCGAATGGTTGCCCGGCTACCTGCTTTTTGTATATAAAATCGACTCGTACCTGATTGAATACACCCGGTTCTACCTCTACAGGTTCGCGGAAAACACAGCTTGTTTTGTCGAGTAAGCCGGTTGCCGACGAGAAATAAACCGTTGTGTATTCGTATTCGCCTTGCCGGTAGTCGAACCGGTAGGCTTTCTGCCCGCGGCTTTCTCCCAAGTACCGGCATGTGTAGTTGTCCGATTCTTTGATGCTGTCGAGCCCCATGGACGAGGCAAGGTCGATGATGCTTTGTTCGAACTGTTGGCGGCTTGTACTGTCTGCAGGCTTGCTGCGGTTTTCGCGGCGAATGCCTATCAGGCGGTTGGCTGTATCGAGTGCTACTAAGTAATTGCCGTCGCAGATATATTCCATGTCGTATTGTACTACGCGGTATTTATCGCCGTTACGGCATATCCATACCCGCTGCCGCTCGGCAGGCTCTGTTGCCGTGAGCGAGGGATAAAACAAATGCTCCATTTCTATTTCTACCGCATGGTGCCGGTAGGGAGCGCGGGCTTTTTCCAAATCGGCGCGCCAGTCTTGCGCACAAACGCCGAAAACAGAAAGAAAGAATACCTGTAACAGAAAGAGTTTTTTCATAATTGATCGATTCGGTTAATAGCTAATAGTTTAGTCTTAGTTTGTGTGATGTTTCTACTTCGGTCAACTTGCCGGTTATTTAGTTATTATATCTTAGTTCTTAATTCTCGTCATTGCGAGGCACGAAGCAATCCATTCCTGTATTGCGAGATTGCTTCGTCGTTCCTCCTCGCAATGACGCGCTTCGTTGTTCCTTTTAGCCCAAAGGGCTTAATTTTCATAACCGCCGTGTCAACGACCTGCGGTATAAGCCGCAACATAACTCTTTGCCTGTAAGGCAAGACTAACGCATATAGTCTAAAATCCTGCCTTTCAGGCAGAGTCTTGTTGTTTCTTAATTCCGCAGGTTACGCTACGCTTACCTGCGGTTATGAATATTTGGCTTTTCAAGCCTCCTGTTGGTTGCTTCGTCATTGCGAGGTACGAAGCAATCCATTCCTGTATTGCGAGATTGCTTCGTCGTTCCTCCTCGCAATGACGGGAAGCTGATAGTTCGTCATTGCGAGGTACGAAGCAATCCATTCCTGTTTTGTGCGATTGCTTCGTCGTTCCTCCTCGCAATGACGAGTGGTTGTTGCGATTGCTTCGTTGTTCCTTCTCGCAATGACGCGAACACGCTTCAAAGAGATAATTCCGTTCATTGTTACTTATTAATTATTCCTATTTTCTGCTGTCCCTGCCGCGCTTCGCGTATGGTCATCACGCCTCTTTCGGTTTCCTTTTTTACTCGTACTAGGGCGCCTTCTTCGTCGTATTCGTAGAATGTGGCGTAGTTGTTATCGTCCAGCTCTGCCGACAGGCGCAGTGTTACGGGGTCGTAGACAAACGACTTCATGCCGGCATTGAACGGGTGTACGCGTATATCGTCGAAAAATACATCATCGCTGTTGCTGTTGTTATTGAGCTTGATGCTTATGCGACAGGCATCAGCCGGTATGGTAAATGCCTGCTGTATGCGCTGCCAGCCGTCGATTATTGCGCCCGAAGGATAGAGTGTATCGCTTCGTTCCGTCAGGTTTGACAGCTCGTAGGTAAGCGTTACCGAGCAACCGTTCTCGTAAGTATAGGCGCCTGCCTTTAATGCTCCGTCGTCTTTTACCCAGCCGCTGAATACATATTCCTTGCCCGGTATGGGGGCAAAGTCGCTTGGGCAGGAGGAACAGGTTTCGCAGGGGGGAGCTTGTGATTCTGCGCATTCTATAGTTAAAGTACCTTCTGCTGTTTTAGTATTTACATTATCGCTCATAAGAGCTTCCATTTTTATTTGATAGCTTCCATTGGCAAGAGGTTTGCTCCAAGTGAACTTATCGCGGGCTGAAACTTCTTCTATGCCATTGATATACCATTTCAAATGACCGGCAGAGGTGCTTAAATCACCGGCTATTTCGGCTCGAAACACTACAGGCTCTTGACTACAGATAACTTCGGATGCCAAATCCTGAAAATGAATATCGTTTGCATAAAAAGCGGGACTTAATATGCGCATACTGGAAGATGCTAAATAGTAATATGATATATAAGACCCAAATCCATAAGCATATACAATAAGTCCTTCAGGATTAGCAAAAAGATATGATAAAGAAGTATTTGTAAGTTCTATATTGTAAAATGACATGCCACTTTCGGGGTTATCGTACCACTGCCCACCACTTAATGATGAGGGGAAAGCTCCTCCTATTGAAAGCGTTGTTTTGTTTTTTGTTGCAGTAGGGGTCACTATTAGGGCAAAATGATTTTTCAAATAACTAACCGCAAAAGGTGTTATCAAAGCCGATTTAACACTTTGTTCAATAGGAGGTATCCAAGTAAGAGCCTCGTCTGCACCCTCGTAAATGTTGGTTGCTCCAACATACTGTTGTCCTACCATATAAGAACATACTTGTATAGGTTTGTTTGCCCTTATATAACAACCTTTGTTGATAAGTGTTCCTTTTAACTCAACCCATTCCCCAGCATTTAAATTTAGAGTATTTTTTCCTCCTTGAACTGTCATTATTGTTCCTCCTGTTTGTTCTATAACAGTACCATCTTGAGAAGCTACTATGCGAATAAGTTCAACTCCTCGATTTGTAATAGGTACCAGGAATTGTTTTCCCCAAGTATCAACAGGAGTAAGTTGTTGAAATAGATTATCTCCACCACCATCTATAACGCAATAATTATGCGCAGAAAAATAAGCAACTGGATTATTTGAAGTTATGTGATAACCACTCATATCCGTTGTATAGCTGGCTTGTTTAAAGTAAATTTGCCCTTTCTGCAAATTAGCGACTTGTATATCATTTTCATAAATAACAGTATTGTCTTTGGTAGCAATAACAATATATTGGTCTCGATACCTCTGACTAAGAGTAGTTCCCAATCTTCCTAAATGATAATAATCATTGCCCAAAAGTGATGTCGGTAGCACAATTGTTGCATCAGCTAAGTTAGCATAAGTATTCAGGGCATAGACTGACACAGGAACATCTGATTGTATTCTAATGGATTTATTATTAATTGCTGTTCCGCCTGAAGTATAAGCTATTTTTTTTTCATTATCTGTAAGTTGATGAGTATATGTGCCACCAGTAGCAATAGAAAAAGGTACAACCTGCCCAGATTCTGTATATGTAATTGTGCCATTAACCGGTGCATCTGCGGCAATCCTAATTTGAAGCATAACAGAAAGGTAGCTTGCCTCAACATTGGTTCCAAAAGACAACCAAAAATCTGTACCTTTTGTATCAACCTGTGCATATAACGAAGAAGCACTGCCAATACACAACACGGTAAGAAAAATTAAAAGTATTTGTTTCATTTATCTTATTATCAAAGATTTATTTTGGCTAATTAAAATATCATTCATATAAGTCATTTCTATAAAAGGCATTCCAATAGGTTTCGTATTGCTTGCTATACCTGACAATAAATAATATTTATATGAATAGTTTTTATCAGCCTCCAAGTTCATTAATGAGGTTATTGTTGGATTAAAAAAAAAGTTAATACATTGCTTTGCCCAATAATTCCTGCCCTAATTCCGTTTGATGGAGGAGTATAACCTTCTCCTTCAAGATGTAGCTTCATAATTAAAGGCTTTCCTATTAACTCCGAAAATTCCCAAAGCAGATTGATTTCTAATTCTATTTCAGCAATGCCATTCACAGCATCTGTATTATACTGTCCACCTTGTCCACCCAAATAGTATATATGTGTATAATCATTAGATGTTACACAATCGAGTTCTGCACTACCTAAACTGTCTTCCGTAACTTTATCATAAAAATCCAGATGAATTTTTTGTAAGTCTTTCATTTTATAAGTAGAATAAAATTTAAAAGAGAGCACTCCTTCATTACTTATTGATACATCTTTTACTCCATAAATAGAATCATTCTCTACTTCGCTTTGTGCTGCCACAAAATTTACACTTGCTGTCACAAACAGCATAATACTTGTTGCCAAAACTTTGATTGTTTTCATAATTTGTAATTTTAAAATTGTTGTTATTCTTTGATTAAATTATTTTTTTGTTGTCTGAACTGTTATTAATTTGATTCTCGTGATAGTTGGGGTTGATATTCCTGTTTATTTTTTATGCTTATCCGCAAAACTACCCAACTATCATATTACACTGCTCTGCAGCTTGTTTATTGGGATAATAATTGGCTACAAAGATTTATGCTGCGCTGCAGCTATCCTGTTTTGTAATAAAGGCACAGCGTGCCGTAAATAGTTGTAGCAATAAAAAATAGTACCTATTCAGGTGCATGGCACCGTAATATTTCTTTTGATTGTTTTCGGTATTATCCTTTGTTATTTAGGGGGCTGTCTCAAAAGTCTATTAGAACGCAAATGACACAAAAAACGCAAATCAACGCAAATCTCAGTTTGTTGAAATTCAACATATTATAAAACAGTACCGCTATATTATTTGTGTAAATTTGCGCCTTTTGCGTCATTTGCGTTCTTTTGAGACAGCTTCCTTTTATTCAAACTGTTTATTTTTCTTCTTCTTCTTCTTTTTTCTTGCTTCGCGCCGAAGTATTGATAATATTCCGCGCTGTGCGGTACTCGCTGTAAAAATCGGGCTGCGAGTTTTTAAAAAGTACCATCAGTTTGTCCAACTTGTCGTACAGCGTCGAATCCAGTGCGGCAAAGAGTTGCACGAGGTTTGTTGTTTTCTGTTTGCGCACGCCTATTGCATCCAAGGGTTTGCTTATCAAAGCCTCGTAAGCATTGATAGAAGCATTGATTGCGGTTATTTCTGCTTCGTCGATGCCGTAGTTTTTCAGTTCGCTTGCCTGTTCCTGCGCCCGGTCGCCAAGCTGTTGTGCCTTTGCCAGCTTGGCGTTGTCTTCCATGCGGTAGAAACTGTTTTCGCTCAAGCCTTGCAGGGAGATCAGCTCCTTGTTGTCGCTTGTAAATCCAATTACATACAGCACATTTGCCAGTTTTACACACGACTGTATCATGAGGCTTTCTGCTGCCTGCTTTGTCAGTGTCGAAGCAGCTATGCTCACCGCGCCCTGTTC
This sequence comes from Prevotellaceae bacterium, assembly GCA_031271465.1. GTDB lineage: Bacteria > Bacteroidota > Bacteroidia > Bacteroidales > Paludibacteraceae > JAFGVL01. The sequence goes on along the minus strand of JAISVR010000003.1, from coordinate 5,576 downwards.
TTTTTCTACTTCGCGAATATTGCTTATATCCGCGTTTAATTCTGCTACTGCTGCCTTCATGGGAGCAATATCTTCGTACACTGTTTCGTAACGCTTTGCAGTGTCCGAAACCCGATCTGCCATGTTTAATTTGGCATTTTGCTTGTCATTCATAGACTGTTTTTATTAAAAATGTTTATTAAAATATTCCCCTTTTGGGGCGTTAATTCTTTTTTGTTTCTGCTCTTGTACTGCGATTGCTTCGTCGTTCCTCCTCGCAATGACGGGAAGTTGTTGCGAGATTGCTTCGTCGTAGCTCCTCGCAACCAACGGTCATGACCGAAGGGAATAATGACGGGAAGCCGGTTCCGTTTGTCATTAGCTCCCGTTGGTTGTGTCCGTCATTGCGAGGTACGAAGCAATCCATTCCTGTTTTGCGAGATTGCTTCGTCGTTCCTCCTCGCAATGACGCATGGTTGTTGCGAGATTGCTTTGTCGTTCCTCCTCGCAATGACGCGCGGTTGTTGTGCGATTGCTTCGTCGTAGCTCCTCGTAACCAACGGTCATGACCGAAGGGAAGTAATAATGACGGGCGCTATGCATCCTCTGAACCTTGGCTTAGCCCGAAAGGGCTTAATTTTCATAACCGCAGTGTCAACGACCTGCGGTACAAGAGCCGCAAACCTACTCTCTGCCTGCAAGGCAGGACTAACGCATATAGTCTAAAATCCTGCCTTTCAGGCAGAGAGTTGTTGTTTCTCAATTCCGCAGGTTACGCTACGCTTACCTGCGGTTATGAAAATTTGGCTTTTCAAGCCTTGTCATTACTATTTCACTCACAATCGCCTCTGTTTGCGGCACAACCGCTGTTGTTTCCCGCACAATCGTTGCTGTTTCTCACACATTTGTTTCTGTCTGCGACACAATTGCAGTTTCACCTGACACAATTACCATTGTTTGTGGCACAACCGTTGTTGTTTCCCGCATTATTACCTCTTTCTCTTGCACATTCGTTTCTGTCTGCGAAACATTTGCCTCTGCCTCTCGTGCAATCGTCGCTGTCTGTCGTGCAATCGCCTCTGTCTGTCACACATTCGTTGCTGTCTGCGAAACATTTGCCTCTGTCTGTCGTGCAATCGTTATTGTCTGTCATGCAATCGTCGCTGTCTGCGGCACAACCGCTGTTGTTTCCCGCATTATTGTATCTTTTTCCGGCAGCAGTTATTCTTCACACGATACTGCTCTGTTTAATTCCGGCGATTCTCCCCGTGTTACCCTGATGCTGTATCGTCCGGTATGCGAATGGGTATTTTCGGGGGCAGTGCTTGTTCCGTTTGCTGCTTTAAATTCAAATTGTCCTTCGCTGCCGAGTTGGCTGTCTTCAAAATTGCCTACTACCATTTCCTTATAGCGCGCATTAGCAGAAACAGCCGTTGGCAGGGTGTTGTTGTAGCCATAAGTGGCAGCGGTATAACGCCCCAGCGCATCGCGATTTTCGAGTTCAAAGCCGTAGGGGCTAAACAGGGTTACTTCCGAAGTAAATGTCCAGTCGGCAGTATTTTTTTTCCATTCGGCACTGCCGTTGCTTGTCCAGAAAGGCGAGAAATTGATGTACGAGCCGTCTGTGCGCAGGTTTGTATTGCGGTTGCTGTTGCTTTGCGCGCGTTTGCTGAGGTATACCCACGAGCGTTGCGGGCGGAAATTGCCTGTTGCGCCTGTGAGGTAGGGGTTTGCATGGTTGCCGGTTGCCGGCGCATTCTCCTCGCAGATGCTTTCGCCCCATTGGTCGTTAAACTCTACTGCTCCGGCATTGAGTACGCGGGCGTTGGCAAAGTTTATCTGCCTGTTTTGAATGGGGTTTGTAAGGCTTGTTACCGTGCCTATCGGCTCGCTTTGGCGGTTGCGGTGCCCGGAGCGCAGCAGGGAGATGTAATATTCTCCTGCCGGCACGGGTTCGCCCGCCTTGTCTATCAGGGTGATTTTTCCTCCGTTGTTATCTACTTCTTTTACCCACGCATACAGTCCTTCGTTTTGATTTTTTTCCAGATACAGTTCATCGCCTGCCGTAAAGTAGCTTTGCGGATTCGATATGTTGTCGGGGTTTACCTTGCTTGCCCGCAAGCCGAGGTTTTTGTAAGCGGGAGCCATGCCGCTGTATCCCCAGTGGGCGGGGTAGGTAAAGGAGTATACGGGGTCGTTGAAATTATTTTGCGTTTGAGTGAGCAAAATCTGTCCGGTTTCCTTATCCCAAGCCATGTTTTTAGTTGTTACGCGCGAGCCGAGGTCTTCTGCCGTTGTTTCTTCCAGTATGCCGTAACGCGTTATCACCTTGGTGGCGGCAATGGAGCGAAAGCGCGTTTTTTCGGAGTGGAACGAGGGCCATACCGATGGTATCACTCCCGGAATGCCAAACAGCGGGAGCGGCGAAGCGTCGATATTGCCGTCGGCGCCGCCGCCAATGGTTCGGGTTTCGTTTTCGCGCTCGTCGAACACTAAATCGACTTCTACGCCTGCCCAAAGTTCTTCTACTTTTCCGTTTTTGTCGATGGAGTTGATTTTATTGGCAAGCTGTCCCGTTGTTGCATCTGTTTTGTAGCTATAATGTACCGACGAAACGGGCACAGACTGTCCTTCGGCATAGATATACTGCGCTTTTTGTTTTCCGTGCATATCGTTGAGTTCTATGGCGTAGCTCTGGCTGGCGGTAACAAAATCTTCCACATTTACTTTGAGGAGTTTTTTCAGCCAGTTTGGTTTTTGCTGTACCGGCTCGTCCGAGCGGCTGCCCATATACGGCTCTTTTATCAGTACGGGAAAATCTTTGGCGGTATAGAATTCATGCTCGCTGTGTCCTGTTCCCGGTGTTTGTATTCCTTCGGGTTTCAAGGAGCTAACTACTACGCGACTGTAACCTACCGATGGGGAAGGGAAAAACATTTCGCCGTAGGGGCGTTCCTGATAGAAGCGGTTGTCGGGAGCCCAGTTGTGTCGTTCGGTATACGAATTTGGCTGCCGCAAGGGGTTTTCTTCATTGCCTATAAATGGTTCGTAACCGGCTACTCCGCTGCTGATGGTGCTGCCGGCAGCTATCCCGTTTTCGGCTTGTGTCAATGTGCGGCTGTATTGATAGCTTTGTCCGTAGCTGTAATTATCGGTGTTGTTGCCGCTCATGGAAGCCCAGTTGTCGTTGATAGACAGTTTTTTCACACGATTGCCTCCGCCGTATTTCTTATACTCGGGGTTCATCAAGCGCAGATAAGACATTTCGGGCTTTATTTTCCGTCCGAAACCATCTATTGCCATGGCGCGATAAGTGCCCGTTGCCAGCTTCTGAATGTCTTTTATCAAACTTACCATGTTGCGGAACAGGGCTTCGCCGGGGTTTTTGTAGGCATCTTCGCTGTTGCCGCCCTTGTAATATAAGTCGGGCGAATTGACCAATACAAACTGCATGGCGGTTTTGGCTATCGGGTTGATTTTCCCGTCGGTAGCCTTATCCATGCGTTCGGGTGTAAGTTCTATCCAGCCGTAACCGTTGTTCCAGCCGCAGCTGTTATTCGTTATGTTGGTGTAGCCCATTATATAGTCGTAGTCCTCTTCGCTGCTTACATCGGTATACACTTTGTAGAAAAGTTCTTTAATGCGGTCGTCGCCTTCGCCGATGTATTTTCGTTTAAAATCGTCGAAATCGTTTGCCGGAGCTTCAAAATATACATAGCGATAAGTATCGTAGCTCCATAAGCCGCTTTCATATAGTGCTGCTTTTAAATCGGCAGGATTATTGATATTCTTTTTGTCCGAAAAACCGAGTATTTTAACCATGTTGCTTGCCCGTTTGTTTTGAACAAAAGCGTAGTCGTCCGATTCGTATTCTACCTCTATCACTCCGCCCGACGGAAGCTGTACGCTTGCAAGATTCCATGCTGCTGCCCGGCTGTTAACTGCTTCCGGATTGTTTTGCTCCACATAGGGCGACTCGATGTTGAAGGGAGCCGTGGCGGGATTGGGCTTGTAGCTGCCCCAGCGGTCTTGTGCGCGCAGGTCGTAGTTGGGATTTGTGTTGCTGTAGGTAAACAGATAGGGGCTTAACATTCCTTTTTTGGAATTGCCGTAGGTAAACCATATTTTTTTCAGGGTAAGTTTACCGAATCTGTTTTTTTCATTCAACGGTGCGCCTTTCGAATCGCGCGGCACACCAAGTTTTTGCTCGTCGTACGAAGGAATGCCTTTACAGAGGGAGTAATCGTAGTCGAAATGCACGGTTTTCAACGGTTCTGCCGCTGCTTTGTTTGTATTCCGGTCGAAGCGGTTGTACAGTTTTATCGAATCCAGTTTGTGCAGGGTATTGTTTCCCCGTCCTCCCGTTTCGCCTTTAACATCGTATGCGTCGTTGCGCGGCGAGTAGTAAAATTCGGCAATGTAGTTTTTGCTTTCAATAGAGTGCAGTTCTTTTATCTCTTTCTCGCCGTACAGGTAAGAGCCCTTGTCGTCGCTCTTTTTAAATTTAAAGCCTTCCTGGTAGTTGGCGCTGTCGGCGTAATAAGGGTTGCGCCAGTGGTAAGGATTAGTGCCGCCATACACCTGCGTGTAGTTGAATTTGGTGTAATTACCCAAATCGTCCTGTGTAAGACCATTGCCTGTTTTATCCACATAGTCGGGCGACAAGATGCCTGTGAGCTGGTAGGCAGTGGCATGAGCGGGCAGTTCGTTGCTGTTGTAATAGCGGTCGATGCCATTTTCATTTCCAACCGACGCATCGGTATTGCTGTAACGCACCAAGCCTCTGTTTTCTTTTGCATTCGAATGTTTTGCATTAAAAGTTACTTCCCGCTGTTTGTAATTATAGCTTTGGCTGCCATATACATAGCGTGTGCCATCTGGACGGGTTACGGTGATTTCCGATATATGATGGTTTTTCCTGTTGTTGTCCAAGCGCGATATGCTTGTAGTATCGGCTCCTGCTGTTGTTCCGTATGCTTTGTAAGAATACATCGTTTTTTCCAAGCCGAACTTTTGTGCTTCCTCGGCTGTCAGGTACGACATGGTTTGATTTCGCCGTTCCCTGCTGTCGCGTTTGTTACCCGTTATTTGTGTTGTCGTGTTGGCAAAAGAATTACTGTGTTTCGAATAGTTTTTTTCCATACCCCCATCCCTGTTTAGCGTTATGCGAATGGGGTCGAATCCCTGCATTTTATCAAAATAATGCTGGTCAATTACTGCAAAATCGCCGGCATTTTTAAAATAAACAGCCTCGTAGGAAGAAAGGTCGCCGGACGAAGCGTTAAACGCCAAATCTCTTGTAGCTCCGTTGCTGCCCGTCCATCTTCCCGATTCGGATTTGGTAAAATCGGCATTGAAATTAAGTCCCCCTTTCAAATATAGCCCGGCGCCGATGTCGCCCCCAATGGCTTCGGAAGTAGTAGTGCTGTAATTGCGCGGGTCGTATACCGTGCCGAAATCCCGGTAAGGTCTAAACATGCCTTTAGATTTGGAGTTTGAAATTCTGTTACCGGTTTTAAAAGTTGATTTCTTACTTTTGTTGTAATAAAGAAGGAATTAACCGATACTTAAAAGTAAACTATTAAACTTGCAAGGAC
>JAISVR010000004.1 GCA_031271465.1 Prevotellaceae bacterium | reverse complement strand
AACTGCGTTAGAAGATTTTCGTAGTCGCCGTCCGTTCCCGTTCCGGTGCGGTGCAAGGCTTCAAACACTTCGTGGTAGGCGCTGACGGGCAATAAGTCGTGTTTTTTCCAAACCTCAATTCGTTCCGGCGGTGCAAAAGCGTGAAGCGTTTTGTGATTTTCGGGAACGCTGCGCGATAAATCTTCGAGCAAAATATCGGCAATTTCGCCTGCCAATTCATTAATTGTTTTATTTTCTGTTTCAAGTCCGAAAACTTTGGCGGTTTTCAGAATTTTGTCTTCGCCTGCGATTTCAAGATTTACTTTGCCTTCGGCGGCATATTTCAGGGCGAGGATTGTTTCGCGTCCTCTCGCACCGTGTCCGCTGACGGCTGCGGCGATAGCCCGCACCAAGTTGCGTGCAACAATCGTATCGGCATCGGCTCCGCAAACGCCTTTGGGTGCTTTTTTCGTGATTTTGCAGGGACCCATTGTGCAGTTTTTGCAACATACGCCGGCAATACCGAAGGTACATTGCGGTTTTTGGCGGTCGAAGCGGTCAAATGCCGTTTCCAATCCGTTTTCCTGCATTGTGAGCAGCATTTCTTTTACGGCAGGGTCGGGCGTATAGCGGAAAACATCTTCTTTTGACGGAAAGGTTTTGCGGTATTCGGCAACGGCGTTGGCGTAATCATTCACCGCATCATCACCTTGATGATGGTGATGATGACCGTGATGATGGTGTCCGTGTGAATGAGTGTTTGTGCACATAATCCAATCTTCTTTTTTTTATCTGTTAAAATAAGTTTTTACTTTTCCCCAATTGAAAAAGACAAAAATTCCTGCTGATATTGCCAATACCGCAAGTCCGATAAGAATATGCGACAGCAAATGGCTGCTTTCCGATACCGAATGCTCAGCGTGGTGGGCGTTGACAGTGAATACATTGAGAATACTCAAAAGTGTGAGCGTGATAATCGCCCGTTTGCTGAATGTCTTTTTTGTTGATTTCATTTTTTTATCATTTTTATATTTGACAGGACAAAATTAGGGTGAAAAATATGCTCGTGAAATACCCTTTTTGTGGTATATTTTTAATAATTAAAAAAATAAAAAGCCCTGTTTTCAAATAGAAAGCAGGGCAGGATTTTTTTATCTTGGCAAGATAAAAATCAAGATTCGTATGTAAACTTTTTCTCCAATCTTTCAAGCGCTTCAAGCACCACCGATTTCGGGCAGGCAATATTTATTCGCTGAAATCCTTTACCTTCTGCGCCGAACATTGTTCCGCCGTTGAGCCATAGTTTGGCTTTTTCTATTCGGCGGTCGAGTTCCGTTTGCGTAAGTCCGTATTCCGAAAAATCCAACCAGAGAAGATACATTGCCTGCGGCTCTACGAGTTTTATTTTTGGTAATCTTTTTTCTAAAAATTCCTGCACAAGTCGTATATTTTCCGTTAAATAGGCTTTCAATTCGTCTAACCACGCACCACCTTTTGTGTAAGCGCTTTGACAGGCAATAATACCGAGCGTGTTTAGTTGATGGTAACCGCTTCTGCCGATTTCGGCTTGCAGTTTGTTACGCAAATCTTCGTTTTTGACAAAAATATTTGAAACCTGCAAGCCTGCCAAATTAAAAGTTTTGCTTGGCGCAGTGGCGATAACGGCGTTTTCGTTTATCGTGCCGAAGCAAGTGTGCGTGTGTCCGTTCCAAACAAAATCGCAGTGAATTTCGTCGGAAACAACGATTACACCGTACTTTACGCAAATATCGTTCATCCGTTCAAGCTCTTCGCGCGTCCACACCCTGCCGACAGGGTTATGCGGGCTGCACAGGATAAACAGTTTTACGCTTTCATTCGCAATCTTTCGCTCAAAATCTTCAAAATCAATACCGTATCTTCCATTCTGATACACGAGTGGATTTTTTATTACCAAGCGATTATTGTCCGTAATCACGCTGTAAAATGGGTAATACACAGGCGTTTGTATCATTACCGCATCGTTTGGCGCGGTAAAAGCGCGGACTGCCTGCGCCAAGCCATAGACCAATCCGGGCGATTTAACGATTTCGTGCTGTTTTACTTGAAAATTAAAGCGAGTAGAAAACCATTCAATAACGGCATTATAATAATCTTCTTTCGGCTCGGAATAGCCGAAAATTCCGTGTGATACGGCTTGTTGAATATCCGCCAGCACTTCGGGAGGCGCGGTGAAATCCATATCGGCAACCCACATCGGAAGAAGTCCCTGCGGTTTTCCTTTTTCGCGGGCAAAATCGTATTTTACGGAATTTGTGCCGTTACGGTTAATGAGTGTGTCAAAATCGGGGTTCATTTTACTATTATTTTATTTTACAAAAATATGGGTAAAAATACTTCTGCGAAATACCTTGTTAGGGGTATATTCTAAATGTAGTAATCCGAAGTGTCAATTATTCCCGCTCTTAACGCATAACCACAAGCCTCTTGTGAATTATTGATTTCCAATTTCCGATAAATGTTTTTGCGGTGGGTAACAACCGTGTGCGTGCTGATATGTCGCAAATCGGCTATTTCTTTGGCGGTTTTTCCCAGAGCGATTTCGCGCAATATCTCTTTTTCGGTAAGGGTTAACGGGTCGTTATTGCCTGTGTTTCCTTTGTCGGACATTGCCAAAAGTTCTTTTACCTGCGAACAAACAAAAGCCTGTTTGTCGAGCGCAAGCGATAGGGCTTTTTTAATTTCCGAAAAGTCGGCATTTTTAAGAACCACGCTAAATTCGCTGTTGCACAATATTTTTTTAAGGAATTGCAGGCTTAAATCTTCCGAAAAAAGCACCCAATGGGTTTTTGGGAAACGGATACTGATATTCAACAAACTGTCCACGCTATTCAAGTCGGACAGCGCATAATCTATCACAACGAGGCTGTCGGGGTTGGCAACGAGGTTTTGCACCAGGTTATGTTTTGTATCTGCAAAAAACAGGGTATGTTCTTGCGGATACAATGTTGCAATCAGCGTTTCCACACCCAAGCGGGTGATGTCTTGTTTGTCAAAAAGAATGATATTCATTTTTTTGCCTGCAAAGGTAGTGTTTTTTTGAATTGCGGTGGTGGGTGTTGGTGGTATTTTGCAATGATTTCGGTGGCAATAGGTACAAAGGGATGTTGGAGCGAGTTGCGGTTTTTGTGCGATAAGGGTTGTCCTGCGGATTGATTTTTACCAGAATTTTTTGAGCGTTTTGTAAAAACAAAAACCTCGTAAATGCTTTATTTTACGAGGTTTTGCTGTTTTTTGAGTTTTGTTTTGCGGAGAGAGAGGGATTCGAACCCCCGGTACAGTTACCCGTACACCGCATTTCGAGTGCGGCACAATCGACCACTCTGCCATCTCTCCTCAATTTTGCGAGCGCAAAAGTAATGCTTTTTTTGCTTTATGCAAATGTCAACTAAAATTTATTCAACTCGCGATATAATCTTTGTATCGGTAGTCCCATCACATTGTAGTATGAGCCTTCAATGTGTTCCACACCAATATAGCCAATCCATTCCTGCACTCCGTATGCACCGGCTTTGTCGAGCGGGTGGTAGCGATTCAGGTAATAATTTATCTCATCGGGCGAGAGTGGGGCAAAAGTTACCTTTGTTGCGGCAACAAAACTTGTTTTTTGTTCCGCCGAACGCAGACATACACCTGTAAAAACCTCGTGCGTATTGCCCGACAATGCTGTCAGCATTCTCTTGGCATCAGCTTTATCAGTAGGTTTTCCGAGCACTTTGTTGCCGAGCCATACAACGGTATCGGCGGTGATAATCAATTCGTTGCTAACCGGATTGCAGGCAGCCGATTTTAATTCTGCCAGATAAAGCGGAATTTCCTGCCCTTGCAATTCGGCAGGATAATGTTCGTCTACATCAATTGTACGCACGGTGAACGGAATATCCAAGCCCCGTAATAATTCCTGTCGTCTTGGCGATTGCGAGGCAAGTACGATGTCGTATTTTTTTAGATTTTCAAGCATGATTTTTAATATTTTTCTTTCTGAAATCCCCATACCCGCAGTTCTTCTTTCCAACTGTCCGGGTAGTTTCCTTTGATAACGCTTATCAGCGCGTTGAGGGTTTTGCGTATTTGTAGTTTTTGCTTGGTTTTGATGCCTACATGCAGGGCAGAATTTTTGTCTATTTCTGCTGCCTGTTTTTTCAGCTGCGTGAAACGGCTTAGAATGTCTTTCCAGTAGGCTGTACCGAGTTTGCCCTCGCTCAGCCCGTGTTTTTCTAATCCTTTGATTAGCTGCTCTAAGGCGTAGAGTCTGCGGTCGTTATCTACCGGTAATTTGTAGCCGCTTCTCTTTTTTACAATGCCCAAGCTTGCATAGTGAGCTGCTGCTATTCTCTTTGTATAAGCTACTGCCAAATGGGCTTTGAGCTGCTCGACAGAGCTGTTTATTTCACTGTTTACTCCTTTGAGGCTTTGTGTAACGCCTTGTCGGGTGCCTTTGGCATCTTCGCGTTCGGCGTATGATGCGGCAAAAGTAGTTACTGCCTGCTCAAATTTTTCTATATCTGTCCACAGCAGGGTGATTTTCGGATGTTTTGCCCACACGGCTGCAACTTCTGTGGCAATGGTGTTCAGGTCGGCTTCCTTGCCGGGAAGGTTTCTTTTTTTTCTTTTTATTTGCTCTTTTTCTTCCACAATACTAAAAATTAAAGGGTTTTTATTGTTATTTATATATGTAATCATACTTGTTACGACATAATCAATGTATTTGCACTGTGTAAACAGTGCGAATACTGTAAATTCAATGCTTTTACACAGTGCAAATATAGTGATTTTTATAAATTCAGTATATTTGCACTGTGCAAACAATATGATTTTTATAAATTTTATGCTTTTACACTGTGCAAATAGTGTTATTTTTATAAATTTAGTGCTTTTACACTGTGCAAATGGAGCAATTATATCGTAATGATTTTAATTCAGATATTACTAAACATGAAAGCTGCAGCGCAGCATAAATCTTTGTAGACTATTTAATTATTCCCCCGCCCAGTACTCTGTTGTTGCGATAAAAAACAGCTGCTTGTCCGGGAGCAATGGCTTCGAGTGGCTCAGCAAGTTTTACGGTGAGTTCGTTGTTGTTATCTACAATAATGCGGCAAGGTGTAGCTTGCTTGCGGTAGCGAATTTTTACTATGGTATCAAAATCGGTTGAAAAATCAGTCGGACGCACCAAATTATAATGTTGTAAAGAAAAGCTCGTTTTGTACAGATTTTTCAATGGCGCAAGCACTACAATATTTTCTGCCGGATGGATTTCTTTTACAAAAACCGCATTATTCAACTGCAAGCCTAAACCTCTGCGCTGTCCTACGGTATAAAAAGGATAACCTTCATGCTTACCCAATATCGTGCCTGTTTCATCAATAAAATTTCCTTTTGAAAAAGAATGATTTGGAAGTTTTTTTCGTAAAAATGAACGATAATCCATCGGACAAAAACATACGCCGATGCTGTCTTTTTTTTCGGCAATTCGATTGAAACCTCGTTGAGCAGCTATTTGTCGTACTTCGGGTTTGGTCAAATCGCCTAAGGGGAAAATTATTTTCGATAAAGTTTCTTGCGGTAATCCCCAAAGGAAAAACGACTGGTCTTTATCTGCGTCAACACCTTGCACGATGTAAAAATACCCGTTTTCTTCTACAATGCGGCAATAATGCCCCATGGCAATGTGTTTGCAATGCTGTGTTTCGGCTAAGCGGGCAAGCAGTTTCCATTTCAATTCAATATTGCATCGGGTACATGGAACGGGAGTGCGTCCAGCCAAATATTCTTGCACAAAATAATCGACTACCAATTGTTGAAACAACTCGCGGGCATCGTATACAATATGTTCAATATCGAGCTTTCGGGCGGTTTCCTGTGCATCGCGGAGATGCTGTTCGGCATTTTCATCATCGCAAAAGCGAAAAGTTACACCTGTAACACGATAACCCGCGTCTTGCAACAGCATTGCCGAAACCGAACTGTCTGTTCCGCCCGACATGCCGAGAAGGCATTTATTTGATTGTTTTTTAAACACTTAATGAATGATTGGCGCAGCATCTTTGTTCACCATAAACAAATCGAACATTGCAATGCCTTGTCCCTGTGCGAGCAGGAAATAGAAAATAAAACCGAAAAGCATACCTATAACCATCACAAATTTGCAAAATGTGGCGGCTTGGTGATATTTCGTTGGCGTGTTTGCCTTTGCCAATAGATACAGTAAATAGGCGAGGGGTAAAGCCAAACCGAATATGATATAACGCAATGCAAGCGAACTGTCTTCGACAAAAAGCGGGAAATCGGCAATAAATTTTTTCCAAACAAAAAATAATAATCCAAGCATGATAGCAATGAGCGCGTAAAGTACAATTTTAGTTTTTGTTTCGCCGAGTATAATGGGCAGGCTGCGGCTTTCCATTTCGCGGTCGCCCTCCTGATCTTCGAGGTCTTTGATAATTTCACGAATGAGTGTGAGCAAAAATGCAAATACTGAAAAACCACATACCCAGGTGTAAAGCAGTTGCGGGATAGGTGTTTGGCGAATTAAATCGCCGAAATGTGCCGGTAAGGTGAGATTTTCGACAGAGGCAAGCACCACAATAAGCGGTACAAAGCCTGCACAAAGCGCAATCACAATATTGCCTACAAGAAACTGTCGTTTGTAGCTTGCCGAATAAAACCACAGCAATCCGGGTATCAATGCAACCACAATAGCTACCGAAAAACTGCGGCATTGCCAGGCTACGAAAAGTCCAGAAACTATACCCAAGGCAGTAGAAATCTGGTGTATAAGCGAAGCTTGTTTTTTGCTGATAGATTTACCTACAATCACGCGGTCGGGACGGTTGATGCCGTCGATTCGCGTATCAAAATAATCGTTAATCACATATCCGCCTGCTGCAATAAGCACTGTGGAAAGTACAAGTAATCCAAACTGCAAGCCTGAAAGTACAAAATCCGGTTCTATTTGAAAAAGTTTTGTTATGGGTATAATTACCGTGTAAAATACCACCCATTGCAATGCGGCAATGAATATCAGGTTCTTGTATCGAATAAGGCGCAGAAAATCCATAAAAATTTGTTTAAAGTATAAAATGTAATGAGTAAGGCGTAAAATATTTCCTCATTGGCATGTTTATTGGCACATCGAAAATATTACCAGCCGAAAGCTTCCACATCGGTAAGCCATAAACCTTGTGCTCGAAGTACTTGCTCCACAACATCGCGCACGCAACCGTTGCCGCCTGTACGGTCGGAAATATAGAGCGAAATATCTTTAATTTCGGGTACCGCATCGGCGGGACACACCGGTATGCCTACCATTTTCATACAAGGTAAATCGGGAATATCGTCGCCCATGTAAAGAACTTCCGAGGCATTGAGTTTGTGTTTTTCAAGAAATTCGGCAAGTTTTTCGGTTTTCAAATGTACGCCAAGATGAATGTCTGTGAAGCCTAAACCTGCAAAACGGACATGTACTGCTTCGGTTTTTCCTCCCGAAATAATGCCAAGAGGAAAGCCTTTTTTTGCAGCTTGACTGAGTGCATAACCGTCTTTGGTATTGATTACTCGCATCGGTTCTCCGCCCGGAAATAATGGAATGGCAGCTGTGGACAGCACTCCGTCTACATCGAAAATAAAGGCTTTTACATTAGGAAGTAGTTCTTTGAAATTCATTATGATTTTTTTTTCGAGCAAATATACAATAAATTCTATCAATCGGTGCAACGACGCAAAACATTACTTGTTGTGCGATGTTTGGGCTGTATTCGCAATAGCTGCGCTCAACACTTCATACAGTTTTTTTTCTTCCGGGAAATCGGTGAGAGCTGCCAAGTGTTTGTTTATCACCGAGCGGTCGCCACGCACGGCGGGACCGGTTTGGGCTTCGGCGGGCGTGAGTGTGTGTAATTTGTCGAGAGTTTCGTACAATAGAGGTAACATCAACCGGAAATCCAACTTGTTTTTTTTTAGTATTTTATCTGCCACAGCATACAAATGGTTGGTGAAATTGGAGGCAAACACGGCTGCCAAATGCAATGCTTGTCGCTGCGTGCTGTTAGCTTCTACTACAGTTTGGCTCAATATTTCGCCAAGTTGGCGTAGAGTTTCCAAGTTTTTATCCGAATTTGCTTCAATAAAAATTGGAATTTTGTTGAAATCGACCCGCTTGTTTTTCGAAAATGTTTGCAGAGGATAAAACACCCCATAGTTGCTTCTCGCAGCTTCGAAAATCAGCATCGGAATGCTTCCGGCAGTATGTGCGTGTAAACCTTTGTTTATCGAGATGTTAGCAATAACACCGGGTAAAATATCGTCGCTTACGGCATAGAGATATACATCTGCATCGGGATAGAGCAGGGCAGAGTTGGTAGTGAAACAACAGCCGATTTGTTTGGCTAAAAGTTGTGCCGATTGTTCGGTACGGCTGAAAATTTGTACGATTTCCAATCCTTTCTCTTTCAATGTCAAGGCTACTTGTGTAGCTAAATTACCTGCTCCGATGAGTACGATTTTCATGTATAAACCTTCTTTTATCTACAACGACCACTTGTCTTTACCTTCAATGTAATTGATAAAAGCAGTGTTTATCATACGAATGCCGCCTGCTGTGGGGTAATTACCCGAAAAATACCAGTCACCTCCGTGTTCGGGACAAGCTTCGTGTAAGCCTTCGAGGCTTTGGTAAACAATTTTTACATCGGCTTTGGTATCAGCCGGCGTGAGGATTTTAGCTATTTTTTCGGTTATTTGCTCGGTGGTAAACGGTGCATAAATCTCTTTCACATAATTAACAAGTTTTTCTTTGGGTAACTCTTCCTGTGCTTTCGATTTTTTGTATACATCATTGATAATGTGTTCCAATTTATTTTCCTTGAGCAATTCGATAGTGGCTCTGAATGCTACAAATTCGTTCATGCGTGGCATATCAATGCCGTAGTAATCGGGATAACGCACTTGTGGCGCGGACGATACAATTACGATTTTTTTCGGATTCAGCCGGTCGAGGATTTTGATAATACTTTGTTTAAGCGTTGTTCCGCGAACAATTGAGTCGTCTATCACCACAATATTATCTTCGCCTGCGCGTATCGAACCGTAGGTGATGTCGTATACATGCGTTGCCAAGTCGTTTCTGGTTTTGTCTTGTGCAATAAAAGTACGCAATTTAATGTCTTTGATAGCAATTTTTTCAATACGGGGTCGGTGGCTGATAATTGTTGCCATTTCTTCGCTCGAGAGAGAATTTTTTCCTTTGGTAATTTGCTTTACTTTTTGTTCAATCATATAATCCTGTATCCCGTTAAACATGCCGTAGAAAGCTACTTCTGCCGTATTGGGAATAAAGGAAAATACGCTGTGGTCGATGTCGAAATCCACCGTTTTTAGGATGGATTCGGTAAGCAGATAGCCCAATTTTTTACGCTCGTTGTAAATATCCCGGTCGCTACCTCGCGAAGAATATACTCGTTCAAACGAACAGGGAGATATTTTTTGCGGAGCAAGCACCTGTTCGAGCAATATCCTACCATCTTTTTTTATAATCAATGCCTGTCCGGGTTGCAGTTCCTTTATTTGTTCGGTTTCTAAATTTAATGCAGTTTGAATAACGGGTCGTTCGCTGGCAACCACCGCTATTTCATCGTCAATGTAGTAAAACGACGAACGAATACCCCACGGGTCGCGGAACACAAAAGAATCGCCGTGCCCGAGTAATCCGCAAATATTATAGCCGCCATCCCAAAGAGGAGCGGTTTCTTGCAAAATGGCAGCAATATTAAGTTCGGACTCAATCGTTTCGTTGTTGCTGCCATATCGTTCGTATAATCGCTGCACCTGATTGTCGAGCGTATGCCCGATTTGTTCGAGCAACATAAAAGTGTCGCTATAATCGCGCGGATGTTGTCCTTGTTTGGTGAGTTCCGCAAAAATTTCATCGAGATTGGTCATGCTAAAATCACCCGACAGAATAAGGTTGCGCGATTTCCAGTTATTACGACGCAAAAACGGATGTACATCCGATAAACCACTTTTGCCCGATGCACTGTAACGCAGGTGTCCCAAATATAATTCGCCTGCGAAAGGCAAGTTATCTTTAGCCCAATGCGGGTCGTTTACTTGGTCGGCGGTATATTTTTGTGCTATTTTCTTATTATCTTCAAATATTTTGTTGATAGCTTGATTGCCTAAAGCACGATCGCGCCAAATATATTCGCGTCCGGCAGGCATGTCGAGTTTTACTGTAGCCATACCGGCGCCTTCCTGTCCGCGGTTATGCTGTTTTTCCATCAGCAAATACAGTTTTTGATAGCCGTATTGCCAAGTTCCATATTTCATTTGGTAGTGTTCGAGTGGCTTAAGAAGCCTAACCATTGCTATTCCGCACATAATAAAGAGGTTTATTTTTAAGAATTTTCAAATTAATAAGTTGTATAAAAATGAGAAAAAGGCTTACGGCAATATTTTTACCGTAAGCCTTTGTGGATATCATAAAATAATTCAAGCATTGAATCAATGATTTAAAAATGTAATTTATCAAGTGGAGCTGACGGGAGTCGAACCCGTGTCCAAACGAGGAATTAACCTGCTTTCTACATGCTTATCTTCGCCTTTATTTTCGTGGTGTGACAAGACCGAAGCCACCAATCGCACCCTTATCCTCTAAATTTTCGCTGCCGCAACGAGGCTTGCCGCAGTTATCTCCGATTTTCCTACACCGCTTTGTCAAACGCTTCGGAGCGTAGCTTTTGAGCGATGTATGGTCGCAGCACCTTGTGCCGCGATTAAGCCATCAATCTACTATACTTCGATTAGGCAGCCATAGCGTAAGTGTTTTCTTCGCCAGTTAAATTTTGCCGTCTATGATTAAAGTGCTATTCGACAACGCACTGCATGCTTACAAACCACTTCTACCCGCTGTCAAAACCAAACAGCCCCGAGTTTTAGTTGAAAGTTGTTCAACCTTTTCTTTTTCAGCTTGCAAAATTACAAATCATTTTTCAATCTACAATAAAATCAAAACGAATATTGCACTACTGCCAATATGCGACTGCCGTCAATGCCATTATCTACATTCATGGCTTTTCCTTTTTCCGGGTCTAATTGTCCGTAGTAGGCTTTGTTATAGCTGTATTCAAGACTGAGTGCCCACCATGCGGAAAGTTGGTAAGACAGCATGGCAGAACTGCGCCAAACATGGTCGAGCATTTGTCCGTCGTAGAGTACGCCGTATGCAGAGGTTGCGTTTAGAGTTTTATTATCGCAACCAAGATTTTTGCTGTATCCGCCAAAGGCAGTCAACAGCCAGTTTTTACCCAAATGGTAATCGGCATTAAGCCAGGCACTTATCACATTAAATGCTTTGTATGTACGCTCTCCTTTGGCGTTTTCTTTTGTAGCTGCATATCCGCCTATCATCATCAAATCGCCCAAATTTTGTCCGTAAACACCTTTTGCCTTGATACTGAATTTATTTTTTGTATACGATCCATAAGCTGCAACGGCATACGATGGCAACTTTTCGTTTACTGCTACGGTTTCAGTCTCGTTGTTTATTTCCAAATGCGCTGTTGTGCGAGGCGATATTTCCTTGTATTCGCCCATTATACCTAAACGCAAGCCTTTTTCTTTTTTGTAAAATTCTACGCCTGCAATCATATCGGGTAAAAGGGAGTGTTTTTGAAATTGCATTCCTTTCATTATTGATTTCCCGTCGGGAGAAACACCTGCCGATAAAAATTGTGTTTGATATGCCGCTGCGGCAAAAAGTGAGAAGTTTTTCATTTTGTAGGTATATTTCACTTGCGGGTGACGAGCAAAAGGTTGATAAGGTAAACCGCCATTCAAATCGAGCACGGTGGGCACCGCGCCAAAAAACAATGGATGCCAATATTGTCCCACAAGTAATTCGGAATTTTTGAATGCCATATTGACATAGGCATGCCGAATACGCAGCATAGTGAGTGAGCCGGAATATCCTTGAAAATCGCCTTCGATTTTTCCACTCAGGATGGTGTTTGTCCCTTTCAGACGAAAAGGCTGCAAGTCAATGCCGAAACGAGTGGCGGTGGCGGTAAGTCCTGTCATATCGCTACCGTTGAGGTCATTCCCGTAAACATCGTTCTTTTCGGGTTTGGGCATAATTAAGGTAAAACCGTCGGCACTTTCTTCCATTTGTCGCGAGTTGTAATACGCATCGGCACGAATAAATCCGTAAAGTTTTACTTTGGGCGAGGTGGTAGAATCTGTTGCTGTTTGAGCAAAAATGCTCCATGTTTGGATAGCGACTGCGATTACGAAAAGAATTTTCTTCATAAAATATGGCATAAAAACAGGCAACTTGTTTTTTTACAAATTGCCTGCGATTGTTTAAATGTTTTTATTTAGCAAAACTTACCGAACGGGTTTCGCGGATTACTGTAATTTTTACTTGTCCCGGATAAGTCATTTCGTCTTGTATCTTTTTAGCGATGTCGAACGAAAGAGTTTCGGTTGCTTTGTCGTCAATTTTGTCGGCACCGACAATTACACGCAATTCGCGTCCTGCCTGAATGGCATAGGTTTTAATCACACCCGGATATGATAATGCCAGGTTTTCCAAATCTTTCAACCGTTTGATATATGCTTCCACAATTTCGCGCCTTGCTCCCGGGCGTGCTCCCGAAATGGCATCACAAACTTGTACGATAGGAGAGAGGAGGCTGGTCATTTCTACCTCATCGTGGTGAGCACCAATGGCGTTGCAAATATCCGGTTTCTCTTTGTATTTTTCGGCGAGTTTCATACCGAAAATTGCGTGTGGCAATTCGGGTTCGTCGTCGGGCACTTTGCCGATGTCGTGTAACAGACCGGCTCGTTTTGCTTTTTTAGGATTTAAGCCGAGTTCCGAAGCCATAATAGCGCAAAGATTGGCTGTTTCGCGAGCGTGTTGCAACAAGTTTTGTCCATAGCTCGAGCGATATTTCATTTTACCTATCATGCGAATAAGGTCGGGGTGTAAACCATGTACACCAAGGTCGATTGTGGTGCGTTTTCCGGTTTCGATAATTTCGTCTTCTACCTGTTTGCGCACTTTGGAAACTACTTCTTCAATACGCGCGGGGTGAATTCGTCCGTCGGTAACAAGTTGATGCAAAGCCAATCGAGCAATTTCGCGTCGTACAGGGTCGAAGCCCGAAAGTACGATGGCTTCGGGGGTATCGTCAACAATAATTTCGATGCCTGTGGCAGCTTCGAGCGCGCGGATATTGCGTCCTTCGCGACCGATGATACGCCCTTTCATTTCGTCGGATTCGATGTGGAATACCGTAACCGAATTTTCAATGGCTGCCTCAGTTGCCACGCGCTGAATGGTTTGTACCACAATGCGTTTGGCTTCTTTATTGGCGGTCATTTTTGCCTCGTCCATTATTTCGTTGATATACGACATGGCTTCGGTTTTTGCTTCTTCTTTGAGCGATTCCACCAATTTTTCTTTTGCCTGATCGGCAGAAAGACCGGAGATTTGTTCCAATTGATCTAACTCCTGTTTGTGGAGTTTATCGAGTTCTTTTTTCTTGTTTTCGATAAGTTCCAACTGCCCATCCAAGTTTTTACGAATGGTATCCAGTTCGGAATTTTTGCGGCTTAAATCAGATTGCTGCTGATTTTGTTGTAACTCACGCTGTTGGATTTTTGTCTCTGCCTGTTGAATTTTTTGATTTCGTTGCGTTACCTGTTTTTCGTACTCTTCTTTCAGGTTGAGGTATTTTTCCTTTACTTCAATTAATTTGTTCTTTTTGAGCACTTCGGCTTCGGCTTCAGCTTCTTGGAGCAGGTTCTTGTAGTGCGACTTGGTGATGTACCGCATTGCCACGAAAGTTCCCGCGCCGCCCACGCATAAAGCAATAACTCCTATTAATATTTCCATAGACTGTAAAATTTATTTAATTAAAAAAAACACACTATTCTGCCTGTAAGTTTTTGTTCACGAGCAAAATAGTGTGGGATTATAGTTTTTTATTTCGTTTATTCCGATTGAGAGTTCAAGTAATTTTCCAATTCCCGGTCGATGTTTTTCAATTCGTCAAGCAAAGGTTGTTTGTCAGTATTGTTTGCTGAAAATTCGGCTTTTACCGCAAAATTAAGTGCAACCATTGCCAAAATTTTATCCCACTGGGTTACTTGAAATTTCTCTCTGTATTGTTTGATTGCTTTGTTAACCGAATCGACAGCTCGTCTATAAGCAGCCTCGTCGTTTCGTTTTATAGGCAAATTGAGCGGTTCTTGCAAACCGATTACCTTCAAATTAATATTCAGCAATTCAGACATTTCCATGCTCTACCTTAATAAGAGCTAAACATTTATCTATTTCCCTCACCATTTTATCCAACTTTGCTTTGTTGCGCTTACGGTCTTCTTCTGTAGCCGAAAGCATACCTGTTACCAGCAAATTGTCGTGTTTGGTGTGCAGCTCCAAGTATTTTTTGTTCGACCACATCAATTCCTTTTTTTCGTGTTCGAGTTTTGCAGCAAGCATGGCACTTTTGTTTTTTTCGGCTTCGTATAATTGCCTTAACTGTGCTATCTTGTTTTGCAAACTGCGTATTAATTGATTGTCTTCGACTGTCATACTCAAAGCAAATTGCGGCAAAATTAGTTAATAAATTTAGATTTAGAAACTTTGTTATCGTTTTTTATTTAAAAAAAATCATTTCACAGTTACCATCGTTGCCCCGAAACCGTATTCGCGAAAAGAAGCATCTTGAACAAAATAGTTTGGATATTTATTACGCAATTGTTTGAGAATTTCGTTGCGCAATACACCTTCGCCTTTGCCGTGTATAAATACGATTCGTTGCCCTTTGCGGTTTTTGTTTTCGGCGAGGGTTTGGTGGAATTTTTCGAGCTGATATTGCAACATGTCGGCGTTGCTCATGCCCGCTGTAGAGTCGAGCAGTTCGTGTATATGCAAGTCGATTTCAATAATTCCGTTGTCGTTTTTTTGCGATTTTGCGATGCGTGGACGGCGTTGTTCATCTTTTTTTTGCGTCATCGCTTCACGGAGTTGTTGCGGGTCAATTTTCAATTCGGTTTTTGCCGGAGAATCTTTTTCCACAAGAGAAATTATTAGTGCGTTTTTGTCGAAATAATCGTTTTCCGTAAAGCTGTGCAACTTGTAAAAACGCAGCGGATTGATTCGGTAATCGATTGAAACAGGCGATTTTGCCGTATATGTCTTCCCTTTTTTAAATGCAATGAGCTGTACCGAAAGGCGTTCCCAATCGTTGAGTTTGCTGTTTTGCAGGGTAGCAAATTCAAACTGCGTATTCGGTTCAATAGTACCCGAGGCACGGCTGACGGTATCGCTATCTGTCTGTGTAGCAATATTGTAGAAGAGAAAATAATTGCTGTCGTTTATCAAATAAGCATCGTAAGCGGTATTTTGCAGTTGTCGGTCGTTGTGGGGAATAAAAGCAATCAGCACAGTGAGGTTTTCTCCTTCGGGCAAATCGTCGTTGTAAGTATATTCTTCTTCGGGCACGGTTTCGTGGCGAATAATTATCGGTGCAGGAGCCGGTGCAGTTGCTTGTTGGGGTTTTGGAAAATTATTTTCGTTACTCTCTATTACAACACATTCGCGTGCAAGAACGGGAGTTTCGAAGCCGTCTTCTTCTTCGACCAATACAATGTCTTTCGACTGAAATTTTCGCACAATTCCTCCTCCTACTGCATTGAGAAACCGTACTTTATCGCCTATTTTCAGCATGATATTATCAAGTTTAATTATTGTCGGCAAATTTCATTATTTTTGCGCTCAATAACAAATAAAATGACTTCTAATCCTCAACATATCAAAATAGCCGATTATAACTATTCGTTGCCCGATGAGCGAATTGCGAAATTCCCGCTTGCAAGGCGTGATGAATCGAAACTACTTGTAAACCGCGACGGGGAGTTGATTACACAGCGTTTTTCCGATTTGCCCGATTTATTGCCTGCCGACAGTTTGCTGGTATTTAATAATACGAAAGTGATTCAGGCGCGGCTCGATTTTCGCAAGGAGAGCGGAGCGCGTATCGAGATTTTTTGCCTCGAACCTTATTTACCTGCCGATTATATCCAATCATTTGCACAAACGCAACACTGCGAATGGAAATGTTTGATTGGAAACGCTAAAAAATGGAAAGGTGAAACGCTCCGCTTGCAAATAACCGACGATGCGGTACTTTCTGCTTCCTGGATTGCGGGCGATGGTGCGAATGCAACTGTTCGTTTTGAATGGGATAATGCTGCGTTTAATTTTGCCGACATACTCGAAATAGCCGGTGAATTGCCTATTCCGCCTTACTTGAATCGTCGTACGGAAGAGAGCGACAAAACGACCTACCAAACTTTGTATTCGAAGGTACAAGGTTCGGTGGCAGCACCTACGGCGGGTTTGCATTTTACGCCCGAAGTATTTATTCGATTGAAAGAAAAAGGTATACAAAGCGAAGAACTTACTTTGCATGTGGGTGCGGGTACTTTTAAACCTGTGAAGTCGGAGCAAATTGCCGACCACGCCATGCATGCCGAATTGTTTTCGGTACAACGCGAAACAATTGCGAATTTGCTCGCACATTTGGGACATATCGTAGCTGTTGGTACTACTTCGGTGCGTACGCTCGAAAGCCTTTATTACATCGGGTTGAAATTGCAGCGTGAGCCTGCGGCACGCGATTTAAGTGTTTCGCAATGGGAAGCATATAAGGATATAACTTGCCCGTTTCTTCGTAAAGAAATTGCGGGTCAAGCCGGCAAATACATCAGTGCTGCGCAGGCATTGCAACATATTTTAGATTATTTAGATCGAAATAAACTTGACTGCCTGCAAACTTCCACGCAAATATTGATAGCTCCCGGTTATCGTTTCCATATAGTGGATAGTATTATTACTAATTTCCATCAGCCGCAAAGTACTTTGCTATTGCTTGTTTCGGCATATCTCGGTGGCGATTCTTGGCGTACGATGTACGATTATGCTTTGGCGAATGATTTTCGTTTTCTTAGCTATGGAGATAGTTCGCTGTTGATTAATCGGAAGAAAACTTAGTGATTTAAACTGCGAATATTCGTGTTCTTCGGCGCGAATATTCGTATAGGGTAGCCGCGAATATTCGTAGCCAAATCTGCGAATATTCGTAGTTAGAGTTATGAATATTCGTAGGCTATTGTCAATCTTGAAAAAAATCTTTACAAGAATTTTTTTCGTACACAGTGCAAAATAGAGTTTACTGTTTCGTCGATGCCAAAAGCGGAAGAGTTGATGCACAAATCGTAGGTGGTGGTTGCACCCCAAGTCTTATTGCTGTAATAATTATAGTACGACGCCCGCTTTTTATCCGTTTGCTCTATCAGCTTTTGAGCATTTTTTTTGGATAGATGTTGAGATTCTGCAATTCGTTTGATGCGGTCGTCCATGCCAGCCCAGATAAAAACGCTCAACAGGCGAGGGTGGTCGCGAAGGATATAATCGGCACATCTGCCTACAAAAATGCAGGATTGTTTTTCGGCTAATCCGCGTATCACATCGCTTTGTATTTTAAAAAGAGATTCGTTGGATAAATAATTATTGGTAAAGAAATCTCCTTTTCCGAAAGAAGACAACCCAAACAATCCGCTTATGATGCTGAAGCCAGTTTTTTCGTCGGCTTTTTCAAAAAAGTTCTCGCACAAACCGCTTTCTTTGGCTGCCATTTTCAGCAGTTCCTTGTCGTAACAGGCTATTTTTAAGTGCTCGGCAAGCATTTCGCCTACCATTTTACCGCCGCTGCCCAATTGACGACCGATCGTAATAATGTATTTTTCTTTCATAATATCAAGGTTTTATAAAAGTTGTCCTTTTTTAAATGACCGTAATTGCCTTGCCAGTAAAATGCCGGCAACGATTACCGCCAAAAAGTCAGCTATCGGCATGCTGAGCCAAATTCCGTTTATTCCCCAATGATAAGGTAAAATAAGCAACAGGGGGATTAGAAATATTACCTGACGAGCCAAAGACATAAAAATGGCTTGTTTGGGTTTTTCTATGCTTTGGAAAAAAGTAGAAGTTACCATTTGGAAACCTACCAAAGGGAAAAACATAAATACAAACCGCAAACCGGTAACGGAAAAGTTAATCAGCGTATCGTCCGTAGTAAAAATGGACGCAACGGCGTGCGGGAAAAGTTGCACAATAATAAATCCGGCTGTCATAATGATGCTAGCCCACATGATAGCGAGTTTCAATACTTTGAGCACTCGTTCGTTTTGGCGGGCACCGTAATTATACGCGGCAATGGGCTGCATTCCCTGGTTTAGCCCTATCACAATCATTACAAACAGAAAGGAAACACGGTTTACAATTCCGTATGCTCCGATGGCTAAGTCTCCTCCCAAACGGGTTAAACCTTGGGCTATCAACACAACAATCACGCAGGCTGCCGCATTCATCAAAAACGGCGACATTCCTATGGATAAAGCGTCTTTTACTATTTTTGCCTTTAACTTGTAGATACCTTTTTGCAGGTGTATAAAGTTGTTTTTATCGCTGAAAAAATGCATTTGCCACAAAAGGACAAGGGTTTGCGAGATAACGGTTGCCGAAGCGCTGCCGCGTATTCCCCAACCGAATTTAAATACAAACAGCGGATTAAGAATGAGGTTGATAACCACGGTAAAAATCGTGGCGAGCATTGCCTTGCGCGGATTGCCGGACGAACGCAATACTGCATTTAACCCAAAAAACAGGTAGGTAACCACATTTCCACACAAAATGATAACCATAAAATCGTGGGCATAGGGCAGCGTGTCGTGGCTTGCCCCGAAGAAATAAAGTACAGGGTCGAGAAAAAGCAGTGTAACCACCGAATACATTACGCCCATTATCACATTAAGGGTAATGGTGTTCCCCAATATGCTGTTTGCCGTTTCGTAGTCTTTTTGCCCCAAACGAATGGACAGCAGTGTAGCTGAGCCTATCCCTACCAGCGTAGCGAAAGCTGCCGCCAGATTCATCAACGGGAAAGTGATGGCTAAGCCGGACAGTGCCAAAGGACCAACGCCGTGTCCGATAAAAATGCTGTCGGTTATATTGTACAGGGAAGCGGCTGTCATCGCAATAATAGCCGGAACGGCATATTCTGCCAGCAATTTTCCTATCGGTTCTGTGCCTAAAGCAAGAGGAGCCTTGTTTTTCATACAAAAATCAAATCAAATTTTCCGCAAAGGTATTCGGTAGAAATTACTTTTGCGGAAAATTTTTGTAAAATTTTTCTATAGCGTAAAAAAATTTGACATTATACCTTTGAGGCAAGTTCGTCATTGCGAGTAGGAACGACGAAGCAATCCGGAGAGAAAACATAACGAGATTGCTTCGTTCCTCGCAATGACGAATAATCCTAAAAAGGAATAATCCCCAAAACATTTACACTAACTGTCCAAACCGTTCTCTCAATTTATGGTTATTGTGTTTCAGGTGTTTCAGCTCAAATGCAAGCATAATTCTGAATATGCCGATAAACACAAAAGCAAAAGCTGCGATATAAACCGAAGCCAGTGCGCCAACGCTTGGGTGGAAAAGAATGACAATGGAGCATATAATTGCCAAAATGCCAAACACCAGATACCAGCCCCAGTTATGGCTTCCCACGCGGTTTAAATCAATCGAAAAGCCGATAGCCGCAAATCCTCTGAACATAAACCAGAATGCCAGCAGGAACGGAATAATTGCCAGGCTTAATTCGGGTATGGCTAAAAGCAGTATGCCGAACAGCAAGTCGATAATACCGCCCGCCAAATACCAGCCCCAGCCTGATAATGTGTCTTTATTCGAGACGGAAAAGATGATTTCAAAAATCCCGGCTGCAAAGATAAACACACTGAACAAAAGGGATAAGGTTACATAAGTCAGCCCCGGCGTAAACATCATTGCCACGCCCAATCCGACAAACAGAATGCCTAAAATCAGGGATAGCCACCAGAATTTTACGGCGTTTCTTACTTCTTCAATTGTTTTCATAATCATTTCATTTTTGGTTAAACATATTTTAAAATCGCTTTTTCGCTTTTTATTTTGCTTTAAACAGCCAGCGCATACCTACCAGAACGGTTTGGTTGTCCTGACGGCTCAAGCCGGAATAATTACCTTCAAAACCGGTTGCGTTGTAGGCATACATGGCATGGAAACGCATGTCTTTGATGTACTGGTTTGTAAACGGATAAAATTCCACAACCGCCTGTATGCCGAAGTTATTGTAGGCAGTGTTGCCGAGGTCGTTGTCGTGGCGTTGGTTCCAGATGCCTTTGATAAATGGTTTTACTTTGCCGAAATCATATTTCAGGTTCAAGGCGGCAGACTGGTCGTGCACATAGCGCAAGCCCAGATTATCGACGCCGACCACATCGCCGTAGTCCATGTAGCGGTCGCCGTTATAGTAGTCGAGTTCAGCGGTAAATTTGCCGATATTCAGTTGCGTACCGAGTGTAACCCAGTTCAGCATTTTCTTATTGTCGTGCTGAAATGCGCCGTAGCCCCAGCGTGTGCCGAGCAGTTCGTCGAAAAACTTACCTTCCCACAGGAAAATTCCCGCCAGGGCTTTTTGGGCAAACTTATCGCTTGCAAACTGCGTGGCGTCGGAATTGACTACCTGTACATTAACCACCTGCCCCAAAAAGCGATACGCCACATTGACCCCCGTCTTGTAGGCATCCAAATCGTTGAAACTCATTGTGCCGACATAAATATCGGCGGGGTTGTAGTCGTACTCGAAAGTACCGAACTGAACAGACTGTTTCCCGATGGTAAAAGTCCAGTCCTTGCCCGCATCGATGGCAACCCAAGCCTGGTCGGTAGCGGCAGAATAACCTTCGCGCGGCAGCGGTTCCTGTGGTTTGTTTAAGCGGTGCCGCAGGCGATAGCGTATGCCCGGAGTAATTTCGCCCACAAGCCAAATTTTGAAAGTTTGCGCCTGGAACGAAGCGTTTGTAAGGTCGCCGTCCTGAAAATCAGTTTGAAAATCGTTGCGCGTGTCGAGCATGACATTGAGCATCTTGTCGTTCCAAGTCAGCCTGTCGACTATCGTTTTACTGTCTTTATCCTGTGCCGATACACTTGCTGCCAACAAAATGTAGATTGTGATACATAGTTTTTTCATAATTTATTAATTTAGGTTTAATAAATGAGGTGTGGAATGGGTTACGGTTTTGCACGCTTGGGCAAATATACTATATTTTTAATGTTTTCAATTTAATTTTAAAAAATATTTACCTTATTCATGTATATATCAGGAGTTAGCATAAGTCCGAAGGACTTTACCGGGATAACCCCGATTAAACAAATGCAGCCCGGGGCAAGTTTGGGCTTCTGAGATTGCTTTGTTCCTCGCAATTAGCAATCACGACCAACGGAAGTAATGACGGATAGTGTTTGCTTTGCAAGCCTCAAGGGGATAATTCCGAATATTTTTATTCCTCAGAAGAAAAATATTTCAAAAATAATTGTACTTTTGCCCTCGACTTGTATTCTACATATATTCTTGGGCGAAAAAATCAATAAATATTTTTTTGTACAAGATAAAGGGAACGCCCCTATGGTGGTTGGAACGAAAGAACTAACTATTCAACGCCCTGCGTAGAGTGCAAGTCACACCTATGGGGGCGTCCTTCTTTGTCGCAATTCTTATCAATATGACGCACGAAAAGAATGCAAACGGTTTGAACTGGGATAATCCCGTTCAAACAACGCCCGCCGGAGCGGTATCCGGCAATCCGTTAAAGGCAACAGATGCTGTTAGCTTGTTTTCGGATAGGGAAGTGAAAATCGCGCTGGCTATTAGCGGCGTAAGTGAAAAAAGTCCTTTGTATCATTTTCTCGGACTGTTTGAAGTAGCCAAAAGCTACATCTGTTGCAATCAGGAGATAAGTGAGCATATCAGGGAAAATTTTGATACCCTCGCCAGGTCTATGGATTTTTATCTCGACCTTGTGGAAATGGCTCATGATGATGATTTAAGGAAATGAAAAAAGAACTCCCCGAATATTTTTCGGGGAGTTTGTTTTTTGTAAAATGCTTCGCCTAACGCAAAATGTCGTTTTATATTAGATATATAGCATTTCTTTCATTTTATTTCAATATTCCGTAAACATTCGTTGAATTTCCTTATAATTATTCGTTTTAGTCAAAGCCAGCATTAACAACACGCGTGCGCGGTAAGGATTAACAAACCACGAAGCGGAAAATCCGAGTTTGTCGTCATCTATTTCATCCCATTGCGCGGTAGGTCCTGTGGCGATGCGCGAAGAGCGGACAACGGCAACGCCGTTTTTCACGGCAGCAGCTAAGGCATTTTGCATTACGGTGGTCAAATTTCCGTTGCCCACGCCGGCAGTTACAATGCCTTTTACTCCGGCATTAACGGCAGCATTAACAAACAAATCGGTGGCATTGGAGTAACTCAGAATAATTTCTACGCGCGGCAGTTTATCCAAATGGCTGACATCAAATTCCGATTTCGAGGTGTGGCGTTTCATCGGTTCGCGGCTGTAAACAGGTTTGCCGTTATATACAATGCCCAATTCGCCAAAATTCGGATTTTGAAAAGTGCCTACGCTTAAAGTATTGGTTTTAGACAAGTCGTCCGCACCAAGAATCCTGTCATCCATCACCACCATTACGCCTTTTCCTTTCGACGATTTATCAACGGCACAAGCCACAGCGTTGTAGATATTCCGCGGTCCGTCGGCGCTAATAGCGGTAGAAGGGCGCATCGAACCTACTAAAATCACGGGTTTGTCGCTTTTCACGGTCAAGTTCAAAAAATAAGCCGTTTCCTCTTGTGTATCCGTTCCGTGTGTGATAACGATAGCGTGTACATCGGATTTTTTCAGCAATTCATTTACTCGTTTAGATAATTTCAGCCAAACCTCATCGTTCATATCCTGACTGCCGATATTGGCAACCTGTTCGCCCTTAATAGTGGCAATGTCGTTGATTTCGGGCACGGCGCTCAACAGTTCGTCTACCGTAATGGCACCCGAAGTGTAGGCAGAATTGACTTCCGTTTTTCCTTCGCCGGCAATGGTGCCCCCTGTTGCCAATACATAAACGGTTGGTTTTTGTGCGCTTGCGATAAATGATACGCAACACAACGCCATTAAAATAAGTTTAATCTGTTTCATAATTGTAGGTATTTAATTGTGATTTGTTTCATTCTTCATTCTGTTAATCCTTAAATCCGATTTAGACAGATTTCCAAGCCTCTACATATTCCATCATCGTTTCCGAAAGTTCTTTACCGATAATGCTGTAATCATTATCGTCCAGGTTTGCAAGCGAAACGCGCACCGACCATTCCGGTCCGGCAAAACCGCCGCCGTTGAGCAATACAATACCCGATTTTTCAGCCAAGCGAAACACAATATCCACCGGCTCAAAATTCTTTTTGAGGAAAGCAACAAACTCTTCTCCGTAATTTTTCATCGCCCACTCGTGAATGTCTATTTCACTATAATAAGCAGCGCGGTCGGGGTCGGGCAGTATCGGCATTTTCATTCCCTCCCAAAGCAGGTTGTAACGATTTTTAATAATGTCGTTACAGTCTTTTTTATAGACATTCTCTTTATCCAACACAGCAAAAGCTGCAAAAAGCATCATCTGTATTTGTTGCGGCAGCGAAAGTCCTGCCGTATGATTCAGCGCCACCAAGCGACTATCTGCCACCAAACGGTCAATAAATTTCAATTTCTCGGGCTGCAAAGTCAAGCTTTCATATTTTTTTGCCTGCTGCTCCTTCACCTTTTCCGGGAAAGCCGAAAGCATAGCATCATAAATATTGTCCTCATACAAAGCAATAACACCTAAACGCCAGCCCGTTGCCCCAAAATATTTAGAAAAAGAATAAACACAAAGCGTATTTTGAGGCAACTCGTTCATCAGCGAACTAAATCCCTTCACAAATGTTCCATACACATCATCAGTAACAATCATCAAGTTCGGATTCAGGTTTTTTACCACTTTCACAAGATAGCGACGCGATTTTTCGCACATCTGCACCGAAGTAGGATTACTTGGATTAATCACAAAAAACGCCTTAATGGATTTGTCTCCCAATTTATCCAACTCCTCATCGGGATACTGAAAATTGGAATTGCCGTTTTCGTCTTTGGCGGAGCCATGGATATAGGTGATTTTAAAGTTGAATTTTTCCAGTTCGGGAATTTCAAGATAAGGCGTAAAAACAGGCGTCCCGATAGCAACCTTGTCGCCTTTGTTCAGCAAGCCGTTTTCGAGTAGCGAATTAAATATGTAGCACATCGCTGCCGTTCCGCCCTCTACGGCAAAAAGGTCGTACCTGCCGCTTCGCTGTTTGCCGCCACACATTTCCTGTATCAGATAATCGTGTACAATGCTTTCGGGGTGTTTCAGCATGCGGTCGGGACTTGGATACTGGTCGCCGATAATGCCTTCGGCAAGTTCGTGCACAAAATCGTCCGGCACAAAATTATGTTTTTCGATACCGTATTTATACAATTCTTTCAGCAAAGAAATACCGGCTGCCTGGCTGTTTTTTTTCAAAAATTCTTCAAAACGCCCGGCAATTCCCGCTTTCTGTGGAATGCCCGCAATGCCCGAATTTTGCTGCATTGTCCGTTTGCACTCTTCGATACCGAACTGTCCCAGCGTAAAAAACGCCTCGCGCGGAATGGTAGCTGTCCAGTTGGGATTTCCCCTGCCGGCATTCAACATACTGTGTGAGCGTTTTTTATGATACTCCGATGCCAAGTTGATAAGGCTGTCTTTCAACTCAAACGGGCTTAATTGTTCCAATTGTTCTTCACGCCGGCGCGAAGTTTTTAATTTTTCGAGATTCATAGTGCTATGTTTTTTAGTGATTTTCTCTTTTCAGTTTACTGTAAGTTTCAATATCAGCAAAAATATTTCCGCTTAATAATTCCCCGTCCCGTTCTATTCCTTCAAATGTAAATCCCAATCGTCGGGGAATGGCTTTGCTTTTCTCATTTCCAACGGCACATTTAATTTGTATTCTGTTCATGTCCCATTCGTCAAATGCAATATCACAAAGCTTTTCGACCGATTTGCTTACAATGCCTTTGCCTTGAAAATCTTCGGACAGCCAGTAGCCGATTTCTGTTTTTTTATTTTGTTTGTCCGTAGATTTAAAGCCTATCAGTCCTGCAAATTGATTTTCGTAACGAATGGTAAATACATATTCAAACCTGTCTTTTGGCAGATTGACGGTCATTTCAACAAATGCCTTTGAATCGTTGGCTTCCTTTGTAAACTCAACAAACGGCAGCCATTTGCCGAGATATTCCCGTTGAGCGTTGATAGTATCGAAAATATCTTTATAATCGTCTAATTCTAATTGCCTTAACTGAATTTCTTTGTTTATCTCTATTGTTTTGTTCATACTATTTATTGTATGTTTATCGGCTATTGCACCAGCAGCACCACCACCACCCCATAAATAATCAGCAGCGTATTGCCGATGGCGTAAGTGGTTGTGTAGGACAGGGCAGGTACTTTGCTTTGCAACACTTCTTCGATGGAGCCCAGCGAGGCGGTGGTGGTTCGTGCGCCGGCACAGGCTCCGAGCGTAATGGCAGGCTCGAATTTGAAAATATAACGCCCCATAAATAGCCCGATAAGAACGGGAACGATGCTGACAAAAATCCCTGCTACAAACAGGTTGATGCCCGAAGCTTTGAGTCCGGCAACGAAATCGGGACCCGCCTCTAAACCTACTACGGCAACGAAAACATTCAGTCCGAGATTGTTCATCAGCCAAATGGAAGGCTCGGGAACGGCTCCGAATGTGGGGCGCAGCGAGCGCAGCCAGCCGAAAAGAATCCCCATAATCAGCACGCCGCCGCTTGCGCTCAGGCTCAATGGCACACTGCCGGCATGGATTGCCAGCGTGCCGAACAGTCCGCCAAGCACAATGGCGATGCTCATATACAGCACATCGGTAACGCTTGTTGCCCTTTCAACATAACCCAGGTGGGCGGCAAAACGCTCCACATCGTTTTTGCGACCTTCCAGCTCCACGATGTCGCCGCGCTGTATTTTTAGATGTTGCAAAAGCGGCATTGTTTGATTTCCCCGCTGTATTTTCCGAATAATAACGCCGTGCCGCTGTTTGCAGGTTCTCAGTTTGTGCAACGAATTTCCGCTGCCTTTTTTGCTGACAAGCACTTTTAATATTTCTGCGGTAAAATCCAGTAATTCCACATCGGCAACTTCCGTACCGATGGAATTTCCGTTTTTTATCAGTTCTTCAATCGGACCATTCAACACCAGATTATCGCCTTTTTCAATTTCCAAATCAAGCGTTGGCTCCTGGATAATTTCGCCGCTTGCTTTTCTAACCCGTTCAATATAAACAGGTTGTCCGGTTCTGTTCAGCAGGGTTTCAATTTCTTTGATGGTTTTTGGGTGACTGAAATAATCGCCGCCCGCTTTTATCACGCGGAAATCGGCACCGCTGTAAGCGTGTTCCGTGTTGAGCTCTTCCTCAACGATAGAGCCGCCGAGCTTAGCTTCGTATTCTTTGGTCTGTTTAAAAACATCTTTTCCCAGCAGTTTGGGACCGATAGAGGAGAGGAACCACGCTGTGCCGGCTGTTCCGAAAATGTAAGTTACGGCAAAGGCAACGGTTATGTGGTTGATTGCCGTTGATTTCTGTTCGGGCGTTATGCCCAGCTGGTTGATGGTGTCGGTGGCAATGCCGATGATGGCGGAATTGGTATTTGCGCCGGCGAATAAGCCTGTGGCGTTGCCCGTATCAAAGCCTGCAAGAATAGATGCCACATAAGTGATGCCCAGGCTAATGGTGCAGAGGATAAGCGTAAAAGCGATTTGCGGTAGTCCTTCCTTTTTCAGCGAATGCACAAATTGCGGTCCCACGCTAAACCCGACAGCAAAAAGAAAGAGCAGGAAAAATACCGATTTGACAAGGGGCGAAACGGCGATGTTGAGCTGCCCCACCAGCACGCCCATCAGCAGGACGCTTGTAACATTTCCGAGAGTAAAGCCTTTGATTTTTATTTTACCAACGGCAAACCCCAACGCTAATGCCAGAAAAATGGCTAATTCGGGATTGTTTTGCAGCGTTTTTATGAACCAGTCTATCATAAATATAATTGTTGAATTGCGTTTTATTGATATTCGATTACAATTATAGTGAATTATTAGCAAGTAAAATACAAAAAAAGTAATTTTTTGTCAAAAAATCAGATTGCATAGTCTTGGGTGTTGTTTAATTTACCTAAATATTGCTGCTATTTACTCCATCGTCCAAGCTTAAAGCGCAGAAGTCCTGGCAAATAACGAGGAGTTCCTTGTAAAAAGCGAGGAAATCCTGGCAAATAACGAGGAGTTCCTTGTAAAAAGCGAGGAAGTCCTGGCAAATAACGAGGAGTTCCTTGTAAAAAGCGAGGAAATCCTGGCAAATAACGAGGAGTTCCTTGTAAAAAGCGAGGAAATCCTGGCAAATAACAAGGAGTTCCTTGTAAAAAGCGAGGAAGTCCTGGCAAATAACAAGGAGTTCCTTGTAAAAAGCGAGGAAATCCTGGCAAATAACAAAGAGTTCCTTGTAAAAAGCGAGGAAGTCGTAGCTAATAAGGAGGAAATTCTTGCTCGGAGCGAGAAAAAGCACGCTTGGAGAAACTAAAGTGATTCTCCGAGCATGCTTTTTCGATTTAGAAAATATACTTTTCTATTTATCCGAATACAATCCTAAACGATTTCCTTCACTGTCGATAAACAAAGCGAAATAACCGCGACTTTCAGATTCAATCTTGGTTTTGGGACGAGTGATTTTACCGCCGTTTTTTTCGATTGCCGAGATTGTTTTTTCCATATCGGTAATATGGAGGTGAATTAATACACCGTTTTTTGAAGGAAGGAATGTTCGTTCCGAATCCCATGATACTGCACCGGGACATTGTCCGTCATCTGCGGGAAAGAGCGCCATTTTCTCATTGTCGTAATCCATTACGGATAGTTTTAAACCTAAAATAGTTTCGTAAAACTTTACGGCACGGTCGAAATCGAATGCCGGAATTTCAAAAAATGTTACTGTTTTCATTTCTTTGTTAGTTTCAAAAATGTGAATAAATTTAATTGATTTGTCAATTGACAACGCAAAATTACAGTTACTCGCTTTGTAAAACTTGGAAAAAAAGGACATATTTTTCCGCTTAGGAAAAATAATCGGAATAAGGCGCGCAAATGCTTAAATACGCTGTAGGCGTGTAACCCGACAGGGTTTTGAACTCTTTGATAAGATGCGATTGATCGTAGTAGCCGCATTCGTAAGCCAGTTGTGTGAGGGAGATAGTTGGTTGAAGTTGTAATATATGCAGTGCTTTTTGAAAGCGCACTACCCGTAAGTAGTCCTTTGGATTGGCGCCCACATATTCGGCAAATATCCGCTTGAATTGTTTGTAGCCGAGGCAGGCTGTTTGTGCAAGTGCATCGATATTCTGTTGTCCGTAATAAACAGATTGCAGAACGGTATTTATCCGTTTCCAATTGTGTGTGGCTAATGTGTCAAAGCGTTTGTGTAAAAACTGTTCGATAAGAAGCACACAACTGCCAATGTCGGAACTGTCGGATAACCGGTTTTCTAATTCGGCAAGTTGCGTGTCATTAAGGTCGTTGATAGCTACAGTTTGCTCATTTAACACCATCAACGGCAAATTGAAAAATGCTTTGGCACCAACAGGCTGAAATACGATGGCTACTATATCAATATTACCGGTATAAAATAAATCGGTATAACCGGTTTTCTGTCCGCTTAAAAAAGCTTTTGGTTGCAACTTATTGTTTGATGAAGAAAAGAGCCGTTCTCCACGATGAAACATCAAACATATAAATCCGTCCGGAATTACGCGTTCACAGGCTTGCGAAGCATTATTGGATTTCAGAAACCAATAATGCTTCACATAAGGTGCTAATAATGTCGATGGTTGTATAATTTGAAAATTATCCATGTATGACAAAAATACAATATCTTCGAAAAAAAACAAAGGTAAGACTTGTCCGGTTTTCCGGCATTGTAAAAACGGGACATTTTGTTTTTGCTTTATTTCAAAATTAACCCACTCAATCCCCCGCAATAAGTCAATGCCAAGCGGTGCATCGCCCTTGTTACGGCAACATAGAGCATACTTTTATCCATTTCGGAGTGGTAATTTTTGTGGTTTACCTGCGGAACAATCACTTCGTCAAACTCCAAGCCTTTAGCTATATGGGCAGAAGTGATAACTATGCCTTGCACGAATGCGGTACTTTGGCTGGAAAGGAAATAAATATCATTAGCATATGCTTTCAGTTTTTCGCTTAGGTCTTTTGCCTGCAATTCGGTTTTGCAAATGATGCCGAGCGATTTATGTTTTGATTTTTTGAAGGCGTTAATCAAACCGGCTATGGCAGAAATTTCTTTTGCTTCGCTTTCAAATTTCAGTATCTGCGGTTTCTCGCCGTGCCGTGCGACAGGCTCTAATTCTTCATTTGCCCGGATGTTTTGGGCAAAATCGGTAATCTCAAATGTGGAGCGGTAGCTTTTGCATAACTTCATTACTTCGCCCGTAATCAACGCTTTTTGAATCATAGCGGCAGTAGATGAACCGTAAGGATTGACCGATTGGCTGGCGTCGCCGAGAACCGTTTTGCGGCAAGGGTATATTTTTTGCAATACTTTGTATTGAATGGGTGAATAGTCCTGCATTTCGTCTATCAAAAGATGTTTCACACGGTTTTTGTCGCTGTTTCCGTCCAAAGCGATGCGGATATATGCCAAAGG
>JAISVR010000030.1 GCA_031271465.1 Prevotellaceae bacterium | reverse complement strand
TTTGATACTGCGCGTGCGCTCGGAACTTACACGGGCTACTAAGTCGCTGGGGTCTTCGGTTAATGGGTTGTTGTAGAGATAGGCTTTGATACTGTGATGATCTGTTTTCATAATGTTTTAATTTAATGTGTTTATATTTTGTATTATTTAAGTGTTTGTTTTCTTTATGTAATTTCTCTCTTTTTTGGGTCTTTATATATTAATTCCTCCGCTTCGCTCGTCCTCTTTAAATAAGGGGACAGTGTGGCACAAGCGTCGTATTTGTATAATAAGGCTGTTTGTACTAAACTCTCCCCTTTTGTAAAGGGGAGTGCCCGAAGGGCGAGGGGTTGATGAAGGTTTTTTTGATGACGGGGCATTCCCAACAAAAAATACCCCCGAAAGGATGTTTATTTCCTCTCGAAGGTATTGTGTGTTTCTTACCGCCGGTAAGATTATTTTTTCTAACCGGCTGGTTTTCTGTATGTTTACGACATACCCACGCGCACGCACATGTGTGTGTGTGTGTGTGTGTGTGTGTTAGTCATAATCTGCAAAGCTTGCAAATTATCTTTGTTAAAAATGACATGTCGTATTTTAGTATTCATAATATTTTTTATTCTTTATTTAGTTGAAAACTGAGAATTGAAAGTGGAATGTGAAAGATACATTGTCATTATCACTTCCCTTCGGTCAGTGATTTACAATTCCGTTGGTTGTGATTGTTAATTGCGGGTAAAGCCTGCAATGACGGTTCGCTTTTACTTTGGCTTACGCCAATTTTAGCTTCGCTGATTTTTAATTCAGTTTTCCTTTTTCAACTTTCAGTTATTCGAGGCGCAAATATAAAATACTTTTATTTAAAAACAAACTTATTTCTTTAAAATTTTAAAAGCCGTAACGCGCCTCAGTACCAAGTTCCTCTTCGATACGCAGCAGTTGATTGTATTTTGCAATACGCTCGGAGCGACTCAAGGAACCTGTTTTTATTTGTCCTGCGTTGGTAGCCACGGCAATATCGGCAATAGTCGTATCTTCGGTTTCGCCCGAGCGATGCGAAATCACCGCCTTATAACCGTTGCGATGCGCCAACTCAATGGCATTGAGAGTTTCGGTAAGTGTGCCTATTTGATTTACTTTCACCAAAATGGCATTGGCACAACCTTGGTCGATACCTTTTTGTAGAAACGATACATTGGTAACAAAAAGGTCGTCGCCCACAAGCTGGCATCGACTGCCGAGGCGGTCGGTAAGCACGCGCCAACCCTCCCAGTCTTCTTCCGCCATGCCGTCTTCAATAGAATCTATCGGATATTTCCCGATAAGCTCTTCGAGAAAATCGGCTTGCTGCGCGGCAGTGAACACGGCACCGCGGTCGCCCTCAAACTTCTTGTAGTTATACACACCGTTTTCGTAAAATTCCGACGAAGCGCAATCCAGTCCGATAGTGATGTCTTTTTTCGGCTCGTAACCCGCATTGCGTATTGCCTGCATAATGCTGTCGAGTGCGTCGGCAGTACCGTTCAGTGCAGGAGCAAAACCGCCTTCATCACCCACGGCAGTACTCAAACCCCGCTCGTGAAAAATCTTTTTCAACTGCTGAAATACCTCGGCTCCCATACGCAAGCCTTCGCTAAATGATGTCGCTCCCACGGGACGAATCATAAATTCCTGAAATGCAACAGGCGCATCGGAATGCGCTCCTCCGTTGATAATATTCATCATCGGCACAGGCAGCACAAACGCATTTGCTCCACCCAAGTAGCGATACAACGGGATATCGAGATACGCCGCCGCCGCCCTTGCCACTGCCAGCGATACGCCAAGAATGGCATTTGCCCCGAGGGCAGACTTTGTCGGCGTGCCGTCCAAGGCAATCATCGTATTGTCAATTTGCCGCTGCTCGAGTGCAGACATGCCGATAAGTACAGGAGCAATTTTCGTATTTGCATTTTCTACCGCATGAAGCACGCCTTTACCCAAATAGCGCGAACGGTCGCCATCGCGCAGTTCGAGGGCTTCGTGTACACCGGTACTTGCACCCGAAGGCACCGAAGCACGACCCACAATGCCACATTCGAGTGTAACATCAACTTCTACCGTAGGGAATCCGCGCGAATCGAGGATTTGCCTTGCATGAATTTTCCGAATCTTCATAACGAGTTGTATTAAAAAAATTTGCTTTGCAAAGAAACAAAAAAAGGAGATAAGTTTATACCTTATCTCCTTTTCCCAATAAAACTATTAACAACTAATAAAAACTATTTTTTATTCCTTTTCTGCTGCGCTTTCGCTTTCTTTTTCTTCTGCAACAGCACTTACTTCGGGAGCTGCTTCAGCTACTTCAACAGCCTCAGCTACTTTCGGAGCTTCCTCTGCTGCTTTTGGGGCAGCTTTTCTCGAGCGACGAGTAGTTTTCTTTTTAGGCGCATTCTCTTTCAAGAGGTTTTCGTTGTAATCGACCAACTCGATAATACACATTTGAGCTGCATCGCCCAAGCGATAACCTGTTTTTAAAATACGCGTATAACCTCCGGGACGGTTTGCCACCTTTGCTGCTACATCGCGGAAAAGTTCGGTTACCACTTCTTTGTTTTGTAAATACGAGAACACGGTACGACGCGAGTGCGTAGAGTCGTCTTTCGATTTGTTAATCAACGGTTCAACATAAATTTTCAGGGCTTTGGCTTTTGCCAAAGTGGTGGATATTCTCTTGTGTTGGATAAGAGAACAAGCCATATTGGAGAGCATCGCTTTTCTATGCGAAGCTGTTCTTCCAAGGTGATTAAATTTCTTGTTATGTCTCATTTTCGATTACTCTTTATCTAATTTATATTTTGCAATATCCATTCCGAAAGCCAGTTTGAGATCGTTCAATTTAGCATCAAGCTCGGTGAGCGATTTTTTACCGAAGTTACGGAATTTCAATAAATCGTTGCGGTTGAACTGACAAAGCTCTCCCAGCGTATCTACATCAGCCGCTTTCAAGCAGTTTAGCGCGCGCACCGACAGGTCTAAATCAACCAATCGAGTTTTAAGTAATTGGCGCATGTGCAACACTTCTTCGTCAAACTCGTCGCTGCCATTACCTTCTGTTACATCAAGGGTAATTTTGTCGTCGGAGAAAAGCATGAAATGATGAATAAGGATTTTAGCCGCTTCTTTCAATGCATCCTTTGGGTGAATAGAACCATCGGTCGAGATTTCGAATACCAATTTCTCGTAGTCGGTTTTTTGCTCTACACGATAATTTTCAATTGCATATTTCACATTACGAATAGGAGTAAATATGGAGTCGATAGCAATTTCACCAATTTCGGTATTGGATAATTTGTTTTCTTCCGCAGGCACATAACCTCTTCCTTTCACAATGGTCAGTTCTATTTGGAAACTTGTTGAAGGGTCTAAGTGGCAAATTACCAAATCGGGATTCAGCACCTCAAAGCCCACAAGAGTTTTGTTTAAATCTCCGGCTTTGAATACTTCTTTTCCTGTTACTTTAAAGGTAATCTTCTCGTTCTCAGTATTTTCAACTATTTGCTTAAATCGAACCTGTTTCAGGTTCAGAATCATATTGGTAACATCTTCCACTACACCGGGCACAACGGAAAATTCGTGGTCGACGCCTTCTATTTTGATTGTAGAAATTGCAAACCCTTCGAGCGAAGAGAGCAAAATACGACGAAGCGCGTTCCCTATTGTAATTCCGTAACCGGGTTCCAGCGGACGAAACTCGAACCTTCCGTAGAAAGGATCGGCATCCAACATGATAACTTTATCGGGTTTTTGAAATGCTAATATAGCCATGTTTTCAGTTTTATTTAGAATACAATTCTACGATTAATTGCTCTTTGATATTTTCAGGAATATCTTCACGAGCAGGAATATGCAGGAATTTTCCAGCCATGCTGCTGTTATCCCATTCCAACCAAGGATATTTGCTGTGGTTGAATCCGTTGAGTGCGTCGGCAATCACTTCGAGTGATTTGTCTTTTTCGCGCACTGCTACGATTTCGCCCGCTTTTACCGAGTAAGATGGTATGTTTACCACACTTCCGTTCACTGTGATGTGTCGGTGGCTTACCAACTGACGAGCTGCTGCCCGGGTTGGAGCTAATCCTAAGCGGAATACTACATTATCTAAACGGGACTCTAACAACTGCAATAACACTTCGCCGGTAATACCACGGGCACGCGCTGCTTTTTCAAACAAGTTGCGGAATTGTTTTTCCAACACACCGTAAGTGTATTTTGCTTTTTGTTTTTCTTTGAGCTGAATACCGTATTCCGAAGTTTTTTTGCGTTTGTTTGCACCATGCTGTCCGGGAGGGAAATTCCTGCGCGAAAGCACTTTGTCTGGTCCATAAATAGCTTCACCGAATTTACGAGCAATTCTCGACTTTGGTCCAATATATCTTGCCATTTTCTATTTTTTTTAAATTGTTCTTAATCCGTTAATTATACTCGTCTTCTTTTAGGAGGGCGACAGCCGTTGTGCGGCAGTGGTGTAACATCTACGATTTCGGTTACTTCGATACCTGCACCGTGCACGGTACGGATAGCCGATTCGCGACCGTTTCCGGGTCCTTTCACATAAGCCTTCACTTTTCTCAAGCCGAGATCGAAAGCTACTTTTGCACAATCTTGTGCTGCCATTTGAGCAGCGTAAGGGGTATTCTTTTTCGAACCACGGAAACCCATTTTCCCCGCCGACGACCAAGAAATTACTTGTCCTTCTCCGTTGGTAAGGGTTACGATAATGTTGTTAAAAGATGAGTGAACATGAAGCTGTCCTACCCCGTCGACTTTAACAACTCGTTTTTTAGTTGCAACTGATTTTTTTGCCATATCAATGTTAATTTTAGCGTGCTAAATTCGCGTTATCAATAAAACTTAGTTGTTATTTAGTTGCTTTTTTCTTGTTGGCAACTGTTTTCTTTCTACCCTTGCGAGTGCGGGCATTGTTTTTTGTACTTTGTCCGCGCACCGGCAAGCCGATACGATGACGCACTCCACGGTAGCAACCGATGTCCATCAATCGTTTGATGTTTAATTGCACTTCGGAACGAAGGTCGCCTTCAACCTTGTAACTTGCTCCGATGATTTCACGAATCTTAGCAGCTTGGTCATCTGTCCAATCTTTCACTTTGATATCCAAATCGACACCTGCTTCTTGTAAAATCTTTTTCGCATTGCTGCGACCTATTCCGTAGATGTAAGTCAATCCGACTTCTCCTCGTTTGTTCTGAGGTAAATCTACTCCGACAATTCTTATAGCCATAAATTTTTGTTTTATCCTTGGCGTTGTTTATACTTTGGGTTTTTCTTATTAATCACATATAAGCGTCCTTTTCTCCGAACGATTTTGCAATCGGGAGTGCGCTTTTTTAAAGAGGCTCTTACTTTCATTTTATTTTAGTTTTTAAAGTTTATCAAGTCTTTGAAGTTCATAAAGCTTCTAACTTTTTTAGCTTATGAACTTATTTGTATCTGAACGAAATTCTTCCTTTCGACAAGTCATAGGGCGACATTTCGACCCTTACTTTATCGCCGGGCAAAATTTTAATGTAGTGCATTCTCATTTTACCTGAAATATGCGCCGTAATTTCATGCCCATTTTCCAACTCGACACGAAACATGGCATTTGATAATGCTTCGGTAATCGTACCGTCTTGTTCGATAGCTGCTTGTTTTGCCATATATCAAAATTCTTTATCTCCTAACACTTGTTCGATGTACTCGAATGTAGACAAAATATCTGCTTTGCCTTTTCGGATTGCCACCGAATGCTCAAAATGCGCCGAAGGCTTACGGTCAACTGTTCGAGCCGTCCAACCATCTTGTTCGGTTACCAACTCGCGTCGCCCCATGTTTATCATCGGCTCAATGGCAATTACCATTCCCTGTTTGAGCTTGCTACCCGAACCGCGTCTGCCGTAATTAGGCACTTCAGGATCTTCGTGCAAATGTTGCCCTACTCCGTGTCCAATCATTTCGCGCACTACGCTATATCCGGCTGCTTCGCAATAGCTTTGCACAGCATAACTCACATCACCTATCCGTTTGCCTTCTACCGCTTGTTCTATCCCTTTATAGAGCGATTCTTTAGTAGTTCGAAGCAATTTTAAGATTTCGGGAGATACTTCACCTACACAAAATGTATATGCCGAATCGCCGTGAAAACCGTTTTTAAACACTCCGCAATCTACCGAAACAATATCGCCTTCTTTAAGAAATACTTCTGTAGAAGGGATACCGTGTACTATCTGTTCGTTGACCGAAGTACACAAAGTAGCAGGAAAACCTTTATATCCAAGAAAACTCGGTATTGCTCCATTGTCGCGAATAAACTCTTCGGCTCTTTTATCTAAATCGGAAGTCGATACTCCCGGTGCAATTATCTTTGCCACCTCAGCCAAGGCTTTGGCAACAATTTGGTTGCTTATCCGTTGAAGCTCAATCTGCTCGTCTGTCTTTAAAAAAGTCATTTTTAGTATGCAGCAACCGAACTCGTGCGACCTTTAATTCTTCCGGATTTCAATAAACCATCGTAATGACGCATTAACAAATAGCTTTCGATTTGTTGCAAGGTATCGAGTACCACACCGACCAAAATCAACAGTGAAGTACCTCCAAAAAACTGGGCAAATTGCATATTGATACCAATAATACTTGCAAATGCAGGCAAAATTGCCACAATAGCAAGGAATACAGAACCGGGCAATGTTATTCTCGACATAATCAAATCGAGATATTCTGCTGTTTTCTTACCCGGTTTGATTCCGGGAATAAAACCATTGTTACGCTTCATGTCTTCAGCCATTTGTGTAGGATTGATGGTTATTGCCGTATAAAAATAAGTAAAGGCAATAATCAACATGGCAAACACAAAATTGTACCAAAAACCTGTATTATCCATAAATGCTTGAGCTAATGAACCTACGGTTTGAGAGTTTGAGAAACCAACAAATGTAAGCGGGATAAACATAATTGCCTGAGCAAAAATGATAGGCATTACACCTGCCGCATTGATTTTCAACGGAATGTACTGACGAACGCCTCCGTATTGTTTGTTTCCAACCACTCGTTTTGCATATTGCACAGGTATTTTGCGCGTACCTTGCACCAACAAAATACAAGCCGAAATAACCAAAAAGAGCAATATAATTTCGAGGATAAACATCACTCCTCCACCAAGCTCGTTTCCTGCAAAGCGCGAAGCAAATTCTTTTAAAAGTGCTTCGGGTAAGCGAGCAATAATACCAATCAAGATGATGAAAGAAATACCGTTTCCGACACCTTTATCGGTAATCCGTTCGCCCAGCCACATTACAAACATACTGCCTGCGCAAAGAATGATTGTAGTTACCGGGGTAAACCACCATTCTGCCGGAAGAGCCGACCCTGCCTGACGAAGCTGTACACCTAAGTTGATAAGGTATGTAGGTCCCTGTAACAGCAAGATACCAACAGTAAGGTAACGGGTTATTTGATTCATCTTACGACGACCACTCTCGCCTTCTTTTTGCATTTTTTGGAAGTAAGGTACGGCGATAGTCAATAACTGCACAACAATAGAAGCCGAAATATAAGGCATGATACCTAATGCAAATATTGAAGCATTCGAAAATGCTCCACCGGAAAACATATCCAACAAGCTCATCAAACCGCCTGCCGTTTGCGCCTGCAAATTGACAAGGTCGGCAGGATTGATGCCCGGAAGAACTATATATGAACCGAAACGATAAATCAACACAAACAAAATGGTTGTGAGAAGTCGTGTTCTAAGTTCTTCTATTTTCCAAATATTCCGTATAGTTTCTATTATTTTCTTCATGCTGTTAGAGTTTTACTGCTGTTCCACCTTGTGCTGCAATTGCTTCTTCTGCCGCTTTTGAAAAAGCGTGAGCTTCTACAGTCAATTTTGACGAAAGAGCACCCTTACTTAAAATTTTAACCAAGTGTTTTTTTGAAATTAAACCGGCACTGCGCAATTCTTCAACACCAATTTTAGCTGCATTAGTCGCAGTAGCTAACTCTTGAATGGTATCCAAATTGATAGCTTTATATTCTACACGGTTAATATTTTTAAAGCCGAATTTAGGCAAACGGCGCTGTAAAGGCATTTGTCCTCCTTCAAACCCATTTTTTCTTGAGTAACCCGAACGCGACTTAGCTCCTTTGTGCCCACGGGTAGAAGTACCACCCATGCCGGATCCGGTACCACGACCTATTCTTTTTCTCGTTTTTACAGAACCCGCTGCGGGTTGTAAGCTACTTAAATTCATATCTTAATTTTATAAATTCAGATTTTACAATTATTTTACTACCTCAACCAAATGCTTAACCTTTTCAACCATACCCAAAATTTGGGGCGTAGCTTCGTGCTCAACAACGGCGTTGATTTTGCGTAAACCAAGTGCCTCGAGAGTGAGTTTTTGCACCTGCGGGCAATTGATTTTACTTCGTATTTGTTTAATTTTTATTGTTGACATGAGGATTTCGTTTTTAGCCGTTAAACACTTTTTCCAAACTGATACCACGATTTTGAGCCACAGTACGCGCATCACGCATTTCGCCTAAGGCTTCGATAGTAGCCTTCACCAAATTGTGTGGATTCGACGAACCCTTCGATTTAGCTAATACATCGGTAATACCTACACTTTCGAGTACCGCACGCATCGCACCACCGGCTTTTACTCCGGTACCATGCGAAGCCGGTTTCAAAAATACCTGTGCTCCACCGAATTTAGCAAATTGTTCGTGAGGAATTGTTCCCTTCAAAACAGGTACACGCACAAGATTCTTTTTTGCTGCTTCTACTCCTTTGGCAATAGCTGCAGTTACTTCGCCCGCTTTACCTAAACCCCAGCCTACAATTCCATCTTCGTTACCGACAACCACAATTGCCGAAAAACTGAATGTACGACCTCCTTTGGTAACTTTGGTAACACGATTAATGGCTACCAATCTGTCTTTCAACTCTAAATCGTTGGTCGTTTTAACTCTATTGTTAGTTCTCATTGATTAATTCTTTTAAAATTTAAGACCTCCATTTCGTGCGCCTTCAGCTAATTCTCTCACTCTACCGTGATACAAATAACCGCTTCTGTCAAAGACAACCTCAGTAACTCCGGCTGCCAAAGCCGACTGAGCAATAAGTCCGCCTACTTTGCCGGCGATTTCC
Source organism: Prevotellaceae bacterium (assembly GCA_031271465.1). Lineage (GTDB taxonomy): Bacteria > Bacteroidota > Bacteroidia > Bacteroidales > Paludibacteraceae > JAFGVL01. The sequence continues at coordinate 69,880 of JAISVR010000030.1, read as the reverse complement.
TTTTTTGTTGCTTTATCTTTGACTCCCAACGATGAGGCTGACGCTAATGTTTTACCTTGTATATCGTCGATAATCTGTGCATATATTTGCGTATTGCTTCTGAACACAGTTAAACGAGGCTTCGCAGCAGTACCCGAAATTTTATTGCGGATATGCAATTTTATTCTTTGTCTTCTTTCTATTTTTGACATAGCTCTTAGTGTTTATTATTTAGCACTTGCCGATTTTCCGGCTTTACGACGAATAACTTCTCCAACAAATTTAATCCCTTTACCTTTGTATGGTTCCGGTTTCCGGAAAGAACGGATTTTGGCACATACTTGACCAATAAGCTGTTTATCTGCACTTTCCAAAATCACTAATGGATTTTGATTTCTTTCCATTTTGGTTTCCACCTTAATTTCCTTGGGTAAACTCAAGAAAATTTGATGTGTAAATCCAAGTGAAAATTCGAGAATCTGACCGTTGTTTGAAACACGGTAACCAACTCCTACGAGTTCGAGTTGTTTTTTGTAACCTTGCGATACGCCAATAACCATATTGTTTATCAACGAGCGATACAAACCATGATAAGCTCGATTTTGCTTTTCATCGTTAGGACGATTTACAGTACACACATTTCCATCAACTTTCACTTCGATAGCCGGGGCTATTTGTTGACTGAGTTCTCCTTTGGGTCCCTTTACCGTTACTACCGAATCATTCATCGAAATAGTAACTCCGGCAGGGATATTAATTGGCAATTTTCCTATTCTTGACATGTTAATTTCTCCTTCCGCATTAATAAATGAAACATAATACTTCTCCGCCTACTTTGAGGTCGCGAGCTTCCTTATCGGTCATCACGCCTTTAGAAGTAGAAAGGATTGCAATACCCAATCCGTTAAGTACCGAAGGGATTTCTTTGCTGCCTGCATATTGGCGCAAACCTGGAGTAGATACTCTTGCCAGTTTTTTAATAGAATTCACTTTGTTGACCGGATCGTATTTCAAGGCAATTTTAATACTGCCTTGTGGTCCATCTTCAACAAACTTGTAATTCAGGATATAGCCTTTTTCGTGCAATATCCTTGTGATTTCCTTCTTCAAATTCGAAGCGGGAATCTCAACAACCCGATGCCCCGCCTTGATAGCGTTGCGCAAACGAGTCAGATAATCTGCTATTGGATCTGTCATGATAATGATTTTTAAATTGATTCCGACTGCCGGAACAATATTTAATTAATAAAAAATTTCAGCGCGCAAAGATACACAAAGTTCGTAAAGTTTGAGCGTTTTAAAGTTTTTTATTTAAAAACTTTATGAATCTCGTAACTTTATGAACTTTATTTTAATTACCAACTTGCTTTTTTCACACCGGGGATAAGCCCTTTGGAAGCCATTTCACGAAATTGAATACGCGAGATTCCGAATTGACGCATATAACCCTTGGGACGACCGGTTATTTTGCAACGATTATGCAAACGCACCGGTGATGCATTTTTTGGAATGCTTTGTAGTCCTTCGTAGTTTCCTTCGGCAATCATTTGTGCGCGTTTTTCGGCATATTTTGCCACCATTTTAGCGCGTTTTACCTCGCGGGCTTTCATTGATTCTTTTGCCATTGTTCTCTCTTTATTTTAATTAGTTTTTCTTAAAAGGCAAGCCAAATTCTTTCAATAATGCAAAACCTTCTTCGTCAGTTTTAGCAGAGGTTACAAGGGTGATATTCATCCCTACAATGCGTTGAACACTGTCGATATTGATTTCGGGAAAGATAATTTGCTCTTGAATACCAAAAGTGTAGTTTCCTTTTCCGTCCAATTTGCTTTCAATTCCTTTGAAGTCGCGAATACGAGGTAAGGCAACACGAATCAATCTTTCAAGAAATTCATACATTTTCTCACCGCGAAGTGTAACTCGCACACCGATAGGCATTTTTTTACGCAATTTGAAGTTCGAAATATCTTTTTTTGATACGGTTGCAACTGCTTTTTGTCCTGCAATAGCGGTCATTTCATTAATTGCTACTTCGATAATTTTTTTATCGGCTACGGCAATACCCAACCCTTGATTCAAAACTATTTTCTCGAGTTGAGGAACTTGCATTATTGAACTATAGCCAAATTCTTTCTTTAAAGCCGGAACGATGCGTTCTTTGTAATCGGCTTTCATGCTTGCTGTATTCATTATTTGATTTCCTCCCCTGATTTTTTAGCGTAACGCACCAATTCTCCTTTTTCATTGAGGCGGCGACCGATACGGGTAGGTGCACCCGTTTTGGGGTCAACCAGCATGAGGTTCGAAATGTGAATAGGTGCTTCTTGCTTCACAATTCCACCTTGAGGATTTTTGGCATTGGGCTTGGTGCTTTTTGATACCATATTAACGCCTTCCACGATAGCTTTTTGTTTTTTCACATCTACGCTCAAAACACGATGTGGCTGCCATTGTCCATTTTTCTTATCGTGACCTGCTATCGTTACAATAACATTATCACCTTTCTTTACATGTAGTTTGCTCATTTCTGATTTTTTTTACGAAGATTAAAGTACTTCCGGCGCAAGCGAAATGATTTTCATATTTGTGGCACGAAGTTCGCGCGCTACCGGTCCAAAAATACGGCTTCCACGAATTTCACCCGCGTTGTTTAAAAGGACACAGGCATTATCGTCAAAACGGATGTATGACCCATCTTGGCGACGCACTTCTTTTTTGGTGCGAACAATAACAGCTTTTGAAACTGCTCCTTTTTTTACATCACTTGCAGGTATGGTGTGCTTTACGGTTACTACGATAACATCGCCTACAGTAGCGTAACGCTTACCGGTACCACCGAGAACGCGAATACACAATGCTTCTTTGGCTCCGCTGTTGTCTGCAACAACTAATCTTGATTCTGGTTGTATCATAATTACTTAACTCTTTCGATTATTTCTACTAATCTCCATCTTTTTGTTTTACTCAGCGGACGAGTTTCCATAATGCGTACAATATCTCCTATGTTGCATTCGTTTTTCTCATCGTGAGCATGAAATTTCTTCGTTTTATTAACGAATTTACCGTATATCGGGTGTTTTTCTTTCCATTTCACTGCAACGGTAATGGTTTTATCCATTTTGTTGCTTGAAACAATACCCGAGCGTTCTTTTCTTAAATTTCTTGTTTCCATTACAATATAATTATTATTGTTGGTTAATTTCTCGCTGACGCAATTCCGTTTTCATTTTAGCAATCGTTTTTCTCATTGCTTTAATCTGCATCGGATTGTCAAGCGGAGAAATACTGTGGTTCAAGGTCAGGCGATTCAACAAAACCCGGTTGTTGTCCAACTGTTCTTCAATTTCAGTCGTTGATAATTCTTTGATTTCTCTTGTTTTCATAATCCTACGCATTTAAAGAAGTTGTGTCATAATCTCTCCTGATAACGAATTTTGTAGTAACGGGCAATTTCTGAGCTGCCAAGCGCAATGCTTCTTTGGCAATATCGAAAGCTACGCCTTCTACTTCAATAATTATGCGTCCAGGCGTTATGGGAGCAACAAAACCCTCAGGCGAACCTTTACCTTTACCCATACGCACTTCTGCCGGCTTTTTAGTTATAGGTTTGTCGGGAAAAATTCGTATCCAAATTTGTCCTTGTCTTTGCATATAACGAGTTACAGCAATACGGGCAGCTTCAATCTGACGACCGGTTATCCATTTTGTCTCTAACGATTTTATGCCAAAAGAACCAAAAGCCAATTGGTTGCCTCGTTGGGCATTACCCTTCATACGACCTTTCTGTTGTCTTCTGAATTTAGTCTTCTTTGGTTGTAACATGATTTTTACAATTCAATTTAATTATTTATTTTTTCTTTTTCTGAAACCCTTAGGGGCTCCATCGCGACGCTCACTGCCCGATGAATGGGAAGATGCTTTATCCGAAGTAAAGTTAGGTGCCAAGTCTTTTTTGCCGTAAACTTCTCCACGACAAATCCACACTTTAATACCAATCAAACCTACTTTAGTCAAGGCTTCACCATGAGCATAATCGATGTCGGCACGGAGGGTATGCAAAGGAGTTCTTCCTTCTTTATACATTTCCGAGCGAGCCATTTCGGCTCCATTCAACCTTCCCGAAACCAAGATTTTGATACCTTCGGCACCCATACGCATTGTTGATGCGATAGCCATTTTTACGGCGCGACGGTAAGCAATTTTTCCTTCCACCTGACGGGCGATATTATTCGCTACGATAACGGCATCAAGTTCGGGACGCTTAATTTCGAATATGTTGATTTGTACATCTTTATCGGTAATTTTCTTCAACTCTTCTTTCAGTTTATCTACCTCTTGTCCACCTTTTCCGATGATGATACCCGGACGAGCAGTGCAAACGGTGATAGTAACCAATTTGAGAGTTCTTTCAATAACGATGCGAGCTACACTTGCTTTTGCTAAACGAGCATTCAGGTATTTCCTGATTTTGCTGTCTTCCAGCAGAGTATCGCCGTAGTTGTTTCCTCCGTACCAGTTGGAATCCCAACCTCTGATAATACCCAGACGATTACTTATTGGATTTACTTTCTGTCCCATTTAGCTATTAATTTTGTTCGTTAGTATTTTTTGTATCGACAAACAGAGTTACATGGTTTGAACGCTTGCGAATGCGATAACCTCTTCCTTGTGGAGCGGGACGAAGGCGTTTAAGCATTCGTGCCGAATCGACAGAAATAGAGCTTACATAAAGCGTAGCATCCTCTGCTTTTTGCTCTGTTTTTTGTTCCCAGTTAGCTATTGCCGAACGCAAAAGCTTTTCCAATTTTCCAGAAGCTTCTTTGGTGGAGAATTTCAATACTCCGAGAGCTTTACTAACTTCCATTCCACGAATCAAATCTGCCAACAAGCGCATTTTGCGCGGCGACGAAGGCACATTGTTCAATTTGGCGAAGTAAAGGCTTTTTTGAGCTTCTTTTCTTTCTTCTGCAGAAATATGTTTTCTTTTACCCATTTTATTTAGATATTTTTATTTTTTATCTGTTATTCAACGGTTTATTTTTTCTTATTACCTGCATGACCGCGGAAGTTGCGAGTGGGTGAAAATTCGCCCAATTTGTGTCCTACCATATTTTCGGTGATGTAAACAGGGATAAATTTATTTCCGTTGTGAACTGCAATTGTATGTCCTACGAAATCAGGTGAAATCATCGAAGCGCGCGCCCATGTTTTTACTACGGTTTTTTTGCCGTTTTCATTCATGTCCAACACTTTCTTTTCGAGCTTCAGGTTGATGTAGGGTCCTTTTTTTAATGAACGACTCATATTATCTACTTAATTTAATCGATTATTTTTTCTTTCTTTCAATAATATACTTGCTCGAAGCTTTTTTAGGAGCACGAGTTTTGTAACCTTTAGCCAACAAGCCTTTGCGCGAACGAGGATGTCCACCCGAGGCACGACCTTCACCACCGCCCATTGGGTGATCTACAGGGTTCATTACCACACCACGAACTCGTGGGCGACGACCTTGCCAACGCGAACGACCGGCTTTACCCGAACGCTCCAACGCGTGGTCGGAATTACCTACACTACCCACGGTAGCTTTGCAAGCCGAAAGAATTTTACGCACTTCACCCGAAGGTAGTTTGATAATTGCGTAATTGCCTTCACGAGAAGCCAACTGAGCAAAAGTACCTGCCGAGCGCACCAAAGCGGCTCCCTGTCCGGGATTCATTTCAATGTTGTGGATAACCGTACCCAGTGGTATTTCGCTCAAAGGCAATGCGTTTCCAACTTCAGGAGCTGCATCGGCTCCCGACATGAGAGTTTGACCAACTTGGAGTCCATTTGGAGCCAAGATGTATCGTTTTTCACCATCAGCGTAAAACAACAATGCAATGCGAGCCGAACGATTTGGGTCGTATTCGATGGTTTTTACTACTGCTGGAACACCGTCTTTATTTCTTTTGAAATCAATTACTCTATATTTTCTCTTGTGCCCACCGCCGATATAGCGCATGGTCATCTTGCCATCACTGTTGCGCCCGCCCGATTTGGACACGCCAACTACAAGAGATTTCTCCGGAACACTGGAAGTAATTGTGTCGAATGTTCCGATAATTTTGTGTCTCTGACCCGGTGTTGTAGGTCTTAATTTGCGTACAGCCATTTTCTTTTAAATATTGCTATAAAAATCTATTTGTTCTCCTTCTTTCAATGTAACGATTGCTTTTTTATAGTCGCTGGTAGCTCCCTTGATAAGACCGCCTTTAGTATAGCGCGATTTTTTCTTACCCGGTATAACCGCTGTATTTACAGCCACTACGGTTACATTGTACATATCTTGAACGGCATTCTTAATTTCAATTTTATTCGCGTTTTTATCTACACGAAAACCGTATCTGTTAAGTTTATCCGTCAATTGCGTCATCTTCTCTGTGACGATAGGTTTAATGATTATTGCCATTGTGTAATCTCCTTATGCGTTAAAAATTTGTTCAACAGCAGCAACAGAACCCTCTGTCATTACAAGCGATTTTGCATTCAAAATTTTATATGTATTTAATTCTGAAGCAGTTATCACCTCTGCATTTTTTAAATTACGAGCCGACAAATATACATTTTTATTCACTTCCGACAACACAATAAGCAATTTTTCATCGGAAATTTTCAAATTATTTGTCAAAGCAATAAATTCTTTTGTCTTTGGAACTTCAAAGTTGATATTATCCACTACCACGATACTCTCTTCTTTTGCCTTATAAGACAAAGCCGATTTACGCGCCAGTTGTTTTACTTTTTTATTCAACTTGAATCCATAATCGCGCGGAACAGGTCCAAATACGCGAGCGCCACCCACTAATACAGGCGAGTTAATATCGCCTCGACGAGCACCGCCGCCACCTTTTTGACGACCAAGTTTTTTCGTACTACCCGACATTTCACTGCGTTGTTTCGCTTTATGCGTACCTTGTCGCTGATTTGCCAAATACTGTTTTACATCTAAATAAATAGCATGGTCGTTTGGCTCAATACCATAAATAGCATCATTCAATACTACTTTTTTTCCGGTGTCTTTTCCGGTTATGTCTAATACACTGAGTTCCATATTACTTATTGATGATTACGATTGAACCTTTTGCTCCCGGAACCGAACCTTTGACCAGCAATAAATTGTGTTCGGGAATTACTTTTAACACTTGCAAGTTTTGAACGGTAACTTTGTCACCACCCATGCGACCTGCCATGCGCATACCTTTTACTACTTTCGCGGGATATGATGCTGCACCGACAGAACCCGGAGCACGCAATCGGTTGTGCTGACCGTGAGTAGACTGACCTACTCCACCAAAACCGTGGCGTTTTACCACCCCTTGAAAACCTTTACCTTTCGATGTGCCTACCACATCTACCCAGTCGGCTTCTTCAAACAAATCGGCAGCAGCAATAGCATCGCCGAGCTTGTATTCGTTTTCAAAACCCTTGAACTCAACCAAGTGTCGCTGAGGTGCTACGCCTGCCTTTTTGGCATGACCCAATTCGGGCTTTGTAGTGTGTTTTTCCTTTTTTTCGGAGAAACCCAACTGCAACGACGAATAACCGTCGGTTTCCACAGTCTTGATTTGCGTAACAACACAAGGACCAGCTTCGATAACAGTGCATGGTATATTTTTACCCTCGGCACTGAAAACGGATGTCATTCCGATTTTTTTTCCTATTAATCCTGGCATTTCAATTTTTATTAATAATGTTAGTTTTTTATTTTCTTAGACTTTGATTTCTACTTCTACACCGCTTGGTAATTCAAGTTTCATCAAAGCATCTACTGTTTTTGCTGTTGAGCTGTAGATGTCGATTAATCTTTTGTAAGATGACAATTCAAATTGCTCGCGCGATTTTTTGTTTACGAATGTTGCACGGTTTACCGTGAAAATGCGTTTGTGCGTTGGCAATGGAATGGGTCCGCTTACTGCTGCTCCGGTAGCTTTTACTGTTTTTACGATTTTTTCGGCTGATTTGTCAACCAAATTGTGGTCGTAAGATTTTAGTTTAATTCTAATTTTTTGACTCATCTTTTTTGTTAATTATACATTATTGTTTTTTCGGAATTAAGAGTCATTTTCTAACTCCGAAAGATTATTTACAAAAGTTCTACTTTTCCTTTTGCTTCGGCAACTACTTCTTTAGCTATTGAAGTAGAAACTTCTGCATAGTGTGAAAACTCCATTGATGAAGTTGCACGACCTGAAGTAATGGTACGAAGTGCGGTTACATATCCAAACAATTCTGCCAAAGGCACTTTTGCTTTTACGATACGAGCACCGGAACGACTTGATTCCATTCCTTCTACTTGACCGCGGCGTTTGTTTAAGTCGCCGATTACATCTCCCATGTTTTCTTCCGGCGTTACTACTTCCAATTTCATAATTGGTTCTAACAATACCGGACGAGCTTTAGCGCAGGCTGTTTTAAATGCAATTTGCGCACAGATTTCGAATGATAATTGGTCGGAATCCACAGGGTGGAAAGAACCATCTACCAAAACCACTTTTAATTGCTCCACTGTAAAGCCTGCCAACACACCATTTTTCATAGCGGCTGCGAAACCTTTTTGTACGGATGGGATAAATTCTTTTGGAATGTTACCTCCTTTTACTTCGTCAATAAATTGCAATCCGCCTTCGAAACCTTCGTCCACAGGACCTACTTTTACAATGATATCGGCAAATTTACCGCGACCTCCGGATTGTTTTTTGTACACTTCACGAAGTTCTACTGTTTGAGTAATCGTTTCTTTATAGGCTACTTGTGGACGACCTTGGTTGCATTCTACTTTAAACTCGCGTTTCAAGCGGTCGATGATGATTTCCAAGTGAAGCTCACCCATCCCTTCGATAACAGTTTGACCTGTTTCTTCGTTTGTTTTTACGCGGAATGTCGGATCTTCTTCTGCTAATTTAGACAAACCTAAGCCTAATTTATCCATATCTTTTTGAGTTTTAGGCTCTACAGAGATACCGATTACAGGATCCGGGAAGTCCATTGATTCAAGAACGATGGGAGCTTTTTCGTCGCAAAGCGTATCGCCGGTGCGAATGTCTTTGAAACCTACTCCGGCACCTATATCTCCTGCTGAAATTACTTCAACCGGATTTTGTTTGTTTGAGTGCATTTGGAAGATGCGCGAAATACGCTCTTTTTTGTCCGAACGCGCGTTGTACACATACGAACCTGCTTCCAATTTACCTGAATATACACGGAAGAAACACAAACGACCTACAAATGGGTCTGTCGCAATTTTAAATGCAAGAGCTGTCAATGGCTCGCTTGCATCCGGTTTGCGTGTGATTTCTTTTTCAGGGTTGCGTGGGTCTGTACCTCTGATTGCATCGATATCAAGCGGACTTGGCAAGTATTTACATACTGCATCGAGCAAACATTGTACTCCTTTATTTTTAAATGAAGAACCGCAAATCATAGGGTTAATTTGCATTGCAATTGTTCCTTTGCGGATAGCTGTCATAATTTCAGCTTCGGTGATGGTTGATGGGTCATCGAAATATTTCTCCATCAATGTATCATCACATTCTGCAATTTTCTCCAACATTTTTTCTCTCCATTCTTCGGCTTCGGCTTTGAATTCGGCAGGGATTTCTTCGATAACATAGTTAGCTCCCATAGCCTCATCGGGCCAGAAGTATGCTTTCATAGTTACCAAATCCACAATACCTTTGAATTTTTCTTCGGCACCGATTGGAATTTGAATCGGACATGGATTTGCTCCCAATACTTCTTTTACTTGACGAACTACCTCAAAGAAGTTAGCTCCCGAACGGTCCATTTTGTTTACATAACCGATACGAGGAACTTCATATTTGTCTGCTTGACGCCAAACGGTTTCCGATTGAGGCTCTACACCACCTACGGCACAGAATGCAGCTACAGCTCCGTCAAGGATACGAAGCGAACGCTCTACTTCTACGGTAAAGTCCACATGCCCCGGAGTGTCAATCAAGTTGATTTTATATTCGTCGTTGTTATATTTCCAGCGCGCTGTTGTTGCTGCAGAGGTAATGGTAATTCCACGCTCTTGCTCTTGCTCCATCCAGTCCATCGTAGCGGCACCATCGTGTACTTCACCGATTTTGTGTGTCAAACCGGTATAAAAAAGAATACGCTCTGATGTGGTTGTTTTTCCGGCATCAATGTGAGCCATGATACCAATATTTCTTGTATAACTTAAATCGCCTTTTGCCATTTTTGTTCTTCTCCTAAATTAAAATTTAAAATGAGCAAATGCACGGTTTGCTTCAGCCATACGGTGCATATCCTCTTTGCGTTTATATGCTCCTCCTTGGCTATTAAAGGCATCAACGATTTCGGCAGCCAGCTTATCAGCCATCGAGCGACCACTGCGTTTGCGGGCATATTGAATAAGATTTTTCATTGAAATCGACTCTTTACGGTCGGGACGGATTTCGGTAGGAACTTGGAATGTTGCACCACCGATACGACGAGATTTCACCTCTACTTGAGGTGTGATATTGTCGAGAGCTCTCTTCCAAATATCAAGAGGAAGTGATTCTTCGTTGGGAAGTTTAGTCTTTACTGTGTCAAGCGAACTATAGAAGATATCGAATGCGACACTTTTTTTACCATCATACATAAGATGGTTTACAAATCTGGTAACAGACACCTCATTAAAAACAGGATCCGGGAGGATAACCCGTTTTTTAGGTTTTGACTTTCTCATTAGTTAAATATTTTTTTTAGCTGTCTTAGTCTTCAACTACTCCACCGAGCGGTTTACTCAACTTAAATATTGACAAGAATTTATTTTTCTATTTTATAAATTTATTTTTTACCTTTTGCCGGAGCTTGTCCCGGTTTTGGGCGTTTTGCTCCGTATTTAGAACGGCGTTGAGTACGACCATTTACTCCGGCGGTATCCAGTGTTCCACGAACAATGTGATAACGAACACCCGGAAGGTCTTTTACACGACCACCACGCACTAACACAATTGAGTGTTCTTGCAGATTGTGTCCTTCGCCCGGGATATAGGCATTTACTTCTTTTTGATTGGTAAGGCGTACACGGGCAACTTTACGCATCGCAGAGTTTGGTTTTTTGGGCGTAGTTGTATATACACGCACACAAACACCTCTCCGTTGAGGGCAAGAATCCAGCGCAGGCGACTTGCTTTTCTCAGTCAGTTCCGTTCTTCCTTTTCTTACTAATTGCTGAATAGTAGGCATTTTTCTTTGTTTTTAAACTTTATTTATAGGTACAATTTTATAAATTGGGCTGCAAAGATACAATCTTTATTTTTATCCACAAATGTTTTCAAAAATATTTTTCATTGAAACATAAAAAAAGTGCAAACAATGTGGTTTACACTCTTTTAAATTCAAACAAGAGTTTTTTTTATTTCACTCGTTCTACATACGAACCGTCACGAGTATCCACCTTGATTTTCTCCCCCGTATTGATAAACAGAGGCACACGCACTGTGGCGCCCGTTTCTACGGTGGCAGGTTTTGTAGCATTGGTAGCGGTATCGCCTTTTAAACCGGGTTCGGTGTAGGTTATTTCAAGCACGGTACTCACAGGCATATCAATATACAGCACTGTTTCGTCGCCGGCTTTTACAACCACTTCTACCACATCGCCTTCTTTCATGAAATCCACACCGTTAATTGTTGATTTTCCTACGGTAATTTGCTCGTAACTTTCGTTATCCATAAGAGTATAGGCATCATCGCCTTCCTTGTAAAGAAACTGATGCGGACGGCGTTCGATTCGCACTTCTTCTACACGCACTCCAGCATTGAAAGTCCGCTCGAGAATTCTACCTGTTACCACATTTTTCATTTTTGTGCGAACAAAAGCGGGTCCTTTGCCCGGTTTTACATGGAGGAATTCCACAATAAAATAATATTGTCCATCAATATCAAGACACATGCCATTTTTAATATCTGCCGTAGTAGCCATAATTTCTATTTTAATTTAATATCTAAGTTATTTTGCAAATTTTTCGCCGTCGTAAGCCCATTTAAGATAAACCGAACCCCAAGTGAATCCTGCGCCAAAAGCTGCACAAATAACATTGTCTCCTTTTTTGAGTTTAGGCTCCCATTCCCAAAGACAAAGCGGAATAGACACACCTGAAGTATTTCCATAACGCTGAATGTTTATCATCACTTTATCGTAATCCACACCTGTGCGTTTTACTGCGGCATCGATAATTCGCAAATTTGCTTGATGCGGCACAAACCATGCTACATCATCTTTCGAGAGATGATTGCGCTCCATTATTTCAGCCGAAACATCTGCCATATTGGTTACAGCGTATTTAAACACTGCTTGTCCTTCTTGATAGATAAAGTGTTCACGCTTTGTAACCGTTTCAATAGTTGCCGGATAGGCTGAACCTCCCGCTTTCATATACAGATGTGAAGAACCCACTCCGTCTGTTCGAAGTATGCTGTCCATCAAACCAAAGCCATCTTCGGAAGGCTCCAACAACACCGCAGCGGCAGCATCGCCAAAAAGCGGACAAGTAGTTCGATCGGTATAATCGGTTATCGACGACATTTTTTCAGCAGCTACTACTATCACTTTCTTATATTTGCCCGAAGCAATAAAATTCGCACCCGTTTCGAGAGCAAATAGAAAACCCGAACAAGCGGCTGCCATATCAAAAGCTATCGTATTTTTGATTCCGTTTTTTTCAGCAATAATAGAAGCTGTATTTGGGAAAAAATGGTCAGGGGTAGTGGTCGCACAAATCAACACTTCAATTTCCTCAGGACGAGTGCCGGTTTTTTCAAGCAATTGACGCACTGCTTTTTCGCCCATAAATGAGGAGCCAAGCCCCTCTCCTTTCAGTATGCGGCGCTCTTTGATGCCAATGCGGGTCATTATCCATTCGTCGGTAGTATCTACCATACGACTGATTTCGTCGTTATCAAGAATGTAATCGGGGACATATCCGCCAATACCGGTAATTGCAGCTTGTTTCATGATGGTGTTCTATATTAATTCAGGTATTTTTAAAAAAGTTGCCCCAAAATACTCTTTCAGGGCAATACCTTTTTTTATTTTACCGAATATTTTTATAAAATGTCGGGCTGGAAAATAACTTTTTTAAGCTACTGCAACTTTTTCAATTGCCAATTTACCTTTGTAATAACCACATTCGCCACATACAGTGTGATAAATGTGCATTGCGCCACAGTTTGAACATACTGCCAACGCAGGAGCTACCGCTTTATCGTGCGTTCTGCGCGCTGCGGTTCTTCTTTTCGATTGTCTTCTCTTTGGATGTGCCATTTTTTTGACCTTTAATTATTTATTATATTTCTTAGTCCGTCCCATCGCGGGTCGACTGTTGTTTCATTGTCTTCGCCGGTTAAATCAACTTCGTCAAAATTCTCATTCTCATCGTCATCATGGTCGAGCACCAAGTGTTTTCTGAGTTTCGACGCCATGATTTTGTTACATTTGCCCGGTGCATGAATACATTTTGCAGGAATGCTCAACACGATGAACTCGTACAAAAACCATGCTATGTTTATTTCTCCTTCTGCTTCGGGAACAATCACGATATCATCATCTTCCTGCGAAAATTCTTTACCGAATTTCACAATCATCTTTCCCCGATAATTTATCGGCTGCTCCATTTCGTCCAAACAGCGATCGCAAGCTACTATCACAACGCCTTCCAAAACAAAATTGAGCTCGAATGTATTTGCCTTTTTGCTCAGCGTAACGATAGCTGTTACGCTACCTTTTTGCACTTCGGGACTGTCTATTTTCTCAAAGAAATCGTTATTCAATTCATATTGAAAAGAATAATTTTCCTCCAAAAGAGATTTCAGTTGAATTTTATACAAATCAAATTTCCCCACAAAATTCGGCTTAGAAAAAACGGCACAAAGTTACACATTTTATCATAGCAATAAAAAATCCATGCGTTTTTTTTGAAAAAAATGTTTAATCTGCTGTTTTTTAAATCATTATGTATAAAATTTATTTTTTCAAAAGGATGCGAAAAGTCGTTCCCTTACCTATTTCCGACTGTTTTACAAAGATTTTTCCTTTGTGATATTCCTCTACAATTCGTTTTACGAGCGATAAACCAAGTCCCCAACCACGCTTTTTAGTTGTATATCCGGGATTGAACACTGTTTTGTATTTCGATTTCGGAATTCCTTTGCCGGTATCTTGGAAATCAATATAGTACGAATCGTTATGTTCCGAAACGGTAATATCAATTTTACCTTCGCCATCCATGGCATCCATAGCATTTTTACAAAGATTTTCAACTACCCATTCGAATAATGGAACATTCAATTTTAAATTGATATTATCCGTTTGATAATGTGTGGTAATAACAATTTTATTGGAAGTGCGTCCACGCAGGTAAGCAACGGCATTTTCAAGCACATCGACAAAATTAACAGGCTCTAAATCAGGTTTTGAACCGATTTTAGAAAATCGTTCGGCAATAATCCGCAAACGGTTTACATCTTTGCTTATTTCGTTGGTGAATTTTGTATCCAACTGTTTATCTTTCAGTATTTCAACCCAAGCTAAAAGCGATGAAATAGGCGTTCCGAGTTGATGTGCCGTTTCTCTCGAAAGCCCTATCCACACTTGGTTTTGCTCCGCTTTTTTCACTTGTGTAAAAATCATAAATGCCACGATTAAAAACAGAGCTACTACGATAAACAAAATGTATGAAAACCACCGTAAATTCTTTATTATCGAAGATTGATCGTAATACACAAAATGCTTGGTTTGACCATCTATTTGAACTACAATAGGCGTATTGACAGTTTTAAGTTCTTGAATTTTTTTACGAATAAATTCTTCCTGTTCTTTCGGATTTTCGGGCAAATTAATATTGCGAATACCATATTCGAGGTCAATCGGTTTGTCGTTGGCATCGACCAAAATGGCGGGAATAGTTTTATTTTCATTCAAGATTTTAAATACCAAATCCAAATCGATACTTCCCTCGTAAACAACGAGTTGCCTCGTTGCTTCCGCCCAAATTTCCATGCTGTGCGTTTCCTGTTCAGACAGCTTGGCAATCATCCGGTTGCTGATATACATTGCCGAAAGTACAATCGCAGCAGCAACAATAATTAGTATGGATTTGAATTGTTGAAATTTCATTTGTTATTCTATTTGATTTACCGATATTTCCCATTCACACCGTCTTCCAAAATACTCAAATAATTAGTATAGCGCGATTGGCTTATTTCGTGTCGTTCCACTGCTTCTCGCACAGCACAACCCGGTTCATGACGATGCGTACAATTACCGAAACGGCAATTTTTGGATACAGCGAAAATTTCACGGAAATAGTGCGAAACTTCTTCGGGCTTCATATCAATGGTACCAAAGCCCTTTATTCCCGGCGTATCTGCCAAATAACCGCCACCGGCAAGCGGAAACATTTCGGAAAATGTGGTTGTGTGCATTCCTTTGTTATGATAATCCGATATTTCGCTCGTTTTCGCTTTCAATGTTGGGTCTATAGCATTTATTAAAGTCGATTTTCCTACACCCGAATGTCCCGAAAGCAATGTAATTTTATCTTTCAACTCGGTTTTAATTTCTTCAATGCCAATATTTTTTGTAGCAGATACCTTGAAACACGGATAACCAATATTTTCATATAAATAAATCAACATGTCCAAATATTCTTTTTCTTCGTCCGAATACAAATCTATTTTATTGAAAATCAATTTGGCAGGAACGCGATATGCTTCGGCAGTAGCAAGAAAGCGATCGATAAACATAGTAGAAGTTTCGGGATAATTGATTGTAACCACCAAAAAAACCTGGTCAAGATTAGCGGCAATAATATGCGAATGTTTGGATAAATTCGATGATCGGCGAACAATATAATTCCGCCGGTCTTCGATTTCGGAAATCAACCCATAGCCATCGGGCGTTATGTCGTATTGCACACGGTCGCCAATAGCAATCGGGTTTGTACTCCGAATTCCTTTAAGCCGGAAAGTGCCTTTTATTTTGCATTCAACGGTAACAGTTTCGCCATCGGGCATCACCGTGTACCAACTACCTGTATTTTTAATTACTAAACCCCTCATGAAAATTCAAAGAATAAAGTTCAAAGTTATCATTTTACAACGATTGAACCTTGAACTTTAAAATGAAAATGTATAATATATTTTCTGTGTTACACTGTCATAATTTCTTTTTCCTTTTCGGCAAACATATCTTCCACTTTTTTGATATATTTATCGTGAAGCTTTTGAATAGCTGCTTCGCCGTCTTTTTCCAAATCTTCGGACATAGTGCCGGCTTTTTGCTCTTTTTTCAACTTCTCGATAGTTTCGCGGCGGGCGTTTCGAATGCTGATTTTGGCTTCCTCTACTTCATGCTTTGCCTGTTTTACCAAATCGCGACGACGCTCCTCGGTTACGGGCGGCATTTGAAGACGAATCATCTCGCCATTATTCATAGGCATAATACCAACCTCAGAATTTATAATAGCCTTTTCCACCACAGGCAACATCGATTTTTCCCATACCTGAATATTGATGGTTTTTGCATCGGGCGTGGTAAGCGTAGCCACACTGCTTAGAGGCGAAAGGCTGCCATAATAATCTACTTTTACATTATCCAAAATGCGCACATTGGCTTTTCCGGCACGAATACGCGCCAAAGCATCGTCGAGAAAAAGAATGCTTGCTTCCATTTCTTCCTGCGCTGCATTTAAAAAATCTTTTATTTCTATCATAGTTCAACAAAATTACAGGTTATTTTTCCGCCACGAAGATATAACTTTTATTCCTCTCTGCAAACACAAAAAAACAAAAGGCTACTTTCCTCGGGAAAAATAACGATTAAGTGCTTTATCTGCGATTAATATACCAAGCACGGCTATGACAAATCCTTGTTTTACAAGTCTAAAAGAGATTATTCCGCATTGTTTTCACCCATTTGTTTATTTTGTCAAATCTTTTTCTACATTCGCAAAGCCTAAAAAATCAAGAAACTATGTCGCATGTCAAAAACATAATTTTTTTTAATAAAAATCACAAAGGGAACAATATTTTTTTAATTCTCTTTTTCGCTGTGCTGTATTGTTGTGGCAAGAAATAAAAAACTCTATTGTATTCAAAAAATATTTTTACATTGTAGCATAAAAGAAAAAATAAGCGAAACAGGCATTTAAACACAATTTAAAAGACATATAAAATTATATAAGTCAACCGATTCGTTACATGTTTTTAGCTTTTAGTTTTGGAGTTAGTCCGTTAATTGCCGAATGTGGTCTGTGCTCGTTATAATAGATTAAAAAGCCCAACAGTTCATTTTTCAAATCGTCCAAATTTTCATATAATGCCTCTTCAATAAAATCTTCATTTAAGGTTTTCCAGAAGCGTTCCATTTTACATTTTGTTTTCTACGATACCGCTTCAAGCGCGGTATGACGGAAGGGATTTTCATCGAGACCTGTCAGGTTTTCAAAACCTGACAGGTCTAATTTAGATCTAAGATTTATAGGGAGGCGGAATTAGCCATCACGACTAACAAGAATTGTAAATCACCGACCGAAAGGAAGTAATAATGACGATATGCTTGAAAAGGACTTTTACAGATGTAATGTTACTCTATCGCTACAAAATTATACCTCTTAAATTTAATGCTACAATTCACCGAAATGTAAAAAAACAAATTCTCTGCACTTTTTATCCTCAAATCCCTACCTTTGCAAAAAATTTAAAAATGGCTAAACAGGGAAACATACTGATAAAAGGCGCACGGGTACACAACCTGAAAAATATTGATGTCGAAATTCCGCGCAATAAACTGGTCGTTATCACGGGATTATCCGGCTCAGGCAAATCATCGCTTGCATTCGATACGCTGTATGCCGAAGGGCAGCGTCGATATGTAGAAAGCCTTTCGGCGTATGCACGACAGTTTTTGGGGCGCATGAGCAAACCCGAAGTCGATTACATTAAAGGTATTCCGCCTGCCATTGCCATTGAGCAAAAGGTGAACACACGCAATCCGCGCTCCACAGTGGGAACAAGCACAGAAGTGTACGAATATGTGAAACTGCTTTTTGCCCGCATAGGCAAAACCTACTCGCCCATATCGGGCGAAGTGGTGAAAAAACACACGCCCGAAGATGTGGTAAATTATATTTTAAGCTATCCCGAAGGCACCCGTTTTGTAGTACTTGCACCTGTCGTTGTGCCCGAAGGTCGCGATTTGGCGCAGCAATTACAGTTGTTGCAACAACAAGGTTTTAGTCGCGTAGAGCTGAAAGGCGAAATTCTGCGTATAGCCGATGTCATCAATAATCCCACGCAGGTAAAGGCAGACAAGGTGTTTCTGGTTATCGACCGTCTTACGGTACAACCCGACCCTGCTACACGCAGCCGCACCACCGATTCGGTAGAAACCGCATTTTTCGAGGGGAAGAACAGTTGTTATTTGCTTATTTACAGCGAAGAAAAAACCATACGAAAACATTTTTCAAACACATTTGAGGCAGACGGTATCGTATTTGAAGTTCCGTCGGAACAGCTTTTCAGTTTTAATAATCCGCTTGGTGCCTGTCCGAACTGCGAAGGTTTCGGGCGCGTTATCGGCATCGACGAAAATTTGGTAATTCCAAACAAGTCGCTGTCGGTTTACGAAGATGCTATTGCCTGCTGGAAAGGCGAAACGATGAGCGAATGGAAACGCGCACTGATTCGTGCGGCAGACAAATTCGATTTTCCTGTTCACAAACCTTACTATCAACTCACCGACGAACAGAAACGCCTGCTGTGGACTGGCAACCGGTATTTTCATGGCTTGGACGCTTTTTTTCAACACTTGGAAGAAGGTCAGTACAAAATACAGTACCGCGTAATGTTGGCACGCTATCGCGGAAAAACCATTTGTCCCGTGTGTCATGGTTCGCGCTTGCGACCGCAAGCAAATTATGTACGCGTGGGCGGAAAAAACATTTCGGAACTGGTAGAAATGCCTCTCACAGAGTTGAAGCTTTTTTTCGAAAAACTCCATCTCACAGCCTCCGAAGCCGCTACCGCTAAAAGGTTGATGACGGAAATAAACAGCCGCCTGCAATTCCTGCTCGATGTGGGACTGGGTTACCTCACGCTCAACCGGTTGAGCAACACGCTTTCGGGCGGCGAAAGTCAGCGCATCAATTTGGCAACATCGCTTGGCAGTAGTCTGGTAGGCTCGCTTTATATTCTCGACGAACCGAGCATTGGGCTCCACTCGCGCGACACCGACCTGCTAATTAAAGTATTGAAACAGCTTCGCGACCTCGGTAATACCGTAGTGGTGGTAGAGCATGACGAGGAAATTATCCGTGCCGCCGACTACATTATCGACATCGGTCCCGAAGCCGGTCGTCATGGCGGCGAGGTGGTTTATGCAGGAGAAGTGCCGAAAAAGTGATTTAAAACGAAGGATAATGATTGTATTTTTGTGTCGTGAAAATTTTGAAAATGGATTTGCTACCGATAAAAAACTTAATTTACGAAATCAGAGGACAAAAAATAATGCTGGACTTTGATTTGGCTTTCTTGTATCAAGTAGAAACACGAGTGCTAAATCAAGCGGTGAAGCATAACGCAAAGCGGTTTCCAACCGATTTTATGTTCCAATTAACACAGGAGGAATGGAAAACTATGTCATCACAATTTGTGATGACATCGCGCAATAAACGCCCTAAAATGGCTTTACCATTAGCTTTTACCGAACACGATGTTACGATGCTTTCGAGCGTTCTTAGAAGCGATGTTGCCATAGAAACAAATATTTTGATAGTTCGTGCCTTTATCGCTATGCGCCAACTGATACTCAACCCATTACCTGTTAGCAATGACAATGTTACACAGTTACAACGGGAGGTTGTCCAACTACAAGAATATGTAGAAGAAGTTTTTGCCGATTACAACGATATTAACGAAGACACAAGGTTGCAATTCGAACAAATAAATCGTACGCTTGCCGAAATGCAAGTACGCAAACCATTGCCTAACAAACCACGCCGCCGAATTGGATTTTTTACCGAACGGCAACGAAACAATAACGAAGATTTAATTGAATGAACA
The DNA here is from genome assembly GCA_031271465.1 of Prevotellaceae bacterium. Lineage (GTDB taxonomy): Bacteria > Bacteroidota > Bacteroidia > Bacteroidales > Paludibacteraceae > JAFGVL01. Next base: position 49,789 of record JAISVR010000030.1, on the reverse strand, counting down.
CAACTCTCCATTCTTATACCCTCGCCTATCTTAGCGGCGAAGAAAAAATCGAAATGCCTGCTACTCGCCGCCGCTGGAATAACTACATCGAAGTGCTTGGCGCGAGCGAAAACAATTTGAAAGGCATTGATGTACGCTTTCCATTAGGAATAATCACAGTAGTAACAGGTGTGAGCGGCTCGGGAAAATCGTCGCTGGTACGCGATGTTTTCTATGCTGCACTGAAGAAATACTATGGCGGCGTAGCAGACCGAACGGGAGCTTTCGGGTCGCTGCAAGGCAGCATGCACTTGGCAAAAGACATCGAGTTTGTAGACCAAAACCCTATCGGTCGATCCTCGCGCTCGAACCCTGTAACTTATTTGAAAGCCTACGACGAAATTCGTAAACTTTATGCCGACCAGCAGTTGAGCAAGCAAATGGGCTTTACGCCTGCATATTTCTCGTTTAATGTAGAGGGCGGCAGGTGCGAGGAATGTCAGGGCGAGGGCACGGTAACGGTGGAAATGCAATTTATGGCAGACCTCGTGCTCGAATGTGAAAGCTGCCACGGTAAGCGTTTCAAAAGCGACATTCTCGATGTGCTTTTTAAGGAAAAGAACATTTACGATGTTTTAGAAATGACCGTTAATCAAGCAATTGAATTTTTCTCCGAACAAAAAGATAACTCTACCTGCCGCAAAATCGTAAAACGATTGAAACCCTTGCAAGATGTCGGGTTGGGATATGTCAAGCTTGGACAAAGCAGCAGTACGCTTTCGGGCGGCGAAAGTCAGCGGGTAAAACTCGCGTTTTTCCTCGCAGGCGAAAAATCGGAACCGACCATTTTCGTGTTCGACGAACCTACCACAGGCTTACATTTTCACGACATTAAAACCCTTATGCACGCTTTCAATGCGTTGATTGAGAAAGGACATACGGTAGTGATTATCGAACACAACCTGGATGTGATAAAATGTGCCGACCACATTATTGACCTCGGTCCCGAAGGAGGAACGGCAGGCGGAAACCTTGTATTTGCAGGAAGTCCCGAAGAGTTGGTGAAATGCAAATCGTCGTACACAGGACGGTATTTGAAGGAAAAATTGTAGATTTTCGGCGGAAAAATTACCTTTGCACATTCGTCTTTATAGCCATTATGCCGACAATAGTAAACGACAACATCATTCTACAGCCCGACACGCTCGAATTTGCCGCAATAGCTCGTCTGCGCGATTCGCTCCACGCACTGCAACGCGCCGATGTGGTTGCCGATTCGCTTGCACAAGTAGCCAAAGCAACATCGGGCTTTACAGGCACACCGCTGCACGCACCGCTTGGAGCAAGTCCGCTTATCCCCGTTTTACTATTGTTGCTGTTTTTCCTTACCGGCTACATTTTCACCCATTGGCGGAAACTTTTAACCGAAACCGTAAAGGATTTTTTCTACCTCAAAGAACGGTCGAGCATTTTTATCGAATCCACAGCTAACATGGCTCAAATGAGTACAAGTTTTGTGCTGTTATTTGTAGGGTCGGTCAGTTTGTTTCTATACAGTTTGTTTTTTTACGCAAGAAATACTTGCGAATTATATTATCTCGGCTTATTCGCCATTGCTACACTTGCTTTTATTGGCATTAAACTTCTTATTTTTAAAGTAATCGGATTTATTTTTTTCGAACAAAACCTAAGCCGGTTGTTTATCAAAAGTTATTTCTCCATTCTTTTCGGCTTGGGCTTACTGCTTTTTCCGCTCACGGTGGGATTAATTTATATGCCTCCATCCTTGCATCAAAGTTTTCTTATACTGGCTCTTTTCCTTTGTATTGTTGCGTTTTTTTTAATGATTTACAAGACTTTGCAAATATTTCTGCATAAATATTCTTCTTTTTTCTATATAATGTTGTATCTTTGTGCCCTCGAAATTTTACCTATTTTGATCGTGCTAAAAGTGATTGCTTAACCAAAAAATTAAGGGGTTATTGTTTTGAAAATTAAGAGAATTCTGGTATCACAACCAAAACCTGAGAGTGAAAAATCTCCCTATTTCGACATTATAGAAAAGTATGGAGTCAAGATTGATTTCAGACCTTTTATCAAGGTAGAACCTGTTTTAGCGAAAGATTTTCGTCAACAAAAAGTGTCTATTCTAGACCATTCCGGTATTATTTTTACTGCCCGAACCGGTATCGACAATTTTTTCCGTTTATGTCAGGAAATGCGTGTTACAGTGCCCGAAGATATGCACTATTATTGTATTTCGGAAAGCGTTGCATTGTATCTGCAAAAATATATTCAATATCGTAAGCGCAAGGTATTTTACAGCAATTCGGGTAAATTGCCCGAGTTGATGACGGTGATGCAAAAACACAACGCGGAAAAATTCCTGCTTGCCTGTACCGATGTTCATAATGACGAGATTATCGTACTGCTCGACAAGCATAAATTCAACTACTCCAAAGGTGTGATGTATCGTACGGTAAGCAACGATTTTACTCCCGAAGAAGAGTTTGATTACGACATGCTGGTGTTTTTCAGCCCTTCGGGCATTTCGTCGTTGCTAAAAAACTTCCCCGATTTCGAGCAAGGCGATATTCGCATTGCCTGTTTTGGGCAGAAAACCGCACAAGCCGTTTCCGAAGCCGGGTTACGCCTCGATTTGGAAGTGCCTCAACCACAATTTTCGTCCATGACTTCCGCCCTTGATTTTTACTTGAAAGAAAATCAAAAAGGAATAAAGAAATAAGCTGTGTTTCAACATCGGAATGCGATTTAAAATTCTTTCGGAATTATACTTTTAGGCTTGTAAAGCAAACACTATCCGTCATTGCGAGGAGTTACGACGAAACAATCTTCGAATACGATTACCGTTTCTGAGATTGCTTCGTTCCTCGCAATGACGAACTCGGTTAAAAGGGATAATCCCGAAAATCTTTAAATTAGCAACTAATGCTTTAAGCAAACAAAAAGGGAGGTTTTCGAACCTCCCCTTTTTTGTTTCAATCCTTGTATTTTATCTAATCTCTATCTCCAAGCGTCTGTTTTTCTTCCTGTTCACGGCATTATTATTCGGGAAAATCGGGCTTGATTCGCCTTCTGAGAAAGTTGTTATCCGACCGGGCGAGATGCCGTTCTCTACCATATAATCTTTGGCGAGGTCGGCGCGCTCTTGACCGATGCGCATATTCAACTCCTCGGAGCCGAGGTCGCAGGTATGACCGGTAATACGCACGGTCGTATTTTCATCCGACTGCAACTGTGCGATGTAGACATCCAATTCGCTTTTCTGAACAGGATTCAGCGTTACGATAGCGAGGTTGTAGTTGTCCATCTCCAAATGCCTGTTGGGACGCACTACATTGCGCTCGAAATTTGCACGGCGCGCTTCGGCATCGCGTAAATACGCATCGCGCTCTTGGCGGGCACGCTCGGCTTCAATGCGAGCCTGCTCAGCTGCGGCGCGAGCCGCTTCGGCATACTGACGAGCTATCTCAAGATTTGGATTGACAGGTTCCGGCAGAGGTTCTTGCTGAGGCTCTTTTGCTACCCGCTCGGCGGCAAGCAACTCGCTGCAACCAACAGAAAAACCGAGTTTCAATTTTATGCCCACGCCCAGCAACGCCACCTTATCGGTGAAAGCAGAGCTTGTTCCATATCGGCGGTATTCGGAGGTCAATACACCATTGCTGAGAAAAGCCGAGGGATTTTCGCTGTTGTAGGCAATGAAGCGGTCTTCGGGAGCACCTTTAACCACATCGTTGAACGCATACTCGGCATACACGCCTGTGTACAAATCTCTTCCGGGAGCTACATGCCATTTGAAACCCATTTCTATCTGCCCCATATACGACAGGTCGAACGGTATTGTCCCCTTTGTATTGATGCCCTTAAAGTTGCCGTAACCCAAATCTTGCTGCTGCGTAAGCGTTTGGTTTACATGAGGATAATAGCCCCAGGTAGTGAGTTCCGCACTTTTACTGCTGTATTGGCTCCAAATGGGAACGCCCAATTTGAACGCCAGCGAAGTGTAAAACTTGTTGTTACCGCGCATGTTGGTTTGGAACATAATGTTCAACGGGATATTTACATTACCCAGGTATTGATATTCTTTGTAGTTATCAAAACGGGCGGAATAATGAATATCATGACCGTCCTGGTCTTGCGTTTGATAGGTATCCGTTAAACCGTCGATGCGGATTTGTCCCTGATACAGAGCCAGCTCTGCACCCAAGCCGACACCCCAGTTCTTGTGAAAAAACCATGTGTAACCCACGCCGAAAGCACCGCCCCAACCAAGCGATTCGTTGCCGAAACTGCTCGAATAGAGCAACTCGGACACACCGCCCGAAAGCCAAACGCCTATTTCGTGAGGGCAATAGGTTTTGGGTGCTTTTTCTTCCTGTGATTGAGGTTCTTGTACAGGTGTAGCTGTTACAGCCGAATCTGTTACTACAAGCTCTTCAACCAAGATCTGTTCATCGGCAACAAGAGAATCTTCGACAACAATTACCGTATCAACGGCAATTTCCTCGTAGGAAAACTGCAAAGTATCCTGTGCCTGAACGCTGCTTAATATACTTAAACCCGCAATTAGCAGCATAATCGTTTTTATTTGTCGTTTCATAAAATGTTTTCTTTTTAATTCCTTTATTTCTCTCGTGCTGCTCCAGCCGGCAAACACGAGAGAAACTCAGGAATGGTTAAATTCAAATAAGACTTTTATCTTCTAATTAAAGGTTTATTCTACAATAATTTTAATTTCCTTTTCAATTTCCGAAGAAACGAATTTGAGGATGTATACTCCCGATACGGAAGGCATCTCTACCGGAGTAATGCGGCGTCCTTCGCAGCGAACTTTACCGATATATTTACCGTCGGAGCTGTAAATCAGAATCGTAGCATCGTTCAACACGGTAGTGTCGTCAATTTCTACATCTACAGATACTTGTTTAGCTGCGCTCCTAACAAGCGGATTCGGATACGCTCTTAGGCTTGCACCTGAGTTCTGCGGAATGTAGCTGTACGGACAGCTCATGAATTTTCGTCCATCGGTCGTAGTGAGCATCACTTGATACATCGCATCTACAACCAAATCGCTGCCGTCGATGTAATGAACGCCCATGTTATTGTCATGGCTTCCCTGTTGCAACTGCACACCGTCTTTCAACCAAGTATAGTGAGTAAAGCTGTAACCGCCGTTGTTGTCCGGGTTATTGTTTACCCACAGCGTGTGGTTGCGTTTCTGCTCAATAACCGGCAATTGAAGTTGTATGCTTACCCGCTTGGAAGTCAAGGTTTCGCACTTGCCGATAACTTCTACATAGTAGTATGCGCTGTTGGCTGTCGCCGGAGTCAAGTCCAGCGTTTCTGCCGTTTCGCCCGTTATCTTGCCTTCGGCGTTGTACCACTGATAAGCGACAGCATTTACTGCCGACACGGACAGTGTTACACTTTCGTCGTCTTGCTTACACATAGCCACACTTTGAGGTTGCTCGGTGATAACTACCGGAGCTTCGAGCGTTACCATAGCCTGCGTGTTTGCGCCGCTTATCGCAGTGTTGGCACAGCCGTTACCGTCGGTAATGCTCAGTACCGAGTAGATACTTGTTGCGTTTACCGGAATTGTTACCGAGCTAAGCGCATCGGTGAGTGTGCCGGTAAGCGTACCGTCGGTATAAACGATACTCCAAGGAGCAACGCCTGTATAAGTAGCCGTGAGTTCAACAGAGCCGCCCGGGCAAACGGTAGCAACATCGGTTGTAAGGTTTGCAAGTGCGCTAACAGGTAGCGGATTGATGCTAAGCTGCTGTGTAAGCGTTGAAGAACAACCGTTGCTGTTTGTCAGCGTGTAACTTACATCAATGGTTTGCACGGAAGTGATGGTGCTCAACGCCGTCAGTGTATTACCGCTGACGCTTGCCAGGGCACTTGGCGTTACAGTCCATGTACCGCCGGTGGTAAGCGGCGAGAGCATTAACTCGCTGCCTGCACACACCGCCGCTACGGTAGCGCCTGTATTGTCGTGGATAGCAAACGAAGCATCAGGGCTTGCCTGAATAAGCACCGCGTGGCTTACCGGCGGTAATCCGACACCACAGCCCGAAGCAGTTTCGTAGCTAACAGCGATACTGCCGTAACCTGCCGCAGCCCAATCGACAAACACTTTGTTGCCCGTTTGGTTGGCAATCGTGCCGCCCACAACTGTCCAGGTATAGTTGGAGAAGTTTGCCGGAGCCAGATATTCTACCATCTGTTCGCCTTCGCAAACGGTAAATTTACCTTCGGTAATCTCAAACACAGGCATTGCCTCGCCGAGTACGGCTATCGGGTGGATTTCACTCAAACAACCGTTTTCTTCGCCTTGCACATAGTAGGTTGTAGTTCCGGCGACAGCAACAACGGCTGACGGATTGCTAACCAAAGTCATAGCTTGAGCATCGCGGTAGAATTTCAGTGCGCTTGCACCTGCTGCTACGGCAGTGTTCAAATCGACCGTTGTACCGGCACAAGCCGTCAGGTCTTCTACTGCCAACACAGGTTTTTCTTTCACCGTAACAGTTATCAACTGTTGAAGGCTTATGCAGCCCGTTGTATTATCGATAGCACGCACGCGATAGCTTGTTGAAACCACCGGTGTAACAATGCTTCCCTGTAATGTATTGCCCGCTACATCTTCTACGATCAGGTTGTGGTCGATAGCGCTAACGCCTGTTGCAAGGCTTGCCAAATCGAGGTTCTCACCCTTGCAAATCGAGGCGGTAGCCGGCAAGGTGAATGTTGGTTTGGCATTTGCCGTTACGGTAACGGTGTGAGCTGCACTCACGCAACCGGTATGCATATCTTCCGCTTCGATAGTGTAAACAAGGTTGCTTGTGCCCATCACTACACGGTCGGCAGTTTCTGCCGTGGCGTTGCCGTTGAGGTAGAAGTTCAGCTTGTTGCCCGCATTGCTGCTTGCCAATTCACTGAACATTACTGTTTCGCCCTCGCAAGCGGCAAAGTGGCTAACATTAGTCAGTTGCGGCAAGGAGTTGACAATAATGGCGCGCGAACCTTCGCTGTGGCAACCTTCGCTTTCGGTATGGCTGTAGCTGATAATAGCTTGTCCGCTCGAAATGGCTGTTACCTTACCGGTATTATCAACCGATGCCACGGCAGGGTTGCTGCTTGTCCAAAGTACATTGATGCTGTTTACAGGCGTAATGCTTGGACTAAGGGTTACGATTTCGCCGGCACAGAATTCGTAAGCGCCTTCGCTGTCGTTCAAGCTTACATACTGTACGGAACCACGATTTACCCGAACGCTTTGGAAGTCACTTGTACAACTGCTCACATCGTTGGATACGATACGAATGTTGTAAATCTCGGTGTTGTTGCTTGGCGTAACAACGGTGCCTGTAACAAGCTTGCCGTCTTCTCCGTATACTTCTACGGTGTAGTTAGAGATGTTTACGCTTCCGGCTGTGATTAAGCTCGCCAAATCGATGTGTCCGGCGTTTGTACCGTTACAAACACCTACTTCGCTTGCGTCCAGTGTAAAGACCGGCATATCGACTACCGTAACCGTAACAGGCACGCGTGCTGCACTGAAGCAGTTTACGCCCGTCATAATACCTTCTACATAGTAAGTAGTGGTAGTGCTTACCGTGATGCTTGCGCCAAGCAGGTTGCCGCCGACGGCTGCATCGTAAATCTCGTATTTATCGCCGTTGTGAATATTCGATACCAAGTCTGCCATATGAACAACGCTACCCGAACAAACCGTCATATCTTTAACGCTAACGGTAGGCAACGGATATACATTGAAGGTAGAACTTTTGGTTTCGGACATACAGCCGGCATCGCTTGTATGACGGTAGACAAGTTCAAACACGCCTGCGGATACTCCGCTTACTTCGCCGGTAGCGATATTAACCGTGGCGACGGAAGAATTGGTACTGTACCACGCGCCGCTGCCGTTGGCAGGTGTTGTATGCGCATTGAACTGTACATTTCCACCTACGCATACATCGCCACCCAGGAGCAAAGCGCTGGGAAGGTCTTCAACGATGAGCGTGAAGGTTTGAGGCAGACTTGCACAGTGAGCAGAGTGCAACACCACATCGTAGGCATAAGTGCCGGCTTCGGCTGGTTGAACAAACGGACTGTTTGTTTCCACACCGTTAACGATATAGCTTAAGCGGGTACCGCCGGTAGTGCTACCCACTGCCGAACTCAAATCGTAGGAACCGCCAAGACATATAGCTGCCCGGGTCGTGCTCAGTGTAAGTTCAAGTTCGTCGACCGTAACTGCTGCTACGGTACTGCTTACTGTTGTGCCGCAAGCATCGCTTACATCAACCGTATAGTTGCCGGCATCGGCAAATTGGGCGTTGTTGATGCTGTAGTTGGCATTGGCGGCGCCTGTTATCGGGTTACCGTCGTGTTTCCATTGATAGGACAGGATTCCTTCGCCGGTAGCTTCAACGCTTAAGCGAAGGTTGCTGCCCGGGCAAAGGGCTGCGCCAACAGGCTGCTCAATAATTTGAGTAGCTGCTTTAATTGTAAGCACTGCCGTTTCGCTCAACACGGGACTGCCGCATTCGCCTGTTACACGCACGCTGTAGTTGCCCGCAACGCTTGCCGTGTAAGTAGGCAGGTTGTTGATACCCGGAGCGGCTATGCCGTTGAACAGCCATTCGTAGGTCAATGTGCCTTCGCCGGTAGCGCTAACGCTCATCGGCAGGTTAGTGCCCGCGCAGATTGCTCCGCCCTGTGGCTGCATGCTGATTTTTGTTTCCGCTTTCAGCGTTACCACAGCATTGTCGCTCGGTACGGCTGTGCCGCAAGCGCCTGTTACATCTACGCTGTAAGTGCCGGCTTCGAAAGCGGTATAAGTGGCAGACATGGCGCCTGTGATATTCAAGCCGTTTTTCTTCCACTGATAGGTCAATGGAGCTTCGCCCGTAGCTACTACGCTTAGCGCTGCGCCTTCGCCCAAACAAATGCTTGAGCTTGCTGCCGGCTGGGTAGTAATGGCTGTTGCCGCTTTAAGCGTAACTACTGCTGCATTGCTCGGCACGGCTGCGCCGCAAACGCCCGTTACTTCTACGGTGTAGCTGCCTGCTGCCAAAGCGGTATAGCTTGCGCTGTTGCCGCCAACATTGGCTCCGTCTAATTTCCATTGGTAATTTAATGTTCCTTCGCCGGTGGCTACTACGCTCATCGGTAAACCGCTGCCGGCACATATCGCGCCGCCAACAGGCTGGATATTAATAACGGTTGCCGCCTTAAGCGTAACCACCGCCGGAGCACTGGTTACTGATGCGCCGCAAGCGCCGGTTACTACTACCGTGTAGCTGCCTGCTGCGGTGGCGGTATAGCTTGCCGTATTGTTTACGCCCGGAGCTGCCGCGCCGTTCAAACGCCATTCGTAAGTTAAGGTACCTTGACCACCGGCGTCAACATTCAATGTCAGGTTATCGCCGGCGCAGATGGCACCGCCTTGTGGCTGGGTATTGATTTTTGTTTCCGCATTCAGCGTTACCACAGCATTGTCGCTCGGTACGGCTGTGCCGCAAGCGCCTGTTACATCTACGCTGTAGGTACCGGCTTCGAAAGCGGTGTAGGTGGCAGACATGGCGCCCGTGATATTCAAGCCGTTTTTCTTCCATTGATAGGTCAATGGAGCTTCGCCCGTAGCTACTACGCTTATCGGTAAGCCGTCGCCGGAACATATCGCACCGCCAACGGGTTGGGTGCTGATAGCGGTTGCCGCTTTAATGGTAACTACTGCTACCGAGCTGCTTACGGTTATACCACAAGCATCGCTTACATCAACCGTATAGTTGCCTGCGTCGGCAAGTTGGGCGTTGCTGATGTTGTAGTTGGCATTGCTAGCGCCTGTTATCGGGTTGCCGTCGTGTTTCCATTGATAGGAAAGGATTCCTTCGCCGGTAGCTTCAACGCTTAGGCGGAGGTTGCTGCCGGTACAAAGGGCGCCGCCAACGGGTTGGTCAATGATTTGAGTAGTAGCTTTAAGGCTTACAACTGCTATATCGCTCAACACGGGTGTACCGCACTCGCCTGTTACACGCACGCTGTAGGCGCCTGCAGCAGTTGCCGAGTAGGTTGACAGGTTGTTGACACCCGGAGCGGCTATACCGTTGAATAACCATTCGTAAGTCAATGTGCCTTCGCCGGTAGCGCTAACGCTCAACGGCAGGTTAGCTCCCGCGCATATTGCGCCGCCTTGCGGCTGCATGCTGATTTGGGTAGCGGCTTTCAGCGTTACAACGGCATTGCTGCTTGGCAGGGCTACGCCGCAAGTTCCCGTTACATCTACGCTGTAGGTGCCGGCTTCGAAAGCGGTATAAGAGGCAGACATGGCGCCTGTAATATTCAAGCCGTTTTTCTTCCACTGATAAGTTAATGGCAATTCACCGGTGGCTACTACGCTCATCGGCAAGCCGTTGCCGGCACAGATGGCGCCGCCAAGGGGCTGGGTGCTGATAGCTGTTTCGGCTTTTTGGCTGATTGTTGCTTTGCTGCTGATTACTGCTGTACCGCAAGCTCCGGTTACTTCTACCGTATAGTCGCCGAAATCGGCTGCGGTAGCGCTGCTAATGGTATAGCTGGAGGTGTTGCCGCCTACTACGGTGGCGCCGCGTTTCCAAACATAAGACAGGACGCCTTCGCCGCCGGCTGTTACATGTAATGTATAGCTGCTGCCCAAACAGATTGCCGCGCCAACAGGTTGTACATTAATGGTGGTTGCCGCCTGTACTCTGACTATGATCTTATAGAAATCGCCTGTGCACGAGGGCGCTGCCGTGGCTGTTGCCTGTGCATAATAGGTTTGGGTACCGGTAGCGGTTGGGATAACCGTGCTCGAAGGCAATTCGTTGTAGTTGTCGTCGAAATACGCCACGGTTAAACCCGGAGAGGCTGTGATTGCAGTAGCCAAATCGATGCTTGCACCCAGACAGATAGGGGTCAGCGCCTTGACAGCAAGCGTAGGCTTAGGCGCAATTTTTACCGTAAATCGTTGTGTTACTCCGGTACAACCGTCTTTCATGGGGGTTACCAAATAAACCGTTGTAATGGTATCGGTTGTGTTGTTTGCAACGCTTGCCGCAAATATGGTATTGCCCGTTCCACCGACAGGCAAGCCCGTACCCATATCGGTTTCTACGCTCCAGGTATAAGTTGTTGGGGTGCCGGGCGTAGTGTTTGTCGGGTCGCTAAGCGGAATATTCACGCTTGCGTTCGGACAAACAACACGGTCGCTTACTTGTACCGAGGGTAAGCCTTTTACATGTACCGTTACCTGATTGCTCACAGGCGTACAGCCCGGACGGGTAACCGTAAGGTTGTAGACAAGCACATCGCCATTCGGTTTGGGGTTGTTTTCATAGTCGTAGCTAAACAGCGGATTGGCTATGGCAGCATTGTTCAGGTAATCGGAAGGACTCCATTCGTAGGTATAACGGGGCAGGGAGCCTTCGCCGATTGGCGTGTTTACGCTCATCGGACAAATGTTTTCGATAAGCGGATTTTGAACCGAGTATGCAGGGGTTGGTACTTCTACCTCAAAGTCGTAGCAGAGGTAAGCATTGCCCGAAGCGTTGGCGGCATTGTCGCGGCTCAACACCAGTTTGAGCTGGCAAACGCTTTCGGGATAAACGATGTTACCCTCCATAGTGAACGATGTGGTACCGCCCGCCAAAATGATATTGCTTTGAATATTGCGCAGGTTGGCATCGGCAACGGGTACATACTGTACGCCATCGAAATAATACACATCGATGTTCATTTTTCCGGCGTCTACGGTGCCTGTGTTATGCAATTCGCCCGAGATAACCACATGCTCCGTGTTGGAGCCGCCGTAGCTACCGGTGGCAGTGATATTGGCAAACTCCAGGGCAAGCTGGTCTATCGTGGTGCTTACCGTCTGGTCAACATCGGCAGGGTTCACAAGGGTACACATGCTGCTTGTTGCCGAACACCATACTTCGGTAGTTACACCCGAATAGGCGCGCACTGCTATTTCGTCGCACGAAAGCTGGGCGGGATTGTCGGGACGCAACTCGATAGTATAGGTATAGGTATCGCCAAAGGCACCGTTGTTCACATCGCCGGCGGCGATAAAGTTGTTGAACGGCGCTTCCAGCAAGGTACCGTTTTGCGTAAAGCTGCTTGTAGTACCTTTGCTGCTGGTCATAGTCGAGTTTACCAAAGTCATATTGGCAGGAATGTCTATCATTGCCATGTTGCTTGCCGTGGCTCCGCTGATAGCTGCCAGGGTATATTGTCCCTGTACTATCAGGTTGCGGCTGTTTGTTGCCGAGTAGCTGTACGCGCTTTGATTTACCTGTAACTGCGTAATCTGGTAAACGGGCACATCTGCCACGCCTTCAATCATAACGGGCTGGCTGCTAAGCAACACATTCTCGCCCACAGCGCCGCAACCGCTCTCGCCGGTTACATTGGCGTAAATAATACTTCGGTTGCTAAATCCGCAAGAGGTTTTAAGCGAGAAGGTAACTCGGGCTTCGTCGCTGCCGCCGTCTATACCGTCGTAGGCATTGAGTTTAATGCCTGCGCCGAGTTCGATAAATACCTCGCGACCTGCTTGATAAGCGGCGGAAGCATTGGTAGTAACGCCGTTGTAAGTTACCTTAGGCGTTACCGCTGCGTTGAAGTTCATTCCGTCGGGCAGCTCAATGCGGTATTTTACATTATACACCTCGGCGGCGGTACCGTTATACGCATTGCCCACAAAGTCAACCGCTTCACAATAGTTGATGGTTCCTTGCGGCATATTGTGAGGAATGTAGGCAAGGTCGCCCGAGAAAGCGATAACAGGCGGATTAAATTTTACTGCTGTGCTAACCACGCCGCGTATCGGCATTTGAGGCGAATTATACGGTTGCTGTGCAAAACTCATATAGGGGTCTTGCGGATAATCGGATTTGCTTGCGCCACATTTTATGGTTAAGCCCGGTTGTCCGGCACAAGCCGTGTAAGTACACTGCAAACGATAGGTTTGCGGAGTAGAGGCGTTTACATTGCCTACTTTTACCCAATAGTATGTAATACCGTCTTGGTCGTATTCGAGGAAACCGGCAGTACTGATATCGGCTATTGCCGCACCGCCCGGAGCTATAAGTTTATAAGGTTTTATACCCGTAGGGCACTCAAAAGCAAGCCAGGTATTAGGCAAAACGCCATCGGTACTTGCCCAAACGCTGTTATTGGATATGGTGAGGGACCACTCTACAATATTGGTCATAGGATTTTGCTCCGGTGCAGGGCTATTCAACCCAATGCTGTAAAACAGAGGTGTATTTATATTAAATCCAATATTTTGCTTCGTCCAGCTTCTTCGTACGGGTGCTGCGGAAGTCGGATAGTCCAGACCGCTAACCGTAACATTCTTTTCGTTGGCATTGGTACTGAATGTAGCATTATTAATCATCGAGTACATATTTACACCCTGGTAGTTGAAGGTTAGGTTATAATCTTCCCAAGATCTTTCAGCAGAATTCAACATCGCGTCTTTCAAGGAATCGACCCGCAAGAATGTTCTTCCGTCTTTATACCAAATATGATATCCCAGTTTGTTGAAATCGGCTTGGGTCAATCCGGTTTCATCTGCTATTTCCTGCGCAGAATAGTCTTCGGGAGCTTTTCCTAATTGCAAGGTAACGCCGGTTAAAGTCCTGTTCAACTCATTACCCATTACCCTACCGCTCAATGTCGTAGAAATAGTATTGATTTTGACCAGTGAGTTGATTTCCATATAAAGACGGGAAATCGAATCCAAGTTGGGGCGGTATTCGCCGGCAGTTAACAGATTGCCGCCGTTCGTATTTTTTGAACCTCCCCACCAGAAGTTATTCTGGTTTATAACGGCATTTTCGCGCCAATCATAGCTGGAATCCGCATTTCTTGCCCGAAGGGAATTCATAGGGCTTTGTACGAAAGTAACCTGATCGAGCAAGGAGTAGCATTGGTATGTATCGGCGCCCGACTCACGATAGACTTCAAATTGCACATCTCTCAAACCTTCTCTATTTAGCACCGGCAAGTTTTGCTGTGTGCGCATAAAGAGTTCGAGGCGTATGGAGTCATTGCCGCGCAAAGCAGTAATTCCTTCGTTAAGCAACAGCGGCGCCATATCCATTTCCATAAATTGGATTCCTGCACTGTTTCTGTATGTTATATCGGTAGCAGCCACCGGAATGGTATGCACATTGCCGGCGCTGACATCGTAGTAAATTAATGTGCCGGCACTAACTCGGTCGGGATTTTTTATCAGGTATTGAGTGCCCGTATAAGATGTTACCGTCATAAGTTTGTCGGCAGCCGTAATCGTAAGCGGAGAAGCATAGTTTATCTTCATTTTGGAGGTGATGCTTACATTGTCGTTGGCGTAAATTACTTTTGTATTTGCGCCGTCGGCTTTGCTGATGTGGGCTGTTTTGCTGATGTTTGTCCACCCCATCGAAGTACGGTCAATGCTGAAATCGATTGCTTCAATTTCGGAACAAGGGGTTTTTACAACAAAGTTTATATTCCCGGTAGAACAGCCAAAGCGATATTGCGTGCCTGTATTACCCCAATCTAACGCCTGCTCGACAGCTATTTGAGGCTGCACGGTGCTTACTGTGCCGTTGGGTTTTACGGCAACTTCCACACAATGGTTTAATGCATTGGTATTTGCTATATTTTGCACAATGATGTGCTGGTTGTCTATCACCTGGATTCGTCCCGAAGCCATATCGACATTTCCGTTGGTCAATGCTCCTTTTGAAGCAGATAGTATTCTAACAGGGAAAGCTGCCGCAGGGTCGAAATCCAATCCGGCAGGCAGGGTTATTTTTATAAAATGAGAACTTGTACCCGCCGCCACATTAGCTGCCGGGAAACCATGACCCAACCTTGTCATAAAATACACCTTTGCAGATTCACCGACATTCAACATCGATGGTTGTACTTCCAAAGAAGATAAGGTTAATCCTTCATATCCATCAACATAAGAATTCGTACTGCCCGAACCGTAAATATTAGGTCGCATCAAGCGAGTGCCGCACTGGTTGTAATAATAGAACTCAAATACATGGGCAAATCCGCCATTTATTTGCATGGGACAATTGGCAGCTAAACTGCTGAAATTAAGATTCCACAGTTGCGTGATATAAATGGTTTTTCCTGCAGGCAGGTCGTTATACACAGAGTCGCCGGCAGTGGCAATAAAACCTCTTGCCCTGTAATAATCCCGCAAAGTCAGGTCTGTAGCGGTACCTGTTCCAAAAGTGGTAGTACCGGTATTGCTTGCGGCAGTAGTGGTAACAAAAACCGTATCGCCGGCTAATAATACAGGCTCTCCGCTCGCATCGGAAAAGAAAGCTTTTTCGTATATTCTACGAGCTGTTGTGTTCCAAGTAGTGTAAATATCGTTTAGGGTAGCCGTAGCAGAGCTGTTGCTCACGGTATAAGTGTGCTTGCCCCAATCGGTCGGCGAAGTAGGATTTTTCGTAACAGCAACAGACATAACAGGGTTAAACGCCTGGTCTGCTACATTCAACACGGCATTTCCTGCCGAAGCCGGAAGCGGAGCGCAAAAAGTAGTGCCATCGCCAAATGCTACGGCATAGTTAATCGTACCGGCTGTACATTTGGATAGAACAAGCGTTTCGCGGATATAGATTTTTGACCCTTCGCGCAATTGACTGCCCGCATAAGACAAGGGCGTAAATGTATTGGCGCGTGTCAAAGTATATACATATCTATCGGCTTTTGAGGCGTCAAGTCCGGTTGCGGTAATATCTATCCAGCCGCCTGTTCCCGTACTGCTTACCTCAAGTTTGGTAACGGCAATACCTGTTTTATCGGTGCAAACGGCATTTATTTGAATATTGTTGGCGTGCGACAAAGCTGCCGTTTGCTCCATCGTTATAATCCGGGTAGCAGCAACGCCTAAAGTAACATCTACCGGAGCCGGATAGGTTGTCAATAAAATCGGATTGATGAAATTCGCAATCTCATTTCCGCTTTTAGCCGCAACAAGTACTGTTGTTCCGTCGGCAGCATAAAGAGTGTAGGTCATCTTTGTTTTTTCCACCGATTCGCACAAGGCTTTTACCTGAAATGCTACCGGGCGTTTGTTGCCTTGCGGCACATTTACCGTAAAACGAGCCGTGCGCCTGTCGCCGCTCAGCGAGCCGGCAATAAGCCCCGGCTGTCCGGCTACGAATTCGAAGCCTGCCGGCGCGGCAACTTCCAGCTGCGCATTGGTGAGACCCGCGCTCGAAGCTACATCTACGGTAAAGCTAAGATTGTCGCCCATTCGCACTACCGCTTCGGGAACGACAGTTTCGCTCAAGTCGTTTTGTGCCATGGCGTTTTGTCCTGCCAGAGTCATAAAGATAGACGCAAGCAGTAGAAGCCAGCGAAAGCGATTTCGAGGCTTCTGTTTTGGTTGATTTTTGTTCATGTTTAAATAATTAATTAATTTTTTTTTGAAATGTTGATTTATATATTGTAGGTAGTGTATGTTTTTGGGGGATTACAGGTTTTTGACTTGTAGAGCAACCTGTTGCTGTTATGAGCGAGTTACGCCGCAGTCCATTCTTGTACTGAGATTGCTTCCCGCTCGTTCCTCGCGGTCGCAATGACGGCACGGTGTTCGGGTTCCCGTCATTGCGAGGAATGAAGCAATCTTGGAATCTCGTATCAGATTGCTTCGTCGTTCTTCTTTGCAATGACGAATATGGCTTTTTTCGAGATTGCTTCGTCGTTCCTCCTCGCAATGACGGGGTGCGTCGCGATTGCTTCGTCGTTCTTCTTTGCTGTGACGGCACGATGTTCGGGTTCCCGTCATTGCGAGGTACGAAGCAATCCATTCTCTGTACTGAGATTGCTTCGTCGTTCCTCCTCGCAATGACGATGTGCGTAACGATTGCGTTGTCGTTCCTTCTTCGCTGTGACGGGGTGCGTCGCAATTGCGTCGTCGTTCTTCTTTGCTGTGACGGCACGGTGCTCGGGTTCCCGTCATTGCGAGGTACGAAGCAATCCATTCTCTGTACTGAGATTGCTTCGTCGTTCCTCCTCGCAATGACGATGCGCGTCGAGATTGCGTTGTCGTTCCTTCTTTGCAGTGACGAATACGGTTTCCTCGCAATGACGGGGTGTGTGGCAATGACGAATACGGTTTCTTTGCAATGACAAATACGACTTAACAGGGATGCTTCCATTTTTTAGTTTGTTTTACATCGGGAGATGTCTAAACACAACAATGTCCGTTACATTAAACGAATTCGGACACATTGCACAAGACCTAATGCAATGTGTCAATTCTGTTCTACATAACGGACAAGTGTTGAGTTCAACATGAAAGTCAATCAAAAAAAATTACTGTATGAAATTTTTATGCTTGTTCGAGCGGGGTAGCTTTCAACGATTGTTTCATTTCTGCGCTCGGGGTAAAAATTATTTTTACACCTTTGATGTTTGCTGTTGTAAATTCGTCGGCATTGTCTACGCCTTCGCTTGCAAGATTCAGTCTAAAGGTGCCGAAGTTACCCAACTTGATGCTTAAGCCTACTTTGAGCATTACGGGCATTGTTTCTACCAGCGTGGTGAGTACATTTTCGATATCGCCTCGCGAGAGTGATGTGCGCGCGGCAATTTCTTCCGACAAATTTCTTAGCGTGAACTTACCTGCGTTTACAGGTATTGCGTAATGCTTTCTGGGTGCGTCCGGTTGAGTGGGGTGCACCTTTTGAATTAATTTATACTTCATAACTTGTTTTTTTTATGCAGGCTTTTTGCCTGCGGGGTTAATATTTAATTTGAATGAATTTTCCACTTGAGGAAAATATTTTTTTCACTTGAGGAAAATTTTCGTACCACTTGAGGAAAATTTCCTTCCCTCTCGATGAAAAAATACTTTTTAATAGTTAATTCTTTTTTCGACTGTTTTTACAGTTTTTATTATGTTTAAACACAACAAACATAAGCCCTTATGATTTCCGACTTTTCATGCCTTTTAACCGTTTAAAGAGCTTTGTCTTTTAACGCTTTGTAATGAATTTTTATTCTTTTCTGAACATTAATTAAAAACGATTGCTATATTTGTAGCATAAATCTTGGTCTGACTCGTAACTCATATTACAAATATGAGCGAATCGTTTTTCTTTTTTGCGAAATAATTCGCAGCGCAAATATCTAACTACTTTACGAATTATGCAAGAAAATGTTGAAAATTTTACGAAAATAATTGATAGGTTGAAGTATTTTCTTGATTGTCAGGGATATAATTTTAATCAATTGGCTATAAAAATAGGTGTCAGCAACAGTTATTTTAGCAAAATGTACAAAAATAAAGGTTCGTTAGGGGAGGATATCATACAAAAAATCGTATTTTATTACGAAGATATTAGTCCCGACTGGTTATTGACCGGAAGAGGTAGTATGTTGTTGGAGCACCAACCGGATGAAGAATACAAACAAAAATATTATGAGGCACTTGAAGAGAATCGCTGTTTGAATAAGAAACTGATTTCTGCCCTTGAAAAGACATTCTCTTTACAGGATATAATCTACAATTGTAAAGATGACATGGTAGAAAAAAACATTCTTGCCAAAAAGGCTTACGATGTGAGAACGGCTTTGATTAATTAATAATTAATAAATTAATATTTAATATTTAATTGGATAGTAGATAATTGCAGTAGGCGTATTGTATACGCCCGTATTCCCCGATGCCGACGCGGACTTATTGTCCGTTTAACCCCGTGCTGCGCTTGTGGCATGGGGTTATTTTGTGCAGGGCGGGAGAAAGAGGGCGCAGGCAAAAGGGCGCAGGCGATACAGGGCGTAGCAAGAGAGGCTCTCGCAAAAGAACGCAAATGACACAAAAAAACGCAAATTTTCGCAAATACAATTACAGAACAGGGCGTATGCAATACGCCCCTACGCCGAACGCAAGGGTAGCGGCAGGCGATACGCCGCGCCGTTTTCAACTTTCAACTTTCAACTTTCCACTTTCCACTAATTAAATAATTCCGTTTTTTGTACGATTTCTTGCCTTTTCTTTTTACTTTTGTGCCTCGACCCTGTTATTGGGCGGAGTTTTTTTTACTCCCGTTGGTCGTGATTGCTAATTCCGCCCCTATTATATTTCTACAAAAACAAATGACTGATTTTTCGTTTCCCAAATCGCAACGGCTCACGGGTGAAATCCGCATTGCCCGTTTGTTTACCGAAGGTAAGGCTTTTATTGTCTATCCGTTGCGGGTGTTGTATTTGCCCGACGAAAAGCTTGAAACGGCAAATGCGCGCATTGTAATAAGTGTGCCTAAGAAACGACGGAAACGGGCTGTTTCGCGCAACTTGCTTAAACGGCGAATACGCGAGGCTTACCGGTTGCATAAATCTCCGCTGTTTTCGTTGCTTGACGGGAAGAGTTATTCGCTGAATATTGGTATTAATTATGTGGCAAACGACGAATTGCCTTTTAAACTGATTGAGGCAAAGATGCAAGAAGCGCTTGCCCGTATTGCCGAACAATTGCCTGCATGAACAAATTATTTACTGCCATAGTGCTTTTTCCGGTGTACACCTACCGCGCACTGATTTCGCCCATGCTGCCACAGAGTTGCCGCTATACGCCCTCGTGCTCGCAATATGCTATCGAGGCGGTGAAAAAATACGGGCTTAAAGGTGTATGGCTCACTATTAAACGCCTGGCTCGCTGCCATCCCTGGGGCGGGCACGGCTACGACCCGGTACCATGACTGCTTTTATCGACATACATAGCCACCACCCGGCAAGCAATGTGCTTAGCGTTGTGAATTGCTTTCCCGAGGAAGTAGAGCGGTTTATCGAAAAAAACGACGAACAGCTTTGTTCCGTGGGTTTACATCCATGGATGATTGATGCCGATTGGGAGGAGAAGCTGCAAGTTGTAGCGGGCATTGCTGCGCACGAACGGGTTGTGGCAATCGGCGAAACAGGCTTGGACAGGGTGTGCGACACGCCGCTCGAACTGCAGGGAATGGTTTTTCGTCGACATGTTGCTATTGCCGAGCAGGTACAAAAGCCTGTGATAATACACTGTGTGCGCGCTTTTAATGAAATTGCCAGCCTGCACAACAAGCTTTGTCCGAAACAGGCATGGCTTATCCACGGTTTTCGGGGTAGAGTAATGCAGGCGAGGCAGTTGATTGAACAGGGGTTTTATTTGTCGTTTGGCAAAGGTATTGAGCAATTGCACGATACAATACAGGCGGTTCCTCTTAACCGGATTTTCCTCGAAACCGACGACGGCAACAAGCCGATAGCGGAGATTTACCGACAGTTTGCTCTTCAAAAGAATATTTCAATAGAGGCTTTAGCGGAGCAGATTTCTGTGAATTTTGATGCTTTTCGGAATCAATCTCGTTGAGTTGTGTAAAGCAAATACCACGAAGCAATCTGATACAAGACTCTAAGATTGCTTCGTTCCTCGCAATGACGGGAATAGCGATACAGGGCATGGGCAATGGGGTGTAGGCAAGAGGGCGTATGCAATGGGGTATGCAAGAGGGCGTATGCAATACGCCCCTACATCTTTATCGCATAATACCCAGTCGGGCAGCGTCGAGGCGCAAAAAGATAAACAGCAGGATGGTGAATCCCCAAAGCGACGAGCCGCCATAGCTGAAAAACGGCAGCGGTATACCGATAACCGGTGCTAAACCAAGCACCATGCCGATATTGATGGTGAAGTGAAAAAACAGAATTGCCGCTACCGAGTAACCGTAAATACGGCTGAACGGCTCGCGCTGTCGTTCGGCAAGCATGAGCAGGCGCAACATCAGCGCGAGGTAGATGCTCAGTACCAATACTGCTCCCCAAAAACCGTGTTCTTCGCCTACGGTGCAAAAGATGAAATCGGTGTCTTGTTCGGGCACATATTTGAGTTTGGTTTGTGTGCCGTTAAGAAAGCCTTTGCCCAAAAATTGTCCCGAACCGATAGCAATTTTCGATTGATTGACATTGTAGCCTGTTCCGGACGGGTCGTCTTCCATACCCAATACTACGCGGATTCGGCTTTGCTGGTGTGGTTCGAGCACGCGATCGATGATATAGTCTGCCGAAAACGAGTAGCCTACGCACAGCAGCATAAATAGGGTGATGAGAAAATAGCTTTTCCGGTGCAGACTGATTGATTTGAAAACAAGATAGCCTCCCGATAGCGCAATAGCAAAATAGCCAACATATTCGTAGTTTATTTTCAGGAAGAAATTGAGTACTACTGCAAGCACAATAATACCGGCATAGACTTGCAGGAAAAGCTTTATCAGCTTGAAATTCTTTTCGAAAACAGCAATAAAGCCCAATTGCGATACGATGATAAATGCTTGCGCCAACACCATTCCGAGGGTACCCCTGTCTACCTGAATCATGGTGTCGCCAAATCGTACTACCACTATAAACAGCAGCACAAAGCATAAGCCCATATAGAGCAATACTCCCGACATACCTTCGCGATACAGTACAAGGAAAAATGCCAGGAATACCAATGCCGACCCCGTTTCATTCTGCATAAGGATACACAGCACGGGTAATAAAATGATAAACAGTACGGGCAGATAGGCACGAATACCGTGCAGTTTGAAATTATAACGGCTCATGTATTTTGCCAGCGCCAATCCTGTAGCAAATTTTGCCAGCTCGGCAGACTGAAGACTCACCGGTCCGAGCACCAGCCACGAACGCGAACCTTTTATCTCGGGAGCCAGAAAAATGGTGGCTATCAACAGTAGTATTACCGCAGCATAAATAAAATAGGCAAACACATCGTATATACGACTGTCTATCATCAACAGCAGTATGCCAAGCCCAAAGCTGCAAACTATCCACAACAACTGCTTCCCGGCTCGCTGGTCGAAGTCTAAAATACTTGTGTTTTCAAAGTCGTAGCTTGCGCCGTACACACTTATCCAACCCATAAAAACCAGCAATAGATATAGCACTACACTGGTCCAGTCTATTGTTTGTATGATATTAATGTTTCGCTGCAAGGGGCATTAAACTTGTGTTAAACATTCTTTCTTCCAAATACTTTCTGGTTGGAGCTATTTCTTTCTTCAAATATTTTTCCATCATCAGGCTGGCAATAGGTCCTGCCCAGGTAGCTCCAAAACCTGCATTTTCCACAAACACGGCAATAGCTATTTTAGGATTATCCTTCGGAGCGAATGCCATAAAAATGGAGTGGTCTTTTCCATGCGGATTTTGTGCCGTACCGGTTTTTCCACACACCACAATGTTGTCTGCCGCCAATGAAGCAATACGGGCTGTTCCACCCAACACCGCCAGTTCCATTCCTTCGACAGCGGGTTCAAAATACCGCCTTTCTACCGAGGTAACGCGTTTGCGGGTATAAAGCGAATCTATGTGCCCGCCTTGTATCTTTTTCACAATATGCGGGGTGTACCAATACCCGCGATTTGCGATAATAGCTGCCAAATTGGCTGTTTGAATAGGCGTAGAAATCACCTCTCCCTGCCCGATGGCAATAGAAATAATGGTAAGTCCGCGCCAGCCGCGCTTGCCGTATACTTTGTCGTATACTTCGGCATTGGGTATATAACCCCTGTTTTCGGTAGGAAAATCTACCCCCAGCTTATAGCCGAAACCAAACGAAACAATATGGTCCTTCCATGTTTCCAACGCATTTTGCACCGAACCGTATTTGTTGTTGTCTATCATAGCGCGCAACGCATAGCAATAATAGGCATTGCAGGAATGCTGCAAGGAGTGCGGCAAATCGAGCGGCGAAACATGACTATGGCAACCTACACGCAAGCCGCCTGCCACGAAGCCTCCATGACAAGGGTAACGAGTGTGCTCGTTAATAATTCCCTCTTGCTGGAAAATAAGCGAATTAACCACCTTGAAAGTCGACCCGGGCGGATAACGCGCCTGCAGCGGACGATCGAGCAGGGGTTTTAATGCACTTGAATTTAGCTGATTGAAATTCTCTGTCCGCGACTGTCCTACCAGCACCGACGGGTCGAACGATGGACTGCTTACCAGCGCCAAAATTTCGCCCGTAGCAGGTTCGATGGCTACTATGCTGCCTATTTTCCCCTGCATGAGCTTTTCGCCGTATTCCTGCAATTCAATGTCGAGCGAAAGGGTGATATTGTTGCCTGATTCGGGCATAATGTCGAGCGCACCGTTTTCGTACGAGCCTTTCACTCTTCCGCGCGAGTCGCGCATAAGTATCTCTACTCCTTTTACCCCGCGCAATTCTTTTTCGTAGAATTTTTCTACTCCGTTTTTACCGATGTACTCGCCTTGTATATAGTAGGGGTCTTTTTCAATGTCCGATTTCGACACCTCTCCTACCGAGCCAAACGCATGAGCCGCACAAGGGAAACGATAACCGCGTAAGGTGCGGTCTTGCAAATGAAATCCGGGGAAATTGGATAGTTTTTCCCGCAATACGGCATATACCTCTACACTGTCGATACCTGCAATAAACTGTTGCGGTGTATAATCCGAATATCCCAAGCGGTTTTTGGTAGCCTTCATGAGCTTGTGGAATTTTGCCTTGTCTATTTTCATAGTACGACAAAAATCGAGCGTGTCAAACTCTTGTACCTCTTTCATTACCACCATCACATCGTAGGCAGGTTTATTGTATACCAACAACTTGCCATTGCGGTCGTATATCAATCCGCGAGCAGGATATTTTATTTTTTTTAGAAAAGCATTACTGTCGGCACTTTCTTTGTACGACTTATTGATTATCTGCAAATTAATCAATTGACAGACAAAAACGACAAAGACAAAAATCATCATTTTTATCAATACCGACTTCCGATTTTGCAAATTGTCGTTTATCATTACCGATTATGTAGCTTTAATCGTTCTATTCCAAGCAAAAGTACAAGGGTAAACAGTGAGCTTGCCACAATACGCAGCAAAAGAAACCCGAAATGTTGAAACGAAAATGCTTCTATCAAAAACAGCACAATGTGGTGAATAAACACCATGAGTACGGCATATTTTAGATAAACGCCTTCGCCCAACGAGCGCATCGAAGGCGTAAACAATTCGTGATTATCGTCGCGAGGCAGCAGCAATTTAAGCAAAGGTTCGCGCACAAAGGCAACAAATACACAAGCAAAAGCATGAACTCCGGGCGTGCCGACAAAGGTATCGATACTCAATCCCAGCACAAATGCCAACACCAGCAGCAACGAACGCGACATATTGAGCGGCAAGGCAAGAATAAACAATACATACAGATACGGATTAACGAAACCCAAGAAATGTATATTATTGAGTATTAATACCTGTACTAACACCAACACAAGGTAGCGCACTATATTTTGAAGTATTAAATTCATTTTGCTACTTGTTGTTCGAGTTTTTGCTGTTCTTCACGGTGCCGGTATTCAAGTACATACACATAAGATATGGTGCGGAAATTAACTGCCAGCCGCACCTTAATATTATAGTAGTTATCGTCCGACGCTTTGGTAAATTCTTCGATTCTACCTATCAAAATTCCTTCGGGAAAATAATCGGAATAGCCGCTCGTTACTACCGTGTCGCCTTTCTTGATAGGTACATGGCGCGGCACCTGCAGCATATCGGCAAAACGGTAATCAGTACCGTCCCACACAAGCGAACCGATGTCTTTTATCTGTCCCAGTGTATTTGCCGTATTGCCGTTACGCTTGATTTTGCAACTCACTTGCAGTTTCGGATTCAGAATAGGCATCACTACCGAAAAACGCTCCGATACTGCTTTCACTATCCCTATTACGCCTTGCGAATTGACCACGCTCATCTCCCGGCGAACACCATCTGCCTGCCCTTTGTTGAGAGTAATATAATTTTGAAGTTTATTGGTGCTGTTATTTATCACCTTTGCCGACAGGCAGCTGTATTCCCGCTCGGGACTCAACACAAAAACACTTGGTTGAAGTGAATCTGCCAGCATACTGTGATATTGGTTGTCGTACAGCGCAAGCTTGTTACGCAGTTCGGCATTTTCTACCGCAAGGTCTTTGTTTACCTGCTTCAAGCTGAAATAATCCCATACGGAGCGATTCCAAGCGTAAACCTTTCCGTTCACATTGTTACACGACTGCCAAAACACACTCTGCTGAAAGCTATTATTATTCACCACCAGCAGTAATGCGCTTATTTCCAATATAATAAAAAGAAAATAAATGCCGTAGTTTACAAAAAATCGGATTAAGTTTTTCATTCAGCTAATAGCTAATAGCTACAAGCTAATAGTAAAAACACTCATCACTATTAGCTGTTAGCTCATCACTGCATTATCTCATCAAGAACGAGAATTTGTCTACATTTTTCAATGCCACACCTGTTCCGCGAGCCACTGCGCGCAGCGGATCTTCGGCAATATGGAATGGAATATTGATTTTGTCACTCAAGCGTTTATCCAAACCGCGCAGCAAAGCACCGCCACCTGCCAGCCAAATACCTTTTTTTACAATATCGGCATACAGTTCGGGAGGAGTTTGTTCGAGCGCACTCAAAATAGCAACTTCGATTTTAGAAATCGATTTCTCCAAACAATGTGCAATTTCCTGATACGACACAGGCACCTCAATAGGCAATGCCGTCATGCGATTCGGTCCATGCACAACATAATCTTCCGGAGCATCTTCAAGGCTGGTCAAAGCAGCACCTACATTTATTTTGATAAGCTCCGCCGTGCGTTCTCCTACGCGAATATTATGCTGGCGACCCATATACTCCATAATATCAGCCGTAAGGTCATCGCCCGCAATTCGGATAGATTTATTACTCACGATGCCACCAAGCGAAATTACTGCAATCTCAGTCGAACCACCGCCAATATCCACCACCATATTACCTTCGGGAGCTTCCACATCAATACCAATACCGATAGCTGCCGCCATAGGTTCGTAAATCATATATACCTCTCGTCCGCCGGCATGCTCTGCCGAGTCGCGCACAGCACGAATTTCCACCTCAGTCGAACCCGAAGGGATACAAACCACCATTTTCAACGAGGGCGAAAATAACCGCGGCTTATTGTTTATCATCGCTATCATGCCGCGAATCATTTGTTCGGCAGCATAGAAATCGGCTATCACACCATCGCGCAAAGGACGCACGGTACGGATATTTTCGTGTGTTTTACCGTGCATTTGGCGGGCTTTTTCGCCAATGGCAATCAGTTTGTCCGTGCGACGGTCGAGTGCTACTACCGAAGGTTCGTCCACCACAATTTTATCGTTACTAATGATAATAGTATTGGCAGTTCCCAAGTCAATCGCAATTTCTTGGGTAAATGAAAATAATCCCATAAATTTTATCTTCTGTTAAATTTTTAATGTTTAAAATGCCTAAATCCCGTAACAACCATTGCCATACCATGTTCGTTGCAATAATCAATACTGAGCTGGTCTTTAATAGAGCCTCCGGGCTGAATAACAGCTGTTATGCCTGCCTTGTCCGCAATTTCCACACAGTCGGGAAAAGGAAAAAACGCATCCGAAGCCATTACCGCGCCATTAAGGTCGAAACCAAAAGTTCCTGCCTTTTCGATAGCCTGCTTAAGCGCATCTACGCGTGAAGTTTGCCCCACTCCGCTTGCCAAAAGCTGACGATTTTTTGCCAAAACAATAGCGTTCGATTTGCTGTGCTTCACCAATTTGTTGGCAAAAAGCAAATCGTCTACCTGCGCGGCATCGGGAGCAAGAGTGGTTACAACTTTCAAATCGTCGGGCGTTTCGGTTTTAGTATCTTTATCTTGCACAAGCACTCCGTTGAGTACCGTGCGAATCTGTCGTTTTTTCAGCTTTGCCTGTTTTTGTATCAAAATGATACGATTTTTCTTTTGAGTCAAAATTTCGAGTGCATCTATATCGTAATCGGGCGCAATAATCACCTCAAAAAAGAGTTTGTTTATTTCCTCTGCCGTAGCTTTATCAACTATCGCGTTGGTAATAAGCACTCCGCCAAAAGCCGACACAGGGTCGCCCGCCAAAGCGGCGTTCCACGCATCGAGCAATACGGGGCGAGATGCCAATCCGCAAGCATTGTTGTGCTTTAAAATGGCAAAAGTTATATCTTCGAAATCGGCAATAAGATTTACTGCAGCGTCGATATCCAACAAATTGTTATACGAAATTTCCTTTCCTTGCAGCTGTTCAAACAATTCGTCGAACTTACCAAAAAACAGTGCCGATTGATGCGGATTTTCACCGTAGCGCAGTGCTTTTTCTTCGTTTTCGGTATAACGCAGGTAAGAATTGCTCTCGCCGTCGAACCAGTTAAATATTGCCGAATCGTAACCCGACGATACCGCAAATGCCTCTTTGGCAAACCAGCGACGATCTTCGAGCGTGGTTTCTGCTCCTTTTTCTGCCAATAATTCGGCAAGAGGTTCGTATTGCGCCTGCGAAGCAACAATCACTACATCTTTGAAATTTTTTGCCGCCGCACGAATAAGCGAAATGCCGCCGATGTCGATTTTTTCAATAATGCTTTGCGCGTCAGCTCCCGAAGCCACCGTATCTTCAAAGGGATATAAATCTACAATTACAAGGTCTATTTCGGGTATTTCGTATTGAGCAATCTGTTCGTTATCAGTCGCATTATCGCGGCGGGTAAGGATTCCACCAAAAATTTTCGGATGCAGCGTTTTCACGCGTCCACCCAAAATGGAAGGGTAGCCTGTAAGCGACTCTACAGCTTGACACTCAAAACCCAGCGACTCAATGAATTCCTGCGTTCCTCCTGTAGAAATAAATTTTACACCCTGCTCTGCGAGCAATTTAACTATTATATCGAGTTTATCTTTATGATAAACCGATACCAGCGCCGTTTTAATCCTCTTATTATCAATCATTTAGATGAAAATTGAAAAATACCCGACAAAGATATTAAAAATATGGAAAACACACAGCAAAAAAGCCACAAAAAAAGCATTTTCTACAAAAAAATAAAACTGTTGATAACTATTTTATTGCCACTTGAAATGCAGAGTATCAATCACTTTCCGTGTTCGTATTTAATTTATTTCATACAAAACAGCGAAAAAAACGAAAAAATAAAAACGAATATTAAAAAATCATTTTATCTTTGCCCCGATAAAACTATGGGCGAAGCCGAAAACCCTAAGAGTAGGCAAATTAAAAACTTTATGTAATATGAAAAAATTACTTTTAACTGCAGCTTTAGCTGTTGCAACAATGATTGGTGCAAATGCACAAATTTATGTGGGCGGTAGCCTTGGTTTCGATTCTTACAATGAGGAATCAGGATCCGCATTGAAAAATCAATTTACTATTTCTCCTGAAATAGGTTTCTATCTCAGCGAAAAATTTGATGTTGGTTTGGATTTTTCATTCAGTACTGAAAAATACCACAATGATGCTAAAGGAAACAGTTGGGCAATTGCTCCTTATGCTCGCTACTCTTTCCTTCAATTCGGAAAATTTGAGGTAATCGGTAAAGCTCAAATTTATTTCGAAGGCGATAAACAAGAGGATCCAGCAGGTAATGAATTAAAAGGAACCGGTTTTGGTCTTAATGTAACTCCAATTTTGGCTTACAACTTGACAGAAAACTGGGTTTTGTTTACTCAACTGAATTGCTTTGCTCTCGGATTCAGCTCTTATACTCCTGACGGAGGCGATGCCGGCACACATTTTGGTTTAGGTTTAGATGCTAACGATTTGTATAACACCAACAATCTTCAAGTTGGTTTCGTTTACAAATTCTAAAAATTAGAACTTTTTCAAAAAAAGCCTCGAGAAATTTCTTGGGGCTTTTTTGTGTTTGTATTTATTTTCGGAAACAAATTGTATCTTTGCGACAAAATTTTTCAATCTAAAAAATATTATGACAAAAATCAGTTACGCCTTGGGCTTAAATATCGGCAACAATTTGTTGGGCGCAGGCATTAAAGATCTCGACTTAGAAACATTCGCCAAAGGCGTGAAAGACGCTTTGCAGGGTAACAAACAAGACATCAGCAATCAGGAAGCGCAACAGTTGCTCAACGATTTCTTTACCGAACTGCAAAGTCGCCAAGCTGAAGAACAAAGCAAAGCCGGAAACGAATTTTTGGCAGAAAACGCCAAACGCGAAGGTGTTACTACTCTACCCAGCGGATTACAATACGAAATTATCACAACAGGCACAGGGGCAAAACCTGCTGCCTCGCAAAAAGTGAAATGCCATTACCACGGCACATTAATTGACGGTACAGTGTTCGACAGTTCTGTGCTCCGCGGACAACCTGCCACATTCGGCGTAAATCAAGTAATCCGCGGTTGGGTGGAGGCATTGCAGTTGATGCCTGCCGGTTCGAAATGGAAACTGTTTATCCCTTCCGAACTTGCTTACGGAGCACAGGGCGCAGGTTCTATTCCACCACACTCAACACTCATTTTCGAGGTAGAATTACTTGAGGTTCAATAAAATAAATTTTCAACTTTATAAATTCAAAAAAATATTATGAAAAAAACAGCATTTATTCTCGCAGCTTGTATGTTGAGTTCGCTCGGCTTTGCTGCAAAAAAACCGAAAGCTCCGGTTATGAAAACTGAAATTGACACTGTAAGCTACGCTATTGGTGTGGCTGTGGGACGCGATTTCAGCAAACAACTCAATCAATTGATGGATGGGCAACAAAACACTGAGCTTATTCTTCAAGGTTTTCAAGCTTCTTTGCGTGGTACGGACGCGGCTATTACCGGTGCAACAGCCGACAGTCTTGTGCAAAATTATGTTCAGGCAAATCAGGCTCAACGCGAGCAAAAATACATCGATGATAATAAAAAATTCCTCACTGAAAATGCTAAAAAGCAAGGCATCGTGAGTTTGCCAAGCGGATTGCAGTACGAAGTGATTATTCCTTCCGACGGGGCACATCCTGCCGATACCAGCATTGTAAAAGTGCATTACGAAGGAAAGTTGATTGACGGCACCGTGTTTGACAGTTCTATTCAGCGCGGCGAAGCAATTGAGTTTCCGCTCAACCGCGTAATTCCCGGCTGGACGGAAGGTGTACAACACATGACCGTAGGTTCTACCTATAAACTTTATATTCCTGCCGAGCTTGGTTATGGTGCGCAGCCTATGGGTAACATTCCTCCTAACTCGACTCTTATTTTTGATGTACAACTTTTAGAAATAAAATAAATGGGGGAATGTGCCGCAACGGCTCATTGCTTGAAAATCTTTACGAACTTTATAAATTAACAAAGAAATGAAAAAAATCGCTTTTATTACAACGCTTGCTCTGGCAGCAGGTATTTTCTCTTCGTGCAACAAAATGGGCGGCGAAGTGAAATTGACAAACGAAATTGACTCTATCAGCTATTGCTACGGGGTTGGCTACGGAAATCATATATCGGCTAATTATTTGAACGGCGACTCTGTTGGTTCCGAATTTGATGCCTTTATGAAAGGCTTGGACAAAGGCATCGGCAGTAAAGATTCTACCCTTGCGCTTTATGCTTTAGGCTTGAACATCGGGCAACAAATAAGAACCGATGCCGAAAAAGGATTAGCCGGCGATTCTTCACTTATAATGAATCTCGATATTGTGAAAAATGCGTTGGTAACTGCTATTTCTAAAAAACAGTTGCAAATCACCGACGAACAAGCAAATATCTTTTTACAAAGTATTGTGGAAAAAAAACAAGCCGAACAACTCGAAAAGCAATTTGGCGAGGTGAAAGCTGAAGGTGAAAAATTCCTTGCCGAAAACAAAGGCAAAAAAGGTGTAATAACTACCGTAAGCGGCTTGCAATACGAAATTATCAAAGAAGGCAAAGGCGCGAAACCTACTGCCGAAAGCCGCGTGAAAGTACATTACACCGGTACGCTGATTGACGGCACAAAATTCGATAGTTCTATCGACCGCAAAGAGCCTGCCGTATTTGGTGTAGGTCAGGTTATTAAAGGTTGGACTGAAGCTCTCCTGTTGATGCCTGTTGGTTCGAAATGGAAACTTTATATTCCACAAGAATTGGCTTACGGGGCGCGCAGTCAGAATCCAATTCCTCCATTTTCAACTCTGATTTTTGAGGTTGAATTGCTGGGAATTGAAAAATAAGAAAATAACAGGAATAAAAAAACCGAAAGCGAATTGCTTTCGGTTTTTTTATTCTACAGTTCGGACACAAAATCCTACTACTACAGCACCTACAACACCCAAGGCAAGAACAACTATTCGAACGGTTGAATTATCTATTAAGAAAATAGTTGAAAGGAGTATCATTGTCCACATCAAAACGATAGCCTGTATTTTTGCTTTTCGGCTCATACCTTTTTTCTCGTTGAAATCGACAATGTATTTTCCAAGCAATTTATTGGCAATCAGTTTCTCATACAACCTGTTGGAACTTCGCACATAGCAACCCGCCGCAAGCAGCACAAAAGGCGTTACCGGCAGTCCGGGAACAAATATCCCGATAATGCCTAATCCCAGCGACAATGAACCAAAGATGATGAGTAGAATTTTCATTTCATGAAATGAAAAAAGTTTCGTCATGCCAACCGTAGCGGAAATATCTCACTAACAGATCGATTAATGCGATGTTTCCACTTCGTTCGACATGACGAAAAATTATCTCTAAAAATTTAAACGAGTTTCATTTCGCCGAGAACATCGTTCATATTGCGCACAGCGGCAGCACTTTTTTCGAACAACGCTTTTTCGTCGGCATTAAGGTCGAACTCAACAATTTTTTCCACACCGTTTTTACCAATCACCGCAGGCACACCGATACAAATATCTTTCTGTCCATATTCGCCGTCCAAGTACACACAGCTTGGTATCAGTTTCTTTTGGTCACGAATAATCGACTCGGCAACAAAAGCAGCTGCCGCGCCGGGCGCATACCAAGCCGAAGTTCCCAACAGCGAAGTAAGCGTAGCACCGCCCACCATGGTAGCTTTCACGATTTCTTCCTGCTTGTCGGTAGGCAACAGTTTCGACACTGCCAAGCCTTTATACGAAGCGTAGCGAATAAGCGGAATCATGGTAGTATCGCCGTGTCCGCCGATAACCAAGCCTTCCACCTCGTTGGCATTCGCACCGAGAGCGTGGCTCAAGTTGTATTTAAAGCGCGAGCTGTCGAGCGCACCGCCCATACCGAATACTCTGTTTTTCGGCAATCCGGTAGCTTTCAACGCAAGGTAAGTCATCGTATCCATCGGGTTGGAAACGATAAGCAAAATAGCTTTGGGCGAATATTTCAAGATACTTTCCGCCACGCTTTTTACGATGCCTGCGTTAACGCCGATAAGCTCTTCGCGCGTCATGCCCGGTTTGCGGGGCAAACCCGAAGTGATTACTACCACATCGCTACCCGCAGTAGCGGCATAATCGTTGGTTACGCCGGTAAGTTTGGTATCGAAACCGAGCAATTGCGCCGTTTGGTTAATATCCATTGCTTTTCCTTCGGCAACGCCTTCTTTTACATCGAGCATTACTACTTCGTTGGCTACTTCATTAATAGTCAACACATTTGCACAAGTGGCGCCTACATTTCCGGCACCTACAACTGTTACTTTTGACATAGTTACAATTTTTATAGTTAAATATTTGTTTTGATAATTCTTATGGGTCGATTTTTTTGCGACACAAAAATACACTTATTTCCCGTTCAAGAAAATTTTTCAGCGTTTTATTTTCCCCCAAATAACCTGTAATTCATCGTCGGAAGCAGGCGTAAAAGGCTCGGTTTCGAGCAGCATTTTCATCGCTTCAATACGGTTTTTGGTATCGGGGTGGCTGCTCATAAATTCGGGTATAGTGACATTTATTTCGCTGTGCTCTTGCAGGCGTTGCAGCGTTTCAAAAAGCCAAATCATACCCTGCGGGTTGATGCCTTTTTCGCGCAGGAGACTGAATGCGTATTCGTCTGCCTGTTTTTCCAACTCGCGCGAATATTGCAAAGCGCGCAGGTTGTCGGCATTTTCGAGTATCAATCCCGATATGCCGCTCACATCGCCTATTACTATCGAAATAATGGCGTAATTTGCCAAACTGCGCACAATAGTACGCAACGAGTGCCGGTAATGGATATGAGCATATTCGTGTGCAAGCACGCCCGCCAATTCTTCGTGCCGGTTCATGCGGTCGAGCATGCCGCTAAACACAACAATGTGTCCACCCGGCATGGCAAAAGCATTTACCTCGTCGTAGTTTACCACGGTAATTTGAACGGGATATTCGCTCTCCACACCGAGTTGAGCATAGTAGTCGTTCACCAACTTTGTTTGCTCATCCTCAACAGTAAACGGCAGCATATTTTGCCGGTAGATTTTTTCACCAAGTTGTGTTTCTACACTCACGGGGATAGCCATTGCAACGCTGTCTGCCACGGCAGGTATCACAAAAAAATACACCAGCGAGCAAAATACCGCCACAACCGTAAACGCAACAGCGATAGTACGCCATGTTTTGCGGCGGATAATTTCAATGTTTCGATTGCTTAATTTAATTTGCGGATATTGGGCATGAAAGCTATTGAAAAAAGCCTCATCTACCTCAATGCTTTCGAAAGGAAATTTACCGTAGGTGAGTTTATATTCAAACGAATAACCGAAACGGTCGGTATTTATCTCGTTGAGATGCCACAGTCGCGTTTGCTGCGTTCCGTAATCATCGGTGTAGGTAATAAGCAATGCTTGCGGACGAAAAGAAATTTCGGCAGCGTAGAGTCGCGAACTTTGTCCGTTGCTGTATCGAGCGGTAAATGTTTGCATTTTTTTATTTTTTTCGTCATACTGAATGTATTCCAGTATTCTCTCTAAAGGAAATTGCGAGTCAAGCCTGCAATGACAGATGACTTAGAAGAATATTCCGCCCAAATCCATCATGTCTGCCATACCTTCGCCGGTGGTATCGGAGTAGCCATGTTCGGTTTGTTCAATTTTGTCGAGGTCGATGCCTTCGGGCAACACGAGGTTATCGGCAAAAAAACGCGCGGTGCGGCAATATGTCCACGAATAAGCCAAGCCAAGTGTGAAGATAAGCAGCAGCGCATTCCCAATTTCGAGACGAAACACTTTGCCTCCCGAAATATTGGAACGCATGCGGTATTGTACGCCCTCTTGTTCGGCATACAAATTTTCTATCAAGAAATTATACAGATTTTTGTAATACCAAAAAAGGTAAATTCCAAATGTCAATCCCGACAATATGCTCCCAACGACCATAATGCCAAACAATTCCTTCACTTTTCCGGTGAAATGCAGTTGCAAATTTCCCAAACGCAGATTTCCGTAGGTAATTTTGTAGAGTTTGGTTTGATACCATGCCGAAGCGAACAGTATGGCAATCATTGCAGGAAACATTAGCAACATAACGAGTACTGAGAGAGGAGAGGGTTCGCTGTTGCCCTGTTCTACAAAGGCAACAATAATTGCCGGAGCGTAGAACAAAAGCATCGAACCGAAAACAAGGTAGTAGCCTTTGAGGTAAGTGGTGATAAACTCGCGCTTGTTTGCCCGGAAGCCTGCTAAAATACCCCGCCACGAGGTACGCGCCGCACGATAGCGGAAGGTGCCGTAAATAGCGTATGCAATAAACAGAGGTAATCCGACACCGAAAGCTAAAACAAACACAGCAATAGTTACGCCAAGTACGATTTCATGTTGCGCAATATCGCCAATGAAAAAAACAACTATCAGATACAGCACATAAAAGCCGAGTATGATAAAAAAAGCTTTGATAAAACCGCGAAAGATTTCTTTCCCCGTGCCGAGAAAATCGAAGCGGCTGCCAGCCAACTCTGTGTGTTGAAACACATATTTCAGTTTGCGCGCCTTTGCCCAAGGGTAATACAAGCCGATAGTAAGAACGGTGAGAATAATATTAACCAAGTCGATAGCAAAGAGTTCGGAGCCTCTGCCGATAAATTTTACGATGTTGTTCCGAACTTGCGAAGTGGGAGTGTCGAGCGAATTTTCCATTAAGAGTTAAGAGGTTTTTAGATTTAATTTTCAATAGCGCAAATATAAGCGATTTTTCAAAAAACAAGAAAAATTCTTTTTAAATGCTTGTTAAATTGAAAATATTATCTACCTTTGCCCCCGCTTTTACAGGAAAAAGCTATGGTACCATAGCTCAGTTGGTAGAGCAAAGGACTGAAAATCCTTGTGTCCCCGGTTCGATTCCTGGTGGTACCACAACAAAAAATCTTGCCTTTCATTGGGGCAAGATTTTTTTATTGAAAAAACTCTGATTGGCTTAGATTATTCTACCACAGAGCGCACAAGCTGACCTCGATGACGGTTATCGCCGTGCCAGCTGGCGGCAAAGCTATCTTCGAAATACAGGCTGCAAGCATGGGTGCCGGGATAACCTTCGTACTGCGC
The DNA here is from genome assembly GCA_031271465.1 of Prevotellaceae bacterium. Lineage (GTDB taxonomy): Bacteria > Bacteroidota > Bacteroidia > Bacteroidales > Paludibacteraceae > JAFGVL01. Next base: position 14,413 of record JAISVR010000030.1, on the reverse strand, counting down.
ACTGCTCCAATAAAAGCCATATACGCCGGCATTGCTAAGCATTCCGTTCTCGCGAAGACGGTAGCCCGCCGCAGGCAGGAAAAGACTTGCATTGGTTGTTTTATCAGTAAATTTCCTGCCGACAACGCCGTTTTGAGTTATCCATTCGTTGCTTACCTTGTCGGTGTCGAGCAGAGATCGAATTTCATCCAAAGTAGGTATGCGCCAACCCAGCGGACTGGGGTCGTTTGCTTTTAGCCATGCGGTGCCTTCGGGAACCGTGTTGTCCCAACCGCCCGCCTCGCCGATGGCTATATCGGCTTCGGGAGTAGTGGCACTCCAAGCGGTTTTCCGGTTCCATTGGAAAAAACAGCCGGGGCTTTCGGGTGTGTCGGCAAAAGTACCCACATCCTCAACATTGCGCGTTGCCCAAGTTACACCGTTTATTTTTACACCCGGATCGGTTGTTATTGTTGGCTCCGCTATACCCCGATTGCTACCGCCGCCATCCGAATCATCGTCCTTGGTACAGAAAGTAAACATTGCTACGGCAAAACTTATTGCAAGCAACAAGCATAACTTTGCAAAAATGTACTTTTTCATTTGGATTGAATATTTTTACTTGTCAGTTATTTTGCTTAATCGGAGAACAAATGTACAATATTTTTTAATGTTTAAAACAATTATTTAATATTTTTAAATGTTTTCATTGTCGAATATCAGTCGCTAATGACAAAAAGGAACGCTCTTCCTGCAAAAAAGGGACGCTCCTTTCACAGAAAAGGGGCGCCCCTTTTGCTCGAAAGGAACGCCCCTTTTGCATTACCTGCAAGCGTTTATTGCTCTGATTTCACTTTGGTGTATTTCAGGTTATTGAGCATTTCTTTCAAATCGATTCCCGGACGGAAATTTACCTTGGGGGAATGGATTAGGGCTGCGTTGAATTTTTCTTCCGATTCGGCTCCTTGCGAACTGACACTTATTTGGAACGAACCGAAATCGCCGAAACGGACAATTTCGCCGTTATCTAAATGCCGGCGCATAAATTTAACCAAATCGTTTAATACTGCCAACACATCGGTATCGCTTACAGTGGTTGAACCTTCGGCAATTTCCTTGCCGAGTCTTCTCAAGGTTAGTTCACCGGAGCTTTTGGCTTGGGCATACACTTTGGGTACCTCATCGGGCTTTTGCGGATTTTTCCGCTCTACTAATACATAGGGTACTGACATAATTATTTGAATTTAATATGAATTGATTAGAATGTTGGTTTAAATTAATTCTATCTTATTCCTTTGAGGCTTGTCCGTCATTGCGAGGTACGAAGCAATCTTGGAGTTGCACCTTATTGGAGATTGCTTCGTCGTAACTCCTCGCAATGACGGATAGTGTTTGCTTTACAAGCCTAAATGGGATAATTCCGAAAATTAATTGCTCGGCAGTTCAATTCCGCTGAAATCAGCCACAGTAGTGATTTCGTTTACTTGCTTATTTTGAAGCCCGTATGTATCGGAAGATTTCAAAACAATGCCATACTGATTGTCCACAGAAACCGTAGTTCCTCCATTAGAATAAAGCGTTACCGGTCTTGATAAATAAGTATCCGTTCCGGTTTCATTGAAATAACTGCCAAAAGTGAGAACAAAACCGTAAAAACTACCGCTCGCCAATAGGCTTTCTATCGCTTCAGCTGTAACAGGTTCGCCATCGGACCAGGAAGAGTTTACAACACCGGTAGTTCTTGCGTAATGGTTCCAAGTGCCTGTCGCTTGGTCATATCTCAGGTAATTCAGGGAATTTGTAAGTCCGGAATTTTTGAGAGCAGTGCAGTAGTAGTCATTGCCTACTTTTATCACCGTGGTTTGGTCATTGGCATTTGCCGATTTATAAACAATTTTCAGGTTTTCGGGCAATGTGTAGTCGCCAAATCCCCCGTCCGGATCGGGCACATTCCCGCCTTCTCCCTGCTCAATAACCAGAAGCACTTCACCTTCCTTGCCTGAAAGTTGCCCAAGGTTTGTATTTTCCATAAAATAGATAACCGTTGCAACATAACTAACGGAGTTTACCGTTTTTTCTGCCTCATACATTAAATAGGTCGCGCTCTCGTATTCGTCGTTGTAGCTGTAGCCATTTCCACCAACAAGCCAGGTGCAAATAGCGGAATAACTTAATTCCTGAGAATTCGACCATTTAAGTGTAATGCCTTCGCTGTAATCAGACGCAATAAGGGTTCCCGTCATATCCGGCACCGCTGTAGATATTCCGGCAGCATTTAACTGTTCCTGTGTTGGTAATACCGCGGGACCGCCATTGCCACCGTTACCGCCATTGCCGCCTTCTTTGTCGTCGTCACTGCAAGCATTGAACACCGTAAAACCTGCGAGGTAGATTGCTATCGCAACCACATTCCTCCAAAATCTGTTTTTAGTCATAAGTAAAAAAATTAACATGTTAATATAAAGGTAAATCGCTTTCCCAAGTCATTTCGTCAAAATTGATAGGCGTAGTTATCATACCGTTGACAAATTGAACGCCAGTTTTAAACCGGGTATCCAACCTTCCTGTCTTTGGATTATAAACAAAAAGTTCCACCAGAAAAGTTCCTGTTCCTGTAAAGTTATCGGGATTGCTTCCATTCTGCAACGGGATTACCGTTGAGCGTATCTGATTCTCATTTGCAGCGATATTAGCGAAATTGAGTTGTTGTATGATGTTCATAAGTTGCATCTGTGTTGTGATACTGCTGCCATTCCAGTCGTATATATACAACCCATTGTAGTAGTCATTTACGCTCATGCCAAGGTTGTCAAAGGGCAAGCCTTGTATGATAACATGTCCTTTCAGGTATTCCGACCTGATTTCTGCTTCTCCCGCGCCGTTGGCATTAACCGCACGCACTGCGAAAGAGTACATTCTGCCGTTGGTAAGCCCGGTGTAGGTATGCGAAAGCTCATTTGCCGATTTGCTTACTTTAGTTACCCAGTTGTCCATCGTTATTTCGTAACCTGTAATTTCTGCTCCTCCGTTGCCTGTCGGAGCTTCCCAGATAACTGTAAACTGTTCGTAGCCCATCGTTGCCTTGAGGTTTCGCACAACTGTAGGTGTACCTTCTTGATTGCCACCGCCGCCACCGGTTATTACTCCTACCGTTGTAATGAAAGACAGTTGGATTGTCTTTGTTGCCGAAGTACCACTTACCGTGCATTGAATTACCCTGCCATCGCTCTTCGCAAAATACCAAGGTTCAATAACCGTGCCTATCATTACGGGAAGCGCGTTAAGCGTGTTTTCTATTGCAGAGGGATTACTTGCTGTTGCACTGAAATTTCCATATCGGCTTGAAGCCGTTTCTGTAGCATTAAAAACCTGTTGGGCACAAGTCATAAAAGTGGCATCGAAATCGTCGGCAGTAGTCGTAAACTGAATGTCTTGCGTAACATAAATGCCGCTACCCAACTGCGCTCCTTCTTTAAACGACCAATCGGCAGGCAGGTTGAGGTTTACACCGTAGCTGTTCTTTACTGTCTGTTGCCAGTTATTGGCAGTTATTCCTGCGCTTCCGCCGTTACCACCATTGTTATTATTGCCATCATCGCCTTTGTCGTCGTCGCTGCATGCGTTGAACATTGTAAAACCTGCGAGGCAGATTGCTATCGCAACCACATTCCTCCATTTGAAATAATTTTTAAACATAAAATAAAGAATTAAATTGAAACATATTGAATATTAAAATTGTATAAATACAAAAAGCCTCCCGGCGAAACTGTTGAGTTTCACCGGAAGGCAAAAAATGAAAATATGTTTTTAAATTGCTGTTTTTCGATACACTTACGCGCGCACGATGTGTGTGTGTGTGTGTGTGTGTGTGTGTGTGTGTGTGTTTAACACAATCTGCGAGCCTCGCAAATTGTAGTTGTTAAAAGTGATATGTTTTGGGACACACTGCATATTCTTTTTTAGTGGAAAATTTATTTAGTTGAAAACTGAGAACTGAAAGTGGACAGTGAAATATCGTCGTTATTGCGGGTCAAGCCTGTAATTAGCAATCATGACCAATGGAAGTAATAACAGTTGTTCGTTTAATTTTCAGTTTTCAACTTTCCATTTTCAGTTTATTGCACAGCAAATATACAAATGTTTTTTGAAATACAAATAAAAATTAAAGAAATGAGAAATTGATTTAAATTGACAAAAAAAACGAAATGCAAACCCCGTTGGTCTGCATCTCGTCAAGATTTTGTTAAAGATTATCTTACATATTCCAGTTTTCCATCGCATCAATCAATTCGTCGAAACTTCGGATAGTGGTTGTAGCTTGTACCTCGGTAATTTGATTATGCACCGCCTCGTTATAGGTTTCTTCCTCCACATCGCGGATAACTCCCATAGCAATAGGCATATCCGGTCCTTCCATGTTGGCAAGCAAATTGTGTAAAGTGCTGTCGTGTGTGGTAGCATCATGCACCAAAATATCTTTTTCAGTGATGCCGTTTTCGCCGAGTGTTACTACCTTCAGTGAAAAACCATCGAGCACCAAACCTTTTTCATTGTTATTGCCAAAAAGCATTGGCTGCCCATGGCGAAGCTGGATAGTACGCTCAGCGCGGGTTTCTTTCGAAGCAATCCAGCCGTGTGCTCCATCATTAAAAATAATACAATTAACCAGCACTTCTACTACCGAAGTCCCTTTATGACGAGCGGCAGCTACCATTGCCTCTGTCGAATTTTTTACATCAATATCGAGACAGCGGGCAAAGAATGTTCCGCGTGCACCGAAAGTTAATTCCGCAGGACGAAATGGTCGTTCCACCGTACCGAAGGGCGAACTTTTGCTCGCAAAGCCTTTGGTGGTAGTTGGCGAATATTGCCCTTTGGTTAGACCATAAATTTGGTTGTTAAACAACAATACATTCAAATCAATGTTACGGCGAACACTGTGGATAAAGTGATTTCCTCCGATAGCAAGACAATCGCCATCGCCGGTAATTTGCCACACGGTAAGCTCGGGATTTGCCACTTTTACACCCGTAGCAATAGCCGCACCACGCCCATGAATGGTGTGAAAGCCGTAAGTATTCATGTAGTAGGGCGAACGCGACGAGCAGCCAATACCCGAAATCACTACGGTTTCATGCGGAGCTACACCCAACTCTGCCATTGCCCGCTGCAATGAAGTAAGCGCGCCATGGTCGCCACAGCCGGGGCAGAATCGCACATATTGGTCGCTTTTAAAATCGTTTGCGGTATATTTTATATCTGCCATTTATTTTTCCTCCAAAATTTTTGTAAATCTCTCCGTTAATTCTGCTACCGTGAAAGGTTGCCCTTCTACTTTATTGTATTGTTCAAACGAAACCCCTTCTATTTTTGAACGAAGGAAAGACACAAATTGCCCACTATTCAATTCGCATACAATCACTTTTTTGAATTTCCGTATCAATGCTTCCGTGTTTGCGGGCAACGGATTGATGTAATTGAAATGCGCTAAAGCTACTTTCTTGCCCTCGTTATTGAGTTTGTTCACCGCCGAAATAAGATGTCCATGCGTACCTCCCCAACCAATTACAAGCAAATCAGCATCGGGATTTCCTTCCAGCTTTTGCTCGGGAATAAAACGAACTATATTGTCAATTTTTTCCTGACGAATATTGGTCATCGTTTGGTGATTTTTTGCGTCGGTAGAAATCGCTCCTTTTTCCCTGTCTTTTTCCAGTCCGCCATTGCGGTGCATAAATCCTTCCATTCCGGGCACCGACCAGTAGCGCACTTTCGTATCTTCATCACGCGAAGTTACTCGTATATTACCCTTCATTTCAGGTTTCGCGAAATTGGGTTTTATTTCGGGTAATTCCGCTAATTTCGGCAATTTCCACAAAGCACAGCCGTTTCCGATAAAAGCATCGGAAAGTAGAATAACAGGCGTCATGTGCTCCAATGCAATTTTTGAAGCGGCAAAAGTGTAGTCGAAACAATTATCGGGAGTGCTTGCAGCAATCACCACAACAGGACTTTCTCCGTTGCGTCCATAAAGAGCCTGCAACAAGTCGGTCTGTTCGGTTTTAGTAGGCATACCTGTCGATGGTCCGCTACGCATTACATCAATCACCACCAACGGAAGTTCCGCCATTACCGCCAATCCTATTGCTTCCGATTTTAAAGCCAAACCCGGTCCCGAAGTACTCGTAGCAGCTAAATCTCCTGCAAACGATGCACCGATAGCAGTGCAAATTCCTGCAATCTCATCTTCCGCCTGTACGGTAATTACACCCATATCTTTGCGTAAAGCCAATTCGTGGAGAATGTCCGTAGCAGGCGTGATGGGATAACTTCCCAAAAATAATTTCAAACCCGCTTTTTGTGCAGCAGCAATTAATCCCCAAGCGGTCGATTTGTTGCCACTGATTATAGTATAACGCCCTTTTTCAATATTGGTCGATTTTCCTATTTGAAAACGCGATATCGACGCATCAATATTTTGTCCGTAATTAAAACCATCGACCAGCACTTTAGTATTGGCTTGCAACACGGCAGCTTTTTTCTTGAATTTATTTTCAAGGAAATGCACAGCCTGCTCTATCGGACGACCAAAAAGATAACATACCAAACCGAGAGCAAACATGTTTTTGCTGCGCAACACCGATTTAGTATCCAATCCGAAACCTTCGAGCGATTTTTTAGTAAGTGAAGTAAGCGGCGCAGGTACCAATTGAACGGTTTCCGACAAACCTAATTCTTCAAAAGGATTTTCGCTGCTGAAGCCTGCTTTTTCGAGGTCAGCCGGCTGAAAGGTATCTACATCAAAAATGATTATTCCGCCTTTTTTAATGCTCTTAGCATTCACTTTCAAGGCAGCAGGATTCATTATTACCATAACATCGGCATCATCACCGGGTGTATAAACGCGAGTTGCACCCAAATGCACCTGAAATCCGGACACACCGCCAAGCGTACCAAGCGGAGCTCGAATTTCGGAAGGAAAATCGGGGAAAGTCGAAATTTCGTTTCCCAAAACAGCCGAGAGGTTCGAAAACAAGGTTCCGGTAAGTTGCATACCATCACCCGAATCGCCCGAAAATTTTATTACAACATGTTTTTTCTCGTTTCTCGTAGTTGAATCTGCCATAATCATTATTTTTTTGAGCTCGCAAAGTTAAGCAAAATCACAGTTTATGCAAAAGAATTTGCATATATTTTTCAGATTTATGCAAAATTTATGCGTATCTGAATATTTATTCAGAAAAAATGCAGATTTTAAAAATCTGCATTTTTTGGAGTGCGAGGAAAAGGTATCACATCACGGATATTAGTCATACCGGTAACAAAAAGTACCAATCGTTCGAAGCCCAGTCCAAAACCCGAATGTGGAGCCGAACCAAAACGGCGGGTATCCAAGTACCACCACATATCTTTCATTGGAATATCCATTTCCAAAATCCTGTTCTTCAATTTTTTGTAGTCTTCCTCTCGTTGCGACCCGCCGATAATTTCACCAATTTTTGGAAAAAGTACATCCATGGCGCGTACCGTTTTGCCATCGTCGTTTTGCTTCATGTAGAAAGCTTTAATGTCTTTCGGATAATCAATTAAAATTACAGGACATTTGAAATGCTGTTCTACCAAGTAGCGTTCGTGCTCGGACTGCAAATCGATTCCCCATTCTACCGGGAATTCAAATTTATGTCCGCCGGCAATTGCCTCTTTTAAAATTTCAATGCCTTCAGTATAAGTAAGACGCACAAAACGATTTTTTACCACAAAATCTAAGCGTTCTATTAATTCCTTGTCCCACATCTGGTTCAAGAAATCCAAATCGTCCTTACAATTATCGATCGCATAGCGGATAAGGTATTTAAGAAAATCTTCCGCCAAATCCATATTGTCGTCAATTTCATTGAATGCAACTTCGGGCTCAATCATCCAAAATTCGGCAAGATGTCGTGGCGTATTAGAATTTTCGGCACGAAAAGTTGGACCGAAAGTGTAAATTCCACCCAAAGCTAAAGCTCCGAGCTCGCCTTCAAGCTGTCCGGATACGGTAAGACTGGTCGGTTTACCAAAGAAATCGTCGGAAAAATCAATTCCGTTCTCGGTTTTGGTCAAGTTATTCAAATCGAGAGTTGTAACCTGAAACATTTGTCCTGCACCTTCACAATCGGATCCTGTAATAATAGGTGTGTGCATATACACAAAACCTTTTTCGTTGAAATAATTATGAATGGCAAATGCCATAGCGTGACGAATACGCAATACAGCTCCAAAAGTATTTGTACGCGGGCGTAAATGTGCTATCTCACGCAAAAATTCGAGTGAATGTCCTTTTTTCTGCAAAGGATATTCGTTAGGATCGGCTTCTCCGTAAAGCAAAATATCGACTGCTATGATTTCCACCGATTGTCCTTGTCCTTGTGAAGCTACGAGATTACCTGTAACACATATACAAGCTCCGGTAGTGATAGATTTCAATATATTTTCATCTATTTTTGTCAAATCGACTACCACTTGAATATTGTGAATTGTAGAACCATCGTTCAATGCAATAAAATTGACATTTTTATTCCCCCGTTTTGAACGCACCCAACCTTTTACTATCACTATTTCTTCTTGCGGAGTAAGTTTCAATAAATCAACAATTTTTGTCCTTTTAATTTTTTCCATAAAAAATACGGTATTTTACATTATATAAAAAAACACTTGTTTTTCTAAACAAGTGCCTTTTTATTATATTTCAATAATTTATCATTTATCATACTCTGTTCTTGCCTGTGAACCCAAACGAGTCATGGCACAACGGAAACCAATATCGCTGGTTGATTGTGTTTGTTCAAGGAAGCGGCGAGTTGATGGGTTCAACCATGTGGCACGGTCTTTCCACGAACCTCCTTTGTAGACACGCGATGTATTCGTAATTTTTGCAGAGAGCAAACCGTCGGCAGTAGCATCGGGATCGTAGAGCAACTTAGTAGCTGCATCGGGATCCATTGGCGTTTTCCACAAGTCTGAGTTCATACTTGAGCGAGCATCTCCGTCGCCATAATTGCGCACATCGTATTTGATGTATTTACCCATTGTAGAATCGGATTTTTCAACGGGAATAACCATTTTCACACGACCCAAGCTATCAATAACCGGTATCATTACCTTTTTACCGTCTTGCGTATTTTCAGTGAAAACAGGCGAAGTGTAAACATTACCACGAACAGAGTTGTATTCGGTTACCTGTTCGGGAGTCAATGCACGATATACATCCATTACCCATTCGTTTACATTTCCTGCCATGTTGTACAAACCGAAATCGTTAGGGAAATAAGAATCTACGGTATTAGTAATGGTTGCTGCATCGTTGAGTCTTCCACCCATACCCATCATATCACCACTACCACGCACATAGTTTGCCATCATTTCTCCTCGGTATTTCTTATCGGCATTACGCATTTGATGTCCGGGCCAAGGGAATTGATTTTTTTCGCCTGAGTTTTCTTCACCGTCTTTAGCCGATACGCCATAAGCGGCATATTCCCATTCTGCTTCAGTAGGAAGGCGGAAATCAGGGAAGAGTAAACCGTCAGAAAGATTTGTTTTACGGTTTTCTCCAAAGAGGTTTTGCATTGGTTTCTTGCCTTCCTCAGGTTGGTATTCCGAACTCATTAAATATTTGTTCGTATTGTATATCATATTTTTTGAGATTTCTTCGCCGTCTTCGTTATCGCGCATTCCTTCAAAATCCGGACTGGCAATAAGCCCACGCTCTACCATGATGCGTTCGTTCACGCGATCGGTACGCCATACACAATAGTCGGTAGCTTGTTCCCAGCTAACTCCTACCACAGGATAGTTGTTGTACGACACATGAGTGAAGTAGTACGACACATAAGGGTCATTGTAAGCCAATTCGTCGCGCCACACCAAAGTGTCGGGGGTAGCTTTTTTAATCAACTCAGGATAGTTGTGCATTACAACACGCATCCAATGCAGGTATTCGTTCCAATGCAGGTTACTGATTTCGGTTTGGTCCATGTAGAAAGAACTCACAGTTACACGACGAGGAACATTATTCCAGTCGCCCGGAATATCTTCTTGCGTGCGTCCCATAGTAAATGTACCACCTTCGATAAAGACCATTCCGGGAGGAGTTTCCTGATGATAATCGAATGTAACTTCAAATCCGGCAGTCTTTTTATCGTTGTAAGCCCAACCGGTAACGCTTGATGACTGCTTTTTTCCACAAGATACTGCAAGCAGCATCGAAAAAACAAGCACTGTTTTAGAAATAAGATTAAGTTTCATAACAATATGTATTGATTTCTAATTTTTTTCGCTACAAATATAACTCAATATCCTAATAGTTATTGTGTTTATCATAAAAAATCGACAAATAATATTCATTTTTCCCCGATTTCAGGGCGTAAAGGTATATATTTTTTCTACTTTTGTAAAAATTTTTTCGGGTTTTTTTGTTCTTCTTATTGAAAAAATAATTTCCAACAATATTAAAAAGCAAAGAAACAGTTGATTTTCAGAGAGATAATTAATTCTATCAAAAACAATCACTCTACATTAATCTTAATAAAAATGGGAATAGAATTCGGGATAAAAGACATTATCGATATTTTGCTGGTAGCCTTTTTGATGTACCAAACTTTTCTGTTGATTAGAGGCACCAATGCTGTTAATATTTTTTTTGGCATTATTGCATTCATTATTTGCTGGTTTGTGGTTTCGTTTATATTAAAGATGGAGTTACTCGGAGCTATTTTCGACAAAATAATTAATGTGGGCGCCATTGCGCTGATTGTAATTTTTCAAAATGAGATTCGCCGCTTTTTTTCTTTAATAGGAAGCAGGAGAAATTGGCGTTTTATTCGCTGGCTTGCAAACAAAGCAAAAATGGCAAATGAACTCAAAAATTTCGAGGTAATGCAGCTTGTATTAGCATGCCGTAATATGAGTCGTAACAAATGTGGCGCACTGATAGTACTCGAACATAATGCAACGCTGAGCGAGTTCATTGCTTCGGGCGAGGTGGTGAATGCGGATATTAATTCGCGATTGATTGAGAGTTTGTTTTTCAAAAACAGCCCGCTACACGATGGCGCAATGATTATTGCCAATCAAAAAATTGTAGCGGCAGGTTGTATTTTGCCCGTTTCGCAAAATCAACACATTCCCAAACAAATGGGATTGCGGCATCGAGCAGCACTTGGTATTTCCGAACGGACTGACGCAATGGCAATTGTTGTTTCGGAAGAAACCGGCAGTATATCTATTGTTCAAAATGGTAAATTAACGGCTGATATTTCGCCCGAACAACTCGAACGATTTTTATCGCAATAAAAAACGGAGAACTAAGTTCTCCGTTTTTTATTGTTCTTTTTGTGCAAATTCCATCAAATAGGCTTTGATAAAGCCATCGATATCGCCGTCCATCACTGCTTGTACATTGGATGTTTGATAGTCGGTTCGATGGTCTTTTACACGACGGTCGTCGAACACATAGCTTCGGATTTGTGAGCCCCATTCAATTTTTTTCTTTCCCGCTTCGATTTTTTCCTGCATAGCCATGCGGCGTTTAAGTTCACGGTCGTAGAGTTGCGAGCGCAGCAAACGCATGGCATTTTCGCGGTTGTCTAACTGAGAACGGGTTTCGGTGTTTTCGATTAGAATTTCTTCTTCTTCGCCTGTGTCGGGGTCTTTATATTTATAACGAAGGCGCACGCCGGTTTCTACTTTATTTACATTCTGCCCGCCGGCACCGCCCGAACGGAACAAATCCCACGAAATGTTGGCGGGATTTACTTCTACCTCAATTGTATCGTCAACAAGCGGTGTTACAAACACCGATACGAAAGAAGTCATGCGCTTGCCTTGTGCATTGAAAGGCGATACGCGTACAAGGCGATGTACGCCGTTTTCGCTTTTGAGGTAGCCGTATGCCATATCGCCTTCTACCTGCATGGTTACAGTTTTGATGCCTGCCTCGTCGCCTTCTTGAAGGTTGGTGATTTCTACGCGGTAACCCTGTTTTTCGCACCAACGCTGGTACATACGATAGAGCATCGACGCCCAATCCTGACTTTCGGTGCCGCCTGCACCCGACACAATTTTGAGTACTGCTCCGAGCGAATCTTCTTCACGGCGCAACATGTTTTTCAACTCCAAATCCTCGACTAAAGCGAGTGCACGGGCATAAGCCGCATCGACTTCTTCTTCGCTCACGATTTCTTCTTTGACAAAATCGAAAGCCAGTGCAAGTTCGTCTACCGCAGTTTTCACTTCGTTGTAGCTGTCTACCCATTTTTTGATACTCTTCACCTTTTTCATCTGTGCTTCTGCACGCTTGGCATCTTCCCAAAAATCGGGAGCTTGTGTGCGGATTTCTTCTTCTTCGAGTTCGATTATTTTTGCATCAATATCGAGATAGCGACGCAGTGCTGCTTCGCGTTCTTGAATATCTTTGAGGGTTTCGATAGTAATCATATTGAGTTTGTAAATGGTCTGAACCGTGATTTTAATAAGTTTTTTGTGATTATCAAGATGAAAGAATCGTTGTCATTACGGATTTTAATGCGCAATCGCCAAAAAACTATCCGTTTTGTGCAATTGCGGGTCAAACCTGCAATGATGATAGCGTTTGGGGCGCAAAATTACTCAAAATCCATTATTTCCCAAAATCGACTTTCAAATGCGTAATCACCGTAGCGTTTGTATTACCCGTTCCGGTGTGTTGAAAACCGATGCCGCCGAATTTGTTGGGTGTGATTTTCGCTTGTAAGGGCGGAAAATTTTCCGCTCCAACGACACGCGCTACATTCGGGCGGTTGTCAGTATAAACGGCATCGGTTATAGCAGTAGCAGTCAGCGTGTCGCCTTTTACGCTTAACGATACGGTGCAATTTGTGCGGTAAACGCTCGTCGTGATTGACTCGCTTATCGGTTTGGCAACACCTTTTTCGTATTGCATTAAAACCATGTTCACCGAACGGTCATTATCCGGCGTGCGGACAATGCGCAAGCCGTAGCCGGTCATTGTTTCGGTATCGTATTTAATGTAAATATCCAGATACTGTCCTGTGGCAGAACCGAAACCCTGCCCTGCGCTTTTGCAGGGGGCAAGTACGGTAGTGAGGCTCATATCGCCGTAACTGTCTTCCACAGGCGTATAAACCAAGCGTGCGCCGCGGCGGTTTTGATAAAGCCCTTCTGCGTTGGCTGCGCCGTCGAAACCGAAGCCGTATGACCAGGGGGAAATGCTGTCGTTTGTTGCTTTCCATTCGGCAAATTCACCTTCGGGGCGGTGTTCGGTTATTGTCCAAAAACCTTTTTTGGGTGGAAGATTAAGTTTTAGATAGTGATTAGAAAATCCTTTGTCAGGGAAATTGCTAAAATCTGTATTTATATTCTCGGATAATTTTGATTTATATTTTTCGGGAATAGTAATGCTTGTCATATCCAGAAAACCATATTCTGAACGATTAGATTTAGGAGTTACTATAACACTTATTCTTTTATCTGCGTCGGCTTTGGTAAGCGGATAAATTTTTGCTCGATTTTCATTTCGACTGATAAAAATGGGAAGAAGAATGCGCAGAACACTATCACTATCTTCATAAATTTTATCTTCACGCAACCACATTATTTCCGATTCATCTCTCGTTCCACCCTGCAAATCCAACTTATAATCAACTATAAGTTCATTGCCTTTTCGGACTATTTTTGGCTCTCTGATAAATGTAGGCGCAGGCAGCGTGGGTGGTTTTACGATAATTTTTCTGGCAGCTTTCAATCCGCTTTCGGTGGTGGCGTAGATGATTACTTCGCGGGTTTCGTCGCTGTGGTTTGTGGGGATTACTTTGCAAATATTATCTTTCCAAATCAATTTTACAAAATTGATATTTTCTTTATCTACCAAAAATTTTACTTTGTTTACCGGATATGAACGATTAACATTAGCCTGCAAAATAATAGTGTCTTTTCCTGTTTCAATGATTGTTTTTTCTACATCTTCAAAAAAGATTGAAGAAGCAACTTTTGGATAAATCAATGGTAAATTTATATTTTTACTATTTACATCATATTGATAATTCTTTGAGCAATAAGGAATTATATGTTTTATATTAAAACTATTAGGCATCGACATTGCTTTATATTTTATCGGTTCCCATTCATTTAAAAGATTTGGTACATTATATATTTTCCCTTTTCCTGATTCGTCAATTAAATACGCATCTAAAACTTCTTTCCCTGTCATATCCACCGTATTCCCATTCAAAATAACCGGTTTCCCATTGAGTGTTACATTATATTGATAATAAATGTGTTCGGGGTCAATGTCGGTTTTCTGTATCCAGCCGATTTGAACGCTATCGTCGTCCGCGTGAAACCGCACATCAACCAATGCCAACGGACTGTTGCGTTTAACCATATATTGTGTTTT
>JAISVR010000008.1 GCA_031271465.1 Prevotellaceae bacterium | reverse complement strand
GACTTGCAGTCCGTGCCAAAGTAAAAAAGAAATGAAAATCCAAAGTGTTGAAATAGAAAAAGTTAAAGATGGCACGGACTGCAAGTCCGCGCCGGCGGGGCACGAGTCAGTGCATATTCGTTTATATAATTTAGGTATCACTAATATTGATGCACACGAAGCAGCTGCATATAAGTGGAGTAAAAATCAAGCAGGAGCGTGGGGTTTGTCAGGTATGGAAAATTTCTATTATCAACAATATCAATACCACTATAACAGATATCATTACCTGCATCCTCATCAACAATCAATACGAATAAATAGACCAATAAATCCATTTAAATAATGAATATATATTTTTTTATATTATTACTTATTCTTACTTCTGTTAGTTGTACAATACAGCAGAGAGACAATAAAATTGTTGGGAGTCCTAACTTTTCTGTACAAAACACAATCATTATTGATACTGATTGTTCGTTTTTAACGGATGATGAATTTAATCGAGCTATTCTTGATACTACAAAAATGTATAAGTTGAACAGGAATACAAGTCTGCAAATACAACAGGCAATAAACAGGTCTTTTTACGAGTTTGAGACAAAAACTCGTGGAAAAAGTGATTATGTTTTAGCTGCAGATACTACATTGTTTGGCTCTTATTTTTGTATGGGAAAATTAGATTTACAATCTAGCGTGAATAGTTTAATTATATGGAATTATTATGGAATATCGCCGCTATCTGAGCGAGAGTTAGGTGCTTTGTGGCTATTGAATATTAAAGATAATAAACTTTGCTCCGCTATTCACTTTTTGTTTTTTTTCAGCATTAACGATTCCATTTATCCAAATATTTGTGTAAACAATGGGGTATTTACATACAATGCTAAAGAATTAGGAGCACCAGACCTCATAAATACAAGTATTTATGGAAAGATTGAAGATTTTAAATCGAAATATATAAAGCAATTTTCTACATTTAAGGTTAATGAAAATGGTTTTGTTGAATTTACAAAAGATAAACCAATGTGCCGATGAAGTATCTTGCTTGCAAACATATACAATGCAGGTTTTTTTTACCATATACCCCTCCGTCCTTCCGAATTTGTAATTCGGAAGTCGTGAGTATGAGCATTTGTAATGCGAAAATATAAAGTGGCATTTCGGTTATCGCATTATAAAATACTAATATTCTTGCCTGTCGAATTGCAAATTCGACAGAACGGGGGAAACATTTAAATTGAAAATTTGGCGATTGACAATAGAATAAATTATATCATTTAAAATTATGTAGAATATGAAGAAAATATTTTTATCAACAGTTTTTTTATTTGCTATTATGGGCATATCTGCACAAGATACTAATCAAGAGGGGTTTGCAGGAATAGGTCTGGGTTTTGACTATGGTGGTTTGGGTGCTAAAATAGAGTATTTGCCATCGCCATATATAGGTATCGTGGGAAGTGTCGGTTATAATCTTGCTGCTATTGGCTATAATATAGGTGCTTCTTTTAAAGTTTTGCCAAGCAAAAGAGTTTCGCCGACATTGACTGTGTTGTATGGTTATAATGCGGTGTTGAAAGTAGAAGGCGCGAGTAGCTATGATATGACTTCGTATGGTGTAACATATGGTGTGGGGCTTGATATTCGTACATCGCAGGGCAATAAATGGAGCGCGAATTTGTTTATACCTGTTCGTTCCGAAAAATTTATGGATAATTATGACGAGGTTACAAACCACCCTTATATTGAAATGGAACAGGATTTGTTGCCTATCGCATTTAGTATAGGTTACAATTTTAAAGTAAAATAACAGATATTAGGCTATCGACCTGTTCGATACGGGAATATCACACAGTTTTATTCTGCCGTAAGCACATATTTGGCAACTTGAAATAGGGTATAGATTTTAAAAAACTTATTTACCCCCCACTACCGCTATCAAGCTTAGAAAAATTAGAACAAGAAAATCAACCACTTTGCTTATTCAACACTTATTTTAAACCATTGCCAGTCGAACTGCCACGGGTCGGTTTTTCTATCCGGCGCAATATCGCTGTGGCGCACTATAAAAGCTATTGCATGCCGGCGTTTGATGTCTTTTATAAGGCGAACGAGAGCTTCATATTGCGCTTCGGAAGGTGGCGTATGGGGAGTATTGATTATTTCGATTCCTATGGACGATGCATTGAGATTCGTACGATTGCTTTCAGGCAAACGGCTTACGCCGGCATGAAAAGCCACATCTTTTTCCGACACCGCATAATATATTTGTCCTTCGCGCCCAATGATGTAGTGCGCACCCACCTTGTACTGCCGAAACTGCTGCAACACGCCTTGAATAGAAAATGAATCGGCATCTACAAAGTGTGTCGAATGCAACACAATGACATCAATTTTACGCTCCACAGCCTTGCGGTAACCAACATTAACATATTTCCGGAGGTCGATTACAGGTAATTCCTCCTCTTTTTCGATCTGTGAAAATACCGGTAAAAGGCTAAAAACCAATACAATAATAAAAAATATTCTCATAGCTTGTTATTTGGATGCAAGAAAGGATAAAATTCTGAATTATTACCCCAAATGAGTGAAAAAAATACTACTTTTGTGCAAATTTTATTCGAGCATGTTATGAACATTCTTATTATTAACGGACCGAACTTGAATTTGCTCGGACAGCGCGAACCCGAAATCTACGGGAACACAGGCTTCGAGAGTTATCTTAATGAGTTGCAAAATCGGTTCTCAAAACACCGGCTCGAATATTTCCAATCGAACCACGAGGGTGCCATTATCGACAAACTGCACGAAGCGGGCTTCACTGCCGATGGTATTGTACTCAACGCCGGAGCCTATACCCACAGTTCCGTAGCCATTGCCGATGCTATAAAAAGCATTACCGCTCCGGTGATAGAAGTACATATTTCCAATGTATTTGCACGCGAGGCTTTCCGGCATCATTCTTTCCTTTCTCCTGTATGCAAGGGCGTGATTTGCGGTTTCGGTTTAGATTCTTACCGCTTGGCTATTGAAGCATTGACAAAGTGAAAAAGACTTATTCTTCAACCAGAACTTACACATTACTCTTTACTCGATTACACAAACAATTATGAAGCATACCAAAATAGTTGCAACCATTTCAGATTTGCGTTGCGATGTTGATTTTATCTGCGATTTATATCGTTCGGGAATGAATGTTGTGCGCATGAACACTGCGCATATCGACGAAGAAGGCTTTCGTCGTTTGGTGAGTAATACCCGTGCGGTATCCAACAAAATTGCTATTCTTGTAGACACCAAAGGACCCGAAATACGAACTACCAAAACCGAGAGTGGCGAAAATATTGAGTTGCACACAGGCGACAAGGTAAAAATTATAGGAGACCCTAATCAGCTTAGCACACCCGACTGTGTGGCAGTATCTTATCCTAATATTGTTAAAGATTTGTCTGTAGGTGGCGACCTGCTCTTCGACGACGGCGAAATAGACCTTAAAGTGATAGAAAAGAACGACGATTACCTGTTGTGCGAAGTACTCAACGACGGTTCTCTCGGCAGTCGAAAAAGTGTGAATGTACCGGGTGTACGCATCAATCTGCCGTCGCTTACCGATAAAGACCGGAAAAACATTGACCTGGCAATACAGCTCGATGTCGATTTCATTGCTCATTCTTTTGTACGCAACAAGCAAGATGTACTCGATATTCAACAGATACTCGACAAGCAGGATAGCCAAATCAAAATCATTGCCAAAATTGAAAATCAAGAAGGGGTAGACAACATCGATGAAATTCTCGAAGTTGCCTATGGCATTATGATTGCCCGCGGCGACCTTGGCATAGAAGTGCCGCAGGAAAAAATCCCCGGCATACAGCGCAAGCTTATTCGCAAGGCAATAAGTGCCAAAAAGCCGGTGATTGTGGCTACCCAAATGCTTCATTCCATGATAAACAACCCGCGCCCCACCCGCGCCGAAGTTACCGATATTGCCAATGCTATTTATTACCGCACCGATGCTATTATGCTCAGCGGTGAAACTGCCTACGGAAAATATCCGGTAGAAGCTGTGCAAACAATGGCAAAAGTAGCAGCGGAAGCCGAGTTGAGTAAAATTCCCGAAAATGACATCAAGGTGCGTTTCGACTATACCGAACCCGATACTACTGCGTTTCTTGCCAAGCAAGCTACGAAAGCGGCACAGCAAATCGGCACGAAAGCAATTATAACCGACAGTTATACCGGACGAACGGCTCGCTATTTGGCAGCGTTCCGAAGCAGCAATCCGGTTCTTGCTATTTGCTACAAAGAGCGTACAATGAGAGAATTAGCTCTTTCTTACGGAGTATTTGCAAGCTATCAGGCAGAGCGAGCCGACTCTCGCGAATATCTGCTCGACGCTATGAGCGACCTTCGTAAACAGGGTAAAATCAGCGATGATGATTATATTTCCTACCTCAGCGGAAGTTTCGGAGCCGGAAACGGAACTACTTTTTTGGAAATCAACCAAGTGAAAAAAATCCTGCACGACCAAAAGCGTTACAGGCTTCCCAGTTTTTAGCTTTAATTTTTCAATAAATGATAAAAAGGCATTTTTCAATTCTCATTTGCTGGCTGTTTACCATATCTCTATCGGCGCAAGTGAGCATCAAAGGCGTTGTGTTTGAAAACTCTACCGGTATGCCGCTCGATTTTGCCGGCGTAGTGTTGTACAAAAACGATGTGCCGGCATATAGCACTTCTACCGCAACCGATGGTAGCTTTCTCTTCCAAAAAGTAGAAAACGGCAACTACAGCCTGCGAATTTCCTTCCTCGGCTATCGCGAAATAAGCAAAAAAATAAGCATTACAGGGAAAATAGCTGAAGTGGATTTAGGTAAGTTCAGTTTGTCGGAAGACAGTCAGCTGCTGCAAGAGTTTGAGGTGGTAGCACAGGGTCCGCAAATGCGTTTTGAATTAGACAAGAAGGTGTTTTCGGTCGACCAAAACATTGCCTCGGCGGGCGGTAGCGTTACCGATGTACTACAAAATATCCCTTCGGTTGCGGTGGATAACGACGGGAATGTGTCGCTGCGCAACAACTCTAATGTAAGCATTTGGATAAACGGCAGACCTGCCGGATTGACTGACGACAATCAGGCGCAAATTCTCGAGCAAATGGCAGCGGGCGGTGTTGAATCGGTGGAAATTATCACTAATCCGTCGGCAAAATACAGTCCAGAAGGTAGTGCGGGAATTATTAACCTGGTGATGAAGAAAGACCGTAAGGCAGGATTTTTCGGCAGTGTAACCGGTGGGTTAAACTATCCTGTTGGTGCTGATTATCCGGGCGGGCAACTCGGCTTGAACCTTAATTTTAACAAGGGGAAATGGGACGGATATTTCAACATTAATTACCGCAGCAACAAGCGAGGCAGTGATTCGAAAACCGACCGCTATTACTTGGAGCCAACCGAACAGGATACCTTGTACAGTATGTTTCAAAACAGCGAATCGAACCGCAGTATGTATGGTTTGATGAGTCGCTTCGGATTGAATTATCAATTGAACGACAAAAATGTGCTTGGGGTTTCGGGTGCATATACTACCGGCGGTAATGAGAGTAAAACGAACATGGACTACCGACAGGAAAACGGCATCGATACGGATAAGCAAATGGCTTATCATCGTAAAAATTCGTCGAACGGCGACCGGGAAATGTTTAATGTGGTGGCTACTCACGGCATTCAATTTGATAAACGCCACGACCTGCAAACGAGCCTGCAATATACGCAGAGCGAAAACGATAACGAATCGAATTATCTGCAAACTGCGCTCGAAGGTAACGCGCGCAATATGAACCAACAGCAGAGGAATCTTAGTAGCGATGACCGGCTGGAATTTAAAAGCGACTTTACTAAGCATATCGGCAAAGATACCAAATGGGAAGCCGGGGTAAATATCCGGCGTCAAGATCGCAGTACTAAAGCTTCGGGTAGTGAAAACAACATCTACATTTTCGAAATGGACAATAATTTCGATTATTCGGAACAGCTTTACGCTGTTTATACTACCTATGGGAGCCGCTTCGGGAACTTGAGTATTCAAGGCGGATTGCGGGGCGAATATATCATTATCGAAAATTCTACCAACGGCAAAGCTAATCCGAGAAAAGAGTATTTCCAACCTTTTCCGTCGGTATATGTGTCGTACACACTGCCGAAAGACAATGAGCTGCAATTTAACTACACGCGCCGCATTAACCGCCCGCGCGGACGACAGCTTAATGCTTTCCGCGATGTGTCTGATTCTACCAACATCAGTTACGGGAACTCCGACCTCGAACCTGAATTTACAAGTTCGTTCGAATTGAATCACATTAAATCGTGGAAAAAACAAGTGCTTTCGTCGTCGCTCTACTACAAACACACTACGAACATCATTCAGTCGGTACGCTTTTTGGACGAAAACGAGGTGATGAACAGCACTTATATGAATACCAGCGAATCGCAGTCTGCCGGATTGGAAATTGTATCGAAAACCACTTTTACTAATGCGCTGAGCCTTACTACAACGGTGAATGGTTTTTATTTCAACCTGATTGGAACCGATTTTGTTGCTCCAACCGGACAGTCAATTGAAATTGAAGGCAGGTCGAACTTGTCGTGGAACGGAAAATTGATGCTTAATGCTATGTTTAGCAAAACTTTTTCGGGACAACTTACAGGGAACTACATGTCGCCGCGAGCTGTGAATCAGGGTAAAATCGGGCATCAATACAGCGTGGATTTAGGTTTGCGCAAAACTTTTTTCGATAAAAAACTTAGTTCTGCTTTTACTGTGCGCGACATTTTCAACTCACGAAAAATGTCGAATACCACCGAAGGTATCGATTTTATTCAGTATACGAAAAATAATCCTTACGGTCCAACTTTCAACCTAAGCGTTACTTACAATTTCGGACACGACGGTAATCGCCCGAAACCGGAGAAGCGCAACCGCAACGGAAACGAAGACGGTTTCGACGAAGATATGATGGAAGAATTTTAATTGATAATAAAAAAACGCGGATTTTGTAATCCGCGTTTTTTATTATTGATGTGAGTTATTTTTATTTTTTCAGTTCGATGCTATCTACCTTGTTGTAATTTCCGCTTACAACCACTTTATCGCCGTTGTGAAACTGACCTTTAGCACGAAATGGCACCAGTAATATACCGCGTTTAGTCAAAATAGCCACTTCGCCTTCTGCCTGTAAATTATCATACCATATCACTTCTGTTTCGAGGTCGTGAAAGGTGTGTGTTTTTTTCGCTCTGATTTGCAAATGAATGATGATGAAACGATAAATTACCAATACGGAAAAGGCGGTGATAACTCCTACAAAAATCGACAATAAAATACGCGAAATGGTAATATCGCTCAACTCGTGCATATCGATGGCATAAAAGGTTATCATCACTCCGAAGAAAAATGCTACTCCCGATTTGATGGAAATAAAATTGAACTGTTGTAAATCGTAAGTGTATTTCTTATAGATATTTGTATCTTCTACCAAAAAGAAATAGATGGTTTGTGCTATCAACAACAATGATGCAACTGTAAAGAGTAAAGAAAGTAGATTCATAATTTTTTATTTTTAGTTAAACAAATATGTATTAAAAGCTTACAGCATTTCTACTGCTTTATTAATAGCTTTTTCCAATCCTTCGGCGTTTTTTCCGCCGGCTGTTGCCATAAAAGGCTGTCCGCCACCGTTGCCGTCAATTTCCCTGGCTGCTTCGCGCACAATTTGAGTGGCATTGTAACCCGCATCTACGAGGCTTTGACTCATGGCTACGGTGAGCGAAGGTTTGTCGCCCATTGTAGAACCGATTACTAACAGGAATTTTTCGTCGGCGAATCTGCCGCGCAATTGCGAAGCGATACCGCGCACAATGTCTGTCGAAATATCGGCACGGTGCGCTATCACCTTTACGCCGTTACGATTTTCGGCTTTGGCAGCCAGCGCGTTGGCAATGGCTCCGATGCGTTCCTGCGCAAACTGCTCTACTTGTCGTTTGAGTTCGGCATCTTCTTCAATCGTTTTTTTGATGGCGGCAAGCAAGTTGGGCGTGTTGTTAAACAGTTCTCTTGCCTCGCGCATCATGTCTTGCTGCGCGTTGATAAGTTCTTCGGCTTTGGCTGCGCTTACTGCTTCGATGCGGCGCACGCCTGCTGCCACGCTCGATTCGGCTACAATGCGTATCAGCCCGACTTGCCCCGTAGCCTGCACATGGGTACCACCACAGAGTTCGACCGATGAGCCGTATTTTACCACCCGCACCCGCTCGCCGTATTTTTCGCCGAAAAGCGCCATGGCTCCCATCGCCTGCGCTTCGGCAATCGGCATTTCGCGCGCTTCTTCGAGGGTGATATTTTGTCGCACTTTCCGATTGGCAAGCTGCTCCACGGCGCGCAATTCTTCGTTACTGACTTTTTGGAAGTGTGAGAAATCGAAACGCAGATAATCTGCCGTTACCAGCGAGCCTTTTTGCTCTACATGGCTGCCGAGCACTTCGCGCAAGGCTTCGTGCAAGAGGTGTGTTGCAGTGTGATTGTTTTCTATTGCCGTACGATTTTCCTTATCGACAACAGCCCGGAACGATGCGGTAACATCGGCTGGGAGTTTTTTAGAAATGTGTATACTTAAGCCGTTTTCTTTTTTTGTATCAATGATTTGAATCGTTTCGCTGTCCGATTTCAATATGCCGCAATCGCCGCTTTGCCCTCCCATTTCTCCGTAGAAAGGGGTTTTATCCAATACAAGTTGTATCAGTTCTTCATTCTTTTGTTTTACTTTTCGATAGCGGAGAATTTCCACATCGCTTTCAAGCGTATCGTAGCCTACAAATTGCGATTCGCCTTCGCGGAGCACTACCCAGTCGCCTGTTTCTACGGCAGCGGCATTGCGGGCGCGCTCTTTTTGTTTTTGCATTTCGGCGTTAAATTCATCGATATTCACCGTCATACCTTTTTCACGGAGAATAAGTTCCGTTAAATCGAGCGGGAAGCCGTAGGTATCGTAAAGCGTAAAGGCAATTTCTCCGCTTAACTCTCCTCCTGCTTTCGGAAGATTTTTTTCCAACAGCCGAATACCTGTTTCGAGCGTACGCAGGAATGATTCTTCTTCTTCTTTGATAACTTTTTCTACAAGCGATTGCTGTGCTTTCAGTTCGGGGTAAGCCTCGCCCATGCTGTCGATAAGCACAGGTATTAGCCTGAACATAAAGGCATTGCGTTGATTGAGAAAGGTATATCCGTAACGCACGGCACGGCGCAGGATACGACGAATAACATAACCTGCTTTGGCATTCGACGGCAGTTGTCCGTCGGTAATTGAAAACGCGATGGTGCGGATATGGTCGGCAATCACGCGCATGGCGATGTCGCTCTTTTCGTCGCTGCCGTAACTACAGTTCGTTATTTTAGCTATTTCGGCAATGATAGGCTGGAAAACATCGGTATCGTAGTTCGACCGCTTGCCTTGAATAGCCATGCAAAGCCGCTCGAAACCCATGCCGGTGTCCACACATTTGGCAGGAAGCGGCTCGAGCGAACCGTCTGCCTTGCGGTTGAACTGCATAAACACATTGTTCCATATTTCGACCACTTGCGGGTGGTCGGCATTAACGAGTTCGATGCCCGATTTTTTTGCCCGCTCATCGTCCGGACGCAAGTCGATATGAATTTCGGAGCAAGGTCCGCAAGGACCCGTATCGCCCATTTCCCAAAAATTATCTTTTTTGTTGCCGTTTATAATGCGGTCTTTGGGCAAGTATTTTGCCCATATTTCGGCTGCTTCCTCGTCTTTCCCCAGGTTTTCTTTTGCGTCGCCTTCGAACACTGTAACATACAGGCGCGATTTGTCCAACTTCAATACTTCGGTCAAATATTCCCACGCCCATGCGAGGGCTTCTTTTTTAAAATAGTCGCCAAACGACCAGTTGCCCAACATTTCGAACATCGTGTGATGATAGGTGTCGTGTCCCACTTCTTCGAGGTCGTTGTGCTTGCCACTCACGCGGAGGCATTTCTGGCTATCTGCCACGCGGGGATATTTGGCAGGTGCATTGCCCAGAAATATATCTTTAAACTGGTTCATGCCTGCGTTGGTAAACATGAGTGTGGGGTCGTTTTTCACCACCATCGGAGCCGACGGTACTATATGATGTTCTTTCGAGGCAAAAAAATCGAGGAAGGATTTGCGAATTTGATTTGCGGTCATCTGTTATTTTCTGAAGTTTTTTCGAGGCACAAAGGTACAATTATTTTTGATTTTCATTTCTTTTTAGAAAAATATACGCCTCTGAAACGGAATTTTTCTGTATCTTCGTCCGATTTTTTCCCAAAAAGCGACAAGTTTTTTTATGTCCAAAACAAAATATCATTTCAACCCCGAAACGCTCAGCTACGAAAAGGTAAAATATTCGTTCTGGGGGCGACTGAAACAAATTTCGCTGCACTTGTTGGCGAGTTCGTTGCTGGGTATTTTGCTGTTTGTGGTTTTTGCGCTGAGCATGGAGTCGCCGCACCAACGAAACCTGCGCAAGGAAAACAGCCGTATTCTGGCTCAATATAAACTGCTCGACAGGCAGTTTGAACAGGCTCAGGGGGTGTTGTCCGACCTCCAACAGCGCGACGATAATCTTTACCGCGTTATTTTTCAGGCGGAACCGATACCGCTGGCTGTTCGCGAGGGTTCGTACGATGCCGCTAATCGCTACGATTATATCAAAGATTTTACCAGCTCGGATATTGTATTGAATACTACCCGAAGAGCGGACGAGATTAACCGGCAAATTTACATTCAGTCAAAATCGTTTGATGAGATTGTGAGGCTTGCCAAAAACAAGGAGCAAATGTTGGAGTGTATCCCTGCTATTCAACCGATACTTAACAAAAATCTCAAACATATGGCTTCGGGCTACGGTATGCGTATTGACCCTATTTATCGTGTGCCGAGATTTCATGCGGGCATGGATTTTACGGCTCCTACGGGTACAAAGATTTTTGCTACCGGCAACGGTACGGTAACCTACGCTGCGTGGAAACAGGGTTACGGCAATTGTGTGATAATAAACCACGGCTTTCAATATGAAACGCTTTATGCGCACATGAGCGAGATTCAGGTTCATACGGGACAAAAGGTGAAGCGCGGCGAAACTATCGGTTTGGTGGGTAATACGGGTAAATCGACCGGTCCGCACCTGCACTACGAGGTGCATTATAAAGGTGCGCCCGTGAATCCGTCGAATTTCTATTTCCGCGACCTCTCGCCTGAGGATTATGATAAGATGCTGCAAATTACGAACAATTCGGCACAGGTTTTCGATTGATTTTCGGAACTATCTCTTTGCGGTTGGCTTCGTCATTGCAAGGAGGATCGATGAAGTAATCTTCGAATACGATTGTTGTTGTTGAGATTGCTTCGTTCCTCGCAATGACGGGAAACCGAACATCATGCCGTCATTGCGAAGAAGAACGACGAAGCAATCGCGACACACACCGTCATTGTGAGGAGGAACGACGAAGCAATCGCGACGCACGCCGTCATTGCGAGGAGGAACGACGAAGCAATCTGATGCGAGATTCCAAGATTGCTTCGTTCCTCGCAATGACGGTGATTCGCTCCTCGCAATGACGGTGATTTGTTCTTCGCAATGACGGTGATTGTTTGTTTTACAAGCCTAAAAGATATTATTTCGTTGATTTTTTAGTGTTATGTATACGATTGTTTTCGGAATTATTCTTTGAGGTTGACTTCGTCATTGCGAGGAACGAAGCAATCTTGGAAAAGCATTTTATTGGAGATTGCTTCGTCGTTCCTCCTCGCAATGACGGTGATTCCTCTTCGCAATGGCGGATAGTGTTTGCTTGGCATGCCTGAAAAGGGATAATATCTGCGTTTTTTTTAAAAGATAAGTTTTCTTAATTTTTTTAGTTCGTACTTATTACTCTTTAAATTATTTGATTTTTTCCACGCCTTTGTTTATTTTTGGCGCGTTCAAATTTTTAATTTTTAATATCTACAACATGAAAACACGATTGAGCACCCTGTTAAGCGGTATTTTCTTCTTTTCGACGGTTGCGGTAAACGCACAGGAAAAACAGTTATTTAATGTACTTTCTATTCCCAACGGAGCCTACATTGTGAGCGCGCCCGAGTCGCAATTTTCGGTAGAAGAAACTTCAAATCAGATTGGTAACTGGACTAAGGAAGCTATTATCGACGGCACTTCGTACAAGGGTTGGAACAGCTCCGAAGAGGCGAAGTTCCCGCTTGTATTTGTCTTTGAACTTTCGGAAGAGTGTGTGATTGAAAAATTCGGGTTCAACAACGAGTGCGAACAAGAGTATAAAGGTATTTGCGCTAAAAACCTGATAGTGGAAGTGTCGAGCGAAAGTGCCGACGCAGGTTATACTACGGTACTCGAACCGGTGCTCGAGGAATATGCCGATACCAAGTATTTCGACATCGAACCGGTAAAAGCCCGCTGGGTGCGCGTGAGTATTTTAAGTAACTACGGTAACAAAACGAACACTGAACTGATGGAGATTGAGGCTCTCGGAAGTTATGCAAGCGAAGAGGTGAAAGCTATTAATCTCACGGGCGACTGGACTTCGACTTGGGGTACGGTGTCTATTCGTCAAAACGGCGCGTCGATAAAGGGTTGTTATTCTTTCCGCAACGGGAAAATTTCCAATGCCGGTTTCGATCGCCGCATTGTAAGCTTTAAATGGGACGAAACGCGCAAGGACGGCAAAACGGAATCGGGGCAGGCTGTGCTGGTGGTAAACGAAGATGGGTCGCGCCTGAACGGTATTTGGAGTTTTGGCGACAATTTGAAAAAATACGGCATTTGGACTTTTAAGCGCAAAGCAGGTGTTGATGTGCCTACGCAATGTTATCAGGTCGATTCGGCTGCGCTCGAATCGGATCGTTTGCGCCGCGAACTGGAACTGAACGGAAAGCTTACTATGTACGGTATCAACTTTGAAACCGGTTCGGCTACGCTCAAGGCAGAGTCTTATCCTGTTCTTAACGAAATTGTTGGCTTGATGAAAGATTTTCCTACCATTAAAATCAATGTTGTAGGGCATACCGACAGCCAGGGCGCGCACGACTTGAATGTACGGCTTTCCACCAATCGCGCCGAGAGCGTGAAAAACTACCTGATAGAGAAAGGTATTGAAGCCAATCGATTGCAAGCCTTTGGAAAAGGTCCCGATGTGCCGGTGGCTGATAACTCAACTCAACTTGGGCGCGCTGCCAACCGCCGTGTGGAGTTTGTGCTGAACAAAGATTAATTGATTCTTTGATTGATAAGGGAAGCAGGGACGAAGGTTTTTTCGTTCCTGCTTTATTTTATGGGTATTATCTCTCACCCTTGGGGGTATTCTTTATTAAGCTTTGTGCTTTGCTTGTATCTTCATAAATCTAACTCCTCGCCCTTCGGGCGCTCTCCTTTTGAAAAGGGGAGTGCTGTAGCGCAAGCATTGTTTTTGTACAACAGGGCTGTTTGTATTAACCTCTCCCCTTTTTCAAAGGGGAGTACTCCCGAAGGGGGGGAGGGGTTAATATGTAAGGAGCACTCCTATGGGGAAAATCTTATCAAAAAAGAGCCAAACTGAGGGCGATGAATTTTCCACTTGAGGAAAAAATATTTTCCACTTGAGGAAAATTTTTTTTTCACTTGAGGAAAATTTCCGTACCACTTGAGGAAAATTCATGCGCCACTTGAGGAAAATTTTCGTTCCTTTTGAGGGAAATTTTTCGGAACTATCCCTTGAGGCATGTTTGTCATTATTACTTCCCTTCGGTCAGTGATTTACAATTCCCGTTGGTCGTGATTGCTAATTGCGAACTTGACGCGCAATAGCATAATAAAATTGCTTATGTGCGATACAGCGTCAAGCGCGGTATGACGAGCCTCTCTTTACACGCCTCAAGGAGATTAAGAGTTACTCAACAAATCCTGCCTGCACATACATGTTTTACCTTGTGAGCAACAGTTTTACGCTAAAACCGAAGTTTTGGTTGGTGGTAGGGTACGATGAAGAAATAAGCGGGCTCGACGATTGCCGCTCGTAAAATAGCTTGAAGTTCATTTTCGAGCTGAATATATATTCTGCCGAGAACTGGAAACTGTAGGTTTTATCGCCCGAAGTGGCTTGCGTTTCGCCGTCCTCGTCGAGTTTGCGAATCAAGGCTTTCGTGTCGCGTATCGAAAAATCGGCGCGCAGGTTCAAGTCGTTCTTCACACTCAAATCCCTGCCCCTTATCTTAATAATGCGGTTGAAATCGGGCAAGCGGTAACCGGCTCCAATCACATATTCGCCGTTCGACGATTCCACGAGTTGCGCGCTGGTGATATTCATACCCATGGTACGCCCCTTGCGGTATTCGGTGCTGAATGTGATACTGTTTTTAAGAGTCATATCCACGCGAATAAGCGGCGAAAAATTCTCGGTGATAGATACCACCGGTACATCGTATATCATTGCCGGACGCGGCAAACCGTCCGTTACATCGGGCGCAAAGCCGTAATCGCCGTCGGCACCTATCCATGTGGCGTTCGATATAAACCCGCCCACATTATACTTGCAGGTATAAGCATGCGTAAGATTCACGCTTTTGAAATGCTCTTTTATAAACGCGATACGATTCAAGCCGTCGTAGCTGATGCGCCAGTTCGGCAACATCTTGAGCAGCGACGGAATAAGGTCGAAACTGCCGCTTCCCAGTGAAGTACCCGTATAGGTAGAGTAAAACGCGGGTATAAGCACCTCTGCCGAATTGAGCGAGAAAGCTTTCCGGTTAGGGTCTGTCGCATACGCCTGTCCGCCGAGTTTAACGCGGGCAGGGTCGGCATCAAGGTCGCCGATAAAACCACCCGTAGGATAGTGCATGTTGGAGTAGCGCGCTTCGAGCATTGCCAGCACTTTGTAGCGATTTGCCTTAAACTCTTCGAATACAGGCGAATGGTAATTGTTTTTCGCATTGCCCGAAGATTTAAACAGCGAACGCAACGCAATGGTAGTCATGCTGAATGTACCCGAAGTATTAGTCTTCATATCGAACATATATTCAATCGTGCGCTGATGAGCATAATTGCGTTGCACCCCAAGGTCTATTTTCAGCCCTGCAATAGGCTCCAACGCCATTTTCACGGTCAAATCAGAAGTATAAGTTTGTCCGGCAGCGTTGATAGTCGAATCGCTCACCAGCCAGTCGCTCTCGTAAGCCTTTTGCATAAAATGCGGTTCCTGATAACCAAGCGTAAACAGCAATCCGGGTGCACTTGCATCTTGTCCGAGCAATCCGGTAGCGGGTTTGTAGCCCGAAATAGTCATGCCGTTGCTTTGGTTGTAATTAAACGAAAAGTTTCGGATACTCATCAGTGCGCGCGCCGAATATTCGAGAATATTTTGCCCCAACGGAATCTCGCCCGCAGGCAAAGCGTCGACCGAAATTTTTGTCTGCGCTATGTTTTCTCTCGGAATTATTTCGATAGAATTTCGGTCGATAACTCTATAACGCAGTTTATAAGGCTTGCCGGTATCGTCGCTTGCAGTCAACCTCACCCGGTCGGAATTCAAACGGTGGCTTATTCTCACTTTCTTACCTTTTTCCAGCTTAACTGTTTGTTGGAAATTAGCATTCTTTTTCTCGTCAGCCTGAGCATTATTGGCATTGTTCCGGTTTGGAGTTGCGTTATTACGCGACGAAAAGCGTTGATTCACCCGTTTCAAAAACGACGACTTGTTGTAAAGCTGTTCAAACATAAACCTGCCGTCTACCTGCCATGTGCCGAGACTGGTGATGTTATTCCCCATGCTCGATTCCTGCCTGCCTGCTTCTTCGTCCTCTTGAGTAAGTGCGCCCCTGTCCCATGTATAATTTCCGTTGTAGTTTACACCGGCAGTAATCCAACTCAACATCGGAATTTTATTGAACGGAACGGAATAATTCATCGTAACCATTTGCTGGAAAGCCAGCGGCACACCGCCGTTGAGCAAACTGTTCCAAACCGTGTCTTTCCAGTTTTGATATTCGGTAGGGAAAAGTTCACGGTTTACGGCAGAATACCGCGTTTCCTCTATCTGCGAATTATTCGAGCTGCTGTATGAAAATTTCAATGCCCGCGTTAAATCGTACTTCAAGTCGAAACGCCTCGACCACATAAACATCTTGCTGTTGGATAGCAGCGGATTGTTGGGGTCGTTGTAACTAATTTCGGGGTTGTTGAAATTGCGCAACTGTTTTTCGGAATACTGGCGCGTAAGGTTCGTACTGTACGCCACACTCATCGGCAAGTAATAAATATTGAAATCGCTAATCAATTTCAACGAAGGCTTGTTTAACGCCCTGATCTTTTTAAGCGGCTCCCACGGTTTAGGGTTAACCGGATACAGATAATCTATCGCACCCTTGTAATCCTTCGTAAGGAAGCGTTTTGTATCGGGGTCGTGCTGGTTGCTCTCCGTGTAGGCATAAGTAAAAGCAAAGTTAGCCGGGTCGTACGGCATGGGGCGCTTGCTGCGGATATCTACGCGCACATTGGTAAAGTTGATACTTTTGGTAGTATACACCGTGTTGGCGTAGTCTTCAATCGAATCGCGCTCAGCTTCCGAAGCAGCAGCATCGAGCGTTTGCTCTAAGCGCAAATCTTCGTTATACGGATCGTATTTAGGTTTCGACACATCGCGCGAATACGAATAGAACATCGGTAAACGCACCTTGGCTTTTTCGGGGAAAAGCTTGCCAAGTTCGAGCGAAGTAGCCACATTAATTTGCGTAAAATCGTCCATCCTGCGGTCGGCAAGATTATCGTCAATTGCCCCAAAACCGCTGCTTTCGTAACGACCGCCCACGCTCACACTTCCGAAATCGGACAAGGTAAGCATTGCATTAGCCATACCCGCATGCCCGCCTTCTTCGTTGAAACCAACCATGCGCAACTCATTCACCCACACTTCGCCCGAGCGAGTTTGCGACGACTGGTTGCGCACCCCAATCATAATATGCTGCACATCCGAAAGCGTAGGATTTCCTTTTATCGTTACCCGATTGTCGTCGATGCGTTCGGAGTATCGCTGCGACATGGGGCGTCGTTGCTTATTGCGGCTGGTTTTCACATCAGTAAGCACACTGATAGGGAAATCGAGCATATTGGAAACAGGCCACACGGTTTCGCGGTCGGCATTATTGTTGCCGTAGTTACCCGGAGGAGTAAGCTGAAGCGATACCTCGTATTCGTAGTAATTCTCCGTCAAGTCGGAACCAATGCGAACAAACGCCGTCAACTCGTCGTTGCGTACTCCCGACGGATTATTCTCAAGCGCTTCGGCATGCACAAACAATTGCAGGCGTTTAAACTGGCGCAGGTCGAACGAAGTATTTTTGTAAATGGCTCGCGCCTCGTTGGGACGCAGATTTTGAACTTTCAGCATAATCGCCTGTTCGTTTTCCTGTATTACCTGCGTTTGACTTGGGTCTTGCTCGCGCGAAATACCCGGAGGCAATACATAGTTCACGGGAGTTTTTGAGGCATTCTCCTCGATATTTATGACCGAAATATCGAATCCCGAAGTATCCGTAGGAGTTACATTCTCGTTGCCATAAATCGCTTTATCGTACACACGCCAATCGCCGCGCACAAGTTCGAGGGTAGCAAAACGCAGGTGCGTTTCTTCCGAAAAACCGGTCATAAACATACGCATAAAACGAATGGAACGAAAATCGGGCTGGCGACCCGTTGGCGATTCCAAATCGTTGAGCGGCACTTTAAACTGACACCAGTATACGGTTTCCGTTTTACCGTTTTTCAAAGTTACGGTAGCCGGCATACGGTCGGTAATGTATTTATTTATCCCAATCGACATGGAGTCCGGTTTGATAGGCACCCGCACCTGCAAGTATTTTTCGTACTGGCTCAGGGTATTGTCCTGATTCACATCTTCAATGTTGGGAATATTGCTCGCAGCCGACGAATATTCGGTAGAATTACCGCTCACGGGCGAATTGCCTTCCATACCATTATAATATTTGTAGCGTTCGAGAATTGTAGCCTGACGGTCGTCCAAATCCGAGCCGCGATAGTAATGGTAGTTATCACCCGCAGGGTCGTTTAATGCAGAAAACGGGTCGTTTTGCAATTCCGCCGAAGCAGCAGGATTTGTAATTTTTGCTTTGTAGTCGGCTAAAAACTTCTTGTAAGTATCAAACTCAAATTCGTCTTCCGTGCGCAGTCCGTCCAAACCCACATCTTGATATTGACGGGCAGAAGCATCGTTATCAAAAGCATATACAGTCGATTGCGTTTTAGCCGTGCGCCCCCATACGGTACGGGCGGTTTTGGTAGTATCGCCGTTTATCGGCAAACCATTTTCAAAAGCTTTCTTTCCGTCCTTCAAAATATCTTCCGAAATATCGCCGAAATTAAAATACAAATCACCCCCCGTTGTCGGCGAATAATCGAAGCCAAAAGGATCCATCATCCAAAATTCAAGAAACTCAATGTTAGCAGCTTCGAAATCGGTTACATCCATTTTGCGCATCATACCACCCCAGCGTTTTTCGGGGTTTTGAAGCGAGCCGTCCGGATTAATATTTTCAGCATCAAGGTTGTAAGGTCCGCGTTCGCTTGGATAATACGACAGGTTCAACACCGAAATGGTATTTACCTGCCCTGCAACGGTTTCGCGGTTGGGGAAGATTTCCTGCTCGCGTATCTCGCGCACACGGTTGTCCGACAATTGTTCTTTATCGTTGCGGATATGCGATGGCGTCATCGTAGAATTTTGCGTAAACAGCGGGTCAATAGTATACCACGCAAAGAGCGCACGATTTTTTCCGTAAGCCACATCATCTATAAGTTTCGCTTCGGGGAATGTGCCCTCGGGTGTACTTGCAAGAAACCATGCGTAAGGCGACAACACGCTGATAGACGATTTAGCCGATTCAAAATCATCGATATACGCCATACCCTGTTTGCCTACCACGCTCGGATGTCCGGGTATAAGCTGGGCAAACTCCCCATTGAAAGTGAAAAGAGAAGGAGCTTTCACATTGAGCAGGGGCAGCTTGTCGAGCAAGTTGGTAATAAGCTGCGATTCTTTTTTATACGAAAGATTTGCTCCCCAAATGGTATTCGACATCGGTTCGTCGCCCAGATTCACTTTCGTAGTAAGCGGCTTTTCGGAATAATGCATCAGCGTAGAACCAACGCTCAGGTTTTTATTGAACTCGTATTCCAAATGCACACCCGTCAGCGATTTCCGTTGCATGCTAAACATGGTTTGGCTTTCCATCGATACATCAATATTGCCGCCCGACTCTAAAATGGCTTCGTTGATAATGGTAATAGTACCCATGGTATAATCTACCGTATAGTCGATATTTTCGGTGAGCAGCATACCGCCCGCCCGCACAAACACCGAACCTTTGGGTACATTCAGCGCGTTGAGGCGTATTTCGGACGAGGAACTTGCCTTGTATTCGCCACGCAGTTCGAACTTGTTCTTTTCGGTAATTTGTTTTGCCTGCGTTTTACTTTCAGTATAAAGCTCCTGAAATACATATTTATCGTAGAGCGGGTCGCCGTTCGATACACCGAGAGCTTCGGCAAGATCGGAACCAAAAGGCTCAAGCACGGGGAATATCACCCGTCCCGAAGAAGGAATAATAGTAAAGCCGTCCACATAATCAAACACCCCGTCGGGACGCAATTGTTGAAGCTGGTTCAACCTGTCGAGCTTAAACACTTTGAGCAGCGACTGGTCTTTTACTTTTCCTTCGGGCATATAGTTGATATACACTCCCGACGAATCGCTCTGATACATCACTTCGAGCTTGAAGTCTTCCTGTTGAACCTGTGCACCACCCAACGCGTACACATTCTTCATCATCAAATCCCAGTTGTTTTTCAATGCAGGCGAATGCGAACTTCCTTTCAGCATTTTTACCAGCAGGGCGTTGGGAGACTCAATACCATCAGTCGAAAACTCACCCACTTGATAGGTCTTTCCGTTCACCGTGTATTCATAAGCCACCGCCAGAATATCGTCGGCATTAAGCTGTGTGCGCAGCGAAATATAACCCAGCTGTGGATTGAGAACATATTCCGAAGGGTCGAGCTTTCGGGCACTTTCGAGAGTTTCATAATCTTCTCCGCCGTCAATACCATTTCCAACAAAGTTATTTTCCATCGTCTGGTTTAATTTGTCGATAGGACGAAGATTGTTGGGAAACAGGGCAGCTACTGCGTCATACAGGTTATTTGCCCGGTTAAAAGGATATTTCTGTGTACTTTGTACAGTCCAAAAGGTATTATTCAATCCGTCAGTTTCGCCCAAATCGACAAAACCGAGAATATTGCGCGACTGGTCGTAATTTGCCCGCTTGTTCGTAATCCACACCTCAATACGATTGATGTGCACCGAAGAGTTGATATAAGGCAGGCGACTCATTGATTTTTCGTAGTTCTCGCGAAAATAAGTAGCAAGAAAAAAGTGCCGGTTTTCGTCGTAATCACTGGCATCAACACGGAAATCGGTGGTTTGCGCACCATTTTTCAAACTGATAGATTTCGATTCGGATTCCTGTTGGCTCAAAATAGCAGCCACACTCAGCTTGCCGAACTGCAACTCGGTTTTAATACCAAAGAGCGAAGCGCTTCCCTTTATCAACGAACTGTTGAGCGGCATACTCACATTACCCGCTTCAATTCTTTTTATAATATCGTCTTCCTTGCCTTCATAAGCAAGCTTGATTTTCGATTGGTCGTAATCGAACGAAGCTTCCGTGTTGTAATTCATGCCGAAATTTACGCGGTCGCCTACTTTACCGTTTACATTAAGTTGTATTTTTTCGCTGAAATCGAAAATCGGCGGCGGGTTACGCAAGCGTTCCGACAGCGTAGGATTTTGCACCTTGTTGGTTTTGAAACCGAACATCAATTCCGCCGAGCCTTGCATTTTTATTTGCACACCGCCCGGTCCGAATACTTTGTCGGCACCGCCGATATTGATTTGCATATCGGTGAGCGAAAAGGATTTCTTACGATTTTCGTCGTTTTCAGCCTTAGTTTTCTCACGCCAATAGTTGCGCATGGATTCTTTCATGCTGTAGTCGAGATACTGCTCTTCAGTCATCGACATAGGCGTAACCACTTCCTGGTCGCCCACTTTGGTTTTGAAAAAATACACTCCTGTAGAAGGGTCGTAATCTACGCTTTCCGTTACATTATCAGGATTAGGCACATCCATCGGATAGCGTTTGTTCAGGTCTTCGTAGCGATTGGGTTGTGGATTTTTTACGGGGAAAGTATTTGTATTTTCCGGCGCATTGTTTTGTGCCGAAAAAGGTGCTTCATCTATTTGCGGATTGACAAATGCCAACGCGTAAGCTGTGCCAAACAGCACCACCAACGCAAACGAAACGAATATTTTTTGAACGAATTTCAAATTTCAAATTTTAAGTTTCCAAATTTCGTCATGTCGAGCATAGTCGAAAAACAACACTACAACCGGTATGACAGGCAATTTTTTTCGTGTATTCGTTTATTCAATATCGTTTATTCCTTTCTGTTTTTTTAAATCATTTTCAGAGCCAGTTTTATCACCTGCTCTACCTTGCTCGAAGGCTCATTTTGTAATATCTTATCTACCGCTTTTTGTGATGCCTGCCGATTGAAACCAAGCATTTCGAGAGCCGAAACAGCTTCGTTTTTCACCGTGTTTCCGGCTGCAAAAAGTTGCGCCCCTCCTCCTTCTTCGGTTTCAATCTTTAACATTTTAGATTTTAAATCGACAATGATGCGCTCGGCGGTTTTCAAGCCGATACCTTTTACCGATTTCAGTGCTGCGGCGTTGCCGGAAAGAATGATATCGCGAATTTCGGCTACCGAGAGCGACGACATTATCATCCGTGCTGTGCTTGCACCTACGCCCGATACCGATAAAAGATGTAAAAATAATTCCCGTTCCGTAGTGGTAATAAAACCATACAACAAATGAGCATCTTCGCGAATAGCTTCGTAGATATAGAGTTTACTGTTGCTTTTTCCCGTTAGTTGTGAATATACAGGCAATGTAATATTAATAAAATAGCCGATTCCGCCTGTTTCTACAACTACATGAGCGGGACTCAGTTCAATAATTTCGCCTTTGATATATTCTATCATAAAAATGAGGTTATTTCGAGCCGTCAAAGGTAATATTTTATTGTAAAACGAACAAATTACAATAAACTTGTTTTTTTATGATTAAATAATTGTTTTTGGGATTTATTCAAACAATCGATTCGTTGTAAATAAAAAACCAACACCGAAAATCCGGTATTGGGTTCTTAGTTGTTGGGACGCCATTACTAATGAATTATTCTCTTATCACAGAGATAACAAAAGGAGTTTCGTCGATGTAGAATTTCAGCGAACCATCATCCTCTTCGTCGTACCACAAGCGCATAAGGTCTACCTTGCGATTGTCCCATTCGCTGATAATGATTACATCTTTATTTTTTTCGTAACGCCAATATCCGTCGGGGATATGGAAGCCCGAAAGCACTTGTTTGAATTTAGCATGTCCGTCGGCACGAAATTCCAGCGAAGCTTTTTGAAGCGATTTTAACTGTTTTTCTTCCTTGTTATTCAGTTTGCTGTCTTTGCTCGATTCCACGGCAGAAACTTTCCATTTGCCGATAATTTTTGTCTCGATTTGAGCTTGCACGACTCCAAATACAAGCAACGCCGCGAGAGATACAAGAATTTTTTTCATAACTGTAGAATTTGTAAAATTTATAAGCTGCTTGGACAAATTAGTGGCGAAAAGGTTTAATGATAACTTTCCCCTTTCGTCAATTTAATTTCACAGTCTTTTCCTTATTTCACGCGATTCGGCTTCATAGCCCGGTTTGCCGAGCAGGGCAAACATGTTTTTCTTGTAGGCTTCAACCCCGGGCTGGTCAAAAGGATTTACTCCCAACAGATAACCGCTTATTCCACAACCTATTTCAAAGAAATAAAGCAACTGCCCGATGTAATATTCGTTGAGCTTCGGCAACTCTATTTGCAGGTTAGGCACTCCACCGTCGATATGTGCAAGCCGCGTGCCAAGTTCCGCCATTTTGTTTACCTCATCCACGCGTTTTCCGGCAAGAAAATTCAATCCGTCAAGGTTTTCACTGTCCATCGGGATAAGCATTTTCTTGTTTGCTTCGGCTATCGAAATCACCGTTTCAAAAATCGTGCGTTCACCGTCCTGTATCCATTGCCCCATGCTGTGGAGGTCGGTAGTAAAATCGACCGCAGCAGGGAAAATTCCCTTACCTTCCTTACCCTCGCTTTCACCGTAAAGTTGTTTCCACCATT
The DNA here is from genome assembly GCA_031271465.1 of Prevotellaceae bacterium. Taxonomy (GTDB): domain Bacteria; phylum Bacteroidota; class Bacteroidia; order Bacteroidales; family Paludibacteraceae; genus JAFGVL01. Next base: position 42,687 of record JAISVR010000008.1, on the reverse strand, counting down.
CGGATACAAAATGCAATTTGGGATTATAGTTGGCAAGAATTTCTATTTTTTTGCCGCGGCGGTAAAGTTCGTTACGGGTAGCAGCATACACAGCTGCCGGATTTTCCTTAAACGGAGTTCCCTCGCCGCACCGCTTTTCCATCGCTACAGCTCCCGCCACTAATTGACGAATATCAAAACCCGCCACCGCAACAGGCAACAATCCTACCGGTGTAAGCACCGAAAATCGTCCGCCAACATTGTCGGGAATCACAAAAGTTTTATAACCTTCCTGTGTAGCCAATGTGCGCAACGCACCTTTTTCGGCATCGGTAATAGCCACAATTCGCAAGGCAGCTTCGGCTTTGCCCACCTGCATTTCGAGTTGCGTTTTAAGCAGGCGGAAAGCAAGAGCCGTTTCGGTCGTAGTGCCCGATTTGGAGATATTGATAATGCCAAATTGCTTATCGGCGAGATATTCGGTAAGTTCGGCAAGATAATCTTCGCCGATATTATTCCCTGCATACACAATGCGCGGCGTAGTGGCTTCAAAACTGTTTGCCAACGATTCGATTACCGCCCGCGCACCGAGATAACTTCCGCCGATACCTGCCACCACTACTACTTCGCATTTCTCGCGAAGCGTTTTAGCCGTAGCTTCAATGTCGGCAAATTCGGCTTCACTAATACTGCCCGGAAGATGTAGCCAACCCAAAAAATCGTTGCCTGCACCGGTACCCGTTTCGAGCGAATGCGAAAGTTCTTTTATCCTTTGTTCGTACGAAAAAACGCTCTCTTTCGATATAAAATCCAATGTTTTGTCAATAGAAATAGAGATATTTTGCATAATGCTAAGAATTTATATAGTTTATAAAACTGAAAAGTGATGGGCAAATAAACAGGTTGTGCTTATTCGAAGTGTTGTCCTATCGATTTCATCAATTCAAAAAAGTATTTCGGCTCTTGTGTTTTGTATAAATTATACCAGGCAGTTACGGTTTCATTTTCCATGATATTTGTTTTCTTAATCACTTCAAATGTAAATTCCAACGGTGCTATTCCGGTGGCAGTTATTAAATTTCCATCAACAACAACGAGTTTATCTTCATAAAGATTTTCTCCTTTGTATTTCGCACAAATCATTTTTAGAAAATCCTTGTCGTTGCTTGTATGCTTTTTATTGTCCAATATTCCGTTATCAGCCAAAGCAAATGTTGCTCCGCAAATTGCGGCGACTACAATATTTTTATTGATGCTTTCTTTTACTTTGTCTATAATTTTCTGATTTTTCCCGTTTTGCCAAGTATGCGCGCCAGGCAATATAACCAAATCCCCGTCCTGCAAATTCATATTATCCACATCAACATCGGGAGTAATTTCGATTCCACCCATAGTCGTTATCTTAGCTAAATCGTTGCCGACTTTTATTATGTTAGGTTTTTCAATATCTCTTCTTACATATCTTCCGCTGTTGATTTCGGCAGTCAGAAAAGAAATTTCCCAATCTGCAAGAGTATCTAATACATACAAAAAAACATTCATAAAAACTGTAATTTAGTAATGAAAAAGAAGACTAATCACTATTAGCGACTATCTTATAATTACCTCAATTTTTCCGTCAGTTCGCGAATGGCGATAACGGGCGATACACGGTTGTAAAGTATGTCGTACACGGCTTCGACTATCGGCAGGTTTACATGATAACGGTCGTTTATTTCGTGAATACATTTGGTAGCATAATATCCTTCAGCAATCATTTCCATTTCCATTTGAGCCGCTTTTACGGAATATCCTTTACCTACCATGGTACCAAACAAGCGGTTGCGACTGAATTTCGAATAGCAAGTTACCAATAAATCACCCAAATAAGCCGATTCGCTGGTATTGCGCGGCTGCGGATACACGGCATTGCAAAAACGGTTTATTTCCTGAATAGAGTTGGCTACAAGCACTGCCTGAAAATTGTCGCCGTATTTCAACCCGTGGCAAATACCCACAGCAATAGCAACAATATTTTTCATCACCGAAGCATATTCCACTCCGTTAACATCGTCGGTAGCATTTACCTGCACAAAATGTGAAGCAAACATCTTTTCGAGCGGCTTGTATTTTTCGCGGTCCTTACAAGCAAAAGTAAGGTACGCCAGGCGTTCCAGCGCAACCTCTTCGGCATGGCACGGACCGGCAAGCACGGCAATATTTTCTTCGGGCACTCCGTATTCCTCGCGAAAGAAATCGGAGAGAATCATATTCTGGTCGGGCACAATACCCTTAATAGCCGAGATGATAAACTTATTATACAGCGGCACTCTCAATTTTTTGAGGTGGCTTTTCAAAAACGGCGATGGAGTGGCAAAAATAAGCGTGTCAGCTTTTTCCACCGCCTCGTTTATCTTCGATGTAAAAAAAATACGAGAAGTATCAAAATTTACATCCGTAAGATACGAAGGATTTCGTCCGTTCTCCTTAAAGGCGGCTATCTGTTCGGGGCGACGCATATACCATATTATCTCGTCGGCATTGACGAGCACCATTTTGGCTATAGCTGTAGCCCAGCTACCTCCGCCCATAATGGCAATTTTCCCGGGGAAACTCATATTCCTTTGTCTGTTTTGTTGTACTAAATGACTGTTTCAATCTGCTAATTGTCCTGTTGCACAGAACAAACAGGCGCGCAAATGTACATAAATTATCTGTTATGCCAAATTCTCGGGACGCATTTGCGGGAAAAGCAACACTTCCTGTATTGCCTGCCGGTTAGTCAGCAGCATTGCCAATCGGTCCATACCGATACCCATACCCGAAGTGGGCGGCATTCCATATTCGAGCGCACGAAGAAAATCCTGATCGATATACATAGCCTCATCGTCGCCTTTTTCCAGAAGCCGCAACTGCTCTTCAAAGCGGGCACGCTGGTCAATCGGGTCGTTCAACTCAGAGTAAGCATTGGCAAGTTCCTTACCGTTTACCATCAGCTCAAAGCGTTCGGTAAGTTCGGGGTTCAAACGGTGGCGTTTGCAAAGAGGCGACATCTCTATCGGATAATCCGTAATAAAAGTGGGCTGAATATAATTACCCTCGCATTTCTCACTGAAAATTTCATCAATCAATTTACCTTTACCCATGGTATTATCCACCTCAATATGAAGCTTTTGAGCAATCCCTCGGATTTCCTCTTCCGATTTCCCTGCCAAGTCGAAACCCGTAAACTCCTTAATAGAATCGAGCATCGTAATGCGTTTAAACGGTCGCTTAAAACTGATAATCTTATCACCCACCGGAACCTCAGTCGTACCATTTACTTCGAGAACAACCCGTTCGAGCATTTCCTCGGTGAAATTCATCATCCAGTTATAATCCTTGTACGACACATAAATTTCCATTGCCGTAAACTCCGGATTATGCGTCCTGTCCATTCCCTCGTTACGGAAATTACGCGAAAACTCATACACACCCTCAAAACCACCCACAATAAGGCGTTTAAGATAAAGCTCGTTGGCAATACGCAAATACAAATCAATATCAAGCGCATTGTGGTGCGTAATAAACGGACGAGCCGCAGCACCACCCGGAATAGACTGCAACACAGGAGTATCTACTTCAATATATCCGTGCTCGTTGAAAAAGTTGCGCATAGTATTAAATATCTTGGTGCGCTTAACAAAAACATCCTTCACACCTTCGTTTACCACCAAATCAACATAGCGTTGACGGTAGCGTTGCTCGGGATCCTCAAAAGCATCGTAGGCAATCTTGTTCCCCTCTTCATCGGTTTTGTATTTCACAATCGGCAGCGGACGAAGCGATTTGCTAAGCACGGTAAGTTCCTGCGCATGAACAGAGATTTCGCCCATTTGTGTACGAAACACATAACCTTTTATCCCTACAAAATCGCCGATGTCCAACAATTTTTTAAACACCGTGTTGTACATTTCCGGCTGCTCGGGGGTGGCAATATCGTCGCGGCTCACATACACCTGTATGCGCCCTTCGCTGTCTTGCAGTTCCATAAACGATGCCTTACCCATAATGCGACGCATCATAATTCGCCCTGCAATGCTAACTTCGCGGCGCGGAGCATCGTCGGAAAAATTGGCTTTTATTTCTGCCGACAAGCCTGTAACCGGATATTCCGCTGCCGGATAAGGCTCAATACCCGCCGCACGCAAAGCCTCAAGGCTTTGGCGACGCAAGATTTCCTGTTCTGATAATTGTTCAGACATATATTCTTAAATTTATAAAATTATAAAGATGAATTCTTAGTTCTTAACCTATTTCAAAGTCCGCCGAACTGCGTCCGCAAACCACTTCGCGCACAAACAAGCCCGCCTCCTTGTGCAGCGGATGCTCCTGATAAACACTCAACGCCTCCCTGTTCTCCAATTCGCTGTAAAGCACAATATCGCCACTGCTTTCAGCCTGCAGGAAATCAATGCCCACTTCCAGGCGAAGCAATCCGGGAATCTTTCCGTTCAAACTTTCCAATTTCTCTTTCACCAGCAGCGCATTAGCAGCTTTATCGTTGCCCAAAGCAAACTCCTTCAATTTCCAAATAACAATGTGTTTTACCATATTTTTGAGGTTAAATATTTCATCGCAAACAGTTTCATCATTGCGAGAAACGAAGCAATCCCAGCACAAAAGATGAATTGCTTCGTCATTGCAGGCTTAACCCACAATCGCATAATCAACGATTGTTTTTTTACTCAAAAAAAATGAGCCTGCAAAAATACCGTTTTTATCCGAAAAAACAGTAGTTTTGTTTTCTTTTAAATTATTTTGATACCAATGATTCGATTTGCCACCGAGCACGACAAACCTGCCGTGCAAACCCTCACCCAGCAAACCTTTGCCCACAACGACAAGTTTTGGCAACGATTTTTCAACAACCGATACCGTGCCGACCACTGTTTAGTAGCCGAAGAAAACAACACAATTGTCGCTACACTGCAACTTATTCCCTATCAAATTATAGTGGACGAAAAATCGTATTCTGCCGTCTACCTCTACGCCATTTGCACAGCACCCGAACAACGCAAGCGCGGATTCATGCGCCGCTTGGTGGAATTTGCTCTTGCCGAACTAAAAAAGCAAGGCATAGCAGTTGTTTTTCTTTCTCCACAGGAAGAATATCTGGTGGCAGTATACGAAAAATTCGGTTTTTGGCGCGCATTTGTAAGCAAGCTCGAAAAACTGCTCCCCCTGCTCCTGTCCGCCCCCGATGCCGAAGAAGCCTATCGTTATTACGCCGAATTTTACCACAACAAAAACCACATCAAACTCTCACGCACACAGTTCGATTTCCTTTACCGCGAACTACGCTATCACCACAGCAATCCCCCCGAAAAAGCCCTCGCACTTATACTCAACAACGAAAAATTATCGTGGATAACAATTGAAAATACCCAATTAGGATTAATAGACGACTAAACCCAAGCATCAGGAAGCAAGCATGAAAAACAACACAACCAAAGAAAATTGTAAACCACTCACCAAAAAGAAAAAACAATCAACGAACAAACTCCAAGAATAATCCCAAAAAACAAAACTCGAAAAAACAAAAATAAATCCCCTATCCGTTTTTATAATTACCCCTACTCCATCAACAAATAAAGCACCACAATCGATAAATATACCATCATCACCGATAAATATCCCATGCGCATTAACATATCTCGCACACGCATTAATATATCTTAACTACTCATTAACATATCTCGCATACTCATTAATACATCTCACATGCTCATTAATAAATCTTAATACATCATTAACAAATATATCCTTCGCATTAACAATTAAAGCCAGCGACTTAATATATCTCAACACTTAATTAACAAATAAGGCACCCGCGCCAATAATTATCCCCATCTCAACCCTCACAACACCACTCACTTTCCCATTCCCCATTTTCAACTTTCAGTTTTCAGTTTTCAGTTAAATCACTATCTTTGCCCACTCAAAAAAAATAAATCTTGAATCTGAAATTTTAAATCTGAAATCCAATAATCATGGCTTCACAAGAAGATGTTTTTAAAAAACTGATTGCACACAGTAAAGAATACGGATTTGTATTTCCGTCGAGCGAAATTTACGACGGACTTGGCGCCGTGTACGATTACGGTCAAAACGGGGTAGAACTTAAAAATAACATCAAAAAATACTGGTGGGACAGTATGGTATTACTGCACGAAAATGTAGTGGGAATTGATGCCGCTATTTTTATGCACCCAACCACTTGGAAAGCGTCGGGACATGTCGATGCGTTCAACGACCCATTGATTGATAACAAAGACTCGAAAAAACGCTATCGTGCCGATGTGCTTATCGAAGATTTGATGGCAAAATACGACGAAAAAATCAACAAAGAAGTAGAAAAAGCAGCTAAAAGGTTTGGCGACAGCTTCGATGCCGAACTATTTAAACAAACCAACCCTCGCGTGTTGGAAAACTCCGCAAAGAAAAATGAAATTCATACCCGTTTCGTAAAAGCCTTAAATGATAGCGATTTGGCAGAATTAAAACAAATCATTGTCGATTATGAAGTAGTTTGCCCAATAAGCGGAACAAAAAACTGGACAGATGTGCGCCAATTCAACCTGATGTTCAGCACCGAAATGGGCTCAACAGCCGATGGCGCACTCACAGTATATCTACGCCCCGAAACGGCACAAGGTATTTTTGTAAACTACTTGAATGTACAAAAAACAGGCAGAATGCGTATCCCGTTTGGAATTGCGCAAATAGGGAAAGCCTTCCGCAACGAGATTGTAGCGCGCCAATTTATTTTCCGTATGCGCGAGTTCGAGCAAATGGAAATGCAATTCTTCGTAAAACCCGGAACAGAATTGGAATACTTCAATAAATGGAAAGAAACCCGGATGAAATGGCACAAAGCGCTTGGCTTCGGCGACAACAAATACCGTTTCCACGACCACGACAAATTAGCGCATTATGCCAATGCAGCTACCGATATTGAATTTGAAATGCCATTCGGATTCAAAGAAGTAGAAGGAATACACTCCCGTACCGATTTCGACTTGTCGAGCCACGAAAAATATTCAGGCAAAAACATTAAATACTTCGACCCCGAAATAAACGAATCTTATACTCCGTATGTAGTAGAAACTTCTATCGGTGTGGACAGAATGTTCCTTTCGGTAATGGCTTCAGCGTATCAAGAAGAAGCGTTGGAAAACGGCGAAACCCGTGTCGTATTAAAATTCCCATCGGCACTTGCACCCGTGAAACTTTGTGTAATGCCATTAGTAAAAAAAGACGGCTTGCCCGAATTAGCTCGCCAAATTATCGACGATTTAAAATTCGATTTCAAATGCGCTTACGACGAAAAAGACTCCATCGGAAAACGCTATCGTCGTCAAGATGCTATCGGTACGCCATTCTGCGTAACAGTTGACCACGATTCGTTGAATGATAACTGCGTAACCATCCGTCACCGCGATACAATGCAGCAAGAACGGGTGAAAATCAGTGATTTGGAAAACATTATCGGCAAAGCCGTATCGATGAAAGAATTATTTAAAAAGATAGCAGAAAAATAAAAAACCATGCTCGTAAAAACTTACGGAGCCGCCGTGCAAGGCATTGACGCCACCATTATTACTGTCGAAGTAAATGTTTCGGCAGGCTTCAAGTTTTTACTCGTAGGATTGCCCGACAACGCCGTAAAAGAAAGCCACGAGCGCGTAATGTCTGCCCTCGCATACAACGGCTATAAAACGCCCCGGCGACAAGTGGTAGTAAACATGGCTCCGGCAGACATTCGCAAAGAAGGCTCGGCATACGACCTCCCGCTGGCTATCGGCATATTGGCAGCCGACGAAGGGCTGAACCCCGAACACATCGACCGCTACATACTGATGGGCGAACTATCGCTCGACGGCAGCCTGCAACCCATCAAAGGCGTATTACCCATTGCCATCAAAGCGCGCGAAGAAGGCTTCAAAGGATTTATCCTGCCCAAACAAAATGCACGCGAAGCCGCAGTAGTAAACAACCTCGAAATCTACGGCGTAGAAAATATCCGCGAAGTAGTAAACTTCTTCAACGGCGATGCAACACTCGAAGCTACCAAGGTAAAAACACGCGACGAGTTTTTCGAAAACCTCAACCACATAGATGCCGATTTCAGCGAAGTAAAAGGACAGGAAAATGTAAAGCGCGCCCTCGAAGTAGCCGCAGCAGGCGGGCACAACATCATTATGGTAGGTCCTCCCGGAGCAGGCAAGTCGATGATGGCAAAACGAATCCCGTCCATACTCCCGCCACTCTCCCTGCACGAAGCATTAGAAACCACCAAAATACACTCCGTAGCAGGAAAAATAGGCGGCAACACATCACTCATGGCGCAGCGACCATTTCGCAGTCCGCACCACACCATTTCCGATGTCGCGCTCGTAGGAGGCGGCTCATTCCCACAACCCGGCGAAATATCATTGGCACACAACGGCGTACTCTTCCTCGACGAGCTGCCCGAATTTAAACGCACCGTACTCGAAGTAATGCGCCAGCCGCTCGAAGACCGAAAAATCAGTATCTCCCGTTCGCGCTTTGCCGTCGATTACCCGGCAAGCTTCATGCTCGTAGCATCAATGAACCCTTGTCCCTGCGGATACTACAACCACCCCGAAAAACAATGCGTTTGCGGTGCAGGACAAGTGCAAAAATACCTCAGCCGCATCTCAGGTCCGCTCCTCGACCGCATCGACATTCACATCGAAATCGTACCCGTACCTTTCGAAAAACTCGCCGAGCAACACGAAGCCGAGCCAAGCTCCGCTATCCGCGAACGGGTTATCCGTGCACGGCAGGTACAGGCAGAACGATTTGCCAACACCGAAGGCATATACTGCAATGCCCAAATGAGCAGCAAGCAACTGCGACAACATGCCATGCCCGACGAAGCCGGAGCATCTCTGCTCAAAAACGCCATGCAGCGACTCAACCTATCGGCACGCGCCTACGACCGCATCCTCAAAGTAGCGCGCACCATTGCCGATATGGAAAACAGCCCGAATATTTGCTCGCAGCACATTGCCGAAGCCATCAACTACCGCAACCTCGACCGGGAAGGCTGGGCAGGGTAAAAAACAAACAAAACTATCCCTTAAATTTCCGGTTATTGACACAGTTTATTAAATAGACCCGAACACAACTCCAAAAAGTTACGAGATGACTTCCAAAGCTCACAAGATGACTTCCAAAGACTCGAAGATGACTTCCAAAGGTCACGAGATGACTTCCAAAGACTCCAAGATGACTTCCAAAGACTCCGAGATGACTTCCAAAGACTCCGAGATGACTTCCAAAGACTCCGAGATGACTTCCAAAGACTCCGAGATGACTTCCAAAGACTCCGAGATGACTTCCAAAGCTCACGAGATGACTTCCAAAGACTCCAAGATGACTCCCAAAACTCACGAGATGACTTCCAAAGCTCACGAGATGACTCCCAAAGCTCACGAGATGACTCCCAAAGCTCACGAGATGACTCCCAAAGACTACGAGATGACTTCCAAAGGTCACGAGATGACTCCCAAAACTCACGAGATGACTCCCAAAGACTCCGAGATGACTTCCAAAGGTCACGAGATGACTCCCAAAGACTACGAGATGACTTCCAAAGACTCGCAGATGACTTCCAATGGTCACGAGATGACTCCCAAAGCTCACGAGATGACTTCCAAAGACTCCGAGATGACTCCCAAAGGTCACGAGATGACTCCCAAAGATTCCGAGATGACTCAAAAAGAATCACAATGAATTACTAATTAACAGTCAAAAGAAAAAAAGTAGAATAAAATAGCAGAATTATCCCTTTTTAGGCATGCCAAGCAAACACTATCCGTCATTGCGAGGAACGAAGCACCGTCATTGCGAGAACGAATCACCGTCATTGCGAGGAGGAACGACGAAGCAATCTCCAATAAAGTGTTCTTTCAAGATTGCTTCGTTCCTCGCAATGACGAAGCCAACCACAAAGAGATAATACCGAAAACAATCGTATACATAACACTAAAAAATCAACGAAATAATATCTTTTAGGCTTGTAAAGCAAACAATCACCGTCATTGCGAAGAACGAAGCACCGTCATTGCGAGGAACGAAGCACCGTCATTGCGAGGAGGAACGACGAAGCAATCTCCAATAAAATGCTCTTCCAAGATTGCTTCGTTCCTCACAATGACGAATACGCCCAAAAAAGATAATTCCGAAAACAATGGTAAACCGTATATTGGTTTGATGCCGATTTTATCTTACTTTTGCAAAGTTTTTTCTTTTGATTCATTTATAAAAATAATATGAAAATAGCAGTAGTAGGCACCGGTTATGTCGGCTTGGTAACAGGCACTTGTTTTGCCGAAATGGGTGTAGATGTAACCTGTGTAGACATCGACAGCGCGAAAATCCAATCGCTCAAAAACGGCATCATTCCCATCTACGAGCCCGGACTGGAAGAAATGGTGATACGCAACCAAAAAGCAGGCAGGCTACACTTTACAACAGATTTGCGCGACTGCCTCAACGATGTATCCGTAGTGTTTAGCGCAGTAGGCACGCCACCCGAAGAAGACGGAAGCGCCGACCTGCAATATGTACTTGCCGTAGCGCGCAGCATCGGACAAAACATGACGAAACACACACTCATTGTTACCAAAAGCACCGTACCCGTAGGCACTGCCGCGCTGGTAAAACAAACCGTGCAGGAAGAATTGGACAAACGAGGCGTAACCATGGATTTCGATGTAGCATCGAACCCCGAATTTTTGAAAGAAGGAGCAGCCATCAAGGATTTTATGAGTCCCGACCGCGTAGTAGTAGGAGTAGAAAGCGAGCGAGCCAAAGAAATTTTAACCAAGCTATACCGTCCGTTTCTACTCAACAATTTCCGCGTTATCTTCATGGACATTCCTTCGGCAGAAATGACTAAATACGCCGCCAACGCAATGCTTGCCACCCGAATCAGTTTTATGAACGATGTGGCAAACCTCTGCGAAATTGTCGGAGCCAATGTAAATATGGTGCGCAAAGGCATTGGCAGCGATTCGCGCATCGGCACAAAATTTCTGTATCCGGGCTGCGGTTACGGCGGATCATGCTTCCCGAAAGATGTAAAAGCATTGATAAAAACAGCTGCCGACAATGGTTACAACATGCAGGTACTCCATGCCGTAGAGCGTGTAAACGAACGACAAAAAGGCTTGCTTTTCGAGAAATTCAACAACTATTTTGCCGGAAAAATATCGGGTAAAACGGTAGCAGTTTGGGGCTTAGCTTTCAAACCCGAAACCGACGACATTCGCGAAGCTCCAGCATTAGTACTGATTGATTTGCTGGTAAAAGCAGGCTGCACAGTGCGTGTGTTCGACCCCGTAGCAATGCCCGAAACCGGGCACAGGCTGGCAAACTCCGCGCTTCTGCCACATATCACCTTTGCAAACGACCTCTACGATGCCACACTCAACGCCGATGCGCTGTTTGTGGTAACGGAATGGAAAGAATTTCGCTTACCTTCGTGGGAAATCATTAAAAAAGCAATGCACACAGCAGTTGTGTTCGACGGGCGTAATATCTACGAAGCTGCCGACCTCGAAAACGCAGGAGTGGAGTATTTTTGCATAGGGAAATAACGGAGATGTTCAGATAATCAGGACATCAGATAATCTAAAAAACTATGTTTTTCTCCGAAACAATTGGTCAAAATGAAGTAAAACGCCGCTTTGTACAGTCGGTGCAAGAGCGGCGTATACCGCACGCACAACTCATTTGCGGAGCAGAAGGCATCGGCAAACTACCGCTGGCAATTGCCTACGCACAGTATATTTGCTGCGAAAACCGCGGAGAAAACGATTCCTGCGGCGTGTGTCCGTCGTGCGTAAAATTTGCCAAGCTGGCACACCCCGACCTGCATTTCGTGTTCCCCGTAATAAAACCTGCAGGAAAAACCACCGTAGTATGCGACGATTTCCTGACAGACTTCCGCAACTATGTGCTCCAAAACCCTTATTTCAGTGTTAATTCATGGTTCGACAAAATCGGCGGATCAGGCAAACAAGGTATGATTTACTCGAACGAAAGCGAGGAAATTATCCGCAAACTGAACCTGAAAACCTACGAATCGGAATACAAAGTAATGATTATTTGGCAGCCCGAAAAGATGCACAACAGCTGCGCCAACAAACTGCTGAAAATACTGGAAGAACCGCCCGAAAAAACCGTTTTCCTGCTTGTTTCCGATGCACCCGACGAAATAATTATCACCATTCTTTCGCGCACACAACGCATCAATGTGCCGCCGATAGAATTAAATTACATTGCCAATCAACTGGTAGAACATTACGAAATGCCGCTCGCCGATGCTTCGTACATTGCCCGTCTGGCAAACGGAAGCTATTTGCACGCCATGCAAATAGCCGAGCAGAACGAAGCAAACAAACAACATTTCGACAGCTTCGTATTGCTTATGCGCACGGCTTGGGGCATTCGCAATTTCAACGACTTGGATAAAAAAGGCGATGCACTTATCAACCTGCGGAAATTTGCCGAAACAATGGCAAAAATAGGACGCGAAAACCAAAAAGCATTCCTCGCATACGCCCAGCGTATGGTGCGGGAGAATTTCATCTACAACTTTCGCACTGCCGAGCTCAACTACCAGGCTCCGCCGGAACAGGATTTTTCAAGCAAGTTTTCGCCTTTTATAAACGAAGGAAATGTTATCGGCATGATGAACGAACTCGCGCTTGCCGAACGCCACATAGAACAAAATGTACAGGCAAAAATCGTATTCTACGACTTAGCGTTGAAAATTATCATGCTATTAAAAAAATGATTTTCAGACCTGCCTTTTGTAGCGCACTCATCATTGCTGTATAAGCCTCATTAGGAATATAACTCCAGAAAAAAATCCGGTTTCAAAACAGAAACCGGATTTTTCCGAAATAATAATAAAAATTTAAAATGAAAATATTATTTTACCGTATCCATGTGAGCAATAAGGTCGAGGCATTTGTTAGAATAACCCCACTCATTATCGTACCAGCTAACAAGTTTCACAAAGTTATCGTTCAATGCAATACCTGCACCCGCATCAAAAATAGAAGTGCGAGCATCTGAAATGAAATCGGAAGAAACTACCGACTCTTCAGTATAACCCATAATACCCTTCAATTCATTTTCGGAAGCAGCTTTCACAGCAGCCTTAATTTCGTCGTAAGAAGCAGCTTTTTCCAGGCGAACAGTCAAGTCAACCACCGAAACATCAGCAGACGGAATACGGAATGCCATACCCGTCAATTTGCCGTTCAACGATGGAATAACTTTGCCTACCGCTTTAGCCGCACCAGTTGATGAAGGAATAATGTTGCCAAAAACAGAACGACCGCCACGCCAGTCTTTTGCCGATGGAGCATCTACTGTTTTTTGAGTGTTTGTAGCAGCGTGCACAGTTGTCATCAAACCTTCTGCGATGCCGAATTTGTCGTTGATAACTTTTGCCAACGGAGCCAAACAGTTTGTAGTACATGAAGCGTTAGAAACGATATTCATGTCTTTTGTATATTTATCCAGATTCACACCGCAAACAAACATAGGAGCGTCTGCCGAAGGAGCGGAGATAATTACCTTTTTTGCACCGCCCTGCAAGTGTGCCGAAGCTTTGTCAATAGTAGTGAAAACACCGGTAGATTCAAGTATATAGTCTGCACCAACTTTTCCCCAACCGATTGCAGCAGGGTCTTTTTCTGCAAAAAATGCTACTTCTTTACCATTTACAAATAATTTACCGTTTTTGTTTTCGGCAGTTCCATTGAATTTACCGTGAACGGTATCGAATTTCAACATGTAAATTAAATAATCCAAATCAAGGAAAGGGTCATTTACTGCAACGACTTGAATGTCATTTCTTTCTTGAGCTGCACGGAATACCAAGCGCCCAATGCGACCAAATCCGTTAATACCAACTTTAATCATAATTATAAAAGTTTAAAAAATTAATATTTTGTATCAAACACGGTTACAAAAGTACAAATTTTATTGTTGTACAACATATAAAAGAAGTTTTTTTGCGATTTTTTTTTCACGACTTTATTTTCTTCGAATAGAAAGAGATTTGATTATCTGTTATTCTTCGGGAAATAATTACTTTTGCAAAAAATGAAATATCACTATATGAAAACGACAGAAGAATTACTCCGACTTATAGGCAATCACGATGTGGCGACAGTGAAAGAACAGCTTGCGAATTTCCGCAACGGTTTCCCTTTTTTGAAAATAGAGAAAGCAGCCGAAATCGGCGACGGTATTCTGCGGCTTGGCGAAGCGGAAATTGTCCACTACGAAGGCGTATGGAAAAATTATCTTGCAAGCAACAAGGAAATAATAAAATTTGTGCCCGCGTCGGGAGCTGCCAGCCGGATGTTTAAAGATTTGTTCGAGTTCTTAGCTGCCGATTACAGCGAACCTAAAAGCGATTTTGAGCGGAAATTCTTTGCTAATATTACAGTCTTTGCGTTTTATGACGATTTGAACGCCGCTTGCCTGAAAAATTCCGGCGCAACAGTCGACCAACTTGTGGCGGGAGGAAACTACAAAGCCGTTGTGCGTAATTTGCTCGAACGCGAGGGGTTGAATTACGGCAATTTGCCCAAAGGGTTACTCAAATTTCATCGTTACGACGACAGCAACCGCACGCCGCTCGAAGAACATTTGGTAGAAGGCGCACTTTATACGCAAAACGCGGCAAAGGAGGTGAACCTGCATTTCACCGTGTCTGACGAACACCGCGAGCTGTTTGAAAAACAAGTGGACAGGGTGCTTGACAAGTATGCAACAAGCTATGGCGTGAATTACTCAATATCTTTTTCGGAGCAAAAAAAATCGACCGATACCATTGCAGCCGATGCCAATAACGAGCCGTTTGTAGAAAATGGTAAGGCGGTATTTCGTCCGGGTGGACACGGCGCGCTGGTTGAAAACTTGAACGACCTCGATACCGACATCGTTTTTATTAAAAATATCGACAATGTGGTGCCCGACCGCTTGAAAGATACTACCGTAACTTACAAAAAACTGTTGGCAGGCGTACTCGTTTCGTTGCAGGAAAAGGCGTTTGAATACCTGCGTTTGCTCGACGGAGGCAGCGAATTCGGTATTTCGTGGGAAGACCTTATCGAAATAGATGCTTTTTGTCGTAACGATTTGATGAACAAAAACGCTGCTACAGCCGATTATCACAAAGACAAATTGATTGATTATCTGCACGGCAAACTTAACCGTCCAATTCGCGTGTGCGGTATGGTGAAAAACGAAGGCGAGCCGGGTGGAGGTCCGTACCTGATAGTGAATGAAGATGGCAGTGTTTCGCCTCAAATTCTCGAAAGTTCGCAGATAGATATGAACGACCCTCGCTCGGCAACGATTATGAATACTGCCACACATTTCAATCCCGTGGATTTGGTTTGTGCTGTGAAAGATTACAAGGGCAGGAAATTTGACTTGCCCAACTATGTAGACAAATCAACAGGCTTTATTTCGTTGAAATCAAAAAACGGCAAGGAACTGAAAGCTCTTGAACTGCCCGGATTGTGGAACGGAGCGATGAGCAACTGGAATACTGTTTTTGTAGAAGTGCCCGCAATTACCTTCAATCCCGTGAAAACGGTGAACGATTTGCTGCGCAACGAGCATGCTTAAAAAAGGAATATATTCTTCAAAAAAATGTAATTTGTAACAGTAATTCGGAATTGATTGTTATCTTTGCAATTGAAGTCGTAAGGCGAGAAGTGGAAAACTCAACATTTTAAAAACTACCGAGATACAGATCAACTTTTCGATGGCGGGCTGCACCTTCGGGTTGTTTTTTTTAAAACACGGCAGATTACAGAGAAAGCTGAAATCTCAAATCCTGTTTACAGGAGTTTTCTCACAGCCTTTCGACTTTTTTTGTTTTTTATACCTCCCTCAAACGAAGATAATAGTCAAAAAGTTTTGCAGAAGCGTAAGTTTTTTAACTTGCGCTTTTTTTAATCCTTCCATTTCGCTTGTATCCTTGCAATAACCCCTCACCTCGGGGTACTCTCTCTTATTAACCCTCCCCCTGTTGGGGTAATCCCCTTGAAACAAGGGGAGAGAGTTTACTACAAACTATCTTCTTTGTACAAAAAAAATACTTGAACAACACTATCTCCTTATTTTAAGGAGACGAGCGATGCGGAGAGGTTAATAATAAAAAAGACGGGGCATGCCCCGTCTCTACAAAAAATATTTTCCTTTTGAATGAATAAAAATATTTCAAAAATAATTGTACTTTTGCCCCCGAACATTACTACATAAATATTCTTGGGCAAAAAATCAACAAAGTTTTTTAAACAAGATAATGGCAATGCCTACTATGGTGGTTGAAAGGAAACAATCAACAACTATAATGCCCAGTGTATGTAGTGATGTTCACATCTACGGTGGGCATTGCTTTTATCAAAATTCTTATAAAAATGAACATCAATAAGAATGAAAACGGTTTGAGCGGGGATAGTCATGCTCAAACAACGCCTGCCGGAGCGAAATGCGGTTATCCGAAAGCAACAGAAGCCATTAGTCAGTTTCCTGATATTGTGGTAAAACTTGCAATGAATTTTAGTCGCATAAGTGAAGAAAGTCCTCTCTATCACTTTATGGGTCTATATGAAGCAGCTAAATGCTACATCAGTTACAACGAAGGAATAGACAAGCGCATCAGGGAAAACTTTGATGCCCTTGTCAGGTCAATGGATTTTTATCTCAACCTGGTAAATGCTGCTCATGCAGATGATGATTGAAGAATGGGAAACCCTCATTATAACTCGTTATGGAGGGGTAACGGTAGTAGAGACGGGGCGCGCCCCGTCTTTTTTTTTAATTCCTTCGTTTTGCTCATACCTTTTCCGAGATGTCGGGTAAGCTTCAAAGGGATAATTCTATTTATTTTTTAATAAATACACATCATAATTTGTATATTTTTTAGTTTTTATTAGTATTTTTGGCTTTGTATTTTTTCTGGAAACATAGTTAAACTTGTTTCAAATAAGAGATTATGGGATTAGACAAAGATTTAAAATGATATGAATATATTTAACTTTAAAAAAAATAGATTTATGAATGCGGAAGAAATTAAAAAACAGACCGACAGAGAAAATCAAAAGAAACTGACAACGGTTGCCGGAGCGCCCGTAGGTAATAATCAGGATGCGATGACTGCAGGAGAGCGTGGTCCGATGGTACTCCAAGATGTTTGGTTTATAGAAAAATTGGCGCATTTCGACCGCGAGGTAATTCCCGAGCGGCGTATGCACGCCAAAGGTTCGGGTGCGTTTGGAACTTTTACCGTAACGCACGATATTACGGCATACTCAAAAGCAAAGATTTTCTCCGAAATCGGAAAGAAAACGGAGATGTTTGTCCGTTTCTCCACCGTTGCCGGCGAGCGCGGGGCAGCCGATGCTGAGAGAGATATTCGCGGCTTTGCCATGAAATTCTATACCGAAGATGGGAATTGGGATTTGGTGGGTAACAATACGCCTGTTTTCTTTTTTCGCGACCCGCTGAAATTCCCCGATTTGAATCACGCCGTAAAACGCGACCCGCATACCAATCTTCGCAGTCCGAACAACAACTGGGATTTTTGGACGAACTTGCCCGAAGCGCTGCATCAGGTAACCATCACCATGAGTGACCGTGGTATCCCGCGCAGTTTTCGCCACATGCACGGTTTCGGAAGCCATACATACAGTTTTATCAACGCCGCAGGCGTGCGTCACTGGGTAAAATTCCACTTCGTTACTCAACAGGGAATTGAAAACCTTACCGATGCCGAAGCTGAAATGGTAGTGGGAAAAGACCGCGAAAGCAATCAGCGCGACCTTTTTGAGGCTATCGGAAACGGCAATTTCCCGAAATGGAAACTGTTTATACAAATCATGACCGAAGAGCAAGCCGAAAAAATGCCTTACAATCCTTTTGACCTTACGAAGGTGTGGTATAAAGGCGAATTTCCGCTTATTCCGGTGGGCGAATTTGAATTAAACCGCAATCCGGATAACTATTTTCAGGATGTGGAACAAGCGGCTTTTAATCCGGCGAATGTTGTGCCGGGTATCGGCTTTTCGCCCGACAGGATGTTGCAGGGGCGTTTGTTTTCCTATGGCGATGCACAACGCTACCGTTTGGGTGTAAATCATCATCAAATTCCTGTGAATCAGCCGAAAGGCGCCATGGATACTTATAATTCTTTCCACCGCGACGGACAGATGCGTACCGATGGTAATCACGGTTCTGCTTTGCATTACGAGCCGAATAGCTATCAGGTTTGGCAAGAGCAACCCGAATACAATGAACCGGAACAAAAAGGGGGCGATGTGAAACGCTGGAATTTCCGCGAAGATGATAATAATTACTATGAGCAACCCGGAAAACTTTTCCGGCTGATGCCTGCCGACGAACAGCAACGCTTGTTTGAAAACACGGCGCGTAATATGGGGGATTGCGATGAAATAATCAAAATACGGCATATTGGCAACTGCTACAAAGCCGACCCTGCATACGGACGCGGTGTGGCTGATGCACTGGGTATTTCGTACGAAAAAGCACAGATTGTATAATTTTTCAAAAATAAAAAGAGATGAAAAAATTAAAAAATGAGCTTTCGTTGCAAGAAATGCACGATGCCGACAGGAAAGCGGTAGCAATTATTGATGTCCGCACACCTGAAGAATTTAAAATGGGAGCTATTAAAGGAGCAAAGAATATTCCCTTGGAAGAAATTCCTTCAAGAATGAAAGAAATCCCGAAAGATAAGCCGGTTTATCTTTATTGCGCTTCGGGACATCGCGCAGCTGAAGCATTGGAGATGTTGACAAAAAAAGGCTATAAAAATGCAAAAAACCTTACGGGTGGGTATAGCGCCTATTCGTTGGCTTACGAACATAAAACCCAACCTGCTCGCCGTTCGCGTCTTAAAAATGCTACGATGATAAAAATAGATGCCAGCGGATTGGAATGCCCCGAGCCGGTAATGAAGCTTAAACATGCCATCGACAAAATGAAAACCGGCGAACAAGTGGAAGTAACAGCTACCGACGCCGCATTTATCATTGACTCAAAAGCTTGGAGCCATAGTACGGGAAACATCATTGTTTCGAGCAAAGCGAACAAAGGAAAATATATTGTCGTTGTAGAAAAGGGAAAAGCGGAAACGAAGCATACAAAAATTTCGGGCGAGGATAATTCTAAAACATTTATTTTATTTAGTGATGATTTGGACAGGGCTCTGGCTACTTTTGTGCTGGCAAACGCAGCAGCGGCAACCGGCAAAAGGGTAACTATTTTCTTCACTTTCTGGGGATTGAATGTCATCAAAAAAGTAAAGAAACCCCGCGTAAAAAAAGATATATTCGGGAAAATGTTTTCTATCATGCTTGTTTCCAATTCGCTGAAATTGAAGCTTTCCAAACTGAATATGTTGGGTATCGGCTCTAAAATGATGCGTTATATCATGAAAAGAAAAGGCATTGAATCTTTAGAAACATTGCGTGCACAAGCCATTGAACAGGGCGTAGAATTTATCAGCTGTCAAATGTCGATGGATGTAATGGGAATTCAAAAAGAAGAACTGCTCGATAATGTAATTGCCGGCGGTGCGGCAAGTTATATGGAGCGTGCGGAAAAAGCAAGCGTAAATTTGTTTATTTAATCGAAATATCCATTTGAGGCTTGTTCGTCATTAGTTCCCGGCAGTAAGTTTTAGTCTATTATTTCACTCCATTGCGGATAAGCAACGCATCAATAGTCGGGTCTTGCCCGCGGAAGCGGCGATAAAGCACGGCGGGGTCTTCGCTGCCACCTTTGGATAAAATGTTTTCACGGAACGAAGCGGCTGTTTTTGCATCGAAAATACCGTTTTTCTTAAATACCGAAAAGGCATCTGCATCCAGCACTTCTGCCCATTTGTAGCTGTAATAACCGGCGGCATACCCTCCTGCAAAGACATGACTGAATTGCACGCTCATGCAGGTTTCCGCCACTTGCGGCAGTACAATGGCTTTGCTCCAAGCCTGTTTTTCAAACGCCTGCACATCGCCGCTAAATGGGTGGATTTGTGTATGCCAAGCCATGTCCAAATAACCAAAACTTAATTGCCGCAAGCAGGCGTAAGCCACATTAAAGTTTTCCGAAGCCTTGATTTTTTCAATCAATTCGGCAGGAATTTTTTCGCCCGTTTGATAATGCACGGCAAAACCGTCTAAATATTCTTTTTCGGTTGCCCAGTTTTCCAGTATTTGCGAGGGTAATTCCACAAAGTCGCGATAGACATTCGTGCCCGAAATACTTTCGTATTCACTATCGGCAAGCATTCCGTGCAGTGCATGCCCGAACTCGTGCAGGAAAGTGGTAAACTCGTCGAAAGTAAGTAGTGCAGGTGTTGTAGCCGTTGGTCGACTGAAATTCATTACCAGTGAAATTTGCGGGCGTTCGTCTGTGCCATTTTCTCGCCATTGCGGTTTAAACTCGGTCATCCACGCGCCGCTGCGCTTGCCCTCGCGCGGGAAAAAGTCGGTGTACAGGATTGCCATAAATTTGCCTGTCGCATCGTACACCTCAAAGGTTTCCACATCGGGGTGGTAAACCTGTATGTTGGTGTTCTTTTTAAACTGCAAGCCATACAAGCGGGTTGCCAAGCCGAATACGCCTTTTTTTACATTTTCAAGCTCGAAATAAGGTTTTAATAATTCGTCGTTTACACTATATTTTTCTTCTTTCAGTTTTTCAGAATAATAGCTCCAGTCCCAAGGCATAATGGTTTCGGTAAAACCGGTGGTTTGGGCAAAAGTTTGCACGGAAGCAACTTCTTCTTTGGCTTTGGGGCTGTAGGCAGCCAGCAGCTCGTCGAGGAGTTTATATACATTCGTTTCGTTTTTTGCCATGCGGCGGTCAAGAGCATAAGCGGCATAGTCTTTAAAGCCCAACAGTTGTGCTATTTGCAGGCGCAGGTTTACGATTTTTATTATCGTTTCTCGGTTGTCAAATTCGCCACCCAACGCTTTGGTATTGTATGCCATATACAATTGTTCGCGCAACATGCGGTTGTCGGCATATTTCATAAATGGCACATAGCTTGGAGCAGTAAGGTCGAATATCCAACCTTCTTTGCCTTTTGCTTTTGCTTTTTCTTGTGCTGCGGTTAATATATCTTCGGGAATGCCTGCAAGCTGTGATTTATCGGTAATGTTCAATTGATACGCATTGGTAGCTTTCAGCGCATTTTGGCTGAATTGCAGTTGCAACAGGCTTAATTCTTCGGTGTATTTCCGGTATTTTTCCTTGTCGGCGGCAAGAAGCGTTGCCCCGCTGCGCAAAAACGATTGGTAGGTTTTATCAAGCAACATAAATTTTTCTACAGGCAAAGATTTATGTTGTGTATTATAAATAAGTTTTACCTTTTCAAACAGCTTTTCATTTTGAGTAATGCTGTTGCTGTGCGCCGTTTCTTCTGGTGCAATGGTTTCGGCAATCTTATCCATTTCGTCTGAAGTTTCGGCACTGTGCAGGTTATAAAAACAGTATTGCACGCGGCTCAACACCTTGCCCGACCGTTCCAACGCCACAATCGTGTTTTCAAAAGTTGGTGCTTCGGGATTATTGGTAATTGTTTCAATTTCGGCGGCGTGCAGGCGCATGCCTTCACGCATGGCGGGCAGGTAATCGTCTGTTTTTATTTGGTTAAAGGGAATTGTGCCGAAAGGCGTGTTGTATTCGCTCAAAAAGGGATTTTTCTTTTCCTGTGCTGTCATAGTTATTGTAAAAAATAAGGCGGTTAGTAAAAATAGCCCCTTAAATCCCAAGAAAGACTTTTGGAGCGCATCTGTTATTCTATATTTGTTTGTTAAAATCATATTTATTTGTTTCTAAAAAAAACTTGGAAGCTACGCAATTTCCAATCCGAACTCGCTCACAAAGCGTTTAAACACCGGATTGCTTTCTGCCAAACCATTGAAAATATCTTTAGGCAGCATCACTCGCTCTTCTTCCTGCACCTCATCTACCACGATGTTCATTTCTACAAAATCGTTGCGCAGGCACTCCGCCAAAAACGGCATCAATCGGGAGCGTATTTCGTTAAGTATCTTTTCCTGATAAGGATTGTGCACCGTAACTTCAAAAACAGTTGCAGCGCTAAGCTTCGGCAAACTCTTTTGCATGGTGTTGAGCAAGTGAATTTCTTCCTTGGGCAATTGTACGGCAAATGTTCGCCAATGCCTTTGCAATGTAGCCTCATCAAAAACTTCGTTACGCTTGCCCGTTCCGGCAACAGCTGAAGCTACGGCTTCTTCGGGCTTAGCAATATTGTTGATGGAAATGCGGGGCATCGCCGGACGCGAAGCAGATGGCGGAGTTTGTCGAACTGCCGGTTGCGGAGAAATCGCCGGCTGAACGGCAACGGCTTTTTCTTCCACTGCATCAAACACCGGTTGCAAGACAGAAAGAATATCTTCGTCTGCCGTTAGTTCATTTTTTTTTTTATCCGAAAGTTGACACAATCGGATTAACATAATCTCTACCAGCAATCGTTTGTTTTTACTGATACGATAATCAAGGTCGGTTTGATTGGTGATTTTCAATGCCGGATAAAGGAAATCCTCCGAACAGACAGCCGCTTGCCGCTGATATTTCTCGCCAATAGAAGCCCCCACTTCAAGCAACGGCAAAGTTTGCGGGTCGCGGCATACAAGCACATCGCGCAAATGGGCAGCTATTCCCGACACGAAATGTCCACCGTCGAAACCCTTAGTCAAAATTTCGTTAAAAATCATCATTGCCTCGGGTGCATTGCCCGCCTGTGCTGCATCGATCACTCGGAAATAATAATCGTAGTCCAGCACATTAAGGTTTGCAATTACATCGGCATAGCTTACCGTGCTTCCGCAAAAGCTCACCACCTGGTCGAAAATCGACAGAGCATCGCGCATTCCGCCGTCGGATTTTTGCGCTATCACGCCCAACGCTTCGGGTTCGGCAGTTATTCCTTCTTGGGAAGCTACAAATTGCAAGTGCGCCACGGTATCAGCCACACCAATGCGGTTGAAATCGTAAATCTGACACCGCGATAGTATGGTAGGAATTATTTTGTGCTTTTCGGTAGTGGCAAGTATAAACAGCGCGTGTGCAGGCGGTTCTTCAAGGGTTTTAAGGAAAGCATTGAAAGCGGCTTGCGAAAGCATGTGCACCTCGTCGATGATAAACACGCTGTATTTGCCGATTTGAGGTGGTATGCGCACTTTTTCTATCAACAGGCGGATATCTTCCACCGAGTTGTTCGATGCCGCATCGAGTTCGTGAATATTGTACGACCGCTGCTCGTTGAATGCCACACACGATTCGCAGACATTACAAGCTTCGCCTTCTGCCGTTCGGTTTTGACAGTTAATCGTTTTTGCAAAAATACGCGCACAAGTGGTTTTACCCACTCCACGCGGACCGCAAAACAGGTAGGCATGTGCAAGATGATTGCTTGTTATGGCATTTTTGAGCGTTGTTACCAATGCCTGCTGTCCTACCACAGAAAGGAAAGTTGAAGGGCGGTATTTTCGAGCCGAAACAATAAAATCTTCCATTATCAAAAATTTGAAGGGCAAATGTATGGATTTTTTTACTAATTTTGCACAATCCAGGAATTAAAACTTAACTCTCTTGTTGTAAAATTTTTCAACATGAATAAATTCAAACAAATTCTGAAACATCTTACATCTTTCTTGAATAAATACATTATACTGTCTATTGTTTTTGTTGCATGTATGTCGCTGGGCGAATACAGTTTTTTTAATTACTGCAAATCCAAACAAGCCATTGCAGAACTCAAAAAAACCGAGAAAAACTACGAAAAACACATCGAAGAAGCAAAGGAAGACCTGCGCCAACTCGACCAAAACAAACACAATCTCGAACGATTTGCCCGTGAAAAATACCTGATGCATAAAGAGAAGGAAGATATTTTCATCATCAACGAGGAATAAGTATCCCAACATGTTGATCGGACAAATACAAACCTTAAATCTACGACAATCATGAAAAACTATCTTTATTTATTTTTCGGAGCTGCTGCTATTGCAGGCGTAGTAGCATATATTATGGAACAACCCTACGCCCTGTATTGTTATGCTATCGGAGCTATTGGCATGACAGCTGTTCGTATTACCACCCTCTCCCACTCTGCCGATGTGCGCGCACGCAGGCAAAATCGCATTCAAGCATTTTCCGCTCTGCTCTTGCTGGGCAGTATTTATTTAATGTATATCGAGCACAAAGCTTGGATTATTCCTATTTTTATCTCCGCCGTGCTCGACCTGACTTTCAGTTTTCGACCTATAAAAAAATAACTAATTGCCACGCTCTGCATCCCTTTGCTACTATATAATTGCGAGCTATTTTTCAACTTCTGCCTACACTCCTATATGCTGTAAAACATATTTTGAGGTCTTTACAATTAACACTTAACAACACAATGCCATAAAAAAATGTCGTAACTTTGGTGCGTTTTTTGTTAATTATCAATTACGAATATATTAAATTTAATTTTTAAATACTTATGAAAAAGATTTCTACTCTTTTAGCGGGATTCCTTTTGTCGATATTCTTCTCGACAAGCATTTCGGCACAGGACTACGCTATGCAAGCTCCCATTGGCTACGGAGCTGGCACCACAGGCGGTGCAGGTGGTAAAGTAACAACAGTAAGAACCGAAGCCGAGTTTAAAGCGGCAATAACAGCCAACGGTGCAGGAATCATTCTGGTAGACGGCACAATTACTGTTAATAAGCAAATGACCGGAAAAATCTCTAACAAAACCATCATTGGTTTGCCGGGTGCTACACTTGCCTCGAACAACCAAACCAAAGACGGTAGCGGTATTTGGGAAATCAGCGAAGGCTCTACAAATATCATTGTCCGAAATTTGAAATTTCAAGGTCCGGGTGCGTATGACACTGACGGAAAAGACAATTTGTTTAACAGAGGAACAAAGGTTTGGGTTGACCACTGTGAATTTGACAGCGGCGTGGACGGCAACTTCGACAACTCCAACGGTGCAGATAATGTAACCATTTCGTGGTGTAAATTTGTTTATACCAAACCAAACAAATCGGGCGGTCCCGGCGGAACAGACAATCACAGTTTTTCCAACCTGGTCGGCGGGGACGAAGATGTTTATCCAGCAGATGGAAGATACAATATTACTTTTATGAATTGCTGGTGGGGGCAGGGTGTGATAGAAAGGATGCCGCGTGCGCGTAATGCAACACTTCATTTATTGAATAATTATGTAAGTGCTGGCGACTTGGCAATCGGTTTGAGTGCAGGCGACAAAGGAACAGATTGCTATGCTGAAAATTGCGTATTTGAAGGTGTAAAAACGGTACAGAAAACAAATTATGGTGGTGCTCCAAAACTAACCATAGTTGGTTGCGACAAAGGAAACACTGTAGTAAACAATGGCGTAGCAAAACCAACATATTCTTATACAGCATTGCCATTAGCCCAAGTAAAAGCGGCTGTTTCAGGTATTTGCGGTGCGGGAGCAACACTTCAAGTAGCAGTGAATGGACAAACAGTCACAGTATCCTCATCCTGCAATGCAACCGAACCAACCATCTCATTAGCAAGTGCTCCGGCAACAGCTTCGCAAACCGTAACACAAGGTACGGCTATGCAGGAACTTAGCTATGTATATGGCGGTACGGCAACAGGTTTTGAAGTAACTTATAATGGTAGTCCAACCAAACCTTCTTGGCTCACTTATAATAATGGTAAATTTACAGGTACGCCGGCAGGCTATACTGCAAGCACAACTCTTACCATTAAGATTAAAGCTATCGGAGGTGGAGCATCTTCGGCAGAAATGACGGCTACCATTGCTATTAATGTACCACTGCCGCTCCTTACAGATCCGGTAGCAAGCTATACGATGAGTGGCACAACAGCCAATGTAAGCTGGGGTGCAGTGGCAAATGCAAGCAGCTATAATGTTAAAGTGTGTACAGCAGGCGGCGGCGGTTCAAGCAAAAATATAACTTTCAATGATGCCACCGTAGAAACCATTACAGGCGACAAGAATTTGGCTGTCGGTGTTGATGTTATCGGCAGTACGAAAGCGAAAATTGCCGCAAGGGCAGGAACTTATGGTGGTGTAGCGATTACAAAATACCTTGATTTCGGTGGTGGTGGTTCTACCACTTCCAACGCTTTGAAAATAGCATGTGACGGTGTAGGCACGCTGACAGTTTATAATAATGCTGCCGATAACGGCAGAACTATCAATATCAGCAACGGTTCGTCTGTTATTGGAAGTATTACAGCTAACAACGGAACTGTTGCCATTCCTGCTGCTGGAAATTATTACCTCTATTCGACAGGTTCGGGTATTCAGGTTTATGTGTTGCAATTTACATCAAGTTCGACTTGCGCCATCGCCAATACGAAAGGCACTTCGTACAGCGTAGAAAATGCTGAAGGAGCAACGATTTATGTGCAGGCAGTAGGTGATGGTTCGTCTTACGAATCGAGTGAATATACAGAGGCTACTATGGTCGCAGGAAAAGTTGATGCAACACTTACTCTTGCAAGCGGTAATGCTAATCAATCGCTCAAAATTGGCGAAGACTTGACCGCTATTGTGTACAACTATACCGGTACTCCTGCAATTCAATGGACAGGTACGAGCAATGCTACAACTGCACCTGACGGTATTTATGTAAACATCAGTGCTACGCAAATCGCCATTACCGGTACACCAAGCGCTACAGGCAGCTTCGGCTACACTGTTTCGGCAGCGGGTATCAACGGCGGAACAAACGCAACATCATTGAAGGGTACAATCACCGTAACGCTTGCACCGGTAAATGCAGTACTTACACTTTCTTCTGAAAGTGCCAATGCTTCTGTAACCGCAGGCAATGTGGTAGATATTGCTTACGACTACACGGGCGCAACACCTGTTGTTACCTGGACAGGCACAGCAAACGCATCAACTGCACCACAGGAAATTAAAGTGGAATTGGGTCCTGATTATATCAACATCTACGGCACTGCAACTGTTGCGGGAACTTACTCGTACAATATTCAAGTTAACGGCTTGAACGGTGGCAGCAATGCAGCAGCAAAAGGTGGTACGGTAACCGTACTGCCCGCGCTGACCGTGCCGGCAAATATTCAGGCAACACCCGGACAAACAACTATCAATTTGTCATGGGACGCTGTAGCAGGTGCAGAAAAATATATTGTAAAACTTTGCCATGATGAGGAGGTGGAAGATACCGGCGGTGGTAACGGAATAACTACCTTAATGACTCTTGCCGACTTTACAGAAACCGTAGCTGGCGGTGTAACGGTTAATATTGACGGATCTATCACTAAAACTGCCGGAGCAACTTCAACTCGTATTAAAACAGGTACAAAAGACCTTCGGGGAGCTACATTAAATATTGTTTATACACTTCAAACTGCTGGTTCTCAACAGTTGAAATTGAACTTTGACGATAATAATAGTAGTAATGGTAGGATTTTAAACCTTACTAATACAGCTGCTAACTCTACGGAAAGTATAGAATTGACAGGTGCAACAGGCACAGATTTCTTGTGCTTCCGTTTGGATGGCAAATGTGGTATTACCATTCATTCTTTGACAGTAACAAAAGCCGGTGAAGGCGGTGGCACAGGTGGCGGAACAATCATCACGCCCGTTTGTGATGAAACTTACGAAACCGAAACCAACAGCATTACCATACCGAATTTAACACCCGAAACGGAATACACTTATCAGGTGAAAGCTATTCGCGGAACGGAAGAAACAGCATACAGCCCAAGCGCAAGCACCACAACCCTTGCCAATGCTCCCGTAAAACAAGACCCGACAGCCCCAACAGGCTTAACGGCAACTTACGGCGAAACGCTGGCAAATGTAGAGTTACCCACAGGCTGGACTTGGACAGTAGCAACTACTACTTCGGTAGGAAATGCAGGAACGAATAATTTCTATGTAAACTTTGCGGGTGACGAACTGTACAATGCCGCAAATAATATGTTGGTAAAAATCGCTGTTTCCAAAGCAGCAGGCATATTCCCCGGATTGGCGGCAACTCCACAGATAAGCTATACCGAAGGCTTGAAACTTAGCGATGTATCTCTGCCCGCCGGTTATGCATGGGTTAATGGAAATACAGCATTGAATGCCGGTAACGGACAGGCATTTGCTGCGACCTACACCGACCCAAGCGGAAACTACGAAACAGCTTATGGTAATTTGACTGTAGATGTTGCCAAAGCCACCACGGCATTTGTAAACATCAGCCCAATTCAAGCAATATATTCCGCAGTTTTGAAATTGCACAGCCTGCAGCTTCCTGAAGGATATACATGGAAATCGGCAGACCAAAACTTGAATGTGGGCAACAACCAATCGTTTACCGTAACTTATACCAAAAATAGCAACTATGAGCCTGTTGATGGTACGGTTATCGTGAATGTAAGCGAAGCCAACGGCTCCTTCCCTGCACACAACCAGGTAGCAGCCGGCTATACGCCGACTCTGAAATTGGCGGATATTGAACTGAATCCGAATTACTCGTGGAAAGACGGCACAACGCCACTGACCGTTGCTAACAGCGGACAGACATTTACCGCCGTTTACGACGACCCGACAGACGGTTTTGCTGTTGTTGAAGGACAAATTACGGTTATTGTAAACAAAGCTCCTGCACCGGCTCCTCCAACAGGATTAATTGCAACAGAAGGAAGTACTTTGGCAGATATAGAGCATCTGTTGCCGGAAGATTGGACATGGGTATCGCCTACTAATTCGGTAGGTTCGGAAGGAGACCAAACTCATCAAGTTCACTATTTGGGCAGCGCGAATCATGAACCGGCTGATGTAATCGTTACGGTTACAAGAACAACCGGTATTGACGAAGCTACAGCCAAGTTTAGTGTTTACCAACGGGAACAAACTCTCATGGTAACAGGCAGCACAGTAAATGCTCTCGAAGTGTACAGCATTGCCGGCGCAACGATTGCTGCTAACGAGAACTCCGACAACATCGATTTACCTGCAATTTCCACAGGTGTTTACCTTGTTAAAATCAACAAGGCGGTAGTGAAGAAGTTTATTTGGAAACGATAACCATAGTTTTTTATTTTATTTGAAAGGAAAGACCGCTCGATATTTTCGAGCGGTCTTTTTTTATCAGTCTAAGATAATTCCGATTTTTATTGACTACTTTTGCCGAGATTTTATTTTCAATGAAAAAAATTCTCATTCTATTAGCTCTGTTCATTTTACCTCTGTCGGCAACAGCTTTCTCGTTGAGCGGCACAGTGCGCGATGCCGAAAACGGCGAAACGCTTATTGGAGCTACGATAAAAGTTGTTGGCAAAACCACCACAGCCACAAGCAACGAATACGGCTTCTACTCCATCTCGCTGCCGCAAGGCAAACACCAGATTATTTTCGACAGTTTCGGATACCGGAGCGATACACTGCATATAACCCTCGACGCCAACCTGCATCGCGACATTGCCCTGCGAACGCATGCGGAACAATTGCAAGAGCTTGTGGTATCGAGCGTTAAAAACAACGACAATGTGGTGAACTCTCAAAGCGGCGTGCAACGGATGGACATCAAGGAAATAAACCGGTTACCGGTACTGTTTGGCGAGAAAGACATAATCAAATCGGTGCAACTGCTACCGGGAGTAAAATCGAGCGGCGACGGCAGTGGGTCTATCTTCGTGCGAGGCGGCGCGGGCGACCAAAACCTTATTCTACTCGACGAAGCCACCGTATACAACGCCTCACACCTCATGGGTTTTTTCTCCACCTTCAATTCCGATGCCATCAAAGACCTGTCGCTCTACAAAGGCACACAACCGGCGCAATACGGCGGGCGACTATCGTCTGCTATGGATATACGCATGAAAGAAGGCAACAACGAACAGATGGAACTAAACGGTAGCCTTGGGTTGATTTCGTCCAAGTTAAGCATCGAAGCTCCCATCAAGCGAGGGAAAAGTTCTTTCCTCGTATCGGGAAGACGCACATACGCCGATGTATTCCTTATGGCTTCAGACAAATATCGGGGCACGAAACTTTATTTCTACGACCTTAACCTGAAAGCCAACTACCGGTTTTCGAATCGCGATGCACTCTTCGTGTCGGGTTATTTCGGGCGCGACAAACTGGGACTGAAAGATATTGCCGGAATTGATTGGGGAAACGCCACGGGAACGCTGCGATGGAACCATATTTTTTCGAGTAAACTATTTTCCAATACATCGCTTATTGTGAGCAACTACAAATACGAAGTACTGGTAAATTTCAGCGACATGGAATTTGAGATAAAATCGGTGCTTACCGATTACAATTTCAAACAGGAATTTCAATATTATGCCGGCGAAAAACACGCGTTGCGCTTTGGCTTGGATGTTATTTACCACGAAATACTCCCGGGCGAAGTGTCCGGTTCGGGCATCATCACCCGAAAACTTCAAAACCAGCGCTCGGTAGAAAGCGCTCTTTTCATCAGCGACGAATGGAAACTATCAAAGCGGCTAAGTATTAATGCGGGAGCACGCCTCAGCGGTTTTTCGGTACTCGGCGGAGACGATTTCTATCGCTTCAATGCTGAAGGCGAATTGCTCGAAACTACATACTACAACCGCTCGGATATTGTAAAAAACTATTTTACCCTTGAACCGCGCTTGAATTCGGTATTTGTGATAAACGATGCCAATTCGCTCAAAGCTTCTTATACGCGCAACGCGCAGTACCTGCACCTGCTTTCTACCTCCACCAGCAGCAGTCCGATGGACAAATGGTTTGCGTCGGACAATAATGTGCGTCCTTCTACTGCTAACCAATACAGCCTCGGATATTTTCGCAACCTGAAAAAAAACGCGTACGAAACCAGCGTAGAATTATACTATAAAACGATGGCAAATTTGGTTGACTACCGAGACGGTGCCGATATTGTATTTAACGACCTGGTGGCTTCGCAATTACTTTCGGGCGTGGGACGAGCATATGGAGCAGAATTTTTCATAAAGAAAAAAACAGGTAAACTCACCGGCTGGATAAGCTACACTTTGTCGCGCTCGGAGAAAAAAATTGAAGGCATCAACAACGGACGCTGGTATGTTGCCCGACAAGACAAAACACACGACATTGCCATTGCGGCAAGCTACGACCTGAACCGAAAGGTAAACCTTTCTGCTGCCTGGGTATACAGCACAGGTAATGCCGTAACATTCCCCAGCGGGAAATATTCCATCGACGATAAGAGTATTTGGCTCTACACCGAACGCAACGGCTACCGCATGCCTGCCTATCATCGCCTCGACCTGAGCGTAAACATCAAACTCAAGCAACGGAAGCACTACGAAAGCGAACTCTCCATAGGACTGTATAACGCCTACGGGCACGAGAACGCCTATGCTATCAACTTCGAAGAAAATCCGGACGACCCAAACCGTACGCAAGCGGTGCAAACATCACTTTTCAGGTGGGTGCCGTCGGTGGCTTGGAATTTTAAAATCAAGTAACGAAATCTGTCGTAAGCATCAACCCTTTCAATAAAATATTTTACCTTTGCGAGCATGAATTTAAATACCCAAAACCGAAATACAACGGGTTTATTGCAACCACAATGATATTGCATGAGAAAATCAAATGCTCATATATTTATATTCGGAATTATCCCTTTGAGGCTTGCAAAGCAAATACTATCCGTCATTGCGAGAAGGAACGACGAAGCAATCTCCAACAAGATGCTACTCCAAGATTACTTCGTTCCTCGCAATAACGAAGCAAGCCTCAAAGGGATAATTCCGTTTATATTTCCACTTTTCCTCGTTGCAATTACCCTTTTCTCGTGTGAAAAGGTAATTGACCCCGATTTGAAAGAGGCTGAAACACGCTTGGTAATTGAAGCTGTGATAACTGATGTACCCGATTCTGCTTGTGTGGTACGCATATCGCAAACTACTCCTTTTACTTCTACCGGAAAATTTATAGGCATAAGCAATGCTACGGTGCAACTTTCGGATGGCGAACTGCCTCCCGTATCGCTCAACATGACGGAACCGGGCGTGTATACCACTACCGACATCAAGGGTACACCGGGACACTTGTATTATCTCTCTGTTCAACACGACGGGAAAACCTATACTGCCACAAGTCAAATGCCCGATCCGGTGCCGCTCGACACGCTTTATCAAAGTACCGAGCATCTTATTGGCGAAACATTTTTCATGCTCAAAGGCACCTACACCGACCCTGCCGAAAGGGAAAATTTTTATCGAACAAAAACAAGTCTTAACGGTGATTTCGGCAGAGGCATTTCAGTGAGCAGCGATGAAGACTATAACGGTATCGAACGACCTATCAACATTATGCTTCGTCGCGAAACCATAGTGGGCGATACGGTTGACTTCTATTTCTTTTGCATCGACAAAAGCAGCTATACTTATTTTTACTCTCTCAGGCAAATGATGGATTCCAACGCAGCCAGTCCTGCCAATCCGCAGAGTAACATAGCGGGCGGTTGCCTGGGTTATTTCAGTGCACACACAGTAGAATCGAAGCGGATAATTATACAATAATTGAAAGAACTATGTCCAACAAACGCAAAATCATCAACGACCCGGTATTGGGTTTTATCAATATTCCTTCCGATTTCATTTTCGACTTAATAGAACATCCTTACATACAACGGCTTACACGAATTAAACAGTTAGGCTTGTCGTCGGTAGTATATCCGGGAGCACAACATTCTCGTTTTTTGCATTCGCTCGGAGCCATGCATTTGATGAACGAAGCTATTACGCAATTGCGCAGCAAAGGTTTCGATATCAGCAAAGATGAAGCCGAAGGTGCATTAGCTGCCATTTTACTGCACGATATCGGACATGGTCCTTTTTCTCATACGCTCGAGCACGCATTGATTAGCAACTTCGAACACGAAAAGACTTCATTGATGTTAATCGAAAATATAAACCGCGAAACAGGAGGAAAATTAGATACCGCCATTGCTATTTTCACCGACCGGCATCCCAAAAAGTTTTTGCATCAGCTTGTGTCGAGCCAGCTGGATATGGACAGGCTCGATTATCTTATTCGCGATTGTTTTTTCTCCGGCGTTTCCGAAGGCACTATTGGAGCCGAACGAATTATTAAAATGCTTACGGTGAGTAACAACTGCCTGGCGGTAGAGGCTAAAGGGATTTATTCGGTAGAAAATTTCCTTATAGCCCGCCGATTGATGTATTGGCAAGTGTATCTGCACAAAACAGCTTTGGCAGCCGAACGAATGTTGATAAACATTATTACCCGCGCCAAGGAATTGAGTTTACTTGGAGAGCAGCTTTTTGCTTCGCCTGCACTGCTTTTTTTCTTACGAAACAACCTGTCGGGAGCCGATATTGCTGCTAATCGCGAACAGGCGTTGGAGCATTTTATTGCTTTAGACGACTCGGATATAATTTCTGCCGTCAAGGTATGGGCATCACACACCGACACGGTTCTTGCAACGCTGAGTAAAGCTTTTATCAATCGGCGACTGTTTAAAATCGAAATTGACGAACATAATTTCGAGCGCAAAAAAATTGAAGGGCTGCAAAAGAAATACCGGCAGCATTTCAATATTTCGGCAGCCGAAGCGCATTATTTTTTTTACGAAGGAATTATTCACAACGACACTTACAATCCAAGTGCCGAAAACATTCATATACTGTACAATAACGGAACTGTACGGAATATTTCCGAAGCTTCGGATATGCTCAACACACAAATGTTTTCTGCACGAAGTACGAAATATTTTCTATGTTACCACAAACTTTGTTAATAAAAACAATAAGAGGTACAAATAGTTAAGTAAAAATATCGAAGTTTGCTTAATAAATATGTAACTTTGCGCCCTAATAAAAAAACACATGGTATTTACAGCACAGCAAATAGCTGATTTTCTAAAAGGTACAGTAATAGGGAACCCCGATGTTAAAGTTTCCGACTTGTCGAAAATTGAAGACGGTAAGCCGGGTACTCTAACTTTCCTGTCAAATCCAAAATACGCTCCTTATCTTTATAATACTCAAGCGAGTATTGTATTGGTTAACAACGACTTCGAGCCTGAAGAGAAAATAAATGCAACACTCATAAAAGTAGCCGATGCCTATCAATCGCTGGCAATGTTGCTCGATTTGGTAGAACAAAGCAAACCGCGCAAAAAAGGCATCAGTCCTCTTGCCTGCGTGGCAGCTACGGCACAAATCGGTAAAGATGTATATATTGCTCCCCTCGCTTTTGTGGGCGACAATGCTATTGTAAACAACAATGCACAGATTTATCCCCATGCTTATGTGGGAGATAATGCAACAATCGGCGAAAACAGTGTATTATTTGCCGGCGCAACGGTTTACGACGGCTGTGTGGTAGGCAATCGCTGTATACTGCATGCCGGCTGTGTAATTGGTTCGGATGGTTTCGGCTTTGCGCCGCAAGCTGACGGCTCTTACAAAAAAATTCCGCAAATAGGCAATGTAGTAATTGAAGACGATGTGGAAATAGGTGCTAATACTACGCTCGATTGTGCTACGATGGGTTCGAGTCTCGTGCGTCGCGGAGTAAAATTAGACAATCTGGTGCATTTGGCTCACAATGTGGAAGTAGGCGAAAATACCGCCATAGCTGCCCAATGCGGTGTAGCCGGCTCGACTAAAATTGGCAAGCAGTGCATTTTGGCAGGGCAGGTGGGCTTGGTAGGACATATATCTGTAGCCGACGGCAGTATTTTCGGTGCACAAAGCGGTATAAATACCTCTATTAAAGAAGCAAATCAAACCTGGCTCGGTTCGCCTGCCAACCCGGTAGCAAAAACACGAAGGATTTACGCTGTAACACGCAATTTGCCCGATTTGCAAAACGAAATCATTGCACTGAAAAAAGAAATGGCTGAATTGAAAGAAAAATTAATTGCTAATTCTTAAATTATCAATTACAAATGGCAAATCAACTTACACTGAAACAAGAGGTTACTCTTAAAGGAATCGGACTTCATACGGGGCTCGACATTTCATTGACTTTTAAACCTGCCCCCGAAAATCACGGCATAAAAATAAAACGCATCGATTTGGAAGAACAGCCTGTTATTGCCGCTGTTGCCGAAAATGTAGATGGCACCACGCGCGGCACTGTACTCTCAAAAAATGATGTTAGCATAAGTACTATCGAGCATGCCTTGGCAAGTCTTTATGCCTTAGGCATAGACAATTGCCTGCTTGAGGTTGATGCTCCCGAATTCCCTATTCTCGACGGCAGTGCACATTTCTTTGTTGAAGCCATTAAAAAAGCCGGCATTGAAGAACAACAGGTTGAAAAAGACTATTTTATTGTAAAAGAGAAAATTGAATATTACGACGAAGAAAGCGGTTCGTCTATCGTGCTGCTACCCGATTCGAAGTTTAGCCTTGATGTTCACATCGATTTCAATTCGCCTATTTTATCGAACCAATATGCCTCACTTTATGATTTATGTGATTTCGATTGCGAAATTGCCGCTTGCCGTACTTTTGTATTCGTGCGTGAAATAGAACCGCTTGTAAAACTCAACCTTATCAAAGGAGGCGATTTAGACAATGCCATTGTAATTTACGACCATAAAATACCACAAGAAGAATTTGAGCGCATTGCCGGACTTACCAAGCACCAATCAATCACAGCCAACGCCAATGAATTGGGCTATTTGAGCGGCGAATTAAAATTCAACAATGAGCCTGCTCGACACAAATTGCTTGATGTAATCGGCGACCTTGCTCTTGTGGGCATGCCCATTATAGGCAAGGTTATTGCTACCCGACCCGGACATAAGATAAACACCAATTTCAGCAAACAGATTCGCAAAATCATCAAACGGCAAGAGAAACTTGCTCCTGCCTACGACCCGAATACTCTTCCCCTACTCGATATCAATGCTATAAAAGGAATTTTACCACATCGCAGTCCGTTTTTACTGGTTGATAAAATTATTGAACTGACACCAACTAAAGTAGTCGGAATAAAAAATGTAACATTCAACGAGGATTTTTTTGTAGGACATTTTCCCGACGAACCTGTAATGCCGGGAGTGCTTATTGTAGAAGCAATGGCACAAACAGGCGGCATTCTTGCGCTAAGCGGAATAGACGATCCGGAAAGATATTCGACCTACTTTGTAAAGTTCAATGAAGTGAAATTTCGAAATAAAGTAATACCGGGCGATACGCTTATTTTTCAACTCGAACTGGCAGAGCCTATCCGCCGTGGAATTGTCCACATGAAAGCAATGGCTTTTGTAGGTGATAAAATAGTAACCGAAGCCGACTTTATGGCTCAAATAATAAAAAACAAGTAAACGATTAAACAAAAACAAATATGAGTAATATCAGCACTCTGGCATCAGTTCACCCCGATGCAAAGATCGGTAAAGATGTAACTATCCAAGCTTTTGCAGTTATCGAAAAAGATGTGGTTATCGGCGATGGAACTACAATTATGAGCACAGCAGTAATTATGGACGGTGCACGAATCGGCAAAAACTGTCGCATATTCCCCGGAGCAGTTATTAGTGCAGTACCGCAAGACTTGAAGTTTGTTGGTGAAATTACCACTGCCGAAATTGGCGACAATACCAGCATACGCGAAGGTGTTACCATTAACCGCGGCACAGCCTCGAAAGGCAAAACCGTGGTAGGCAGCAACTGCCTTATTATGGCATATTGCCATGTGGGACACGACTGTGTGCTGGGCAACAATATCATCGTATCGAACGCTACACAATTTGCCGGCGAAGTTATTGTCGAAGATTTTGCCGTAGTGAGCGGAGGCGTGTTGGTACACCAATTTTCACGCATCGGTGCACATGCCATGGTACAAGGCGGGTCGAAAGTATCGAAAGATATTCCTCCCTATATTACCGCCGGTCGCGATCCGCTGGTTTTCGTTGGCATAAACTCCATTGGTCTGCGTCGCCGAGGTTATACCGTGGAACAAATTGACAACATTCAGCACATTTATCGCCTCATTTATCAATCGGGACTAAATGTAACGCAAGCTCTTGCACAAATGGAAACAGACCTCGAAGAAAGCTCGGAACGCACGCAAATCGAAACCTTTATTAAGGATTCAAACCGCGGT
The DNA here is from genome assembly GCA_031271465.1 of Prevotellaceae bacterium. GTDB lineage: Bacteria > Bacteroidota > Bacteroidia > Bacteroidales > Paludibacteraceae > JAFGVL01. The sequence goes on along the minus strand of JAISVR010000008.1, from coordinate 5,447 downwards.
GTAATACGAGGAACTCAAGAAATTTAATACAACACAAACGACAATAGCAAGCTATGAAGGGTGCAAAAAAAAATCTCAATTTTATTGAGCAAATGGTAGAAAACGACCTGCGAGAGGGTAGAAACAACGGTAGAGTACAAACCCGTTTCCCACCCGAACCAAACGGCTACCTGCACATCGGACATGCTAAAGCTATTTGCCTCGATTTTGGTATTGCCCGCAATTATGGCGGCAAATGCAATTTGCGTTTCGACGATACCAATCCCGTAAAAGAAGAGATGGAATATGTCGAAGCTATTCAAGATGACATACAATGGCTTGGCTTTCAATGGGAAAATGTATATTATACCTCCGATTATTTTGAACGGTTGTGGAACTTGGCTATCAAACTGATAAAAGACGGTAAAGCTTACATCGACGAACAGAGTGCCGAAGAAATTGCCCGCCAGAAAGGTACACCCACACAGGCAGGTATCAACAGTCCTTACCGCGACCGCCCTGTTGAAGAAAACCTTGCGTTGTTTGAAAAAATGAACAGCGGAGAACTGCCCGACGGAGCTATGGTGCTGCGAGCTAAAATCAATATGGCATCGCCCAATATGCACTTCCGCGACCCGATAATGTATCGCATTATTACCGAACATCCTCATCATCGCACCGGCAAGCAATGGAAAATCTATCCGATGTACGATTATGCACACGGACAAAGCGACTACTTCGAAGGCGTAACACATTCGCTCTGTACACTCGAGTTTGAGGTACATCGTCCGCTTTACGACTGGTTTATCGACCAATTTGCCGACGGTGATTACCGTCCGTACCAAACGGAATTTAACCGCCTGAATATTTCCTACACCGTGATGAGCAAACGCAAAATGCTGCAACTCATAGAAGAAGGAATCGTAACCGGTTGGGACGACCCTCGCATGCCCACCATTCGCGGGTTGCGTCGTCGGGGATATACCGCCGAATCTATTCGCAATTTCATTGATAAAATAGGTTACACCAAATTTGATGGTCTGATTGATATATCGCTGCTTGAACATTCTTTGCGTGAAGAACTCAACGAAAAAGCTACCCGTGTAAGTGCCGTGCTCGATCCCGTGAAACTTATTATAACCAACTATCCCGAAGGACAAACGGAAATGATGGAAGCGCAAAATAATCCCGAACGCCCTAAAGACGGTTCGCACGAAATAGCTTTCAGCCGCGAATTACTTATTGAGCGCGAGGACTTTATGGAAGAGGCTCCAAAGAAATATTTCCGACTTACTGTTGGCGGCGAAGTGCGCCTGAAAAACGCCTACATAATAAAAGGTACAGGCTGCAAGAAAGACAACGACGGCAATATTATCGAAGTTTATGCCGAATACGACCCCATGACCAAAAGCGGTATGCCCGACAGTGCCCGCAAGGTTAAAGGTACCATTCACTGGGTGAGCGAAGCACATTCGATACCTGCCGAAGTTCGACTGTACGACCGCCTTTTCACTGTCGAAAACCTCAACGAAGAAACAAAAGACAGGGATTTCACCGAACTGATTAATCCAAATTCCTTACGAGTGAATACAAAAGCCCGTGTAGAAGCTTTTGTAAAAGATGCCAAGGCGTTGGAAAGCTTTCAATTCCAACGCATAGGCTACTTCAATGTCGACCCGGATTCCACACCCGAAAAGCTGGTATTTAACCGCAGTGTCGGGTTGAAAGACAGTTGGGCAAAACAGCTTAAGAAGTAAAATCGAATATCAACAGCTAAGATTTCAGTTCTCTACTCGCTTATTAAATTATGACTCGCGAACAATTATTTGAAAACATAAAACGCAAACAATCTTTTCTTTGCGTAGGCTTGGATACCGATGTGGAAAAAATCCCTGAGTATCTCTTTGATATAAGCAACGATCCCATCTTCGACTTCAATAAGGCAATAATCGATGCTACGGCTGACCTTTGTGTAGCCTATAAACCAAATTTGGCTTTTTACGAAAGCCTCGGTGTGGAAGGATGGGAAATTTTGGAGCGTACGGTAGAATATATCCGCACAAACCATCCCGACCAGTTTATTATTGCCGATGCTAAACGCGGAGATATTGGCAATACTTCGGCGATGTATGCCCGCACATTTTTCGGCAACATGGATTTCGACAGCGTAACTGTGGCGCCCTACATGGGCGAAGACAGCGTGTCGCCTTTCCTCGGCTACGAAGGAAAATGGGTAACCTTGCTCGCGCTTACATCAAACAAAGGGGCTTTCGATTTTCAATTTATGAAAGATGAAGAAACGGGCGAGCGACTCTTTGAAAAAGTGCTCAAAACTTCATTGAATTGGGGCAATGCCGACAATATGATGTTTGTAGTAGGTGCAACAAAGGCAGAAATGCTAAGCGATATTCGCAACATTGTACCCGACCATTTCCTGCTCGTACCGGGCGTTGGCGCACAAGGCGGCAGTCTTGCCGAAGTGGTTCGCTACGGTATGAACGCCCAATGCGGACTGCTTGTAAACTCTTCCCGCCAAATCCTCTATGCCGACAGCACAGAGAATTTTGCCCAAACAGCCCACTCCGAAGCACAAAAAGTGCAAGCTGAAATGGCTGGATACCTGAAAGCATTATGCAACTGAATATCTCATCGTTAGAAGAAATAAATACTGTCGCCCGCGAGTTTATCCAACTCATGAGCGACAGGCGTGTTTTTGCCTTCTATGGAGCTATGGGAGCAGGTAAAACCTCTTTTATTAAAGCTATCTGCGAAGAAATGGGTGTAACAGACCCTGTGAGCAGTCCTACCTTTTCTATTGTAAACGAATACGCAAGCAGTAAAGGCGAGCAGATTTACCATTTCGACTTTTATCGCATCAACTCGCCCGAAGAAGCTTTCGACTTCGGCTACGAAGATTATTTCTACAGTGGAGCCTACTGCTTTATCGAATGGGCAGAACGCATAGAAAACCTCCTCCCCCACGACTGTCTATCTGTGTATATCGAAATAGAGGCAGACAATAGTCGAAAAGTTATATTTTAAAAACGGAATTATTCATGTAAGGCTTTAAAGTAAACACTATCCGTCAGTAAGGAACTACGATGAAGCAATCTTGTAATACGATGCCGCTTCTAAGATTGCTTCGTACCTCGCAACCAGCGGTCAGTGACCAACGGGAGCTAATGACGAGAAACAAAGTGCAACCCGTCATTGCGAGGAGGAACGACGAAGCAATCCAGAGAAAAAATAATACAATATTGCTTCGTTTCTCGCAACCAACGGTCATGACCGCAGGGAAGTAATAATGACGAAACAAGCCTAAGCGGGATAATTCCGAACAATATTACGGTATTATATACCTAACTATGTAATGTTGTTTTAATTTCTACAATGATTTACAACCCTCTGTGTCTTTATTAATAGCGTTACAACACAGCTCTAATCTCTGTAGCTACAATAGCCTTCAACATCTAATTAAGCGGCAGAGCAACACAATAGTTGTCTTTGGGTATTTTTGCAGATAAGTTTTCTTTAACAATCTACTCTACTTACGATTCTTATCTGTACCGACTTACAAGCCCTAATACCACCGACTTACAAGTCAAATTTATGCCGACTTATAAGACGCTACACTACCGACTTACAAGTCGGCATAATCAAGAGATTTCTACAAAGATTTACGACACTCTGTGTCTGAGAGCTGCAACGCAGCATTAATCTTTGTAGCTACATCATAGCCTTCAACATCTATAAGCTGCAGAGCAGCATAATAGTTGTTCCTGGATATTTTTGCGGATAAGTTTTTTCTACACAACAGAAACCGTATTTGCATATTCTGTCACGCGAACTTTCTTAGTGTATGAAACAGACTTGGATTTTGCCTGCGTAGCCACTTTCACCTTCCATTCACCTGCTGTAATTTCTCGGGGCAAAACGAACTGTAACTTTGTTGGACTATTGGGCGATAATTCATTCGCAGCAATTCGGATGCTCTCCATACTGCCTGTCTTGGTAAAATACACACCGATTTCGTCTGTTTTGTCGCCTTTTACAGCCAAACGCATGCCCTGTATCAACACCATTTGCCCTGCATTGAGCAAATCAGCTTCCTTGCATACAGGATTTATCACGCTTTGTATAATCGGACCGGTGGCAGCCGGCTGTTCGGCTACAACAACCGTCAGTTGAGCAGCGGAGCTACGGGCGACAGCGCCTTGTGTCAAATGTACTCGTACCGACAACTCTTCGGGAGGAATAGCATGTCCCAACTGATGACTCGATACAACACCTCCGATACCGATAGAAGCTTGAAAAAGGTTGGTTACCACATTATAACCCTCGTTTATCGCAGCGATACATTCGGCAAGAAAAAGATTTACAAAAGCTTCGCCGTTTACATTAAGCGTAGCAATTTGTTTGCTTTCCATACGCCTGATAATGTCGGATGGATAAAGCGTAGCAAGTAGCTGCGGACGCAGATAATACTCATTTATTGCTTCTTTTGTCAACTGATTCAGATAAGCTTTTGCTTTGATGTATCCCATAATTAATTTAAGATTACTACTTAATAGATATTATATAGAATAAAATAATACTTTTTTAGCTTTGTCCGTCATTATTACTTCCCTTCGGTCAGTAATTTACAATTCCCGAAACGAAGTGCAGCCCGTCATTGCGAGGAGGAACGACGAAGCAATCCAGAGAAAAATAGTACGAGATTGCTTCGTACCTCGCAACCAGCGGTCAGTGACCAACGGGAGCTAATGACGAGAAAAGCAAAACCAACGCGTCATTGCGAGAAGGCACGACGAAGCAATCTCTGCTCAGGAACAGATTGCTTTGTTCCTCGCAATAGCAATCAACAACCAACGGGGAGTTTCAGTCCTGTAAAAACGGATTCGTCATACCGCACTTGACGCAATATCGCACATCGGGCAATCAATTTCGTTGTTGGGCAATTGCGAGTCAAGCCCGCAACCGGCGGGTGGTGTTTAGCAATGACAAAAGTGTTTGCTTTTCAAACCTCCAAGGGATAATTCCGAAAAAAGAAACGCAGATCCAAGTAAAATCTGCGTTTCTTTTATTGTGAAGAATATTCCTTATTCCTTTTTTCTTTTCAAGGCAAAATATCCCACCTTCGTTGGTATTTCCGTGAAGGTCATCTGATACCAGTAGTCGCCGCTTGGAAGGTCATTGCCAAGGTATTTGCCGTCCCAGCCTAAACTGCTCGGATAGTCTATCTTGCCGGCTCCACCGCGGAAGACTTCTTTGCCGTAACGGTCGTAAATGGTTATTTCGTATCCAAGGTAGTGTTCCAGTCCTTCGATGCGGAAATAATCATTGATGCCGTCGCCGTCGGGCGAGAAGAACACGGGCATCGTGATTGGATAGCATTCGTCCATGGCTTTGATGTAGACTGCTCCGTTGTCGACGGTGTAACACAGGTCGCTGTTGCTCATGCGGGCATA
>JAISVR010000045.1 GCA_031271465.1 Prevotellaceae bacterium | reverse complement strand
GCTGATTTTATCTACCGAAATGAAAATAACTTTATTGAATATACCGTGTTTGTGCCTATATCAAGAAAAATGGATGAATAATGAATTGCAATATAATGGTTTATATGAGGCACAAGTTGTAAACTTGCGCCAAATGGGGGATTTAGTTTATAATATAGAGAAAAGAAAGGAAGTGCTTGGAGTTACAAAGTATTTGGGGGTATTTAAAGGAAACAAAGCTGATGTATTTTTATTCAAAGCCGCTTTCGTTTCCAAAAGACAACTTTTTCTAACTATGGGACATGAATATATTCATGTTGCGCAAGTTTATGCTGGACTACCCAGATCATTTCTTAGAGAACATTACGCATATAAATGGGAATATGAATATTTTATGAAAATAAATGGATGGCGAGATTATAACCCATGGAAATATTATCTTTTGCCAATCCAAGAAGATTTAAGATTCAATATTAAAGCGTGGTAATTATGAAAAAATTGTTTGTGATAATTTTGCTGTTTATTTCCTTTTGTACAGTAAAAGGTAGCGATATATATGTTATCGATATTAATAAAACATTGGATTCCCTAGAAAGAAAGGAATTGTTTGTTCAGAATCTCAAATTTAGTCTGCCTTCTTGTCTTTTTCTCGATTGTTCACTAAAGAAAAGGCTCAATAATATATTAAAAGAAGACATAGATTATCATTATTATTGCATAAAAAGAAAATCTTATTCTGTCAAATTAAATGAGAATTATAAGAATGTAGATGATGTTGTTAAAAATTCTGATACAATCCTCGTTTCATTCTTACAGAATAGATTTGGTATCAGATTTAGAGATTTATTGCCATCTGTATTGAAATATAATAACAAAGTTCTATTAAATTTTTATGATGATTATAATTATATTGGTAGTATAATGACAATTGAATTGGTATATTCTAAAGTTATAAAAATAGAACTATTATATATAAGATATGACCATCCTGCAATAGAAGAAATAATACCAGCTCCTGAGGTTTTACCATCGGTAGATACAACTATTTGGAATAAAGACGGAACGAGGAAGTAAGAAGCATTTTTTCCGTCCTTCCGAATTTGTAATTCGGAAATCGTGAGTATAAGCATTTGTAATGCGAAAAAATAAAGTGGTATTTCGGTTATTGCATTATCAAATGCTAATATTCTTGTCTGTCGAATTGTAAGTTCGACAGAACGGGAGTCTAAAATAAAATTACTTATGAAACATATTTTTGCTATTGTCATTGTAATAAATTTTATATCAAGCGTTTATGGGCAAGGACTGATTGAGTCTATCAATAATTTATATCAATCACTTGACACAGTACAGTATGTTCTTGATATAAAATCGGCTGAGTATAAGGATATAAAAAAACGGTATAAAGAAGGAAATGAAGCCATATTAGAATTATACGCTGATTCCTACAACGAAACAATTGCAGACTCTGTCAGAAGAATATATTTATTAGATAGTTTAACAGATGTATACAAGAAATCTGCTGTGAGATGGGTAAAAGAAAGTTATAATAATTTTATTTTCATTTTTAACGAGAGTAAAAAAGTGGAGTTTGTATTAAGTCTGCATCTTGAGAAAGATTCGATAGATGGTAAAATCCATTATTCTCTTAAGCCAAGTACGGGAAAGTTTCCTTTTCATATTTTCCTTTTTTATAAATATCCATATCCCATTTATTTTTTTGAAGTTGGGAATGGAGAATATTTTGGATATCAGCGTTATGCCACTACTTCACGAAAGTGGGCTGAAAGTGTTTCAAAAGCATTCAAAGAAATAATGAAGAAGAAACCAAAGTACCTACTTTATTGCAATGAACTGGAACAGATGAATACTATATTGTATGTAGTGGGAGATAAGATATATGTTTATAGAATTGTAGAACAAGAAGAATATGAAATAGGTGATTATATTGAGAAATTTAAAATGCATTCTTCCCCGTACCTCCGTTGAGCGTAGTGTGCGTCTTGGTCGTTCGGCATAGCGTTTTGCTATGTCGCAGTTAAAAGCAAGCATCTTGCTTGCAAAGAAATAAGAGATGTTATGTCGAACTTGCGTAGGGAGTAGGCTACGGTGAGCGGGGATTGATGCTTATAGACATGATGGTAATTTCTGGACTGGAAAAGGGTAGATTTAAGATTCAATATTAAAGCGTGGTAGTTATGAAAAAATTGTTTGTGATAATTTTGCTGTTTATTTCCTTTTGCCCTATTAAAGGTAGTGATATACAGTTTATTAATGTTAGTAAAACATTGGATTCGCTTGAAAGAGGAGAATTACTTGTTGAAAATATCAAATTTAACCTACCTTCTTGTATTTATCTTGATTGTTCATTAAAAAAAAGAATTGATAATATAGATTCTTCATATTTGAAAAAAAATATAGGTTACTATTTTTGTGGACAAAAAGGAGAAATTTATCTTATAAAACTAAATAGTAACTACAAAAATATAGAAGATTTGGTAAAATATTCAGATACGACTCTCTTCTCATTTTTAGATGAAAAATTTGGATTTAGATTTAGAGATTTAGAATTACCGATTTTGAGATATAAAAATAAGATTCTATTAGGATTTTCTTATAGTTATGGAAGTGGATCAGTAATAGTTGCATTAATAAATTCCAAAACAGTTAAAATAGAATTAGTAGTTATAAATGAAGACCATCCTGCAATAGAAGAAATAATACCAGCTCCCGAGGATTTACCATCGGTAGATACAACTATTTGGAATAAAGACGGGACGAGGAAGTAAGAAGCATTTTTTCCGTCCTTCCGAATTTGTAATTCGGAAGTCGTGAGTATGAGCATTTGTAATGCGAAAAAATAAAGTGGTATTTCGGTTATTGCATTATAAAATGCTAATATTCTTGCCTGTCGAATTGCAAATTCGACAGAACGGAGTTCTAATAACCCCGTAAATAGAATAAATAAAGATGGAATAGCAGATTTTGGTGCAAATGAAACCGGTTATATTTTCAGGTTAAATCCAAAAACAAATTGGCTTAAAAGTTTATTTGGTTTTGAAGATAAAACAGATAATTTGTATAAAGTAGAAATACAAAAAAATATTTTCCCGAAACGATATGAAACATTTGGATTGGAAAGACAGCCTCAACGCTCTTTATGCGGGCGATGAGGAGTTTGAAGCGCTGAAGAGTACGCCTCCCGAAAAAACCGGAACAAAGCAAAACCTGTGCATCGAACTCGATAAAAAAGGTCGCCACGGCAAGCAGGCAACTATTATTACGGGTTTTGAAGGCAGCGACGGCGAATTGAATAAGCTTGCCCGTACGCTGAAAACCTCTTGCGGTGTGGGTGGCTCTACTCGCGACGGTGAAATACTGATACAGGGCGATGTGCGCGAAAAACTAGTTAACCTGCTCACGAAAATGGGACACAAGGCAAAAAGGATAAATTAAAAAACGGATTTTTTTATTCGAGATATTCGGAAAAAAGAAAAATTACCGTATATTTGCAGCCGTTTTGCGAAAATAGCTCAGTTGGTAGAGCACGACCTTGCCAAGGTCGGGGTCGCGGGTTCGAGTCCCGTTTTTCGCTCAACATTTTTTCCTTAAAATAAACAGGAGCTCGAGTGGTGGAATCGGTAGACACGCCGGACTTAAAATCCTGTGGGCATTACGCCCGTGCGGGTTCAAGTCCCGCCTCGAGTACAAGTTGGGGGTTTTTCAACATTTTTAGTTGAAAAACCCTTTTCTTATTCAGTCAAGTTATGCAAATGCCCAAGTAAGTACAAAAGCAGGAGAAACCCGGTAGTGTATTTCAAATTCCTGCTTGTGCTCACTGCGAGTTTCACGAGCAACGCATGTTCCTGTTGTTTGTGGTTCGAACGAGCGAATGTGTAAGTGTGAGCGAAAGTCGATTCCTGTTTCGGGTAGGAGTTTAAACAGCGTTTCCTTGGCAGACCAGTGCAATAGTGTTTGCAGCACTTCGGTGCCTGGCTGCAACGATGCGAGTTCGGCAGAACTCATAAATCGCTCTTTGAGGCGCAATATCTTGTTTGAAATTTGCTCGATATCTATCCCGACTTCTTTTTGAGGGTGAAGCAAAACCGCTGCATAATTTTTTGTATGCGAAATGCTGATGTGGTAACTCTTGTCGGGTAGAAAAGGTTTTCCGTGTTTAGTATAGGCAATTTGTTTTTCTTCGCCGCAAAGTGTTTTGAGTAGGCAACGGGTGGCAAGGTATTCTGTTTTTCTGCTTTCCGGTTTCAATGCCGTAAACCGGTTTTCGGCAAGAGTTTGAGCAGAAAGCTGTGAGGCAAGTTCGTCCGGCGTTTCGGTAATTTGCCAAATACCAAGTAATGCGCCTTCGGTTAGGAAAATTTGCTCGAGCAGCATTTCAGTTTATTTTTTCCATTTGATGGTTTCTATCAAATGTCGCAAATCCTGCTCGACATACGCTGCTACGGGTGCGATGGAATCGGCATTGGGTACGGCATTGAAATACAGTGCTCCGCGCAAAAAATGGTGTACACTGTCGGTAAGCACAAATTGTGCAGGCGAGGCAGCATTACCCGTAATCCGGTAAAAAATACCATACACGCGTTCGTCGGGGTTTTCGTAAAATTGTTCAACAATATCATCGGCGCGCACCGTGTGTTTGTATACCAAGTTGCGGCTGTCTTCGCTCACTTGCCGAAAATCGCTGTTGAGCTTTATATAACTGCAATGTATTTTTCCATTGAATGATGGATACACAATATCGATCCATTCTTCCTGCGTGTTTTTTGCGTGTTTTGGCTGTACTTGTGCATAGCGCGAAATATCGAATGAACAGGGCGGAAACACACTGTCGAACACCGTGTATTCGTGTGGAGGAAGGTCTATTCGATAGTAGCCGTATGGTTTGGGCATAGGCTTCGAGCAGGCAATGGCGAGAAAAACTGCAGCAATAGCAAGTAGATATTTCATTTTTCCAAGTATTCAGCTAATAACTACCGGCTATATAGTAATTAAGTTTTACTATTAGCCGGTAGCTCATCACTATTTAGCTATATTGATATTTTCAGTTTTATTGTTTCAATTCGCCGGTCGTCGGCATTGATAATTTCGAACGAATATTTTTTGTAGTCAATTGTTTCGTTTTGATGTGGAATATCACCGTTTATCTTTAACACGAGTCCCGCGAGCGAATCTACATCGTGGTTTATTTCCTCGAAATCGTTTTCGTTGATTCCTTCGATACGGAAAAAATCGTTCAACAAAATTTTGGCTTCTATCAAATAAGTATTTTTGTCAAGCTGTTGATATTGAGGTTCATGTTCATCGTATTCGTCATTAATATCGCCTACAATTTCTTCTAAAATATCTTCCATGGTAACCAATCCGAGCGTGCCGCCAAATTCATCGACTACAATAGCGATATGAATTTTATTTTTCTGAAAATCGGCAAGCAGGTCGTCTATTTTTCTTGTTTCGGGCACAAAATAAGCAGGTCGGATAAGCGATTGCCAGCGAAAAGAGTCCGTTTTGTCCAAATGCGGCAATAAGTCTTTGGTGTAAAGTATACCACGGATATTGTCTTCGGAACCTTGATACACAGGCATGCGCGAATAGCCCGATTCTACAATTAAATCGAGCACTTGGCGATAAGATATTTTCAGGTCGATATCAATCATGTCGAGCCGGGAAGTCATCACCTGATTTACCGAAATACTGCCGAAATTAACGATTCCTTCAAGAATTTCTTTGTCTTCGTCGTCGTCTTTCGTGGTTATTTTCAGTGCGTTAGAAAGTTCATCAACCGAAATATTGCTGCGGTTGTATTTTGCCAATCGTTTGTGAATAAAACTTGATGATTTTACCAATATTGCCGAAAACGGACTGAGTATTTTTTGAATACTGTATAAAATCGGTGCACTTTTTATCACCATTTTTTGCCGGTATTGCGTGGCAAACAGTTTGGGTGCTACCTCGCTGAAAAGCAGTAATAGAAAAGTGATAAGCACCGTTTCGAATATGAAATTCACCCATGCCGGATATGCCGTAATATCGAATATTTGCTTATAGCAATAGGTTGCCGTGATGATAACCGCTACATTCAAAAAATTACTGCTTATTAAAATGGTAGCCAGCAATTTTTCGGGATTATCGCGCAGTTCAAATACAAAATGGTGTTTTTTCCGACTCAGTTTATCCAACTCGTGGGGTGTGAGCGAAAAAAATGCCAATTCCGATCCCGACATAAATGCCGAGCAGCCAAGCAATATTATGGTGATAATAAGTGATATAACCATATTTTCGGATTAATTGTTTATCAAATTCCTGCCCGTCATTTCCGGCGGTTGCGCCAAACCCATAATGTGTAATAACGAAGGAGCCACATCGGCAAGCACGCCATTGTCGAGCTTAGCGGTAGTGTTTTGGCTCACATATACAAACGGTACGGGATTGAGCGAGTGCGCCGTATTGGGGCTTCCGTCGGGATTGACAGCATTGTCGGCATTGCCATGGTCGGCAATTATTATTACCTCGTAGCCATTTGCTTTGGCGGCTTCCACTGTGTCGTTAAGACAAGAATCAATTGTGATTACCGCTTTTTGGATGGCTTCGTAAATACCTGTATGCCCTACCATATCGCCGTTGGCATAATTTACTACTATGAAATCGAACTTTTGTTTCTTGATTTCTGCCACCAGCGCATCTTTTACTTCGTAAGCACTCATTTCGGGCTTCAAATCGTAGGTTGCCACTTTGGGCGACGGAATTAAAATGCGCTCTTCTCCTTTAAACGGTTCTTCGCGTCCACCATTGAAGAAGAAAGTTACATGGGCATATTTTTCGGTTTCGGCAATATGCAGTTGTTTTTTATTTAGTTTGGAAAGATATTCGCCCAGCGTGTTGTGTACATTTTCTTTATCGAACAAGATGTGCACATTTTTGAATGAAGGGTCGTAGGGAGTCATGGTGAAAAATTGCAGGTTGGGCACCGTTTTCATACCAAAATCGGGGAAATCCTGTTGCGAAAGAACCTCGGTAAGCTCCTTGGCGCGGTCGTTGCGATAGTTGAAAAATAGCACAACATCGCCTTCTTCAATTGTAGCAAGAGCTTTTCCCTCAGCATCTACATGAACGATGGGTTTGATAAATTCATCGGTAACCCCTTCGTTGTAAGAATCTTTCATTGCTTGAACCATATCGGTGGCTGCTTTTCCTGTGCCGTGTACCAGCAAGTTATAGGCTTCGGCAACGCGTTCCCAGCGTTTATCTCTGTCCATAGCATAGTAGCGACCAACGATGGAGGCAATTTGTCCGCCCGTTTGTGCCAAGTGATTTTCGAGTTGCTCGATAAAACCTTTTCCGCTGTGTGGGTCGGTGTCGCGTCCATCCATAAAGCAATGTACGAAAGAACGATTTTCGATGCCGTATTCTTTTGATATTTCGGTTAATTTGAGCAAATGTTCGAATGAGCTATGCACACCGCCATCGCTCACAAGTCCGAGAAAATGGATTTTTTTACCTTTTTCTTTTGCATAAGAGTAAGCTCGGATAATTTCTTTATTTTGCAAAATAGTATTTTCGCGACAGGCTTTGTTTATTTTTACAAGATCTTGATACACAATGCGTCCGGCACCGATATTAAGATGCCCCACTTCGGAATTACCCATTTGTCCGTCGGGTAAGCCTACATTTTCGCCCGAGGCTTGCAGATGCGAGTGCGGATAAGTTTTCAGCAGATAATCCCAGTAAGGCGTTGGAGTATTGCAAATAACATCGGCTTTCGAGCAATTGCCCAAGCCCCAGCCGTCGCAGATAATTAAAAGTGCTTTTTTCATTATAGATTGGTTTATGAAGTTTATTTCTTTCTTGTAATTATGTAATCAAGCGCAGCAATAAGGCTGTCTGTAATCTCCGAATTGTCGAAACCCGTAAGCTGTTTTACAGCCAGTTGGCGATATTCAGCCATTCGGGATTCGGCGTATTTAATGCCACCTTTTTGTTGCGCAAAATTTAACAGCCAATCAATAGCTTGTTTATCTAAAACAGGCATTTTTAATAGATTGTCGGCTGTTGATTTTTCTTCTTCCGAAGCGTTATTGTAGGCGTAAATAAGAGGCAGGGTTATCTTTTTTTCGCGAATATCGTTGGCTGTGGGCTTACCTATTTCATTGCTGTTCGAATAATCGAAAATATCGTCTTTTATTTGAAAACATAACCCGAGATATTCACCAAAAAGGCGAAGATTTTCTATCTGCTCGTCGGTAGCCGATGCCGATACCGCTCCTGTATACATACAAGAGGAAAATAATACGGCAGTTTTTTTTGCGATTATATTCAGGTAAAGTTTTTCGTCGAACTGCGGGCGGTTGTAGTTGCGCAGTTGCAATAATTCGCCTTCGGTAAGCGTTTTGCCAACGCCGGTAAAGGCATCGGTGAGGCGTTGGTCGTCGAATTTCCCTACATACGAAAACGCTTGTGCTAACAGATAATCGCCCGAAAGCACTGCTACTTTGTTGCTGAACGCACTGTTTATCGATGGTAATCCGCGTCGCTGGAGCGTTTCATCTACTACATCATCGTGTATCAGGCTGACAGTGTGTAGCAATTCCAACCCGATGGCAGCAAAATAGGTAGCTTGATGCACTTCGCCGCATAGTTTAGCAGACAGTAGAGTCAGAACCGGTCGAATTTGCTTCCCTTTTGTAGAGAGCAAATGGGCATACACTTGCTTTAAAATAGGGTCGCTTGTTTGAAATGCAGTTTCAAAAAGTTGGCTAAACTTGGCATACTCCGCAGCGATTGGTTCTTTTATAGATTGAGCAATAATCATTGCAACATGAATTTTAGCCTGCAAAAATAATAAAATTTAAATTGCAAGACGAAGAATGCTGAAAAATCATAGTGAAAACCTTTGCTTAAAACGGCAAGTCGTCGGCAGGATTTGCATCGGCAGAAGTTGCGGAGTTGAACACAGGTGCCGGGGCTGCTTGTACCGGCGATGCTTGTGTTTGTTGCGCTTGATAATTTCCGTTGCTGTTTTCGCTGTTTTCGGAGCGACGGGCAGAGCCATAAAATTCTACTTTGTCGGCAATAATTTCGGTTATAAATCGACGGATTCCGTCTTTTTCATAATCGCGGTAACGCAATTTTCCTTCGATGAGTACCGAAGAACCTTTGCGTACATATTTTTCTACAAACGGTACCTGGTCGCGACGAGCTACAATGTTGTGCCAGTCGGTGCGTTCGGGGACTTCCGTGCCGTTTTGCAGGCGATATCCGCGCTCGTTGGTAGCGATGGTGAAATTCGCGATAGAGTTTCCGTTGTCGAAGTATTTTACTTCAGGGTCTCGCCCTACATTTCCGATTAAAATTACTTTGTTTAACGACATGTGTGTTTTGTTTTTTTAGATTAAATTTTTCAAGGTCGTAAAAATAGAGTATTATTTTCGGTTTAACAAACCTTAAATCTCTTTTTTTGATAAAAATATTTCCATAAGTCGCGAAACAGGGTATTCGACAATGTGGTTGATATTTGTTTCGAGGAATTCGGATAGTTTTGTATTGCTCGTATTTATATTTATTTCGTAAAAAGTGGCATAAATAGTTTGATGGCTCAATATATGTTTCACCCTCAGCGGTTTGTTGGTAAATTCTATTTTGTCAATACCTTCGAATAATTGAACGAATGCTTGAGTTTGCATCAAGTCTTCGAGTAAAAGGGCTTGCGGACTTTCAATAAGTGGAAATTCATACAAATTGCGCCATACATCATTCGCATTGCGTTTATGCAAAAATGTGGAATGATTGTGTTTTATAAAAAAATAGTTGAAAAATCGTTCGCGGCGTTGGATTTTTTGTGCTTTTTGGGGCAGTTGGGCTACGGTATCATGAAGGTAAGCTACGCAAAATGAGTTGAATATGCAGTTTTTGCAGTCGGGTGAAGCGGGCAGGCACTGCAACGCGCCAAATTCCATTATGGCTTGGTTGTGTTGTCCGGCATCTTGCGGATTAAGCAGTTTTTCAGCCAGAACCGCAAATTCCTTTTTACCTGCCGACGAGTCGATTGGCGTATTGATGCCAAAAATTCGCGACAGTACCCGAAATACATTGCCATCGACAACCGCATGAGCTTGGTTGTAGGCAAACGAAGCGATTGCTGCAGCGGTATATTCGCCCACGCCTTTCAGCGCGCGAATTTCTTTGTAGCTGCGTGGAAAAATACCGTTATACTGTTTCGCCACAATTTTTGCCGAAGCGTGTAAGTTCCGTGCTCGGCTGTAATAGCCAAGTCCCTGCCAAAGTTTTAGCACCTCGTCTTCGGGAGCAGCCGCAAGTTGTAGGACATCGGGGAAGCGTTCCATGAAACGGAGATAATAAGCAAGCCCCTGATTGACTCGTGTTTGTTGCAAAATAATTTCGGAAATCCAGATTCGATAAGGGTCTTTGGTGTCGCGCCACGGCAGTTCACGCCGGTGTTGTTGAAACCATTTTATAAGGGTTTTGCTGAAAAAGTCAGCATCGTTGTTTGTACGCATAGTTTTTCGAAAGATATATGTTGTTCGCTTTCGGCGGCAAATATATCTTCATTTTTTGTAAAAAAAAGATTGGGAAATGAATTTTGTCGAGATTTTTTTTGCACAACGAAGAAAAAGCTCTACATTTGCAGACTCAAAAAATAAGTATGTAAGAAAAATATAAAATAACAAATTCAAATCTTTAACGGAAATGACTAAAGCTGATATTGTAAACGAAATTGCCAAAGAAACGGGTATCGACCGACTTACGGTGCTTAATGCCGTAGAATCATTTATGGACAATGTGAAAAAATCTTTGGTTAAAGGGGAAAATGTATATTTGAGAGGATTTGGTAGCTTTATTGTGAAAACCAGAGCACAGAAAACAGCGCGTAATATTTCTAAAAAAACAACCATTATTATTCCGGAACATAAAATTCCTTCATTCAAACCT
Organism: Prevotellaceae bacterium; assembly: GCA_031271465.1. Taxonomy (GTDB): domain Bacteria; phylum Bacteroidota; class Bacteroidia; order Bacteroidales; family Paludibacteraceae; genus JAFGVL01. The sequence goes on along the minus strand of JAISVR010000045.1, from coordinate 17,096 downwards.
TCGAAGACTTTTGTGGGTGATGTGAAAAAATAACATATAGATTTAATTTACTAAAAACTTTAGCAATATGCCAAGCGGAAAGAAAAGAAAAAGACATAAAATGTCGACACACAAAAGAAAGAAAAGACTGAGAAAAAATCGTCATAAAAAGAAAAAATAACAATTTCTTTTTACCGTAGAGTTACTCGATTTGTGGGTAGCGCACAAAGTCTTATTAAGGATGTACTTCGGTAACAATAAATCCTTAACAATAAATGAGAAATAAAAAGCAAACTTGGAGTACGCATTATGTTCTTTGAGTTTGTTTTTTTTATACAGGTATAATAAAAAAGAAACTTGTGAATAGCGAATTAGTAATAGATGTACAACCGTCGGAAGTGTCGATTGCGCTGTTGGAAGACAAAAATCTTGTTGAGCTCAGCAAAGAAGGACGACTTGCCGATTCGTTTTCGGTGGGTGATATATATTTGGGCAGGGTAAAAAAGATCATGCCGGGCTTGAATGCTGCCTTTGTTGATGTGGGTTATGGTAAAGATGCTTTTTTGCATTATTTGGATTTGGGGCATCAGTTTGTAAGCTTGCAGAACTTTTTGAAACAGGCTCTTGCCGACCGAAAGAAAACGCCCGTTATTTCCCGAAAAATGATGATGCCCGATATTGAGAAAAACGGCGAAATAGCCGGTATTCTTACCGTAGGGCAACCGATAGCGGTGCAAATTTCCAAAGAACCGATTTCTACCAAGGGACCTCGACTGACTTCCGAACTGTCCATTGCCGGACGGTGTATTGTATTGGTGCCGTTTTCGGAAAAAATATCCGTGTCGTCGAAAATCAAATCGGGCGAAGAGCGAACCCGGCTTCGACAGTTGGTACAAAGTATCAAGCCGAAAAATTTTGGTGTAATAATTAGAACTGCTGCCGAGGGAAAGCGCGTTGCGGAGCTGGACAACGAACTTAAGCTTTTGCTTAAACGCTGGGACGATGCGGTAGATAAAATTCAGCAGTCGAAAGGTGTTTGTCTTATTTGCGAAGAGATGGGGCGTACGCTGGGTATTTTGCGCGATATTTTCGATTCTAATTTTCAGAGTATTCATGTAAATAATGAACAGTATTATCGCGAGATTCGCGACTATGTAGCTCTTATCGACCCTGAGAAGAAAGGGATTGTGAAGTATTACGACGGCGATTTGCCTATTTTTGATAAGTTTGACATTACTCGTCAGATGAAATCGTCGTTTGGGCGCACGGTGTCGGTAAAAAGCGGTGCTTACCTTATTATTGAGCATACTGAGGCTATGTATGTGATTGATGTAAACAGTGGTACCCGTACACGCTCGAGTGAAGGGCAGGAGATGAATGCGCTGGAGGTAAATATGGCTGCTGCCAACGAAATAGTGCGTCAATTGCGCTTGCGTGATATGGGTGGTATTATTGTTGTCGATTTTATTGATATGCAGAAGGGTGAGCATCGGCAAAAGCTTTACGACCATGTGCGCGAATTGATGGAGAAAGACCGTTCGCGACATAATATTCTTCCGTTGAGCAAATTCGGCGTGATGCAGATTACCCGTCAGCGGGTGCGTCCGGCTACGCGTATTGCGGTGGAAGAAACTTGTCCTACTTGCTATGGGCGCGGTAAAATGGCTCCTGCCATTCTTTTTACCGACCAGCTTGAGCAAAAGATAGCGTTTATGGTGAACGATTTGAAGATAAAGCGCTTTAAACTGCATATTCATCCTTTTGTGGAGGCTTATGTTAAAAAAGGGTTTTATTCGCTTTATTGGCAATGGAAATTCCGTTATGGCTTTGGTGTCAAGGTGATTCCTTCGCAACGATTGGGGTTTTTGCAGTATAAGTTTTACGATGTGAACAATGAAGAGATAGATCTAAGTGAAGAATAGAGGAAAACGATTCGGCTGCGGGTGGGCATAAAAAAATGATAAAATTTATGCTGTCTAAAAAATAGTTGTATATTTGCGCTGCAATAAAACTAACAACTAAGAGTTAAGAACTAAAAGTGAAAAAACGACCGTCATTGTGAGGAACGAAGCAATAACGGAATAAGAAGAATGGATTGCTTCGTTCCTCGCAATGACGCACTACGAATAGAAAGAAACTAATAACAAAATTTCAATTTCAGCTATCGGTTATCTATTGTCTACTAAAAAAGAAAAAATTATGCTGTGTGCACTAAAACATATAATCATTTTTAACTCCTATAATTTGCAAGGCTTGCAAATTGTGTTAAACACACACACACACACACACACACACACACACACACACACACAAGTGTGCGTGCGCGAGTGTCTGATAAACAGTCATTTAAAACATACATTCTTACAAGCGGTAAGAAACACACAATGCCTTCGAGAGGATATTTATATCCTTTCGGAGGCATTTTTTGTATGCGTAGGGGTGTATTGCATATGCCGAATAACAACAGGGGCGTATGCAATACGCCCCTACCAACCACCCCCTCCTTCCTTCGGAGTACTCTGAAGGAGGGAGGGGTTATAATCTAATTAAGACAATAAAAATACATTCATTAATACTAAAAAATTAATTTATTATGGCAACACAGAAAAACAATGTAGTAACCCACGGGTTAAGCGGAAAGATTGGCGACTTATTAGTATTTCGTCAAAGATCAGGACAAACAGTAGTCTCCAAAGTACCCGAACAAACGAAAAAAACAGGGACAGAAAAACAAACTGCACATCGAAAGCGATTCCAGCAAGCAATAATATATGCAAGAGCAGCTATAGAGCAGCCGGAAACAGGAGAGCAGTATAAACAAGCCGCAAAAAAACAGCGCGGGGTGACAGCATTGAATGTAGCAGTAGCCGACTTTTTCGAAGCACCAAATATTGAAAAAGTCAACCTGACAAGCTATACAGGCAAAGCAGGAGATAAAATAGAAGTACAGGTAAGCGACGATTTTGCGGTAAAAACCGTACAAGTGCAGATACTAAATGCCGACGGCACCCTGGTAGAAAACGGTGAAGCAGAACAAAACGGCAGTGTATTGTGGGTATATACAGCTACACAAAACAATGAAAATCTTGACGGAGACAAGATTATAGTAAGCGTAACAGACTTGCCGGGGAATATTACGCAGGAAGAAAATTCCCTCTGATGAAAAGACCAAGCTCCCTCTTTTTTGAACAAGGAAAGGGGGGGCTTGATTAAAAAAGCATGCCGGAAATGTGATTTAATGATGGGTTTTAATAATTATTAAGAATTGGAGAGAGTCGGAGGAAGGATATAGGATAGATACAGGATAGATATAGGATAGACGGAGCTTTTTGCTTGCCTGCATTAACATTATTTAATGTATCGGAGTTTTATTTTTCGGACTTATTTTTTGGAGACTTGTTTGTCATTAGCTCTCGTTGGTCGCTGATCGCCGGTTGTGAGGTACGAAGTAATCCTGCATCTTGTTTATCTTTTCAATCCTATTAAAATCTCGGTTCAGACTTTATATGAGATTGCTTCGTCGTACCTCCTCGCAATGACGGGGAGTGTGTTGAGATTGCTTTGTCGTATTTCCTCGCAATGACGGAGAGTGCGTTGAGATTGCTTCGTACCTCGTAATGACGGGAGTGATTTTTAAAAGGGATAGTTCCATTGTTTTTTTACCATGAGAGGTGTGAGTAATTGGAAGTATTTAGGACGAAAGGATCTTAATGGACAAAATGGGAAGGGTGAGGGGATTATTTGATTATTAAAATGCTGTGCTCTGTTCTTCCGAATTACAAATTTGACAGGACGGGTTTAATACGGGTTTGTCAATTTTTGCTGCGCAGGAAATGCTCGTTCTTTTTTATAACCCCTCCGCTTCGCTCGTCCCCTTTCAAAAAGGGGACAGTATTGCACAAACATTGTTTTTGTACCACAGGGTAGTTTGTATTAAACTCTCCTTGATTTTAAGGGTAGTGCACGAAAGGCGAGGAGTTAATAGTTAAGCAGCATCTTAACGAGGGGAGAGGTTACACAAAACGAGGGACGAGTTCGCTCGTCCCCTTTAAAAAAGGGGACAGTGTTGCACAGGCATTGTATTTGTACCACAGGGTAGTTTGTATTAAACTCTCCTTGATTTTAAGGGTAGTGCACGAAGGGCGAGGAGTTAATAGTTAAGCAGCATCTTAACGAGGGGAGAGGTTACACAACCGAGGGACGAGTTCGCTCGTCCCCTTTAAAAAAGGGGACAGTGTTGCACAAGCATTGTTTTTGTACAACAGGATAGTTTGTATTAAACTCTCCTTGATTTTAAGGGGAGTGCCCGCAGGGCGAGGAGTTCATAGTTAAGCAGTATCTTAACGAGGGGAGAGGTTACACAACACGAGGGACGAGTTCGCTCGTCCCCTTTAAAAAAGGGGACAGTGTTGCATAGGCATTGTATTTGTACCACAGGGTAGTTTGTATTAAACTCTCCTTGATTTTAAGGGGAGTGCACAAAGGGCGAGGAGTTAATAGTTAAGCAGCATCTTAACGAGGGGAGAGGTTACACAACACGAGGGACGAGTTCGCTCGTCTCCTAAAAAAGGGGACAGTGTTGCACAAGCATTGTTTTTGTACCACAGGGTAGTTTGTATTAAACTCTTCTTATTTTAAGGGGAGTGCCCGCGGGGCGAGGGGTTAATAGTAGGAATACGAGAACTTATAAAAAATAATCCTAAAAAACGATTGCAGGGTAGTTATTTGTATTGCAACACTATATCTAGGCGTAATGCAAACAATATCAGAATCAGGATTTGCAAGATAAAAGGATTGACGGGATTTTTTCTTCATCAGGGAAATCCTTATATCTCAAAAATCGTGATTCTGACAATAAACAAACAGGGATAGCCGAAAACTGAATAGAGTAGGCAATAATTTAATTAATTAATTTTTTTATGAAAAAATCAGTATTAAAAGCAATTTTAATTGCAAGTAGTTTATTTTTCGGAAGTATTGCAGCACATGCAGAGTATCCCATTTCATTTTCGGGTCAGATAGGCTACGCCTCACCGCAAGGAGGCTTCTTCAAGGATGCCGCCGGAGAAAAAATGTCGAAATTCGGTCTCGGTCTTGATTTTGATGTCTTGTATCACTTGGAGCAATTCGATAATAGGTTGGGCGTAGGTATTACCTACAATACCTCCATTTTATTTGGTTCGGATATGGATAACGCAGATATTGGTTTGTACGGATTAAGCTTATATGGCGTAAAAGGACATTATCGTTTTTTTAACAGCGTAATAAGTCCGTATGGTGCATTATCGCTTGGTTTGTCGCAATTCTCCACACCCGAAGTAACCATGATGGACGGTGGACATGAAACCGTTGTTGCCGAATCGAAAAGCGCTTTCGGATTTGGTATTCGTCCCGAAATAGGCGTAGAATTTGGAGCCTTTGTAATGTCTGTAGGCTACACCATTCCCATGAAATATAAAATAGAAGGGGTATCGGAAACTGCCGGATGCTGGCAAATTAACCTTGGTGCGCGAATCAATTTATTTGACAGGAACTAAATCGCTCCGGTAAAAAAAGAATTATCCCTTTTTGTCTTGTAAAGTACATACTGCTGCTGTCATTAGCTCCCGTTGGTCAGCGACCGACGGGAGCTAGGTACGAAGCAATCCAGCATCTTGTTTATTTTTTCAATCCTATTAAAAATCTCGGTTCAGACTTTATACGAGATTGCTTCGTCGTACCTCCTCGCAATGACGGGGAGTGCGTTGTGATTGCTTCGTCGTACCTCCTCGCAATGACGGGGAGTGCGTTGTGATTGCTTCGTGCCTCGCAATGACGAACAGGACTTAAAGGGATAATTTTGAAAAAAAATCAGTATGAAAAAAATTATTTTAACAACCATCATTAGTTTGACAGCGTTGTACAGCTATTCGCAGAATTGGGACGATTACAAGCTTTGGTCAAAATATCCCGGTTATGTACTAACAAATTGAGGTATCGGACTTTGGATTCAATTTCTGTAAAAAAATGAGTGCCTTGGTAAGCGATTATCCTGAACTGGCAGAGAAGGTAATCCCAAAAGCAAAAGGCTACCGTATGCTCGATATACTTAGTATTATTAACGAATACAATGAATGGTATTTGCAACAAGGTAATCAGGGAAAATAAACCTCTGTATTATCACGCAATTCATAATCTTGATAGCCGAAGATAGATGTCTTCGGCTTTTTTGTTGTGCTTGTGAAAAAGTTTTATCTTTGCGGGGTAAAAAATTTTTCCAGTGATGAAAAAAACCATTTCTTTCCTTTGTCTTTTACTTATCGGCATCGCGCAAGTTCAGGCGCAAGAAACCTACACATACTCGAATCCCAACCGCGATTTTTTTGATGGCAAAGACCTCTTTGTGCAACAAAAATATACGGCGGCACTGTCGAGTTTCGAGCGTTTTGTAAAAAAACGCCATGCTGCAGAACCAGAGCTTTTGCAGGAAGCCGCCTACTACGAAGCCGCTATTGCTTACCAGTTGCGTAACGAAAATGCGTCGCAACTCCTTGCCGAATACTTGGAAAAATATCCACACACATTGTTTGAAGACCGCGTGTATTACATGCAGGGCAATTTGGCTTTCGAACAAAAACAGTACAATCTTGCCCTGAGCCACTACGGCAATCTTACCGAACGGCGTTTGAGTAAAACAGAACAAGCCGAAGTAGCGTTCAATAAAGGTTATGCCTACCTTGAAACGGGCGAATTTTCGAAAGCAAAATCATCGTTTCGAAGCTTGAAAGGTAAAAAATCGAAATACGACAACGCTGCTGCCTACTATTACGCTTACACCGAATATTCGCTTAAAAACTACGAATCGGCTCTCGAGGATTTTCTTGCCATTGAACACCTGCCCGAATACAGCGGTTTTGTTCCTTACTACATCATTCAGATTTATTATTTCCAACACGAATACGACAAACTGAAACCATACGCCGAAACGGTGCTGGAACGCAATCCGCAAAATACTAATAACACCGAAGTATACCGCATTCTTGGCGAATGTGCCTATCAAAACAAAGATTACGCCGGTACGATAAAATATCTTAGCGTTTATCAGAAAACGGCAAAGAAGGTGTTGCGCAACGACATGTATCTGCTCGGTATATCGTATTATGAAACGGGCGATTATGCCGCTGCTGCCGATTGTCTTGCCAAAGTTACTACCGTGCAGGATTCGCTGGCGCAAAATGCTTACCTGCACCTTGGCAACAGCTATGTGAAAACCGAAGAAAAAAACGCTGCACGCATGGCTTTTCGCAGTGCTTCGGAAATGGATTTTGACTCGTCGGTGAAAGAAGAAGCTGCCTACAACTACGCTCTGGCAACGCTGGAAACTACCACGCCTTTTGGCGAGTCGATAAAGGCGTTTGAAGATTTTCTGGCAACATATCCTGCCTCGAAATATCGCGATAAGATATACGAAAACTTGGTTACGGCATATATGTCGAGCAAAAACTATGCGGCGGCAGATGCATCTTTATCCAAGTTGAAGACCCTTTCTCCGGCAATGAAAAATGTGAAGGCGTATATCCTGTTTCAGCTTGGAACCGAAGAGTTTGTAAAACAAAATTACGAACAGGCGGCGCACCGCTTCTCGGAATCGTTAAGCACTGCCACCTCTAATTTTAAAGACGCACAAGTATATTATTGGCGCGGCGAAAGCTACTACCGGCTGGGCGAATATGATAAGGCGCGCAAGGATTTTATCGAGTTCCCAACTCGGCGAGGTGCGGCAGAATTTTCCGACAGGGAACTTGTAAACTATCAAATTGCTTATACTTTTTTTCAGCAAAAAAATTACAAGGAGGCTGCTTCTTATTTTAAAAAATACATCGACAGTGAAAACAGCTCGTCGACTGCAAACTATACCGATGCTTTAGACCGCCTTGGCGACTGTTATTTTGCACAGCGCGACCTTATCAACGCCGAAAAATATTACACGCAATCGTTTTCCACGGGAGGTAAGAACGGCGATTATGCTGCTTTTCAGCGCGCCATTGTGCAAGGCTTGCGCAGAAACTACAACGGGAAAATCACAGGACTGCAAAACCTGATGAAATTCTATCCGAAGTCGGAATATTGCGACGACGCCTACTACGAAATGGCGCGCGCTTATGTGCTTATCGACCAAAAAGACAAAGCGTTGGAGGCATATTATTCGCTGACGGAAAAATATCCGCAATCGCCACTTGCGCGCAAATCGTCGCTCGACATCGGTATGCTTTATTACAACGAAGGTAAGACCGACGATGCTATTGCTGCCTTTAAACTCGTGATAGCTAATTATCCCAACAGCGAAGAAACCCGCACGGCTCTCGAAACTCTTGAAACAATTTATGTGGAACGCAACGAGGTGGACAGCTATTTTGCCTATACTAAAACTCTCGATCGCAGTATTGTTCCTTCCGATGCCACGCGCGAAGATTCGCTCTCGTTTCTTGCTGCCGAGCGATTGTATATGAAATCGGATTTTGCTGCCGCACAAACGGCATTGGAGAAATATACCGGCAATTTTTGTCCCGACAGTAAAAACTGCATTGCGGCGCGTTACTACTTGGCAGAAAGTTATTTTGCAAACGAGCAAAAAACGCAAGCTCTCGAGCAATATAAAATTCTTGCACAGCTCTCGGGCAATGCTTATGAAGAAGCCGTGCTGGTTCGTCTGGCACAAATTTCGTACGACGAAAAGGATTATCAAACCGCTCTCGATGCTTTCCGTCGTTTGCAAATTACTGCACAGGAACCCGAGAATGTGGTGGCTGCCCGTGTGGGCATTTTACGATGCAGCTATCTGTTGGGCGATGTGGCATCGACTATCGCCATCGGTAATGAAATTTTGGGCGGAAAAGAAATCAACTCGGAGGTGAATAACGAAGCGCGTTTTTATTTGGCAAAAGCTTATATCGAAAACAATGAGCGCGACAACGCGTTGCCTTACCTTAAAGAATTGGCAAAAAACCTGAAAACCGCCGCAGGGGCTGAATCGAAATATCTTCTGGCTGACGACTATTTCCAGCGCGGAAATGATAAAAAAGCCGAAGATGAAATCAACGATTTTATCAAAACCGGCACGCCGTATCAATACTGGCTGGCGCGTTCGTTTATACTTCTTGCCGACATTTATGTTAAGCGCGGCGACGATTTTCAGGCAAAACAATACCTTATGAGCCTGCAATCGAACTACAAAGCCGAAGATGCCATTCACAACCTGATACAGGAACGATTGGACGAAATTGCGTTGAGGGAAAACAGCACGATAATACAATAATTTACGATGGATATGAAACTCTTAAAATACATTACCACCAGTCTGCTGGCTATTGCTTCGATATTTAATATTTCGGCTGCTGAAGCCGATTCGGCAATTATCAAGCGTACCGTTACGATTGAAAAAAACTACATTCCCGATATTCAGAATGCGGCAAAGATCAGCGAACTGCCCGGTATTTCCGAACCTGAATTGCAACAACCCGAGGTGAATTATTCGCAATATTCCACGCTTATGGAGCCGCCTTACGAAATTCGTCCGCTCGAAGCCGCACGCCTCAAAATTCCTGTTCCACCAGAACGCAAAAACGGCTATCTGCGCCTCGGTCTCGGTACCTCATGGACTACGCTCGGCGACCTTATTTATCCGCTTATCAACAAACCCGAATATCGTCTCGATTTTAACGCCAACCACATCGGAACATTCAAAAACCGGATGCACCACGACAGTGAGTTGGGCTTATCGTTCCACCGTTACTACAAGTCGGGCAACGAATTGACACTTAACGCAAGCTACGGTTTTGAAGGTTTCAATTATTATGGGAAAAATAAACTAAAAAGCGACACGGTGTATACGCTGAATAATAGCCGCTTAAAAGGAAAAGATTTTTTCAAAGATGATGCCTTTATTTCTACCTGGAATCTTTCGGGTGCCTACAAATCTGTTTTCACCGAAGAAAAAATACAACGCTATACCCTGCAATTAGATTACAACGGATTTTCTCCCAACGAGGGATTGAAGGAACACATCATTAACACCAATGCGTTATATGAACGAAAATTGGATGAAAATAAATTCGGGGCGATACTTAACCTGAAAAATCTGATTTACAACACAAACAATGCTAATTATACAGTATTCGAACAAAAAGGTTATTCAATTTTCTCGCTTAATCCTTATTTCGATTTCCAGCAGGAAAAATGGAAATTACACATCGGTGTAAATGCCGCTTTTTCGGGGCAGGGGAGAGCGTTCAATCCTATGCCCGACATTACGCTTGATGCCACGCTGATAGATAAAGCACTTTATTTCTCGGGCGGTATTGTGGGCGACCTCGCAGCTAATACAATGAACGACATGGAGCAACTAAACCGCTACATGAATCTCAATGAAAAGGTAAAAAACACTTATTCGCCTACCAATGTGTATGGAAACTTGAAACTGAAACTGCTTTACAACTGTTCCGTTGACCTGAAACTGGGATACAAAATTGTAAAAGACCAGTATTTTTTTGTAAACGAAACTCTTGCCGATACGCTCACGCAAACAGCTATTTATGCCAATGTATTTAAGCCCGTATATGCCGATGCCAACTTGCTTTATTCGTCCATCAAACTAAATTACAACCTCAACCAAATGCTTGCTTTGCTGTTCGACTGGCGGTACAATTCATGGAAACTCAGTGGGGGAGGAACTGCCTGGCAAATGCCTAAAAATGAATTTGATATAGGTATCGACCTCAATCTCACCAAGCGACTGGGAGCAAACATCAACTGCTATTTTGCTACCGGACGGAAAGCCCTGGCTCTCGATGGCTCGGAAAAAGCACTGAAATCGATGGCAGACATTAACCTCGGTGTTTTCTATGCTCACAGCAGCAAAGTGTCTATGTTTTTGAAATTCAACAATATCATCAATCGCCATTACGAACAGTGGTATGGTTACGAGGTAAATGGATTTAATGCTATGATTGGGTTGGCGTTTGCTTTTTAATTTGGCAGACATGAGCTACTGCCGAAAGCTACGCTTATTGTTTATTTTGAAATCAGCACAACAGCCTGTGCCGCAATTCCTTCCTGTCTTCCCACAAAACCAAGGTGTTCGGAAGTGGTAGCTTTGATGGAAATATCGTCTTCGGAGATACCCATTACAGCAGCGAGTGTGCTTATCATAAGCGGAATGTGCGCCTTCAGCTTAGGCTGTTCGGCGCACACGGTTGCATCAATATTTTCAATGGAAAAACCTTTTTGAGCAAGAAGCTCAACGGTTTTTTTAAGAAGGATTTTGCTGTCGATGTTTTCATAATCGGCAGCCGTATCGGGAAAATGATAGCCGATGTCGCGCAAGTTTGCCGCACCGAGCATCGCATCGCAAATGGCATGTATCAGTACATCGGCATCAGAGTGTCCAAGCAATCCTCGCTCATGCTCCAATCTTATACCGCCCAGCCATAAATCCCGACCGTCGGCAAAGCGATGTACATCATAACCTAATCCTACTCTGAATTTCATAGCTAATATGAATAGTTAACAGCTAATAGCTAATAGTAGATTTTACCATTAGAACTATTAGCTTATTACTAAAATTATTGTGCCAAATCTTTCAATCCGTTCATATCGAACGAAAGAGAGAAGCGCAAAGTTTGGTCGAGCGGATTAGTTTGCGCCGTAGCAATCACATAAGAAGCATCAAGCTGAATCATATTCAATTTGAAACCAACACCGGCGGTGAAAAACTTTCGGTTACCCTTCATTTCGTTTTCATAAAAATATCCGCCGCGCACAAAAAATTGTTTATCGTAGCAATATTCCAACCCGAAAGCGCAGGCAATTTCTTCCAATTCTTCACTATCCGAAAAAGAGTCGAAAATACCTGTAATGGGCGATTTGTTATTATACTCATCCAAATCAGCCATGTATTGTGCATCGGTGGCTCCACCATCATAATTCTCGAAATATGGCTTAGCAGGCACCAATAATTTATTCAAATCCAAGTTAGCAGTAATGGTATTATATTCGTCGAGCGGATAGGTAAACGAAGTACCCAAGCGCATATTGGTTGGAATAAATATGCTGTTGTTTCCTTTATCGTACGAAATTTTAGAGCCGATATTCGAAATGTTTAAACCGAAAGATAACGAGCCATCATCGGAATTAGATGCTCGTATGGGAGTTTTATAGGTTGCCGAAATATCGGCAGCGATAGACCGTCCTGTATAGTAACCTTCAACCATGCCGCCCGTAAGGTTGGACGATATATAGCGCAAAGCAATACCTGCCGAAAATTTCTCGGAAAGCAATCGCGAATACGCCACATCAACTGCAAATTCATTCGGATTAACCGAACCAAGATTAGTGTTAAGGTCATCGGTCAAATCTACCGAGCCGAGCGAAAAATAGCGAAGCGAAGCACTCACTGCCTGTAAATCGTCGAATTTATAAAAACCGGACAAATAGAAAAGGTTAATGTCGTTTACAATTTTTTTCATCCACGGAGTGTACGAAAATGATGCGCCACCCGGACTATCCATAAACACATATTTCGAGGGGTTCCAATACTGCGAATTGACATCGGCAGAAGTAGCCACACCCGCATCTCCCATACCGCCTGCACGAGCATCGGGAGTAATTGTAAGCGACGGAACGCCTGTGTAAATGGGATTGAATTTTTGAGCTGTTGCTGCAGTTGAAATAACTAAAAGCAGCATAAATACGATTTTCTTTTGAACAAAAGCTATTTTCTTCATCAATATATTTTTTTTAGTTTGCGAAAATACTATAAATATTTTATATAACGAAATATACCTATTTTTATTGTTTCGTTTCATTTTGCAGAATTATCCCTTTTAGGCTTGTAAAGCAAACTGTCGCCGTCATTGCGAGGAACGAAGCAATCTCGTAATGTATTTTCTCTGGATTGCTTCGTCGTACCTCCTCGCAATGACGAACAAGCCTAAAAGGGATAATTCCGTAATTTTTTAATTAAACTTGTTTAATAATCCTTGTAAATCAATCAATTGCTGTTCTCCGCTGTTCATATTTTTAAGCATCACTTTGTTGGCTTCCATTTCGTTGCTGCCAATAACGGCTACGAAAGGGATATGTTTATTATCGGCATACGATAGTTGTTTTTTCATTTTTCCTGCCTCGGGATAAATTTCGGCAATAATGCCTTTTTCGCGCAAAGCTTTCAACCAAGGCAACGCATAACGGATTTCATCATCACCAAAACAAGCAAACAAAATTTGCGTGTGATTCAACGAATCGGCAGGATATAAATTTAATTGATTCAAAACATCGTAAATTCTATCTGCTCCAAAAGAAATACCCACGCCCGAAATACCTTTTAAGCCAAAAACACCCGTAAGATTATCGTATCGTCCTCCGCCCGAAATACTGCCCATTTCTGCATTTTTTGCCTTTACTTCGAAAATGGCTCCCGTGTAATAATTCAGCCCACGGGCAAGCGTAAGGTCAAGTTCCATTTCATTTTTAATGGCTAAATCTTGGGTGAAATTGAAAATCGTTTCCAATTCTTCAATGCCTTTCATTCCGATTTCTGACGAAGTTAAGACGCTTTTTAGTTGCGACAACTTCTCGGAATTCGTTCCTTTCAACTCTAAAATCGGTTGCAGTTTCGCTATCTGTACGGCAGAAATTCCTTTTTCCTGCAGTTCTTTAGTTACATTTTCAATACCGATTTTATCCAATTTGTCAATCGCAACCGTAATGTCTACAATTTTATCTTCCGCACCGATAATTTCGGAAATCCCGCTTAATATTTTGCGATTGTTGATTTTGATGATAACATCAATGCCGAAACGACGATACACTTCGTCGATAATTTGGACCAATTCCACTTCATTAAGCAGCGAATCGCTTCCCACCACATCGGCATCGCACTGGAAAAACTCTCGGTAACGCCCTTTTTGAGGGCGGTCGGCACGCCAAACAGGTTGTATCTGAAAGCGTTTGAATGGGAAACTGATTTCGTTTTGATGTTGCACCACAAAGCGGGCAAAAGGAACGGTTAAATCATAACGAAGTCCTTTTTCCGAAATCTTTTTTGTTAGGGACGCAATGGATTGCGTCTGTACGGCATCAACGCCATCCATAAAATTTCCCGAATTAAGAATTTTGAACAGCAATTTATCGCCTTCTTCGCCATATTTTCCCATCAGCGTGGAAAGATTTTCCATTGCCGGCGTTTCTATTTGTTGGAAGCCATAGAGGCGAAAAACCGATTTAATCGTATCGAAAATATAATTGCGTTTTGCCATTTCGGCAGGCGTAAAATCGCGCGTTCCTTTGGGTATGGAGGGTTTCATTAATGTTGATAAATTAGTGTGAGATTTCTTTCAATATCATTTCCGTAGCTCCTTTATGCCTTTGGACGAAATCACTCGCTTTTTGTCCGGCAAGTTTATCTACCGAATTAAAAATATTTTCCAATTCCGTATAATTAGAAATAGAAAATCCGCCACCGTAAGCAATCAACCCGCGAGCTTCGGCAAAGCGTTGGTAATTCGGTCCCCAAACAACAGGAACGCCATATACAGCCGCTTCCAATACATTATGAATACCTGTGCCGAAACCGCCACCAATATAGGCAATGTCGGCATACTGGTAAATAGACGACAGCAAACCGAAATTGTCGATTATCAAACAATCGGCGGCAGATACAGTATTTTCATCTGCTTTCGAATAACGAACAAAGCCTTTTTTCAGTTTCGATTCGATTTCTTGCAGGTGTGATTCATGGATTTCATGCGGTGCAATCAATAATTTAATATCCGGATATTTTTGTTGATATTCAATCAGTAAATCTTCGTCTTTTGCCCACGAACTGCCTGCAATAATTAGTTTTTTCCCATTTTTGAAAGCTTCAACAATGGGTAATGGTTTTCGTTGTTCTGCAATTTCAATTACACGATCGAAACGAGTGTCGCCGCAAACTTGCGCCGTATTTATGCCGATGGATTGTAAAAGTTGTTTCGATTCCTCGTTTTGTACAAAAATGGTTTTAAAAACATGTAACACATTGGCATAAGCCTTTCCGTACCATTTGAAAAAAGCTTGATCTTTATGAAAAATGGCTGAAACTATAAATGTAGGGATATTATGTTTTTTACAGGCTAATAGAAAATTTATCCAAAATTCATATTTAATGAAAATAGCCTTTTGAATTTTCACGGAGTTGAAAAATCTGCGAACATTATTTTTTGTATCAAGCGGCAAATAGCAAATAAGGTCTGCGCCTGTGTAATTCTTACGAACTTCGTAGCCGGACGGAGAAAAGAATGTAAGCAGGATTTTTGATTCAGGGTTTGATTTTTTTAAGTTTTCGATAATAGGGCGTCCTTGTTCAAATTCTCCTAACGACGAAGCGTGTATCCAAATATATTCAACAGATTTATCGGCATTTTTTGATAAATAATTGAAAACCTGTCGTTGCCCAAGCCATCTTTTTTTTGCTTTTGTATTGAAACTTGATGCTAAAAAAATAAATAAGCCGTAAATATAAATTCCTACTTGATAAACTATTTTCATCGCCCTTTTTTATTAAAAACACAAATCCCTTATTTTTTATCATAAGGGATTTGCAAACAACTATTAACCACTAAACCATTTACTATAAAAACCATTTATTTATCGACAGAATTTCTTAGGCACACAGAATGAGTATGCCAACATCAATTCATGCGTTCCATAATTATGATTTGCCAATTCGTTGAGTGTCCAGTTAAAGGCATACGCCAATTGAAATTTATTGATACGCACGCCCACAATCGGAATTATCGAAAGAGCTTTTCCACCTCCATCATCCATATTATGCCGATACGAAAGTTGTGCCCAATAACCGAGGTCGTCAACCTCGTTATTCGATGAATACTTCAAGTTTAACTCCAATTGCTTGTTGTCGTTTGCGTCGTAATTAAAATTCACCGAAGGCTCAATTTCGTTTCCGTCGCCCAAGTCGAAGCCATAACCTACAAAAAGGAATGCCGTAAGCGGATTACTCGGCTCTTGTCTACCATAATTATCCAAATCGTAGGGAATTAAATTCGTTGCCGACAAACCTGCAAAAAATCCGTAGTCAATGTAATAAACACCCACATTGGCATTGAGCGACAATTCGCTAAACGAAGTATTTGCGGGGTCTATATTCTCATTGAGAGTTCCTTCAACAGCCTCAAAAGCATGGTTATTTGCTTTTACCGACACCCCAAACGAAAGTTGACGGTCGAGTTTTACATCACGCAAATAGCGCGCCCCGTCACTCATTGGGATATGGTAAGCAAAAGTTGCCTGTCCGCCTACATAACGGAAATTCGGCGTTTTATCATTATAGATATATCCTCCAAGACCAATATTTTTACCGGTAATCCGGGTACGAAAACTCAAGGCTTGCGTAGAAGGTCCATCCATACCAATCCAATTATTTTTAGTAGTAAGCATCAAATGAGAACACTTATCGGCACCTGCTACCGCAGGGTTAATCAAATAATAATTGAAGTGATATTGGTCGTAAATTGGCATTTCTTGTGCGACAATAAGGCTTATCGGCAAAAAGAAAACCGCCAACAGTGCTAAACTTAGTTTTTTCATAGTTATGATTAAAATTCGTTTTTCTCTTTTTTTAAACAGTTTGCAAAGATATATTTTTTTTATAAAAAACAACACACTCGTTAATCATAAATGTTGAAAAACAAGTGTGTTGCTTTTCCTTCCCACTATTCCTTTTTTCTTTTCAAGGCAAAATACCCCACCTTCGTTGGTATTTCCGTGAAGGTCATCTGATACCAGTAGTCGCCGCTTGGCAGGTCATTGCCAAGGTATTTGCCGTCCCAGCCTAAACTGCTCGGATAGTCTATCTTGCCGGCTCCACCACGGAAGACTTCTTTGCCGTAACGGTCGTAAATGGTTATTTCGTATCCGAGGTAGTGTTCCAGTCCTTCGATGCGGAAATAATCATTGATGCCATCGCCGTCGGGCGAGAAGAACACGGGCATCGTGATTGGATAGCATTCGTCCATGGCTTTGATGTAGACTGCTCCGTTGTCGACGGTGTAACACAGGTCGCTGTTGCTCATGCGGGCATA
>JAISVR010000033.1 GCA_031271465.1 Prevotellaceae bacterium | reverse complement strand
CAGGTATCTTCCAAGGCAATGAACCGGAATGCCTTTCAGGAAATGAATGAAAATCCGATGTTTGCCGATGTCAGCGTGTACAACCGCACGGTGATGAACCCCGAAAGCCTGCCTTTGGTGGTAGATGATGCCATTCGTAAAGCCTACGAACTGAAAGGGGTTGCCGTAGTAACGATTCCGGTCGATTTCGGATTTGTGGACATCCCCGATAAGAAAGTTTCGTCCGCTAAAAACCACCGCACAGGCATCCCGAAATATGATAAGAAAGATATTGAAGCAGCCGTAGAACTGATAAAGAAAGCCGAAAGACCGGTTCTGTATGTCGGGCAAGGAGCGCGTGGCGCCAAAGATGAAATCATAGCTTTGTCCGAACATTTTTCAATGCCCATTGTTATGTCCGTAATGGCGAAAGGAATTATTCCAGACAGTACGCCTAACTTTATGGGAATGGCAGGGCGATTGTCCAGCAAACCTGCTAATGAAGCGCTTGTCGTTGCCGATTTAGTTGTTTTCATCGGCAGCGATTTTCCGTTTGCCTCATTCTTTTTTCCTGCCAATGCTAAATTTGTGCAAGTGGATATTGATTCATCCAAATTAGGGAAACGACACAAAACGGATGTGGCTGTTTTGGGCGATGCCAAAGAAGTGATGCAGCAAATGATGCGTTTGACGCCGCCAAAACCCCGGTCGAAGTTTTTGGAAGCCTGTCGCCAAAACCGTCAAAATTGGCAGAAATGGCTTCACAGTTTTGACGACCGCGACGATGTTCCTATGCGGGTTGAACCGGTTTTTAAGGAGATAAACCGCATTGCCGCAAAAGATGCGATTTTTATTACCGATGTGGGCAACACCACGATACACGCCGTCCGCTGCTTGGATATGAATGGAGAGCAGGTATTTACTACCTCCGGCTTATTTGCCACAATGGGCTACGGCGTGCCCGGAGGGATTGCGGCTAAGCTTAATTTCCCCGCCCGCCAAGTGTTTACTTTAAATGGCGACGGCGCTTTTGCTATGGTGATGCAGGATATTATTACGCAGGTAAAATACCAACTTCCTATTATCAATATCGTCTTTTCAAATAATTCCCTCGGATTTATTGAAGCGGAGCAGGAGGAAACGAAACAGCCTAAATACGGAGTAGAGTTGGCGCCTGCCGACTATGCAAAGATAGGCGAAGCGATGGGTGCTAAAGGGTTTACCGTAACGCGTAGGGAGCAGTTGAAACAGGTTTTCGACGAAGCGCAACGGAGCAGCATTCCTGTGGTGATTGATGTGAAAATTGAAAACAAACGCCCTTTCCCTGCTGAGGCTATGGAGCTGGATGCGGATATATACGGAAAAGAAGCCGTAGAAGCGTTTGTAAAACGATACGAAGTAAAAGGTATGCCTTTGCTGAAAGAGCTTTTAAAAGGGTAAACCACTTCATCATAAATTGTATTAAATCCGGCTTATTGATTTGCCCTGCTTTAACTTTTTCATCATTAAAAACACTTACCCTATCTTGTATAAAACCGGATACTGTTTCAACCGTCACAATTTCAAATAGTTTTTCTTTGCTGCGAAAATAATATTCAACAAAGCAAGATTAATGCCTGTTTCTTCGGCAATATCGTGTATCCGCAAAGCCTTTTTTCTGAAAAACCGTGCAGGCAGCATTCTTGATTTTTTCTTCTGTTGATAATGCTGAAAGGTTTTGTCAAATACTTTTTTCAATCAAAATAATGTACAAAAGTATTTTTCTTCTACCTTTGTTTCTTTGTGTAATTAAAATTTTTGACCGATTATGAAACATTTTCCTGCTTCCCAACTGATTATCAATGCCGATGGAAGTATTTTCCACCTGCATCTTCATCCCGAACAGCTTGCCGACCGCGTTATCCTTGTTGGTGACCCGGGGCGTGTAAAAAATGTTGCCTCGTTTTTTGATAAACAGGAATGTTCGGTTTCAAACCGCGAGTTTAATACCGTTACGGGCACATACAACGGCAAGCGTATTTCCGTGATTTCCACGGGAATAGGAACGGATAACTGCGATATTGTGATGAACGAATTGGACGCGCTGACAAATATCAACCTTGGAACGCGCGAGCCGAAACCGGAGCCTAAATCGTTGACAATTGTGCGCATTGGTACATCGGGCGGATTGCAACCCGAGTGCGGATTGGGTAGCTTTGTGGTATCTGAAAAATCGTTAGGTTTCGATGGTTTGCTCACTTTTTATGCCGATTGGGAAAAGTTTTGTGACCTTGAATTTTCCAAGGAATTTATCCGTCAAACCAATTTTTCACCGATGCATGCTTTCCCTTATGTGGTGAATGCCGATGCCGGACTTGTAACCCAGATTGCGCAACACGATATGATACGCGGCGTAACCATTGCCGGAAACGGTTTTTATGGTCCGCAAGGACGCGAACTTCGGTTGGGATTGAACGACCCGGAATTAAATGGGAAAATAGAAAAATTTTCGTTCAACAATCATAAAATCACCAATTTTGAAATGGAAAGTTCTGCCATTGCCGGTTTGAGTAAAATGATGGGACACCGTGCCACAACCGTTTGTTGTATCATAGCCAATCGATTGGCAGAAGAAGCAAATGTGGATTACGGAAAACAGATTGATAAACTGATAAAAACGGTATTGGATAGAATATAATAAATAAACTCAAGATATACAAAATATACTTTTTCGCTTTCGTGGTATACATACTGTCCTTTCTCTTCTTAGCAGTATTTATTGTTGACCAATTTACAATACATAAAACTGAAATGATTTTTTGGGTTTTATTCTTAATCAGTTTGTTGCCTTGTGGATTAATCGGAATTATTTTATCCGCAATTGGATTCCGAAAATCTTCCAAAAATCAAAATCAATACAATAAAAACGATTGGAACGAATGGACTATTGGGGGGATTAATCCTGTTGTGCTGCGGGATATTGGGAATTAATATAAAAAAGAATTCCGTTAAAATTATCATTTCTAAGATATAAAGATGAATAATAACAATACAATTTGCGCTATATCTACTGCTTCGGGTATAGGAGCCATTGCCGTTATCCGTATTTCGGGCAAAGAAGCTTTTAATATTTGCGACAAAATTTTTCAAGGAAAACGAAAGCTTTCCGAAGTACCTGCAAACACAGTTATTTTTGGACAAATCGTCAATCGTCAATCGTCGATTGTCAATCTGATAGACGAAGTATTGGTAAGCGTTTTCCGAGCGCCACATTCATTTACCGGCGAAGACTCGATAGAAATATCCTGCCACGCCTCGCCTTACATTCAGCAAAAAATCCTTCAATTATTAGTCGATAACGGCTGTACGCTTGCAAAGCCCGGCGAATTTACCCAACGCGCTTTCTTAAACGGAAAAATGGATTTAAGCCAAGCCGAAGCCATTGCCGATGTCATAGCTTCGACCTCCGAAGCGGCACTCCGAATGGCAATGAATCAAATGCGTGGTGGATTTTCGCACGAACTATTAAACCTGCGCTCTCAATTACTTGATTTCGTTTCGCTTATCGAACTCGAACTTGATTTCTCGGAAGAAGATGTAGAGTTTGCGAACCGTAAACAACTACATAAGTTAGTGGAAGAAATACAGCAAAAAATAGCCCGCTTAGTCAATTCCTTCCGCGTAGGAAACGCCATCAAACAAGGAATCCCGGTAGCTATTGCCGGCAAAACAAATGTAGGAAAATCCACCCTGCTTAATGCTTTGCTCAACGAAGAACGCGCTATCGTATCCGATATTCACGGCACTACGCGCGATGTGATAGAAGACTGCATCACGCTTGGCGGCGTTCAATTCCGTTTTATCGATACAGCCGGAATACGAAAAACAGCCGATACGGTCGAAAATCTCGGAATAGAGCGTACTTATCAAAAAATACAGCAAGCAAGCATCCTTTTACTATTGATAGACGCTACGCACGAAATCGCCGAAATACAACCATTCATCGCCGAACACCAAACACATATTGCGGGCAAAAAAACAATCCTTGTTTTCAACAAATCGGATAGCATTTCTGCCGAAAAACGAACCGCTTTACATAAAATTAGTGCCGATAATACCGAAAAGATTTTTATTTCGGCAAAAAATAAAGAAGGAATAACCGAACTCGAAAAACTGTTGATACAAGCAGCCGCACTGCCAAGCATTGGCGAAAACGATGTCATAGTAAGCAATCTTCGCCACTATGAAGCCCTGCAAAATGCACAATCTTCGATAGAACGAGTTATCGAAGGCTTAAAAAATAATCTTTCGGGCGATTTTCTTTCGCAAGACATTAGAGAATGTATGCACTATTTAAGTGAAATTACAGGCGGAGGCGAAATCACCACCGATGAAGTGCTTGGAAATATTTTCTCGCGGTTTTGCATCGGAAAATAACACCCAAAACCAACCATAAACGAAAAACAATAAAATAACTGAATATCAGTAAATTACAAAATATTTACTGATATTTTTTTATCCTTTTCTATTGTTTTCTATGGATATTTTGCTTATTTTTGTACCACATTTGTACCGTAGTACAATGAAGATAAAAACAAAATCATAAGTAATGGAGTAATTTTACATAGATTTACATAAACATACATCATCTTACAAGAAAACAATCCGAATATATCCTAAATGACAACCATTTTTGAATATAACAAAGTCTGTCAATTTTGCGGAAAAGCATTTATAGCACAGAAAAGCACTACAAAACATTGTAGCGACACTTGTGCGAAGCGTGCATACAAAGCAGAACAAAAAGCCAAACGGCAGAAAACAGATGTTGAGGCTATCAAAGAACGCAATCGCCAAAAATTGCTTTCGCAAGAATTTTTGTCTATTTCCGAAACAGCAGAACTATTATCAACTTCTCGCCCAACGATTTACAAAATGATAGCAAGCGGAAAACTTAATGCAATCCGTATCAGCGAAAGAGTTGTGAGGATAAAGCGTAGCGATTTGGAGAAAATACAAGTTGCCATTATCCCGATTAACACGCCCATTGCTGAAATCAACAAGGCGAAAGAAGAATTTATCAGCGTTGCCGAAACTTTGAAAAAATACAATATTTCTAATTCTTGGTTTTATCAAAAAGTTAAAAAGGCTGATATTCAACACACTTATATTGACGGCAGAAAACTTTATTCGCGAAAAGAAATCCATAAACTATTCGCTAAAAAAGAATATACCGAATACGCCGAATGGTACAGCGTAGCGGAGATTATGGAGAAATTCGGCGTTTCACAGCAATATATTTACGAATACACAAGCGACCACAAAATGCCGAAAAAACGAGAGGGTAAGAATGTGTTAATTTCAAAACACCACTGGGATAAATCCCGAAATATCGGCAAAGAAGAAAGCGAAAATTATTACACCGTTCCACAGGCAACCGAAAAATTCCTCATCGGGCGTAGCCATTTATACGACTTAATCCGAGCGTGGAAAATACCGAAAATAAAACGAGGAAACTACATTTTAATACACAGAGAAACATTAGATAACATAATGAACAACAGAAAATTACAATAATATGTCAGCCACAAAAGTAACACTACGCAAAAGAGAACTGCCGAGCGGCAAAATCACGCTCTACCTCGATTATTACCCGCCCATCCGCAACCCACGCACAATGGAAATGAGCCGCCGCGAATATTTGGGAATATACCTTGCCAAAAATCCCAAAACACCTGCCGACCGCACAATTAACGCCGAAAAAATGAGGCAGGCAGAAGCAATCCGGGCACAACGCGAATTATCGTTAATCAACGAACAATTCGGATTTATTGACAAAACAAAACAAAAAATGGATTTTTTGGCATACTTCAAAGACCAATTACCCTATCAAGACCAAAAATGGCAACGAGTTTACGACCATTTCAACATATATGTAAAAGGAAACTGCACCTTTGCCGATATTACGGTTGATTTGTGCAACGGTTTCCGCACCTATCTATTGAACGCCAAACAGTTAAAATTTGAGGGACGAACACTCTCGCAAAATTCGGCGGCAGGCTATTGGTCAACTTTTCGGGGCTTGTTGGCAGTCGCTTTCAAAGAAAAATACATATTAGAAAACATCAACGAACACCTCGATAAAATCGAAACCAAAGACACCCGCCGCGAGTTCCTCACCGCCGAAGAAGTGCAGGCACTATATAACACACCTTGCCGCGAGCCGGTACTCAAAGCCGCTTCGCTCTTTTCCTGCCTCACCGGTTTACGGTTTAGCGATATTCTCGCCTTGAAATGGGAAAACCTCGAAACCTATCCCGATGGCGGGCATTGCATACGCTTGCGTACTGAGAAAACCGATGCCGAAGTTATCAATCCAATCAGCCAGGAGGCATACGACCTTTGCGGCGAAAAATCCACAGGATTAGTATTTAAAGGATTCAAAAAAACAATGTTACAGCACATTTTACCCAAATGGTTACAAGCCGCCGGCATAACCAAACACATTACATTCCACTGCTTCCGCCACACATTCGCCACCCTGCTTGTGTCAAGCGGCAGCGAAATTTACACCGTCAGCAAAATGCTTACGCACAAAAATGTTTCCACCACTCAAATCTATGCCGATTTGATAGATGAGAAAAAACGCCAAGCGGCAGATATTATCAAATTAAATATTAACAAATAATTTAAAGTAAAAATGAATCAGAAAGCACAAAAAAAGCACCTCAACAATAGAGGTACAGGACATTTTGGAAGTGTTAGGACAACACAATTTCTCAAGTCAAAAACAAATTGAATTACTTCAAATCATAGATTTGGCTTTGTTGCAAAAAGACTACCCCAAAAACATTCACAGCATTATTGAGCGGAAAATCCAACTACTCCAACAACCTCAAGAAATATCCGAAAAAAACAATCCCGATGCGGCGAGTATCAAAGTCCGTTCCGTTGTCATTTTGGAAATGCTTAAACAAATGCAGTTAGGTACAGCACACAACGACCTCACAAAAATCTGCAAACTGATAGCATTTTTAACCGGCAATAGTTACAACAGCATTTACAACGAACTGCAAAAGGGCGTGTATTTCTCTAATTTTCATAGCAAACAGATTGACAAGGCAAACAAAATACTTGCAGAATTAAACGCCTCAATATCAATAGACAAAAATAAACAATACTAAATATTCAACCCCTTGTACAACCCCTTGTAAGGTCTTTTTACTTATTCTTTTGTAGCCTCAATTCATCACGAATTGGGGCTTTTTCATTATCCGCTGATGAGGGAGCAGTTTTAACCAAGCGGGTAATGATATAATATGTTTTCAGAAGAACTTTCTTTTAACGATGTGCCGAAAGCAGTAGCACATTTGATTAACAAGGTCGATAAAATCGAAACCCTGTTAAACGCGAAACAACCCCAAGCACAAGAGGGGGACCAATGGCTAAACCTCAACGACCTGTGCAAGTACCACCCCGACCACCCCGCAAAACCTACGGTCTATGCGTGGATAGGTCAGCGTTCAATCCCTTACCACAAAAAGGGCAAAAAGTTGATGTTCCTGAAAAGCGAAATCGACACTTGGCTCAAAGAGGGCAGGCGCAAAACCGCCGCCGAAATCCAAGCCGAAGCCCAACAGTTTGTAACCGCAAACAAAAAAGGAGGTAACAAATGAGCAATCCGAAACACATTAGCGAAATTTTGCGAGAAATCGCACAAAATCCGCGAAACGACTTTGAAAAAGCCATTGCGCAATTGCCTTGTATGCAATCGCTGTTACAAAACCTTCCCTTTGGAGAGGTTGGAGGGGCTTCTCTTTCTGAATGGATTGACAGCCAAGATGTAATGCAGGCGTTGCACATTTCGCCCCGCACCCTGCAAACCTTACGCTCCAACGGCATACTGCCGTACTCGCGTATTGGCAGCAAGATTTACTACCTGCGCCGGGACATTCTCAAAATCCTTTCCGACAACTACACAATGAACAAGATTAAAGATTATGAACGCAATAAATAAAGAAGCCATTTTAAGCAAAACCCATTACGGATTGAACATATACAGCCATATTTTACGGCTATACTATCCTGATGAAGTTGTATTGCGATTAGTTGAAAGAGATTGCGGCTTATGCCGCAACCCTTTCAATGCCAACAAAGAAACACTGTATATTTGGATAGAGAAAACCGACCCCACAAATGCAATGAGTAAAGAATTTGCCCGCCACAGTGATAGCGAAAACGCTATCACTGTGGGCGATGCGTTCGACTTCGCCGAACTACACTACAAGCAGCAAGGCAATGAACTTTTGCAAACGCTGAATAAAGAATTGTATTTGCACATAGGCGAACAATGGAGCTTCTACAAAAACAGCTCTCAAAACTCAAATCAAGGTAATCATAAAAACCGACACAGCGAGCGAGTACAGAGCCAAACTTGTTTGAGCTATGCCGAGTTGCAAGGAGGAAGACCGAAGGTCAATCCTATAAATCAAGGTTCAGACAATTTGTTTTCCTTTTTCAAGTCCCCAATCACCAACATCAAACCGCATAAAGCAGTTAGTTTATTACAAATCTACAATGCAATCAAAGGTAACTATTACCGAGAGCGAACACAGAAATTGCGAGCAATTTCCTGTGTCTCCCAAGCCCGAAAATTCAAAACCTCAACATTCGACTACTGCACCTTTTCGGGCGTATTCACAACCCGAAACGACAAAGCCCTCATTAAACATTCGGGCTTGTTGTGCCTTGACTTCGACCACCTGCAAAGCGTTGAAAAACTGCGTTTTCAACTTTTGCAAGACGAATATTTTGATACGCAATTATTATTTCGCAGTCCTTCGGGTAATGGTTTGAAGTGGATAATATCCATTGACACAGCCACCACGCAACACGGCAACTATTTTACTGCCGTTGCCAACTACATAAAAACAACTTACAATATTGATGTTGATAAATCGGGTAAAGATATTTCGCGAGCGTGTTTTTTACCATACGACCCGCAAGCATTCATTAACCCCATTCATTTGAAAAAATTATGAGTAAAAAGAAATTCAATCCTGCCGAATGGCAGAATACAAATCAAGGTAATCAAAAAAATCTTGATAAAATCACGGTTCAGACATTCAACAACCCGCGCACAGACATAGAAACAATAACCCAAAGAATAGAAGCCACCGCCACAGACATAGCCCCCAATTACGCCGATTGGCGAGATTTAGGCTTTGCCCTCGCTGACGCTTTGGGCGAAAGCGGGCGGAGTTACTACCACCGCCTAAGCCGTTTCTATTCCGGTTACACCGAAACCGAAACAAACAAACAATATAATAATTGCCTAAAAGCACACGGACACGGCATAACAATCAAAACTTTGTATCATTTAGCAAAGCAAGCAAATATTGATATTTCAATTCAAAATCCTGTAAATCATAAAAATCTTACAAATCACGGTTCAGACAAAATATCCAAATTGCCAAATTGCCATTTTGGACATTTGGCAAAAATGGAAATATCAGGAGCAATTTCCTACTCTCCCCCAGAGGGGGAGTTGGAGGGGGCTTTACCAACAATCCCCGAAAGTATTTATCCACTTTTGCCTGATTTCCTGCGACAAATAACCGAGTACGCCAATTCTCGTGAAGATGCCGATTTGCTTTTGCTCGGCTCGTTGATTGTTACTTCGGCTTGCTTGCCAAATGTTTACGGCATTTATGGCGGAGTTACTGTCTTTCCGAATTTATTTCTTTTTGTTTCCGCCCAAGCCTCAGCCGGCAAAGGTCGCTTATCCCTTTGTCGCCGATTAGTCGAGCCAATTCACAGACAATTAAGAGAATTAAACAAACTCGAAAACGAAGAATACAAACGCCAACAAGCCGAATATGCCGCCAATAAAAAGAATCCCGATGTTGAACAACCGCAGGAACCACCCTTGCGGGTTTTGTTTATTCCCGCCAATAGCAGTGCAACCGCAGTATTTCAGATTTTGAACGACAATCAAGGCGTGGGCTTGATGTTTGAAACAGAGGGCGACACACTCGCCCAAACTTTCAAGAGCGAACACGGTAATTATTCAGACGGCTTTCGCAAAGCCTTTCATCACGAGAAAATTTCATATTTG
>JAISVR010000017.1 GCA_031271465.1 Prevotellaceae bacterium | reverse complement strand
ATAATCTCCATGTATTGAGCTTGTTTTCAACCAAAAGGTAATATTATTCCAACCGGCGGCTTCTTGCGGATATCCGTCTTCCGTCCACGAAATAAAAATGCACTCCTTTTCGATGAAAGTTTTTTCTTCTTGCTTGAAGTTTTCCTGCGAAGTCAGGAAAGTATGGCGATTAGCCCACCAAGCTTCACTTCTTATGTGGTATCCCACGGCAGGCCACTCATTTGGCACCGGTGTCCAGTGTTCTTCACTTTCGTTATAAACAGTACCGTTAAATGCTACCGACCACTCGTAGCGATTTCCTGCCATCAAGTCCGAAATAAATACCGATACATCGTCTTCCTCTCTTATTCCATTAACCATACGATATGGCTGTGTTTCCATTTTTATACGCCGACCGTAATCGTCAAAGATGAATGTGATTCGTCCTCCATTATCAGAGCTGCTATAATACTCATCATAGATTATTGTGCCCTGTTTTACGCCAAAAAGCATAGGGCTGTCCGTATTATTGTCCGTCTCTTTGCTAACGGTAACATTCCAGATGTTGATCAGGCTGCCGTCGCTCGAGGTAACTGCGAAAGTATATGTATTATTAATATCAAAAGCACAGGTAAATTCTCCGCTTACTACCGGCTCGCCATTTGAGCGATTCCAGGTTGCTTTTGCGCCGTCAGAAAGGGTAAATACCGGCGTAATATAACTTAAATCGGTTGTTTCACCGGCTGTGGCGGTAATGGTCAGTGCGTCTTTATCAATAATTGCCTTTCCTTTGATGCCGTCGAAGGTAAAGGTTAAAAAGTCTGCGCCGCTGTTGAGCGGAGCATCCGGGTCTTCTTCGCTACAGGCGGAAAATATTGTTACTGCTGCGAGGCTGATTGCTATTGCAAACAGTTTCCTCCAATTAAAATAATTTGTTCTCATTATTGTTGATAGTTTTATTAGTAATGCGCATCTGTATTTAAAAAGGCTTGAAAAGCCAAATCTTCATAACCGTATGCAAGCGTAGCGCAGTTTACGGCAGCGAGAAACAAGGCTCTATTTTGCCTGAAAGGCAGGACTTTTGTAATCCTGTGTCCTGCCTTTCAGGCAGAATGGAGTTGATTTTGCTACCGCAGGCTGCGCTATGCTTGCCTGCGGTTATGAAAGTAAAGCCCATTCGGGCTAAATTTCAATAATTTCCAACTCCCGATTCGCATTCGGAATAAAATACGATTTGTTTCTTGCGTCAGATCAACATGGGGCGACCGCAATAGTCGCCCCTGCTGCCTTATTCTACCGTACAATACGCAATATGCCCGCGGTATGTATCATTAAACCCAACTGCAACGAATTTACCGTCGCCAAAAGTTATGTCGTAAATTTCGGCGTATCCGAATGTTGTTTCCGTAATCTCTGTCCAGGTTATACAGTCCGGCGATTCTGCCATTTTTCCCTTATTAGCTACTACAACATATTTGCCGCCGCCGTATGCTACGCCTTTCATGTCGGTTTTATCCAACAGGCTACCATTCGGAATGCTTACTTGAGTCCATGTTATACCGTCGGTAGAGTATGCCATCGAAGCATAACCGAATGCAACGAATCTGTCGTTGCAATAATCAATGCCGTTGATTTTCTGTTGTCCGAATTTGCTGTCTGCTACCGCATTCCATGTCACGCCGTCGGTAGAATACGCCATTTGTCCTCTATCTCCAACCGTAACAAATTTACCGGCACCGTATGCTATACCATTGCTTGTAGGATAACTTTCGGAAAACGCATTGTTGTAAGATTCCGCCCATACTTCGCCATTTGACGAGTATGCTATGTCGCCGCTTAAGGAAGCGCCACACGCCACAAATCTGTTGCTGCCGTATGCGATATCCGCCCCTGCGGTTATGGTACCATTTGCCGGTGTCCAAGCCGCTCCGTTGGTGGAGTATGCCACTCTTCCGGCGTTATCTATGGCTACAAACCTTCCGCCGCCGTACGCTATGCTGATAAATCCTTCCGATTCATACTCGCCTGTCACATCAAATACCTTTACGGCTGTCCAGCTTATTCCATCTGATGAATACGCCGCCCGGTTAAGGTCGCCGGCAACGAAAGTGCCACCTCCGTATGCTATATCATGGATTTCAAAATTGGAGAATGTTGTATTTGCTACCGCTATCCATGTGCCCGGATTACCGCCGCCGCCATCGTTGTTGCCGTTGCCGTTACCGGTTTGTCCTGTACCGTTTTCGTCTTTTTCGTCACTGCAAGCCGAAAACATTGTTATACCTGTGAGGCAGATTGCTATCGCAAGCACATTCCTCCATTTAAAATAATTCTTGTTCATAATGTTGAAATTTTGAGTAGTGTTGTTGCTGTATTCTTCTTTAGATACAGCAGTTTTTTTTATTAATGCGATGCTGTATTAATTAGAGTTTATATTGATAAAAAGTATATATATGTCTGATTTATAGTGTTTTTCCGGATTGCTTCCCGCCTCGTTCCTCGCGGTCGCAATGACGGTTATCTTTAGCTTGTTCGTCATTGCGAGGTACGAAGCAATCCATGCTTGTGTTGCGAGATTGCTTCACTATCGTTCGCAATGACGGTTCGTTGTTAGGTTTCCCGTCGCGTTTAGCTTCCTGTCATTGCGACCGCGAGGAACGAGGCGGGAAGCAATCCGGGAATTGTTGATATTCAAACGCATAATATTTTATTGTATATAAAGGTCTAATGATATTTTCTAATTGAGGCTGCCTCCTTCCCAAGAGGGAGGCAGCCTCTCGCGTTGAAGGGAGACTTCCTCCAACACGAGAGGCAGGTTCTATTCAACGCGCTCTTTTCAGGCTATTATTAAAGGTTTGTTGTATTCAATGCTTCGTGCCTCTTTAAGCAGAGTACTTGCTGTAGTAAATCGCGTAACTACCCGTAGCGTATATTCTCCGGCAGGCAAGGCAGGCACACGGGCAATCAATTTCTTGGGGCTGTTTTCCGTCAGGCGGCGGGTTACGGCTGTGCTTTCGCCTTCGGCATTGATAAAGAATACGCCCGTTTCGCCCTCACCTTCGGGGGCAATTTTCAGCTTGTCGCCTTCTATCAGAATGTCGTCACCGGCGGTGATAGTGCCGTCGGTCAAGCCCGTAGCCGCGTCGGTTACCAGACCGATAAAGGCACCGCTGTTTTTCACGCCCAGAATTTCGACTCCTACCTGTGTTAATGCTGCGCGCAGTTCGCTGCTCGGCATCATATCTACTGTTACCTTATGGTCGGCAGGGTCAAATTTGGCATTTGCTCCAATCCAATTGCCCAACACTCGGGGCGAGATGTATGTACAACCGTCGAGTACACTGTTGCCCTGCTGCAGCATGTGGCACACGATGCGGTCGCGCTGATTCAAGACACTCAACAGCGTGTCGTATTTGATTTCCGAACCCTCCTCGCCTATCTCACGGGCGATGTCCTCGTTGCGCTTGGTGTTGCCGGTGGTTGATACCTCGGCGATGTAGTCGTTGTCCACATCTTTGGTCAGTAGATTCAATCTAAGCCAGATTTTCCAGAAAAATTTTGCTACACTCATACTAATTGAATTTTAAAAATTAATAAAATTATATTGTGAAATCATTTAAATGTTTTTTTTATTGTTGTCCGTCATTGCAAGCGCGAGGAAGGAAGCAATCTTAGTATAAGCATGGATTGCTTCGTTCCTCGCAATGACGCGTTTCGTTCTCGCAATGACGCGCTTCGTTCTCGCAATGACGGAATGCAGCGGATGAACACAAAAAAATACCCTCGAAAGGATTTTTATTTCCCTTCGAAGGCATCGTGTTTTTCTTACCGACTGTGGTAAAAATATATATTCTAACTGGCTGGTTCTCTGTATACTTACGGCATACCTGCACGCGCGCACATGTGTGTGTGTGTGTGTGTGTGTGTGTGTGTGTGTGTAATCACAATTTGCGAGTCTCGCAAATTATAATTGTTAAAAATGATATGTTTTAGTGCACACTGCATAGTTTTTTAGAAATATCGTTATTAGATTCTTTCTGTTCGTATTGCGTCATTACTCCCGTTGTTGGTCGTGATTGTTAATTGCGGGCTTGACCTTCAATTTCGTATCTCAAAAAATATTTGTTATTTGCGATTGCGGGTCAAGCCCGCAATGACGATTCGTTTTGTTTACTTTCAGTTCTTAACTCTTAGTTTTTAGTTTGCGGAGCAAATATACAACTATTTTTTAAAAAACAATTAAAATTTAAGTTTTGTGTGTTTAAAGTATCTATCTGTCCAATTCCATGGTGCAATCGCCATCTCCTTCGGCGGGCAGGGTTACAGTTGTCCGGTTCGGATTGGCAATATCATACGATTGCTTGTCGGCAATGATTTTTTCTATGAGATAGAATAAAGTCGAATCGTTGTGCGAAACTGTCGGGTACAACAGAAGGCTGTCGTCTTCAATGATAACCGGCAAGTGTATCTGTCCGGCGTATCCTGCCGATTTTAGTTTTTCCAGCATTACAGCAGCATTTGCCTTGTCGTCGAGCGAAAAATCGCGAAAAGCGATACCGTTTTTTTGCAACATATATTTGCTGTACCGGCAGTTGTTGCAGCTTGGTTTGGAAAAAAGAGTCAGTGTTCGGGTTTGTACCCAAAGCGGGATTGACAATAACGCTATAACTACGAGTTTCTTCATATTTACAAAAAAGAGCCTTGATATTCTTAGCGATAAAACCGTAAGAATATCAAGGCTCTGACTGTTATTTTATTGCTTCATTATCTTCATTGTTTCACCGTTGACCTTCAACAGGTAAAGTCCCTGCGGATAAGCAGATAAATTCATTTCATTACTTTGAGTTTCAAACAATTTTGCTCCTTGCAGGCTGTAAAGTTTCAATACCGGAGTAACACCGTCGGCAGTTTTGATATACAGCATGCCTGTGCTTGGGTTCGGATAAACCGTTACTGTTGCGGCTACATCACCCTGCGGCTGATAAATGCCCGAAGTTAAACGCACCTCCGCAGCCGCCGAAAGGGTATGTCCCGTTACACCTGCATCGCCTGCGGCACGCAACGACTCCTTGCAGATAACAGACAGGTAGAATAGAACGCTGCCCGAACTGTTTACTGTATATTCTACATCATATTCAACCGGAGGATTGCCTTCCTGCATTATTTCCCAGTGTGCTACAACACTGTTCGCGCCCGTTGGCGTAACACTCGAAATAACAGCCGAAAGGATAGGTAAACCGGCTGTAATATCGCAGGTTTCTTTTGGCTGTACGCCAACCGTATCTACAGGCGTTTCGGCAATCGGCTCGTTATAGGTATTTTCTTCTTCGGCATACAGGCACGAGCCTTCCTGATAATCCGTGGCATTCATGTTGAAGTTCAATGCTTTGTGGTCGGTGCAACCATAAACAGGTTGCGGTTCGGGTTGCGGATAAACGCAAGCAGCGTCGTCGAGCACGGTAGCCAGGGGGTTATAATTTAATGCCGTGTTGTCCATACAGCCTGTAACAGGCGCATCTAACCTTTTGTAGATACAACTGCTGTCATTTACATTTGCCAATCTGTTATAATTTTCGGCATAACGGTCGGTACAGCCGTAAACGGGGTAAATACACATGTTCCAGTCAGCGTAATCTGCCGTCGGGTCGAAATTGATTGCCGAAGAATCGGGACAGCCGTAAGTCGGATATTTACACATGCTTTGGTCGTGCCTGTCCGCTATAGGATCGTAATTCACAGCGGAAGAATCCTTACAGCCATAAACAACAGCTATACTGTCGTTACCGCCTGCATACTTGCATAAGCTTTGGTCGTGCCTATCCGCCATAGGGTCGTAATTCACAGCGGAAGAATCCTTACAACCATAAACAACAGCTATACTGTCGTTACCGCCTGCATACTTGCATAAGCTTTGGTCGTGCCTGTCCGCCATAGGGTCGTAATTCACGGCGGAAGAGTCCTTGCAACCATAAACAATACCTGTGCTATCTGTCTGGCTAAACACGCTGCCAAACAAAAGCGATAAAATTCCTAATAACAATGTAATTCTTTTCATGATTGTTTTTCTTTTATGTTTATAATATTAAAATGGAATTTGTTTTTTACTCAACCATTTACCAGCCGCAAAGATAGACGAAAAATTATAATAACAAAACCCTTTCCGTCATTACTCCCGTTGGTCGTGATTGCTAATTGCTGACGGATAGTGTTTCCTTTGGACGCCCCAGGTGGATAATTCCGAAAGAAAATAGGCTTACGCAACAGTTAAACTGTTAAACAATTTCACGATTAAACAAAATAAATTGTATTTTTGTCGCTCGAAAATCAACAAAAAACACATGACTCGTACCGAAATATCAACCCTCGGCGAATTTGGACTGATTCGCCGCCTGACCGAAAAATTTGAGAAGAAAAACCCCTCGACGCTCTACGGCGTGGGCGACGATGCCGCCGTGCTTCGTTACCCCGACCGCCAAGTGCTGCTCACTACCGACCTCCTACTCGAGGGCGTACATTTCGACCTTATTTATGTTCCCATCAAACACTTGGGATACAAAGCTGCCGTGGTTAATTTCTCCGATATTTATGCCATGAACGGTCGCCCAAAGCAGCTTACCGTTTCTATTGGGTTGAGCAAACGCTTTAGCATCGAGGATATGGAAGAGTTTTATGCCGGCGTGCGCATTGCCTGCGAAGAGCACGGCGTTGATTTGGTTGGCGGCGATACTTCCGCATCGCTCACGGGGCTGTGTATCAGCATTTCGTGTGTGGGCGAAGGCGAGCAAGGCAAAACAGTGTACCGCAACGGTGCCAAGCCGAACGATTTGATTTGCGTGTCGGGCAATCTCGGAGCTGCCTATATGGGTTTGCAACTGTTGGAACGCGAAAAATCCGTGTTTGCCGGCAATGCCGATATTCAACCCGATTTTGAAGGTAAGGAATATCTGCTCGAACGGCAACTGCGTCCGCAAGCCCGCCGCGATATTGTAGAACAGCTTGCCGCAAAAGGCATTGTGCCCACGGCAATGATGGATGTTTCGGACGGCTTGTCGAGCGAACTTATACATATTTGCACACAAAGCAGCACAGGTTGCCGGGTGTACGAAGACCGCATTCCGGTAGATTATCAAACCGCCGTGATGGCTGAAGAGTTCAACATGAACCTTATCACTGCTGCCCTCAACGGTGGCGAAGATTATGAATTGCTCTTTACCCTGCCTCTCGAACTGCACGACTTGGCTGAAACGCTCGACGATGTGCGCATTATCGGGCATATTTGTCCGCCCGAAATGGGTATGTTTCTTATCACCCGAGGCGATGGTCAGGAGTTTCCGCTCAAAGCGCAGGGTTGGAATTCGTTGAAAGAATAATGTTGGAAGTTATAGGAAGTTAGACGAAGTTACGGAAGTTACGGAAGTTACGGGAATCAATAAGAATTCAAGAAAATCATATAAATCTTAAAAATCAAGGTTCAGACAACTATGAAAAACATGAACGAACAACGCATTGCAATTTCTGCCGACCATGCAGGCTATGAATTGAAAGAAAATATCAAGAAACATTATCCGTCAGTAGAGTTTGGCGATTTTGGCACCAACGGCACTGCAAGTGTCGATTATCCCGATTTTGTGCATCCTATGGCAACTGCCATTCAGAAAGGTGAATTTGACTACGGTATCGCTATTTGCGGCAGTGCCAATGGAGTGAGCATGGTTGCCAACAGGCATGCCGGCATTCGTGCCGCCTTGTGCTGGATGCCCGAAATTGCACATCTGGCACGCCAACACAACAATGCCAATGTGCTTTCGCTTCCTGCCCGCTATCTGAGCAACGAAGAAGCTTTCCGCATTATTGATGAATTTTTCTCCACCGATTTTGAAGGCGGACGCCATCAGGCAAGAGTAGATAAAATAGAATGTTAAAACTATCTGCTTTTCGTCATTACTTCTGTTGGTTGTGATTGCTAATTGCGAGGCACGAAGCAATCTCAGAAATCAACCCCTAATTAACTCTAATGACTTTCAGCTCTCCTAAAGGGCAGGGCGGTAAAGTTATTTTATAAATAATTGAATTACAGTATTTAGCTTCGCTGAACGCTGTTTCGCTACTCTGTAGCTCTATTAGTTCTTTCTATTTTTAAGCTACAAATACTACGGTGCTCTGCACCTGAAATCATAGTATAAGGCACAGAGTGCCGTAAAATTTGTAGTTTATAATGATAATGTAAGAAAAGGTGCATAGCACCGAAACAGTATTCAGCGAAGCTAAAAATTATTTTTCTGACAAGGAATATATTACAAAATAACTTAACAGCCCTGCCTTTTAAGAGAGATTGCTTCGTGCCTTGCAATTAGCAATCACGACCAACGGAAGTAATGACGGAGAGCGATAATGATAAATAAATCTAAAAACTAATTCCAAAATAAAAGAAACCGACAGGCTTACTGCCTGTCGGTTTTTGTTTTATTGCCGCCGTTGTTAGCGCGACGGTTTTTGTTGTGCCTTTGTCCGCCGCCGTTGCCACGCGGTTTGCGGGAATCCCCTCCCCGACCACGGCGATGATTGTTGTTTCGGTTTCCGTCGTTTTCGGCTTTCAAGCTCCATTTGGGCTGCTCGCCCAAGGCTTCGGGCAGCGTAAGGCGGGGCACTTCCATTTCGATTAATTCTTCTATACGATGCATGCGAAGCATGTCGCGCGGATTTATCAATGTAACGGCTTCGCCCTGTGTGTTGGCGCGGGCAGTACGCCCGATGCGGTGCACATAATCTTCGGCATCGCGAGGTGCATCGAAGTTTATCACCATGTTTATTTCCTTAATGTCGATGCCGCGACTCATCACATCGGTAGCCACCAGAATACGAATCCGTTTGGAACGAAAACCTATCAGCACTTCTTCGCGTGCATCTTGCTCCAAATCGGACGAAATGCCGAGAGCCTTGTGTCCCGCACTGCGCAGGTGCTTCACAATCTCATTCACCTTTGCTTTTTGCGAAGTAAACACAATAATGCTTGTATAATCTTCACGCTCTTTGAGAAGATATTTCAACACCTCTATTTTTTGAGCATCGTAGCTAAGATATACCGCTTGGGTAACTCCTTCGGCAGGTTTCGATACGGCAAGGGTAATTTCTTCGGGATGATGCAAAATCTTTTTCGATAATGAACGAATTTTAGGCGGCATGGTGGCACTGAACATCAGCGTTTGCCGCTCGGCAGGCAGATGTTTGATAATTTTCTCAATATCTTCGGCAAAACCCATGTCCATCATTTTATCGGCTTCGTCGAGAATAAGATGTTTAACATGCTTGAAATTGACATAACCCTGCGCAAGATGTGACAGAAGCCGTCCGGGCGTAGCCACAATAATATCGCGCCCATGCTTCAACGCCCGCTCCTGCTCGGTGTACGAAACGGCATCGCCACCGCCGTAAACCGCAATGCTGCCCACGGAAATGTAGTACGAAAAACCCTGTATTGCCTGGTCTATCTGTATGGCAAGTTCGCGCGTGGGCACAAGGATAAGCGTATTGGTGTTCGAATCGGGCTTATTGGCAAGCTTATGCAAAATGGGCAACACAAAAGCGGCGGTTTTACCCGTTCCCGTTTGTGCACAGGCTATCAAATCTTTGCCTGCGAGAATACGCGGAATAGCAAATTCCTGAATAGGGGTAGCTTCGTCGAAACCCATGTGTGAAACGGCTTCGAGTATATTGTCGTCGAGATTAAATTCGGTAAATTTCATTTGGATATTGTTTGTGTAATAGAGTTTATATTGATTAAAAGTATATGCGTCTGATTTATAGTCTTTTTCCGGATTGCTTCGTTCCTCACAATGACGGTTTTCTTTAGCTTGTTCGTCATTGCGAGGGGGAACGACGAAGCAATCCGGGATTTATTGATATTCAAGTGTATAATATCTTATTGTATATAATGTGTAAAGAGTAAAGTATATATCTTCATTTTGTAATTGATAGAATTATTTCGTCCAATGTTCGTTTGGGTACATGGTGAATATCGTGTTCGTCGCGCCAATATCGACAATCGTTAGCGGTCATTTCGTCGAGAACAACAGTTTCGGCAGGCTTGCCCAAAGCAAGAACGAAAAGGATTTCCAAGTGCTTGGGAAGCGCGAAATGCTGATGTAATTTTTCGCGAGCCACCGCCCCGATGATACAACCGCCAAGTCCCCGCTCCGTTGCTCCGAGCATAATATTTTGTATTGCCAAGCCATCATCGCAGTAACTGTTTTCGGCAATGTTGCGGTCTTTCAACACCACGATATAGGCAGTTGGTTGTTCGCCCGCGGCAGGTCCATCCCAATCTTTCAAATAGCCTGCCCACGAGAGCAGGGGAAAAATTGCATCGCGGTCTGCGGGCTTGGTTACGGGTAAGTATTTCAACGGCTGTGCATTGCGAGCCGAAGGAGCTAAGCGAGCCAAATTAATCAGTTCGCAAAGCGTTTTCTCTTCGATTTCTATTGTTGAATCGAAACGGCGAAAAGAACGGGTTTTAGTTATGAGGGACAGTAAGTTCATATTTTTCTTAGCGTGCTAAAAATCGAGCGACAAGCGCACATTAAACTGCCTTGCAGTAAGATAATTGGGTATAGCATGCTGCGAGCGATACACATCGGTAACCCAGTAATACGAAGCCACATTGCTGATATCGAACAGGTTGAATACTTCCACACCCAAATTGATGCTTTTCAACACAGAGAATACCTTGGCGCGGTCGAGCCACGCCACATCGCCCCGCACAAAAGAACGGCTAATTCCCGCATCTACACGGCGATAAGGCGTTGTGCGCCCCGAATTGTGCTTGGTATGTACGGCTGTATTTGGTGCCCAAAACGGCAATCCGTCTGCCCAGATAAATTTAAGGTGAAACTTGTATTTCGGGTATCCGGGGAAATAATCCTGAAAGAACATCGAAAAATTGTAGCGTTGCTCGTTGGGGCGCGATACCCAGCCTTCGCCGTTGTCGAAATTCTCTTTTGCCTGCATAAACGACAAGCTTAACCACGAATCGACACCGGGCACAAACTCGCCAAACAGTTTGAAATCGACCCCTGCCGAATAAGCCCGGGTATCGTTCTCGCCCGAATACACGATTTTCACATTATCTACCGTGTAGGAAATCACGCGGTCGGCAGGTTTGTAATACAACTCGGTGGTGAATTTGAAAGGTCGCCCCTGCAACTTAAAGTAATAGTCGGAACCGAGCACAAAATGCAGGCTGCGCTGCGCCTTTATATCGCGATTGAGCTGCACAAGTACATTGCCAAGACGGTCTGCCACCGTATCGCGCATTTCCTTGTAGAAAGGCGACTGGTAATAATAGCCGGTAGAAAAACGGAAGCCGAATTCGTGCTTTTTCCATTGCGGGAAATACGCCACCGTGAGCCGAGGACTTACGAGCAACTCGCGGTTGAACGACCAGTAATTTGCCCGCACACCGCCGGTTAAACTCCAATGTCCCAAACGCAAACGGTCTTGTACAAAAGCTTGTGTACGATAGCTATTCAGCTCGGTGGCAGAATAGAGATTGTAGTACATAAGCAAATCGCCGTCGGTATAAGGCAAAGAATAGCCTGCCGAATCACGCATTTGAAACTCGTTAAGGCGGTCTTTTATTTTTTCCTGCTGAAGGCTTACGCCCCATTCGAGGGTATTTTTTTTGAACGAATATTCGCCGCGATGTGCCACGGCAACTACAAGAGCGTGGAGCGAATTTCGCCCGAAATCGTGGTAATTGCCTACCCCAAGCGTATTTTCCTCGGTTTGACTGTTGTCGTTTTTATCCGCAACCTCGCCGAGCCAATAATCGGCAGCGATGTCGTAGTTCACTTCTTCGCGGGTTTCATAGGCAGATGCCATCAGGTTCATCGACAGATTTTTGCTTGGAGAATATTTCAGCGCAACGGCTCCAAAGAGCGTTTGAAAAAGGTCTTTCTCCTGTCCTTCGAAATATACCCTGAACTGTTTAACATCCATGTAGTTGCCAAATGTAGTGCTCAGTTCCTCGGGGATAGAAAGATAACTGTTTTGCGAAAAGTTGCCCAACAGGCTCAGCTCCCACTTGGGCAAGAAATTATAGGTGATAAAAGTTTGATAGTCGAGGAATTTCTGGTCGTAAACACCTTCTGTTTCGAGCGTAGCGAGCAGGTAATTGGAACTTTTGTAGCGAATGCCGTGCAACTGGGTGAATTTCCCGTTGCGGGTAGCATGCCCGATGTATGCCGAGCCGCCCAGCAAACTGCCTCCTACCGATGCCTCAAAACCTTTCGGTTTTTTGTAGCGAATATCGAGTACCGATGCCATTTTGTCGCCGTATTTCGGTTCGAAGCCGCCTGCCGAAAACGACACCGAACTCACCATATCGGGGTTGATAAAACTCAAGCCTTCCTGCTGTCCGCTGCGAACAAGCTGGGGACGATATACCTCGATGTTGTTCACATACACGCTGTTTTCGTCGTAGTTGCCGCCGCGCACAGAGTATTGCGAACTTAAATCGTTGTTCATACTCACGCCTGCCTGAGTGCTCAACAATGATTCGATACCACCGCCCGAAGCATCGGGTATCAACTTTATTTTCGAAAAATCGAGTACATCTTGCGTACCCGTTTGTTTGGCAAATACCTTCACTTCGGCTTCGCTGAGGTGCGTAACAGCTTCTTGCAGGTATATTATTTTTCGGATATTCGGGTTGTTGGCTTTCAGTTTTACCGTCATCGGTTCGCAACCCGTGTATAAAAAGAGTACCGTAGCCGTGTCTGTTATTGGAAATGAGAGTTCGTAGTAGCCGTCTTCGCGGGCAAGGGTACTGTTATCGGTGCCTATAACCTGCACCGTGGCAAACTCTGCCGGTTCGCGCTGTGGAGTGTAGATATAGCCGTATATACGCACGCTGCCCGCAGCCGAAAGGATAATGGGAAAAAAGAGGAATAGTATTAGGGCGAGCTTTTTCATTACATTTTTTTACGCGACCGCAAATATACTCCTTTTTCTCGAAACCCCCACAAAAAAACCTGTTGGAAGGATTTATAATCCAAACTTGCTTTATTCCAATTCCGTTGCTTTATTTCTCCTTTTCGAGCAACAGGCTTTTGGCTCGTTTGCAGAGTTGAAAAGCAAGTCCCCAAGGGTCGCGAAGCATAACAAGATGCGTACCGTCGGGCAATACCGTGTCCGACTCCATGGTGGCTCCCTTTTCAGTTAAACGGTCGCTATCGGCAGCGGGATTGGCAGATACAAAGGCAAGGTGCAGCAACAACGGATTCATGGCACGGTAATCGGGAATTTCATCGACAGGATTGCGGTAAATCTCAATCATGATTCGCCCGCTTTCGTCGGCAATAAAATGTGTAAAAGGCTCGGTAGCAATGTTGGCTACAATAGTCATACCGAGGTTATCGCAGTACCATTGTGCCATTTCAACGGGATTTTCTACATTGAGAGCTACATGTTCGAGTTTCATAAGATTTTATTTAAGGTTAAAGGAATCATTGTTTATATCCTTCGCATTTTTTGCACCTGCAAAGAAAGATTTTTGTTCAATCATCCGTCCTTGTGAATTTATCGAGAGTCATCGGCAAATTCGATAGGCGCGCTTGCGTATCATCTTGAAATTGCCGTAAAAGCAAGTCGGCAGTATTGCCAATACCAAAATCCTGCGGACGGGCAATATAATCTACCGTCGGAATAAGATAGTATTGATATCGCTCCTGCAAATTTCCCTTGTAAACAAAAAACGGCAAGTAGTTGCAATACTGTATGTTGCAGGTATTTTTATCTATCACCACTTTAGCTAAAATACCACCGTTGGTTCCTCGCTTGCTTTGGTTCGAAATCATGTTTCCGAGCGAGTAAAACACAGGCACCTGCGTACTGTCCGGGCGGTAAACAACAGAGAAATTCTGCACCACATGGGGGTGCGAACCAATAATCAGGTCTACTCCTGCCCGCGCCAAAAAACCGGCTAACTCTTGCTGCGTGGCATTTGCTTCGGTTTGATATTCTATGCCCCAATGAATACACATTATCACAAATTCGGCAGCTCGTTCGCGAGCCTTCGCTACATCGCGACGAATTTGTGCCGTGTCTATCATATTGACAACGAATGGCTTGGGCACCGGTATACCATTTGTATCGTAAGTGCAGTTAAGAACGGCTATTTTCATACCTTTCACCTCGGTGATAAGCGGATACAGGCTGTCGCGTTCTGCCTGCGAACGAAAAGCCCCCGTATGCAGCGAGCGTTTGTCGAGTTGCTGAATTGTTCGTTCAATGCCTTTTCCACCTCTATCCACCGTGTGGTTGTTTGCCGTGAGCAATACATCGAAACCGGCATCTGTTGCTCCGTCAGCCAGCTGTTCGGGTGCGGAAAACTGCGGGTAACCGCTGTATGGTTTGCCGGCAAGAGGCACTTCCAAATTCACCACGGCAAGGTCGGCAGTTGCAATATAAGGCTTCAAATATTGAAAACAAGGGCGATAATCGAACGAATCGCCCTGCTGAATGTATGCCGCTTTCACCTGTGGAAAGTGCGACATAATATCTCCTGCGAATACAAGCGTAATCAATTCGGAATCCCTGTATTCTCCTACTATTACATGCTCATTATCAACTTGTTGAACGCTTTGTGATAAAAGCGGAAAAATTACAAGCGTAACAAGCAAAAAGAGGGTCTTTTTTCGCATAATCGAAGCTTATTTATCTGTTATCAAAGCACCTACGATATCTTTGACAGACGAAAATCCGTTTTCGTCCAAATACTCATCGATGCCTTTTATCACTTTCGAAGTTACAGATGGGTCGATGAAATTTGCCGTACCGATTTGTACCGCGCTCGCTCCTGCCAGAAAAAACTCTATGGCATCAGTAGCGTTCATAATACCTCCCAATCCTACCACAGGAATATGCACCGCCTTAGCAACCTGCCACACCATGCGCAGCGCAACGGGCTTCACACAAGCTCCCGACAGTCCGCCGGTAATGGTTGATAACACCGGGCGGCGTGTTTTAGCGTCGATAGCCATACCCAGCAGCGTGTTGATAAGCGAAACCGAATCGGCTCCCGCAAACTCTACCGCGCGGGCAATATCGGCAATGTCGGTTACATTGGGCGAAAGTTTTACCATCAAATGCTTGGGATACACCTTGCGAACCGCCTTGATAACCTCTTCTGCCGAAGCCGAACAGGTACCGAAAGCCATACCGCCCTGTTTCACATTGGGACACGAAATGTTTAGTTCAATAGCCGGAATATGAGTGAGATACGCTATTTTTTCGGCAGTTTCCACATAATCTTCAATTGCCGAGCCGGATACATTAACAATTACGCTTGTATCGACCGATTTCAATTGCGGATAAATTTTCTCGCAGAAATAATCCACGCCTTTATTTTGCAGTCCCACAGCGTTTAACATACCCGCAGGAGTTTCTGCCATGCGCGGATATGGATTTCCTTCGCGGTGATAACGCGTAGTACCTTTTACAATTATACCGCCAAGAGTAGAAATGTCAATAAAATCTTCGTACTCAAAGCCGTAACCAAAGGTTCCCGAAGCGGTAAGCACGGGGTTTTTCAACTTTAATCCATTTAGATTAACGCTCAAATCTGCCATAATTATTCTTTTAAATGTTATCGTCATTGCGGGCTCGACCCGCAAATCGCACAAAAACAATCCATGCGCGTAAATGCGATTCCGCGTCAAGCGCGGAATGACGAACTTTTTTGTATTACCATTTCAATTCTTTTGCATCAAAAACAGGTCCATCGGTACACACACAACGATGTCCATCGACAGTGTCCTGTACACAACACAGGCAAGCTCCGATACCGCAAGCCATTGTATTTTCGAGCGATACCTCGCAGTATATTCCGCGTTGCGCTGCATAAGCAGCCACAGCTTTCATCATCGGCGTTGGTCCGCAGGTACAAATACGGTCAAACTGTTCGTTTTGCAACACCGAATGTTGTATAACAAAGCCGTGTTCGCCTTGCGATCCGTCTTCGGTAGTGGTGAGCACCCGCCCATATTTTTCAAACTCGTTGAGCTGCAGCAAATCGCCTGCACTTCGGGCACCGAGCAAAAATGTCGGCTCAATATCTTTTGCTTTCAAGCTTGCACCCAACATCAACATAGGTGCCGTGCCTACCCCACCGCCAACAAGCAAAATCTTTTGTTGCGGCAACGGCTCGGAAAACGAATTACCAAGCGGATAAAGCACATTTATTGCTCTTCCAACTTGATATTCTGCAAGTTTGCGAGTTCCATTACCCACTTTTTGTATCAGCAGCCAAAGTTCATTTTTTGCTTTATCTACAAAATTTATCGAAATCGGACGACGCAAGAATGTCTGTGCCGAATCTTCGATAAGCAACTGTACAAACTGCCCGGGCTGCATTTCGGGCAATGGCTCCGACTGCGTTAGTTTGAGCAAAAAATACTGGTTATTAAGCGTTTCGTTTGCCGTAATAATTAAATCGTGCTGGTATTTTTTCATTGTTGTCAATTTTTCAAATATTACCCTTTCAATGCCGCAATACTTTCTTTCAGGGAAGCTATTTTGCTTTCTGTATCTGCCTGCTTTTTGCGCTCATTTTCAACGATCTCGGGCTTGGCATTGGCAACAAATTTTTCGTTGCTCAGCTTTGCCGCAACTGATTTTAAAAAGCCCTCCAAATACTTGATTTCGGCTTCCATTTTGGCGATTTCTTCTTCGGCATTTATCAAATTACCAATCGGAACAGCGTATTCGGTGGTACCAACAAGGAATGAAACCGCACCTGTTGCTTTTTCGCTTACAATTTCGATTGTTTCGATATTTGCCAATTTCTTGATAACATCGTTATATCCGGTAAAGACGCAATGCGTTGCGTCTTTACATGCCAAAATCTGCAAATTCAATTTTTCTTTGGGTGAAATATTCTTTGAGGCGCGAATATTGCGAATATTGGTAATTATTTCTTTCGTTTCTTCAAATTCAAGAATCGTACCTTCTCTAAAATCTTTATCAATTGTTGTTTGTACAAACATTATACTTTCGTTTTTGTCTGAAAGCGAATGATAAAGTTCTTCGGTAATAAACGGCATAAATGGGTGTAAAAGTTTCAGCAATTCCTCAAAGAAATAAATTGTTTGGTCGTAAGTTTCTTTGTCAATCGGTTTGCCAAATTCTGGTTTAATAATTTCGAGATACCAAGCCGAAAATTCGTCCCAAAAAAGCTTGTAAATCTGCATCAAAGCCTCTGACAAACGGAATTTTGAAAACAAATCTTCCACTTCTATTTTAGTCTTTTCCAATAAATGGTAAAACCACTCCCTTGCCTGTTTATTTTCATTTGGAATTTCTTTTGTTTCAATCATTTCCCAGCCTTTCACAAGACGCAAAGAATTCCAAATCTTATTATTAAAATTTCGTCCTTGCTCACACATTGATTCGTCAAACGGCAAATCGTTTCCGGCAGGCGAAGCAAGCAACATCCCCATACGCACGCCGT
This sequence comes from Prevotellaceae bacterium, assembly GCA_031271465.1. Lineage (GTDB taxonomy): Bacteria > Bacteroidota > Bacteroidia > Bacteroidales > Paludibacteraceae > JAFGVL01. Next base: position 26,576 of record JAISVR010000017.1, on the reverse strand, counting down.
CGGCACCATATTTATTCATCAGTTCAATCGGGTCGGGCGAATTGCCAAGCGATTTACTCATTTTTCGTCCTAATTTATCGCGTACAATGCCTGTAAAATAAACATTTCTAAAGCATTCTTTGCCTCGATATTCGTAACCTGCCATAATCATTCGCGCCACCCAAAAGAAAATAATTTCAGGAGCAGTAACAAGATCATTTGTCGGATAATAATAGTTGATATCCTCATTATCAGGATTGTTGATGCCGTCGAAAACCGAAATAGGCCACAGCCACGACGAAAACCAGGTGTCTAACACATCTTCTTCTTGCCTCAAATCATCAATTGACAATGGATAATTAACAATTGACAATGCTTTTTGATAGGCTTCTTCTTTTGTTTCGCCCACTACAAAACCGCCTTCAGGCAAATAATACGCCGGTATCTGATGTCCCCACCAAAGTTGCCGCGAAATATTCCAATCCTTTATCGTTGTCATCCAATGACGGTAGGTATTTTTGAATTTCTCGGGGTAAAATTTAATTGTGTCATTTTCTACAGCTTCGAGAGCAGGTTTTGCCAAATCTTCCATTTTCAAAAACCATTGCATCGATAATTTTGGTTCGATAACCACATCGGTACGCTCCGAAAAACCCACCTTGTTGGTGTACGGCTCGGTTTTTTCCATCAAGCCTGCTGCTTCCAAATCTTTTTCTATCTGTTTACGCACAGCAAATCTGTCCATGCCCGCATATTGCGCACCATGTTCATTAAGCGTACCGTTATCGTTGAAAATATCAATGCTCGGCAGGTTGTATTTTTCGCCCAACATATAGTCGTTCACATCGTGCGCAGGCGTAACTTTGAGGCAACCCGTACCAAATTCCATATCCACATATTCGTCTTCAATCACAGGAATTTCGCGGTCAATAAGCGGAATCAGTATCCGTTTTCCTTTCAAGTGCGCCGTTTTCGGATTATTGGGATTAATACACATCGCCGTATCGCCCAAAATGGTTTCGGGGCGCGTTGTTGCAATAACTGCGAAGTCGTTTTCGCCTACAATTTTATATTTAAGATAAAAAAGTTTTCCTTGCTGCTCCTTGTAAATCACTTCTTCGTCGCTGAGAGCGGTAAGAGCTTTGGGGTCCCAATTCACCATTCGAACACCTCTGTAAATCAGTCCCTTTTCGTACAAATCGCAAAAAACCTTGATAACACTTTTGCTACGCTTTTCGTCCATCGTGAAAGCCGTTCTATCCCAGTCGCACGAGCAACCGAGTTTTTTAAGCTGTTCGAGTATAATTCCGCCGTGTTTATGTGTCCAATCCCAAGCATGTTCCAAAAATTGTTCGCGTGTAAGGTCGGTCTTTTTGATACCTTCCTCTGCGAGTTTATGCACCACTTTTGCCTCAGTAGCAATCGAAGCATGATCTGTTCCCGGAACCCAGCAAGCATTTTTTCCCTGCATTCGCGCACGACGCACAAGCACATCCTGAATAGTATTATTAAGCATGTGCCCCATGTGCAACACGCCGGTAACATTGGGCGGCGGAATTACGATGGTAAAAGGTTCCCTGTCATCCGGCTCAGAGTGAAAAAAGTTGTTTTCGAGCCAATATTTATACCATTTTGCTTCAACCTCTGCGGGCGAATATTTGCTTGCAAGTTCCATCAATAATTTAATTCAAAAAGTTTGTAAAAGTGGAATGTTTATTAATTTTTTCGGCTCGCAAAGGTAGAAAATTTATCGTGTATTTCTCGAAAAATTATCCTGAAAAGCGTACTTTTGCCCAAAAATTCGTAATCTGTAATTTTTAATCCTAATTGAAAGAAATATGGCTCGCAATAAGAAACCCCTCCCCGTACTGGAAAATATTATGATAACCGACCTTGCTGCCGAAGGTAAAGCCATTGCCCGCGTAGACGGCAGGGTGATTTTCGTACCTTGGGCAGTGTCGGGCGATGTGGCTGATTTGCAGCTTACAAAGAAAAAAAGCAGCTATGCCGAGGCGCGTGTACTGCGCTTCGTTAAACTATCCGACCAACGAGAAACGCCTTTCTGTGAGCATTTCGGAACCTGTGGCGGCTGCAAATGGCAAATGCTGCCTTACGCCGAACAGCTGCGCTACAAACAACAACAGGTGGCGGATAATTTAACCCGGATAGGAAAAATTGACTTGCCCGAAATTTTGCCTATTATTGGTTCGGCAAAAACTACCTTTTACCGCAACAAACTTGAATTTACTTTCTCGAACAAAAAATGGCTGTCGCACGAAGCAATGCAGGCAGGTAAAACGGACGAAAATATGAACGGTGTAGGTTTTCATATTCCGGGATTATTCGACAAGGTGCTCGACATCGAAAAATGCTGGTTGCAAGATGATGTTTCCAACCAAATTCGTAACGAAATTCGTCGTTATGCACTCGAAAACGGGTTATCATTCTTCGATATTCGTCGTCAGGAAGGATTTTTGCGAAACCTCATTGTTCGCACTTCTACCACAGGCGAAGTAATGCTTATTGTAGTGTTTTTTTATGAAGACAACGATTTGATTAACAAAATGTTACAAAATATTGCAGAAAAATTCCCGCAAATCACATCGCTGCTTTACATTATCAATTCGAAGGCAAATGATACAATTACCGACCGCGAAGTGCGAGTTTTCAAAGGCAAAGACCACATCTTCGAACAGATGGAAGGGCTGCGTTTTAAAATCGGCGCAAAATCGTTCTACCAAACCAACTCCGAGCAGGCTTACGAGCTGTACAAGGTAACGCGCAGCTTCGCTCAACTCACAGGCAACGAACTTGTATACGACCTTTACACAGGTACGGGAACTATTGCCAATTTCGTGGCGCAGAAAGCCCGAAAAGTAATTGGTATTGAGTATGTGCCCGAAGCGATTGAAGATGCCAAGGTGAACTCGCAAATTAACGCGATTGACAATACGCTGTTTTTTGCCGGCGATATGAAAGATATTCTAAATGAACAGTTTATCAACACACACGGTCGCCCCGATGTGATTATTACCGACCCTCCTCGCGCCGGAATGCACGATGATGTTATTCGCGCTATTCTCTTTGCTGCCCCGGCGCGCATTGTGTATGTAAGTTGCAATCCAGCCACGCAAGCACGCGACCTTTCGTTGCTTGGAGAGGCTTACCGTGTTACCGCCGTACAGCCTGTAGATATGTTTCCACATACACATCATGTGGAAAATGTTGTTTTATTGGAGAAAAAAAGATTACAGTAAAATACCAATATCCGTTTAAACCGTAAAAAAACTTGCAAAGCGTTGAGCTGCAAGCCAAAAAACAGTAGCTTAAGTTACTGTTTTTTTATTTTTCAGTAGGAGAAAATTCCTCAAACGAATTGTCCGAATAATAAGCAATAATTTTTTGCAATTTGCGTTCGGGTGCGGCAATGTGTACCTCGCGTATTACCTCTTTTTCAATAACGGTTGGTGTGGGTGTTACAGGTTCCTGGTGAGGTTGAGATGCCTCAAAATCGAGTTGCAAAGCATAAGCAGGGTTTGACTTGGCAGTTTGCTGCTGATTTTCGTAGATTGTTTCATTTGGCGAAGAATCTTGTGGTTCCGAAACTTCCTGATTATCAGTTTTATACATAGTTCCTGTGCCCAATATAAGCCATTCAGAATTCAATGTACCAAAATGCATAAGAATTTTTGTCAAAATTTCAGTGCTCGGCTTGTTGCGGTCGTTTAATATATGCGAAATAGCCGAAGGATTTACTTGTATCGCTTTAGCAAAACTCGCAGGATTCATTTGTTCGCGCTTCATCAGCTCCCGGATACGATTTTTCAAGAGATTTTCCATAACAAATGTAATTTTTGTTTCGTTTGCAAATGTAAATATTATATTTTACAAATGCAAATCTCAATAATTACAAATATAATTACATGTGTAAATATTCTTGCATTTACGATTGTAATTTAGTATTTTACAAATATGAACTAAAAATTTTGTCTTTACTACTACTCTACTCTCTGAAAAACACTTTAAAAGCAGTATATTTATCGTTTTTTTCTTGGTTTTTAAAAGGGAAAATAATGATTTGCAACCTATAAATTAACAGTTTAATTAAACTATTTAATCGGCTGGTTAAAAATTAGATAACAACTAAATTAGCAAATTATTTTTAGATTTAACTTATAACGAAAAATATTAGTCTAAATACTTAAAGTGAATATATATCATTAACATTAAATATTCTCATTATTAGATACTTATATATTAAATAATAGTATTTCATTCTATAAATATAAATGTTAAAAATTACATTTGTAATAAACAATATTTAATTACACTTCTATCCTACTCGATTATAAATTTAATTATTGTTGTAGTTATTCTGTTTGGTTATTGTTGTAATTTCTCATATTTGGTTACGAATGTATTGCATTTTATAGATTACAATTATAACTAAATTTATAATGCGTATTATTTTTGCCACAAAAGCTTACTAAATCCCCTATTTTCTATTTCACTCATTTTTTAATAGGTAAAAAATAGGCGTAACTTAATTAGTTCTAATTAGTTACGCCTATTTTTACCTTCTGAGAATCGCGTGAAATGAATTTCTACCCTACTGCCAATATTTTTAAAGTACAAAAAAAGAGCAGTTGAGAAATATTTTCCTCAACTGCTCTCCCATTTTAATTAAAAATAAACTTCTTTTCTTCTTATTTGTTTTCCAACTCCACTCCTGCCAATTCACTGTCTACCAAAATACGACCGCAATATTCGCAAACGATAATTTTTTTACGCTGACGAATATCCAATTGTCGCTGTGCCGGAATTTTGTTGAAACAACCACCGCACGCATCGCGCTGTACATACACCACCGCCAATCCGTTGCGGGCATTTTTACGAATTCGCTTAAATGCCGCAAGTAAACGGGGTTCTATTACCGTTTCTATTTCTTTGGCATGCTCGCGAAGTTTTTCCTCTTCTTGCTTCGTTTCCGACACAATTTCATTCAATTCTGCCTTTTTTAGCTTGAGGTCTTCTTTGCGCTCCGAAAGCAGCTCTATAGCACTATCCGCTTCTTCACGCTTGTTTTTTGAGTCGGCAGCATATTCGCGAATACGCTTTTCGGCAAGCTCTATTTCGAGTCCTTTATACTCAATTTCTTTCGATAAAGCATCAAATTCACGATTGTTACGCACATTGTTTTGCTGCTCTTTGTATTTCTCTATCAATGACTTAGCCTCTGTAATTTCGCCTTGCTTAGTTTTTACTTCGCTATCGAGATAAGTAATATCCGATTCATATTTCTCAATTCTGGTTTTCAATCCGGCGATATCGTCTTCCAAATCTTGAACTTCCAAAGGTAATTCACCTCGAAGTGTTTTTATTTTATCAATTTCCGAAGCAACTTTTTGCAAGTCGTACAAAGCTCTAAGCTTTTCTTCTACCGTTATTTCTTTTGCTTCCGATGCTTTTTCCATAATTTTTTATAAATAATTTATAGGGTTCGTATTAATTTCCGAAAAACGGACTGCAAATTTAGGAATTTTTTTTGTTAGTTGCTCAAAAAAAATCTCTTTTGTGAACTGTTCGCTTTCAAAATGTCCTATATCGGCTAAAACAAGGCGTTTTTCAGGCAAAAAATAATCGTGATATTTAAAATCGGCTGAAATAAATACATCAGCACCACGACTGACAGCAGTATTTAGCAGCTCAACTCCACTCCCGCCACACAACGCGATTCGCCTCACCGGCTTTCCCCGTAATGCCGAATACCGTAAACTATTGGAAGCAAATATCGTTTTCACTTTTTGCAAAAATTCCAATTCCTTTTCCGCCTCGGGCAAATCGCCAATAATACCGAATCCAACTGTTTCACAATCATTTACGAGCGGAATAAAATCAAATGCCGGCTCTTCGTAAGGATGAGCCTGTATTAGAGCATTGGTAATTTTAGTTTTCAAAAAAGCAGGTAAAATTATTTCCAATCGAATTTCTGTTTCGCTGTGAATATTACCTATCTTTCCTACAAAAGGCTTGCAATTCTCATTGGCACGAAAACTGCCCACGCCTACGGAAGAAAAACTGCAACAATCGTAGTTTCCAATATGCCCTGCTCCTGCTTCAAAACAGGCATTTCGGAGCGTTTCAGCATGATTTTCGGGTACAAAGGTTACGAGTTTTAATAAATTACCTGTATGGGGTTTGAGAATTTTACAGTTTATCAGACTCAGTTTTTGCGCCATTCGACTGCTGACACCGCCCCACACGCTGTCGATATTGGTATGACAAGCATAAATTGCAAGATCATTTTTGATTGCAGAAATAACACAGCGTTCTACTTCATTTTTTCCGGTAATCGTTTTTAATCCTTTGAAAATAAGTGGATGATGCGATACAATCATGTTGCAGCCTTTCACTTGAGCTTCAACAACTACCTCTTCGGTAATGTCGATGCACAAAAGCACACCACGAACTTCGGCAGAACGATTACCTACAAGCAAACCCACATTGTCGTAATTTTCCTGCAAAGCCAATGGAGCCAATTCTTCGAGCGCAAGGCAAATATCGTTTACGGTAATTTTCATAACTACAAAAAATAAAATTTTATTCAATACCAAGCAAATAGAAAATTTTCTCCATTTGCGGTATCACAAGGTTTTTATCATCATTCAATACTATGTAGTCTGCTTGTGCATTACGAATTTCATCAATCATTTGGTTGCGGATTCGGGCTTCTACAACCTCGCGCTTTACTCTTTCTCTTTTTATAACTCGCCGGATACGAATCTCTTCGGGTGCAGATACTGCAATCGTCTTGTCTGCAGTATGTTGCAATACCGATTCGAATAAAATTGCCGACTCTACAAACACCATCTCAGTAGTTTGCATCTTGCGCCAACGATCAAATACCTCAATCACAGCAGGATGAATTATACTGTTGGCAAGTTGTAAACTGTTTTTATTTTCAAAAATTATGGCAGCAAAAACAGAACGGTTCAACTTACCATTGTCGGCATAAATCTCTGAACCAAAAGCATCAATCAATTTTTTTTTTAGAATTAAATCATTGTCAATCAACAATTTTGATTCATCATCGGCAAAAAAAACAGGATAACCCATAATTTGTATGAGTTTACACAAAGTAGTTTTTCCACTACCAATTCCACCGGTGATGCCTACCGTTTTCATCTTTTTTCTTCCAAAATATATTCTACTTCGGCAGGCTGCAAACGAAGGTTAGAAATATAGGGCAACGATGCCGAAATCTGTGGCTTCTGCCTGCCCGTTTTATCAATTACCAAATTGTGATAGTCGAGATATAGACTAAAATCGTTTACATTCACTGAATCGAAACGACTTAAACCTACAAAAAATGATACATCGACATGCGCAGGAAAAGTGCGCAACTGCATATTTGAAGGGATATTTATTCCTTTTACCGGTACAGATATTGTTTTTTCGGTAAATAATTCCACCGGGATATTGAGTTCTACTTCGTTGGGAACAACTTTAATATTTTCGGGATAATCAAGTTTTACTTTCAATTTGCTTGTTTTCGACAGTTCATTAATTTTTAGCGATTCTGTTCGTAAAAATTTCATTGTATCGAGCTGCATTTTGGAGCCATATACTTTCACTTGACTGGGTTTTAGAGTAATTTTATCACTCAAAACATATTGTTGGGACAGTTTAATTGTACCGGCAAATTGTACCGGCAACATTTTATCGCTCAACTTATCGAAACGCACATTAATGTTGTGCGGCTTAAATTCAACAAGCAATACCGTTGAAGATTGTAAATTCTCTAATATACTGTGTTCCAACTCTTTGTATTCTATATTGAACAATCCTTCCTTTTTTGTATTAGCGAATCTATTGTTCCACCGGATGTGTAAAGTATCGTTTCTACTGGAAAAACAGTAAATTAACAGATTGATACCTACATCTCTAACTTTAAAATTAATATGTTGGGGTAAAGGTTCGGAAAGCACAATACCGGCTGGAATCTGTTCGTATTGAAGAGGAAGGGATACTTCCAACTCCCGTACTTTTTCCATCGAATAAAAAAACCATAACATGCTGGAAATCAATATAAAAACAAGAAAGATTAGAACTTCCCGAGTACGGAGCGCTCTAATCTTTTTGCGTTCGGATATAACTTGATCAATTTCCGACATAAAAATAAAAATTACTTTTGTGGCATCTCTGACGAAGCGGCAAATACAGTCGATTTTTCTACCTTAATGCGTACATTTTCGGCAATTTCGATAATCAACACCTTGTCTTTCACCTCTTTAACTTTTCCATAAATACCACCGCTGGTAAGCACTTCAGTTCCGGTTGTGATGGAATCTTGGAATTTACGAATTTCTTTCTGACGCTTTTGTTGTGGACGAATCATGAAAAAATAAAACACCACAATCATCAACACGATAAGTAAAATGTTCCCTGTGCTACCACCCAAAACACCGCCTTGTTGTTGCAATAAAATACTCAAATAATTCATAGATTTTTTAATTAAAAATTTTTGTGGGACAAATATAAAAATTTATTTCGAATTTGCTGGTAAAATTTTTGCTTTCACAAATTTATTTTCACTTTTCAACTGATTGACAATGTTATCCAACACTCCGTTAATAAAAGTGCTACTGCGATCGGTGCTGTAATTTTTTGCTATTTCGATGTATTCGTTGAGTGTAACACTAACCGGAATACTTGGGAAATTCATAATTTCGGTAAGCGCAAGCTGCATTATCACAATGTCCATAAATGCCACTCGGTCTAAATCCCAATTACGAATATTTGATTCTATCAACTCTCTGTATTCCTGACCTTTAAGTATTGATATTCGAAAAAGTTTGGAAGCAAATTCACGGTCGTCGGCATCGCGAAACATCGGAAGTATTGCTTTTGTACTAACAGAATTTTCCTCAAAATTTTTGATCGTTTTTAACACAAAACTAACTACAATTTCAAAATCATCGTTCCAGTAAATGGACTGTTCTTCGAGCGCAGCTTCAAGTTCCTCGCTTGTTATAATGTAGCGTTTAAATATTTTACGCCAAAACTCACGGTCAATTGCAAACGAAGTGCTTGGAGCCGTCATATATTCCACATATTCGGGGCTTTCCACAATATTTTCGTAAAGCTTTTTTATGGTAGTAGATTCAGCGTTCCACGAAAGTTTATTTTCCTTTATATATACATTAAACTGCTCGTTTCGAGCGAGTTCCGAAGCAAAAGCATTATGTATAAATCGAGTATTTGGATTCAGGTCTTCGGGCGTTGGAAACAATTTATGTTTTGCAGCGTCCAAGCGTTTTTCGGCATAAAATGTAATATCGGTAACAAGCAACAAAAGCAAGTGATATAGATTATAAGTTTGTTGCAAACTGTGGAATAACTCTTTTTCGGCTGTATCAGCCGATTTCGACGGATTTTTCAAATAAGCATAAAGCAACTGTACCGACTTTATACGCACTAAAATTCTGTTTATCATTTTCTGTTCTCTAACTCTTATATGAGGGCACAAAAGTACAAGTTTTTTCACCGATTAAAAAGTTAAATCAGTAAAATAAAATAGTTTTTTATTTTGCCATCTAAAAAAAACACTGCAATTTTGGTGAAATTTTATTTTAACCTAATATAATGTTGATATGACAAAAGATTACAAAAACGATGCTTACGACAAAGAGCAGGAAATTATCTTTTCCCAATCGGTAAAAGCCGGTAAACGGATTTATTATCTTGATGTGAAACGCAACCGACGAAACGACTTGTTTGTTACAATTACAGAAAGTAAAAAATTAGTGTCGGGCACGGAAGATAATCCTAAAGTTTCGTATGAGAAACACAAAATTTTTCTTTATCGCGAAGATTTCGATAAATTTATGGATGGTATGCAAGAAGTTATCCAATTTATCCGCAACGAAAATCCGGTAGAAATTGGACAAAAAAACCTTAGCAACTCTACTCCTACTGACCTTTCTGTTGAAGCAAGCGAAAAAGATTCCAACTCATTGACATTCAGAATGGAAGAGTTTGAAAAATGACTTGCGAAGAGTTGTTGTTGAAAAACAAAACAATGATATTCGCAAAGGATTTATGTTAGTTTAATCAAAAACTACCGTGCGGTTATTGTATGCCAAAATCTTATGTTCAATATGTTTGGCTACCCCTGTGGAAAGTACTATCTTTTCTAAATCGCGCCCTTTAGCTACCAGCGTTTCCACGGTATCTTTGTGTGTAACATGTGTAACATCTTGTTCGATAATCGGTCCCGCATCAAGATCGGCAGTAATATAATGGCTCGTAGCACCAATTAGTTTTACTCCCCGCGCATGCGCAGCATGATAAGGTTTTGCACCCACAAAAGCAGGTAAAAATGAATGGTGGATATTAATTACCGCATTAGGATAATGTGCGGTAAAATTTTCGGAAAGCACTTGCATATAACGCGCCAATACAACAAAGTCTATCTTGTGTTCACGCAACAAAGCCAATTCTGCCGCCTCTTGTTCTGCTTTGTTTTCTTTGGTAATTGGGAAATGATAATAAGGGATATCAAACTTATCGGCAATGTGTTCTAAATCCGTATGATTGCTTATAATAAGAGGTATTTCAACACTCCATTCGCCGGCGGTATAGCGTGCCAACATATCAAAAAGACAGTGCGACATCTTAGATACAAATACCGCCATACGGGGTTTGATGTCCTTAAAATATAATTTATATTCCATCGTAAAACGATTGGCAATAAGGATAGCAAAATATTCTTCAATTTTGTCGCGAGGGATTTCAAACAATGTTAAATCCCACTCCACACGCATAAAAAATAACTTTTCTTCTTTATTAACCCATTGGTCTAAATAAAGTATATTTCCTTTATTTACATTAATAAAATCGGTAACAGTAGCTAATATACCCGGTTTATCGGGACAATGGATAAGAAGAATTGCGGTATTATTTGTATTCACAGCTAAGTTTTTTAATGAGTCGCCAAAGGTAATGATAAAATGCGAAAAATGGAAACAAAAAAAAATCACAGAAATATAAGTTTTTTTCGGAAAAACTATTGCAGATATAAAAATTAGCGATATCTTTGCACCCGCAAATCAGCACCATGGTGTGGTAGTTCAGTTGGTTAGAATACCTGCCTGTCACGCAGGGGGTCGCGGGTTCGAGTCCCGTCCATACCGCAAATAACGCTGAAAATCAGCAAATTGCAAGATTAACACCCGATTTTACACCCAAAAAGGTAAAATTGGGTGTTTTGGTTTTATATGTAATATCTCGCCGACCAAAAAACTTGATAGCAAAGGTAGTAAATTTGGTCTTTATTATCTGTTTGTTTCGCTGTAGAATTTTTGCTGAAGGGATTCTTTTTTAATGAATGATTATCTATAATCTTCGCTTTCTGTAAAAATCAAGACTTAATCTGAAATTACGAAACTGGCAAATCATGAACTGAAATAGGCATTCTTGCCAATTTAGTCCTATTTGCGGCACTCAATGTTGGGGTTGATATAAATAACCTATTTTTTGCCCTACTCATAGCCACATAAAATACTCGATGTTCTTCTTTTCCATCTAAATCAGGCGCAAATAGAAAGTTTAAGTCTTTTTCTTCATCCAAAATCAAAATCACATTATCAAATTCATCGCCTTTCGACTTATGAATAGTTCTATGTAAGCTATCATCTTCTATAATATTAACGCAAACAGCTAATTGTTGGTAAGTATGGTTAGTATAAAAATCTAAAATTGCACCTTTCCTAAGTCCCGATATTTGCTTAATTTGGGTATTGACGAATGTGTGATATTCGAGCAAAGAGCCATTACAATACTCATGGTATTTGTTTCTCAATAAAATGAGATGTTTCAGAGCTTCTTTTCTTGATAAATCTTTATGTCCTCTAAATAATTTATCTAACTCTTTTAAAGCATCTTTAAATCTGTTATGTAATGCAAACTCCGTCGCTTTAATACATATTGAAATAATGATTTGCCTTTCTTTATTAGAATCTGTTTCAGATAATGCGTGTAACAAATTTCCTGTCGGGATATTGTTATTCATTTCTTTTTTCATCGCATTAGATATTACATTTTTATACGATAAAGTATGAATAACATCAGATGAAGAAAGTTCCTTTCCTTTAGCAAACGCAGATTTTATATCACCAACTAATATACAGGGCAATTCACTATTGATATCATTGTATTTATTTTGTGGGAATGCGGGACGAACTATATTAAGACAATCTATAATTTGATTTGTACTTCTGCGATTGTCAGACATCTTATAATCGACTATTCCATGTAAAATAAATGCTTCAAATTGGCTTGCATCTGCACCCTGAAATAAATATATAGATTGGGCTTTATCACCTATTATTCCGACCTTCGTTTCCGCTTGCCCTATCATCCCTAAAATTCGTACTTGGATAGGGTTTGAATCTTGAAACTCATCAATAAAAAAGTAAGGGAACTTTGCTCTTAGAACACTTTGTATAAACGGGAATTTAACTAAAAGTTGATAACTGAAAAACAATACATCATCATGATGCAATACTCCCTTTGTCCATGCCATTTTCTTATATTGGGAATATGTTTCATTCTTGACAGAATAATTATCAATTCTTCGGGGATAGTCAGGTTTTATTTCAAGTACCCCAGTAGGATTAAATTTCCATTTTGCTTTAGTAATGGCATCAACCAAAGCGGCATTATCGTTTATCCTTTGTTGACCTGTTGCTTGTTTAAGTTCATCTAAAAAAGAATAATTCGATAAGATTATATCTTCATGTCCATCCATCTTAGCAACATTCAAGTCGTAATCACTGGCTATAAACCTTGCATAAGGCTTTACAATATGTTTATACAAAAAACTATGTATTGTACTTACTTCGACTTTATCTGATGAAGTTCCAAGTCGAGATAAAATAGTAGCAACAGCAATATTGGTATAAGTAATACACGCTATTTTTCGCATTTTACCTAAACGCAATGATGTGTGCAAAACATTCTTTATGTGGTTTACCAGCCAATGTGTTTTCCCGGCTCCGGGGCCTGCCGAAACTCGAAAATGTTGTTCGATGGGAATTAAATCGTCAGAAGTTATTGAATTAGCCATTCTATCGCATCTTTAATATATTGTGGAATAACAAAAGACTTTTTTTCTGCATCGGGTTTTAATAGATTATCCTCCAAACAGTAGCATAATTCCAATGAATTTTCACCTTTTCCAATAGAGTTCAAATATCGAGAGGCAATCAATGCTTTCTTTTTTTCTGCATCCGACCATTGTGATAATTCTAAAGATTGTATTATTCTATCATTTTCCCCACCTGCCCTTAATTTACTCACCGCATCAGCAAGGCTTGATTGCATTAGTTCCTTGATTTCCTGTTGATTTCTCATAGACTCTGTTATGAGTAATTCTAAATCATGATTATGTAGGATTAAATCATATTCAAATGTTTTGCCCTTATCTATATCTTGACTAAAGAATCGAATATTACTATCTGTTCCAAATTTATTGATATTGGCTTGTGCATTTTCTACATAGTCGAAGTTTGTAGAATCATGGTTAAATTCATAAGGGTAACATTTTTCAAAATTCTTTCCCCCATTTTTCGCCTTCCTACTTGGGTCTCTATCTGTAATACATGCTATTTTCTTAGGTATAGAATAGCCATTTGAGGAACTAAACAGTTTAATGAAGTGGTCAAAATATCTCCCTCCAACATTTATAATTGCAATATGGCTGTCTTCAACAGAATGGCTAATATACTTAGCCATTGTTGGCAAAAGCAGTTCTTCGGCAATACCTTCAACTAAAATAACTTTTTGAGCAAAAAGCATATCTGATTTTGTAGCATCTAAAAACCGTTGGACGTATGCTTTGGATTTTTTATCCTCATCGCAATCATTAAAAACCTTACCGGGATAGCCTATGGATAAAACATTGTTTTCATTGTGAAGACAAATTATTTCATCCAACGAAACTGCCGATGTGATTTGAGTAGAATGGGTGGTAACAAATATTTGCCGTGCTTTCTTCTTAACATCTTTATTCTCTTTCAGAAATTTTAAAAATTTATATTGCATTGCAGGATGAAGATGAGCTTCGGGTTCTTCAATCGCTAAAATAGGAAATACCTTAGCATTGCTTCCCAAATAATTACCGTCTGAATTAACCTGCATTTTTGCTAAAAGCAAAGACATGAATATGAGATTATTATATCCTAATCCATTATGAGTAGCAGGAATTGTTATACCCGTTTCATATTTAATAATCAGTTTTAGTGCTGAAAATAATTCGACATCAGACAAACTTCCGTCAAAATCAGGGTTCGCTTTATTAAATGATGCTCCTGTTTGTTTAGCATAATCAAGAATTTGTTCTTTTCCGCTTTGCATTCTGTCCTGCAATGTTTGTAACAAAACATCTGCGTCAGTAGAAAATTTCTCTTTCAAGGCTTTTATTTCTGCAATCTTGGTATCAGAGTCTTTGGTTGTGTCATTCTTTATATCATAATCCATAAAGAAATCTAACACATCCCTCAAAAGAGTATTACGCCCTGAAAACATGTCACGTTCTACATCTCTAATAGCATCCAAAAACTGGAAATCAAATTTTTGTAGAGACTCACTATCAGCCTGCATTTGTAAATTAGGGTCTCCTCCCCATATTTTTGAAATGTAGAGCCTAATAAAGTCATGTTTAATAATTTTCCATGCTTTTTGTATATCAGTTACTTCTGATAATGCTTTAATATATTTTTCTCTTTCACTTTCAGGAAGAAAGAAGTCGTATGTAAGTAACGCTTCGTAGGGGGCTTCTAAGCGAGTTAGATAATTTCCGACTGTAACCAAATCATCCGAATTAGTATCTTCATTATCACTTTGAGAAATAAAAAGACTGATAGTTACTATTGGTGGGTTAGCCTTTAGTTCTTCAAGGCTTGTATTCTGATTGAGGTCATGTATATCCAATCGTTTTGAACTCTGAGTATCAATCACTAGGGATATCGCTTTTAGAACATTGCTTTTCCCTGCATTATTATGTCCAATGATGACATTTATACCATCGTTGAATAGAATTTCTTTATCTTTGAAATTCCTAAATCCTTTGATTTTTATTTTTGAAATATACATTGTTTATTTTCAAATTACTCGTTAGTGATTATATAAAATTCATTTCCTGTTCTCTTTAATAGCAAGTCGGTTGCGCCAAGTAATGACAATAATTCCGAACTGTTAGCCAATTTATTCTTTTCAATTCCCGGCTGAACTACATATATATTGAACTCAATGTCACAATAATTCGATAATAGCATATTTTGAATTATAAGCAATTCATCGTCCCCACCTTTCTCATATCTCGAAGGATTTCCTTGCGCGAGGCGAGTACTATTTCTGCGGTTCATGTGTTTCAACAATTCTATTGCATTGTGTCGCCAATGATAACTTCTTTGCGCTTGGCCGCATACTTCATATAAATCTTTTAATCGCCCTCCGGGTTCTTCTTTGGATGAAAATTTGCAATGGTACAATTCAAATATAAGTTTATTATGTTCTGATTCGTACCCTTTTATTGCGATGATGTCGCTTGCTTCGTTTGCATCGTCATCATCAAAAATAATATCATACTCCGGTTCTTCCTTCAATCGTTCAAGTACTCTATACTGTATTGAATCTTCCCGTTTAGTTTTTTTCTGCGATTCCTTAGTAATATCAATACCATCCCAATTATAAGCGAATATCTTTTCCGTATCAAAAATTGGGGATTTGTAGTTGAATAAGAAAAATAAATCATTGTACATTTTTGAATTGTCCTGAAACCATATAGTCGGTGGATATTCGAAGAATAAATCAATAATGTCTTTACTTTCTTTTCTTTGATTTATGATAATTGGATTGCCTTTGATGAGGGTGTATTTATATCCTCGTCCATTCTTATCTTCATCTAATTCCAACTTATATGAAGATGCACCACTTCCAGTGATAATGTCAAATTCAACAGTATTAAGGGTGTAAGCTACTAATTCAATGTTATAGTCTATTAGCAAGTTAGAACCATAAACCGCTGATTGCGGGTCATAATAAAACTTCTCATTCCATTTGATTGATATTGGAACTTTTCCTTCGGGAAATTTAGATATTCTTTCGGGCTTTTGAATGAAGTCAAAAATATTTTTTGTATCAATCGTTTCATCTAACAACTTAACTCCGGTCTTATCGCACCATTCACAATAATCCGGTATAGATTTAACCAACTTTGTCCACACACGTCCCTTATTCGAACAGCCAATGGTTATTTTTTCTCCGTCCTCATAGCCTGTTCCAAACAAATTCGAACTATGCATTCCTTTCTCAATTTCGCTTAACCCTTTGACTATCCCATTTCCAGCATACATTGTAAAACTAATCGGACCATCCAAATGCGATTTTAATCCAAGATTAAACAACTCCAACTGGAATACATTATGCAAAACCCTGTATATATCACCTTCATTGTATAAAGAAATATTCTTGCCGACTAATGCTTCTGCAAGTTTATCATGGGTAGAACCATTATTCGAACTGTTTATATATAAAAGTTTCTGTTCGGGGTTCAAATACGCAATATACAGGTCATATTCGGTATTAATCAGGTCGTCAATTTTTCCCCAAGGGACTTTCTCTGTGTTACGAGCTATGATTACCTGTAAGTTCTTTTCATTATGCTCAACAGCAACCGTTTCGTATTTTTTATTTTTGAAATAATCAATATATTTTTCGGGACGCCAAAGAACATTACTATCATATAGTTTAAACACCACAGTACTCATAGCGGGCGTGATGTTCCGTATAGGAATTTTGTATGGTATCGGTACATCAGAAAAGTTTTTAAAGAAACTTTCTTCTTTGACAATACCCCCGATAATATCTTCATTTGATTGGCTTATGATTTTATCCCAATCCGAATCCTTGCGATACAATTCGTTTAGCACACCTTTAAACCCATTATCAACGATATTAGCAATAATAGTTGCGGGGCCAAGATTACTCCCCGTCGTTCTTGTAAATCTTCCGATGAACTGAAATGATGTGGTTATGTTTTTATGCATCTCGTGCATTGCACAGATTTTTAATTGAGGAAGGTCAAATCCTTCTCCAAGCATATCCACACAAACAATAATTCGGTGTCGTTTTTCTTTAATTCCTTCGAGTATTTCTCGCTGCAAGGTTTTCGATATCCCACTATGAATAAACACAGGGGAATACTCTGAATATTTTTTATATATCTGCTCGTAAACTTCTTCTGCTTTCTTTCTCTCATCAACACGAGCCATTAAGATGTGGTCATATCCGGCTTCGAGGTCTCTTTTTAGCGTTTCAATAGCCTTTTCCGCAATCTTTTCATCGGCTGTTGCTGGATTGAAATCTACGATAGGGGTAAATATGATTTTTTCGTAATACTTATCTCTTTGTGCTAAAGATAAAGGATAGTTATATATAGTTTCTCCTTCAATACGACCGCCATCATTTCTGAATGGGGTTGCAGTGAATAGCAATACAGGCTTTCCCGCTGCTTCAAAATTCAATTTTATTTCTTTCCATGTTTTTGCTGCGATATGATGCGCTTCATCTACAATCAAATTATTACATTGCTGAACAATCAGTTTAAAAATATCACTTTTCCCTGTTTTGAGAAGGTTTGTCAGAATTTGAGGTGTGGAAACAATCACATTTGCATCTAATATTTTTTCTGCATCTTCAATTGTATCAATAGTCGTTTTAAGTACAGATACTTTGGGGTAAAGAGCAGAATCCGCAACAATTTCAAATGGCTCAATTTTAAGAATACCCAATCCAATAAATTTATTGGAAATTTGTGTTCGTAATGAATCAGTTGGAACAATAACTAATGTTCTTTCATTTTGATTTGCGATTGACAGGCAAAGCATTGTTTCTGTTTTTCCTGTCCCTGTTGGCATTATGACTAAAGCAGGTTTGTTTGAAATGCTCCAGTGCGCTAAAATAGAATGCAATGCGCCGATTTGAGGCGGGCGTAGTCCATATTGTACTATTACGCCCATCTCATTTCGTTTTTCTTGCTTATACTGAAATCCATTATGCCATGAGGAAACGACTTTTGAAACAGATGGATGTTTGCCAATAAGCAACTTTTTCTTACAATTTTGAATTGTTTCTAAAGTTGGTTTTTGATTCTCATCCAATTGAAGGTAAAATACAGCATCATATCCTTCTTTGGGGTATTTGTCTTTGTTCTTTGAGAGAAAATAGACAAATCCATGTATAGTACGAAACTCATAGCCTGAAAAGGTATCTCCTTCATACTTTTTAAGGATACCCTTTTCTTTTCCCATATAGTAGGTTTTCTTATTCTTTCCAACAGGAAAAGATATTTTGACTGAAAAATCAATGGATACTTGCTCTTCTGGGAATAAACTATACATAACGACTTTATTTAGAAACTATTTATTACACAATATTAAGAACTTAATTTGTTAATACATCATTTGTCATTTCAGCAATAATCATCGATGGAATCTCCACCAGTCCATTCCAACCCCTGTGCAAGGGTAAATTGCTTTTCTGCACCTTCCCTTGAAAAGAAAGTACTACCAGCATGAACAAACAAACCATCCTCAAAAGTAACTTTTGCAAGTGAATAGGGCTTGATGGCTTCGCCTTCGGAAGATTCAGTTATGACATATAACGATTGTTTATCTTCGGAAAATCCTCTATTTATTACTAAAGATGACCCATATTGGTTGTGTGAAAAAATTGCTCCCGCTTTCAGATTATCGGCATAGGCGACAAGCGTGTTGTTACCGGCATTTTGAGGAGTGCAGGGAAATTCAGTTGGTGTGCGCCAGTTGCGCTGTGCAGCTCCTGATGTTAAAGACATCAATATATCCGGTTCTTTTTGTGCTGTTTCGGCAGGGTAATTTTGCATGGCAGGCTGTTGATATATCCATTCGCCCAAAGTGCCGCCTGATGGTTGTTTGTCGCTTTCTGCCCATTCCAACAATCGCTCTTTGCTGACCTGTGCCTCTGCATTACTGACTGTACGCATCCAACTGAAATCAGTATCGACATCACTTTCACGCAATAATGACGGATTGGCAAGGAATGCATCAATACTACCGCAACGTAGTATAATACGCTTTCGTGTTATCGGATTATTCAACGCATTTTCCAGCCTTGTTACCCATCTGAGATTTTCTGCCCGATTATTACGGCGGTTTGTATCAATATGGTCAACAACATATTCTTTAGTCGGCTTAACTCCAAAAAATGCAGTTGCCACTATGATATGAACACGAACAGAGGCAATCTCCATATATCCATGTTTGTCATTCGGCTTGCCAAAAGTCCATTTATTATCAGTCGGACGTGGTCGTTTTTCATCACGTGGGTGTCGCAATACCGCTCCGTTATCACGAACAGAGTATTTTTCTTCCTTATAGATACATTCGATTTCTTGTTGGAAATCATCTATGTTAGCATTTTTCATAACATTTTATATCACTCAATTACGATTGCAGGGACAGTTTTTTCGAATCCATCTTGTCTCGTGGTATACTGATATGTTCCAATTTGTCTTGCGCATTTATTGGTAGGAACTTTTATTTTTTGGTCATCATAATACGACTTACCATCGTAATTAAGAATCAATACAACTATTCCGTCAAAAATATCGCCGGTTCTTGCTAATGCTATATGTGGTTCCAAAACTTGAAAAACTTCTATTTCGCCACTTGTTGTTATACATTCACCTTTTTCTGGGAATATCGTTAGTCCATAGAAACCATTATTAGATTGATTCGTAGTATTAATTAAAACTGCGACAAAAATTGTTGCCAATATTCCTGCGACAAAGCCACCAATAAAAATAAGAAATTTTTTTATATTTGTATAATTTTATACTTTTAAGACAATTTGATATTCATTTCTTTCTCGGTATAAAAGTATAATTTTTCAGTGATATTTAAGTGTTTCATTGTTTATAATCCTAATATTGATAAAAGGTTCCTGTTTTATGCATTTCTGTCTGACTTAGACGCATTTTTAACACCATCAAAAATTATCAGCCAAGCCTTTCTTTACATTTAAATGTAAGGAAAGGCTTGGACTTGCCGTTTCTTGGCGTATATTTTTGTAGAAAATATGAAAAAGAATTTACCGCACCATCACCTTTTCCACCCATTCCCCAGATTTCACAACATAAATCCCCGCCTGCGGCACAATAACAGAAGATTCTCCCATAGCAATACAACGCCCGAAACCATCAAAAACAGATACCGGTTCAGACGCATTCTCTACCATGATAGTTCGATTCTTTACGTAAACAACAACTTCATCCACTTCCGTTGTCTCTACCGCCGTAAGATTGGCATCATACTCACCCGTAACAGAAAAAGTATAAAGCGGAATATCAGCAGAATTATTATACACGCGAACAGTAGTCGTAGCAGTCGTTGTACCATTGTAAGTAACAGTAAAAGTATTTGTTTCCCCCACATCCATCCGTGTACTGTTAGGAATACCCGATACGGAGAAATTGACATTATCATCAATTCTAATAGAGCTAATATACAAAACATTGCATCCGGAAGCACTAACAGTAAAACTTTGCGAAACAGGCAGATTACTTTTACCGAAATCCGTACCATTGGCAATACTGGCGCTGGTTGCACCGGATTCAATAACCTGATTATTGCCCGTGATTTCAATTACCGATGCAGTCCATAAAACCAAGTCATCCTCTACACTAATATCATTATTTGTCTGATAGACAAAATGATGAGATTGCCCATCACTAAAATAATAATCATATCCGTTTTTAAGAGTAATAACCTTTAATACAATCTTATCCCCCTCATAAAAACCATTCTTGACTCCATCATTAGGGTCGCTGTCGCCATACAATTTGAGAACAAACTCATTTTCATCCCCCTGTATATCGTAATATTCGGAATTCTCTTCCAACTCACCACAATCATTTTCAAAATAAGCCTTTAATCTTAATCCGTTATACTTTGACACCTCTTCCGTATCAACAGGCTTGCAATTAGCATAAAACTTTTCACGCTCAATATGCAACGTCATTTCTTTGGTCTTAGGATTAGGTTTTGACGGTAACGGAAAAATATGATTAGGACTCTCGGAAGTCCCATTAAACTGAAGTAATCCGGACTCTTCTTTTGCTGCAATAAACCATTGTACACCCCAATTCTCTTGAAAAGCAGCAGCCGGTATAGTAGCACAATAAGTATTCGCAGGCCCAGTACATGGCTGCATGTCAATATCAATAAAGACGCTGACTGTTAAGTATTGCCTGAAACATAAAGTTACAGACTCCAGATTTCCGAAAGTCGGCGTTACCGTTGCCTGAATAGTCACATCCGTACAAAGATACGACGGACTCACCGTCACATTGCTGATGCTTGCAAAGCTCTGTGAAACTGCAACAAAGACTACCATTGTTGCCAAAAAGGTTTTTCTTAGTGTTTTCATGATAATAAAATTTAAGGTTAGTAATGATTTATTCTTGAGAAATAGATTATTTTAAGCAATCCATTCGGATTGCTTTTGTGCAAAAATAAACAATAATCTTTGTAATCCAAATAACAATTGCAAAAAATGATGCAGGAAGATCAATTCTCCATAAAAGTCGGTTTGAAAATAAAGCAATTAAGGGAGGAAAAGAACATTACTCAATTGCAACTTGCCGATAAATGCGATATGGAGAAAAACAATATAGGTCGCATCGAAAACGGAAGAAGAAGTATTAAATTGTTTACGTTGGCTCGAATTTGTAAAGCGTTTGATATGAGTTTGAGTGAATTTCTGAAAGACTTTTAAGCGATTTCTTCTTGTCTGCGTTTCAATTTTGCTTTCTCTTTTCCCTTTGAATACTCCATTCCTTTCACATCTTGTAAACGCCCTCTTTATGGAAAGAAAAATAAGGCAAGCCTTTCCCAACATTTACACTTTCTGCAAGAAAGGAAGAAATGTTGGGAAACCGGAGGCTTGGGCTTGCCGTTTTTTCTTGGAATATAACTTTGTGAACAGGATGAAAAGAAATTAAAACTTACTTTATCAATGCCGTTGACCGTATCACCAACAAGCCTTCCATCACCGTAACACTCACATACTCCTCCGGCAGGAAGCCCGCAGTCTCAAGCCAGTTACCACAAAGGCGAAGTTCCGGAACAATTTTCAACGAACTGTTCAAACCGGACAATCTCCGGTAAAAAGGTTGCAACTTGAGATAGCGTACAGTCGGAGTTTCAGCACGCAAATGAATGGACTCTTCTTTTTGTTTTTGGACTACCCTTTTAAAGGTCGGAACCGGGGTGGTTCTCTTTTCTTTACTTTGATTTTTCTCTGTGGAATGCATAACAGAAATAATTAAAATTACGACAGAAAAAAAACGGTTCTACCTTTCCCGTTGCATTCCACCTCTAAGGGCAGTGGGCACATTAATGCACCACACGGGGGTATAGAACCGCCATATTACTTATGTACAGACATAAAAAATGCCCGCAACTATTTGGCGAGCCGTCTCGCCCTTAAAGAATGGAATGCGAGGCAAAATTAAAAATTATCTTTGAAATAATCAGAAAAAAATATTGATTTTTTTTGTACAAACAAGATTTAGTAGATAGAATATTTTCTTGCTTTATATCTTAAACCCCTTATTCTTTCGTAGATTGTTTGTCTGTTGCCTTACCTCTCTTATTTCTCTATACCTTTCCCTAAACCACACCAAAATATCCCTCCCATTCAGACTTAATTTGAGCCTGTTCGGATTATCAAGTTCTTGTTCCTTTTCAATTTTCAATTTTATTTCTTCTGCCTTGAATTTCTGATTATGTTCCGGCGAAAAGAAAGAAAAAGATTTCGCAGTTAGTGTTTTGCCTGTAAGTAACATTTTGATGTTTTCGAGAGTAAGCCCTATCTTTTTGCATAAATCCGCAATCCGTAGATTTTCTTTCATATTGGGAAATAGTTTGTGTATGAAGTTCAACTCTTCCTGTGCTTTGTAAGGCTCATAATCCAGTTTGGCTTTTTGAAGTTTACTTTCAATCACATTAAGTTCCTTCGTCTTTTGCTGCAAGTGTTCGTGCATATTGAGAAATTTACCTTGCGCCTCATCTTTTTGGTCATACATTTCGCGAACACTTTCATACACATCCGCCTTTTCTTCTTGTAATGTTTCTATGTTTTCTTTCAAAGTTTCATTTTGAACAAACAAATCCCTGTAAAATTGTTGCGTAGAAATATGCTTTGCTTCCGAACCTTCGATGCCGCGATGAAGTCCGTACTTATTCATTGCTTGGGCGTAACTGTTCTGATATTCTTTCAGTTTATTGCGAGCCATCACATCATCCGCACAAAGGCGGGCAGTATTTGCGGTTTTCTTTTTATATTTTCTTTGGATTTCGGATTGTTGTTTGTTGGCTTTGCGTCTTTCGCCTGTTACAACCGGCACAACGGTTGCGTGAATATGAGGCGTTTTTTCGTCCAGATGCAGAACTGCGGAAACAAGGTTTGCTTCGCCAAATGTTTTATGGAGCCAGTTAATATTATCATTACACCAATTATCCAACTTACCACCCGCCTCAATATCTTTCATAACCTCGTGCGTTCCGCTTAACATTATACGAATTGCCCTGACTTGATTTTTACCGATTTTGCGGGTGATACCCGCATTCTCTATCCGGTGTTGAATAGCTTCTGTACGGTTGGCAACTCCATCGGAAAAAGTCAGCAACTCTCGATTCAAAAGCGTACGGTTTTTATCCGCATTTTTCGGGTCAATTGTCCGTTCGATATGTGAAGACATAGCCGCATCATTACCTTGTGCTTTATCTAAATGAAGAACTGCGAATCCCATATTTTATATTGTTGAAAGTTTATAAACGACTTCCTTTCAGAGAAGTCTTCGGGGTTTCCAAAGGGGTGAATCCCTTTGGCTTATTGGGGCATTTTTAGCGCAGGGCAACGGAGCGTGAAGAAAATGCCCTAATAAGCTATGGCATTTTGAAAAAATGTCCCGGCGGCAAAGACGCTTACGGTTTGAATCCTTTACGCATCTGCTTTTTCAGAAGCAGTTTTTTGCCACACAGGTAGTCGTTCAGGTCTTTGTATTCGTTGTAATGGATTGACCTGTCCAACACATTAGACCCATACTTCTTTTGTATTTCCTGATAGGCGGAAGTTCCTCCCTTGTCGTTATCCAAATAACAATACTTCTCCTTATAACTGCCGATAACCTGTAATCGGGCATTGTGCCACAATTCGGCAAAACTGACCGATGGAACAGGCGGGGATTGTTTAGCGTTTTCCATCGCCTACTTTCTCCCGCCTGTTTTCCGTCCTGCCAATTCAAGGGCAAGGTCTGCATCGACAATAATCTTCCGCCCGATTTGAGTAATTGCCCTGTCTATCTTTCCGCTTTTCTTAATGCGGTTAGCAGTCGGCATACTGCACCCGAACAGGCGGGCGATGCCCACTATTCCATACACATATTTCTTGGAGGTATCTATTGCAGGTGTTACAACTTGTTCCTTTACTCCCTCGCTCTGTAACAGGCAAAGTAATTCTTCGCCGGTCATTTGCCAAATAGGCTTTTCTTTTAATTCACGGATATTCATAACGTATCATTTTGGGAGCAAAGATATGATACGATATTTTAATATTCTAATACACAATTAGTTGTGTCCAAATTTGGCTATGCTTTGTCGCAAATTTGCTTCGCAAAGCGAAAAAAGTTTTTTTGAGGGTGTTTTTGGCTGTATGGTGTCTTGGTTTTGTCTTAGGTGGCGGACAAAGGGATAGGCGATTAGATTTTATATTATTGATAATCAGTGCGTTATATTTAAGATTGTGATAGTAGCAGATTTCAGGTACACTACTGTTGAAAATCAATCAAACTTATTGGTTTCCTGATTAATAAACTTAATCAACTGTTCCTTAGTTGGAAGCTCCAGTAAGTATTTTGAAACGAAAATGTCTTTATCATTATCTGCCATTGCATATTCCACCAATGCATTATCCTTATTTGTTACGAGCAAAATACCTATGGGAGGATTATCATCCGGCAGCATAACTTCTTTCCGGTAGTAGTTTACATACGTTTTGAGTTGTCCAATATGTTCGTAAGTAAACTCATCGACTTTCAACTCCACTAATACATGGCACTTCAAAACACGATTATAAAAAACCAAATCACAGAAGTAGCATTTTTCTCCGATGATAATGCGTTTCTGTTTTGCTTCAAAACAAAATCCATGACCAAGTTCGAGCATAAATGCTTCTAAATGGTCTATTAATGCTTGCTCTAAATCCGATTCATAAACTACATCTTGACTTTTTAATCCCAAGAACTCAAAAGTATATGGGGATTTTATCGTATCAAGAGCATCCGGTTTCTTTATAGTATTTTGCTGTACGATACTGCTTAATAATTCCGGTTTCCGACTTAGTCCACTACGCTCGTAATACAAACTGTTTATTTGTCGCCTTAACTCTCTGACATCCCAAGTCCCTTTTATACATTCGACCTCATAGAAAGTGCGCTTAACAAAATCATCTATTGGCAATAATTCTACAAAGTGAGAAAAAGATAGTTTCTGAATCAATTTGTCTGCCGGAACACCAATCACAAATTGGTCAGACACTGTCTGACTTATTTGTTCCGGAAGTTTTTCTGTTATTGGTAACCCCAATTGGTCAGACACTGTCTGACTTATTCCGGGAAGAAGTTTGGACGAGAAAATCGTTGCAATTTGAGGATATGTAAGATAGAACTGTCTGAATAATTTCAGATTGGTTTTTGATAAACCTTTTATATTCAGCTTATTTGACAGTTTTTCCAATAGTTTTGAACCATATTCCGCTCTATTCTCTCCGTTTTGTTCGAATTCTACGATATAGAATCCAACCAACCAGTTACGAGCCGTAGTATGTGTATTGATAGAGACATTTACGCTTTGCTTCAAGACCGTTGAAACCTGCTCTATGTTTTTTACCAGTTCATCAAAATTCATATATCGTACTTTTTTAAACTTGAAATTAAAATCTTTGCAAATATACTCATAATCTTCTGAAAACTAAAGTTGGTTAAACTTATCCATCGCACTGACCTTGATATCATCGGCAATGTCAATGTAGGGCTTCATTGCCTTATAGTCGTTATGTCCCGTCCATTTCATTACTACCTGCGGCGGAATACCCAAAGAAAGTGCATTGCAAATAAAAGTACGGCGACCGGCGTGCGTTCCGAGCAGTGCGTATTTCGGCGTAACTTCATCAATGCGTTGGTTGCCTTTGTAATAAGTCTCCCGTACAGGCTCGTTTATTCCCGCCAATTCGCCAAGCTCTTTCAGATAGTCGTTCATTTTCTGATTGGAAATAACCGGCAATACCTTGTCGTTTTCAAAAGCAATCTCCTTATATTTCTCAAGAATAGTTTTACTGTGGTTATTCAACTCTATAATCAAACTATCTGCTGTTTTGACGGTGGTAATCTCGATATGACCGTCTTTCACATCGCTGCGTTTCAGATTATACAC
>JAISVR010000019.1 GCA_031271465.1 Prevotellaceae bacterium | reverse complement strand
GCACAACAACATATCTTTATATGCGATGCCGTGTCAAGCACGGTATGATGATGCCTTTTTCCCCTGCTCGTTCCGGTGTGTCGGCGATATGGTAGAGACGGGGCGCGCCCCGTCTCTACGCTGTCTTATTCCTTCACAACCTTCATCATCTGCCCGCCAACCTGCAACAGATAAACCCCCTGCGGATAAGCCGACAAATCTACCTGCGTACCGACAGTTTGCTGCAACAGCGCGCCCTGCAAGCTGAACACCTTAACTGCCATTGCTTCCGGCAGATTTACAATACCGCTTGTTGGATTCGGATAAATAGTTATTGTAGATGCCGATTGGACATCGTCTATGCTTGTGCTACTCCCACTGCTTCTTAATACCGGATAGCCTCCATCAATAGGTATATCCCATATTTGGTCAAAATCCCATTGCAGATTTGTTGTCAACCATGTTTGGTCTTGCAAATTTTCCTCTGTGCAGTCTTTACCGTTCTTGTCGGTTGTACTGGTATTGCTTACAGTCTTTCCATTAACCGTCAGCATTGCGTAAGCATAATTATTTTCACAGGTACTACCGTTACCACCGTTATTAATCCTTCCTATACGAGCAGCACTTCGATTTTTGATATCACAGTTACCTACAAAGCAATTTTTTACTGTTCCGAATCTACCACCAGCGATGCCACCGACATAATTCATCCCTGAAAGATTTCCCGTATTATAGCAATTCTGAATAACATCGCCCTCGCCACAAATACCTCCTATATAAGAAAAATAAACAGAAGACGATGAATATGATGGTGATGATAAATTTCCAGTATTATAACAATTTATTATGTTACAACTTTTGTTGGCGTATCCACAAATTCCACCCACATATTCGCATTCCCCTGAATAAAAAGATGTGTAATCTTTGAATACATTGACAGAAGAAGTATTCTGACAATTCTGTATATTACTATACTCGGCATAGGCACAAATGCCTCCAAAATAATAATAAGTTTCACTACCAGAAGAAGAGTGTCTATACAAAGAATAGTGAGTTACTCTTCCACTCACAGTTAAATTTTTTATGGTAGCTTGTTTAATATTCCCAAACAGGGCATACTTATTTACTGCTACTTTATGATTATTTCCATCAAATATACCGGAAAAGTAATAAGAACTGTAATCAGAACTGTAATTACCGATAGTAACTGTAATTGTATCGTTTTTGCTGGTCAAGTCTGTTGTGAGTAAAAAATATACTCCGGCATACTTTTCCCCATTGTTCACATTGCTTGCCAATTCCAACACATCGGTTGTTGATGAAATAAGATAAGGAGACATTTCCGAACCATTACCGCCACTATAGGCGAATGCACTTATTGTCATCAGTAAAGTGCTCACTGCTGTTAAAATATTCTTTTTCATTGATATATTAATTTTTGTGCCTACTCTATTCAGTTTTCGGCTATTCCTGTTTGTTTATTGTCTGAATCACGATTTTTGAGATATAAGGATTTCCCTGATAAAGAAAAATCCTCGTATTCCTACTATTAACCCCTCGCCCTGCGGGCACTCCCCTTAAAATAAGGGGAGAACTCAATACAAACTACCCTGTTGTACAAATACAGTGCCTGTGCAACACTGTCCCCTTTTTTAAAGGGGACGAGCGAAGCGGAGGGGTTTATAGAAAAAGAGATTAAAAAAACTGCCCATCATAAATAGTCTAATTTTATTCTGCCACGGGGCGTACACTAAGCCCGTTCGCCCGTCCGTCATTGTTATCTCCCACCACTTCATCAGTAAAGTCCATATGGTAGGCACTACTGTTGCTGCTCTTCGTACTGCTCCAATAGTCGCCAAGCATGTTATGCGATAAGGATCGATAGCCTCTTCTTATCAGGATCGATAGCCTTTCCTTACCATAGGAGACAGCCTCTGCTTGCCACAAGAGGCTCCCTCTGCTGATAAGGAGAGGAAGCCTTTTGGGAATATCGCTACAAAACAGTCAGGTTTATTTTTGAATTGATATAACGAGGAGCTTTCAGGTTTTGTCCGGTAGACGAAAATAATGTCTTAATTGTCAGCAAATACGAACCCTTTGTAAGCCCCGGCAGTTGCAGTACAATCCTGCTCGGGTCGTTAATTACCAGCGGGTCTTCCTGCGTAATTACCTGCTGTGTTTCGGTGTTAGTGTAAGTGATGCAGCTTTCAGTTGTTTCGCCTTCTTCGGCTACCACGCGGATTTTATTGCCGGTAATAGTAATTGTTTTGCCGGGCGTTACTTCACCGTTTGTTGCTCCGGTACCGGAGTCGGAAATACCGTCGATAGATGCCCCGCCGTTTTCGAGGCTCAAACCGTTGTAAGTACCTTTTACCTGCGCGAGCATCGCGTGTACATCGTTTGTTACGCGGCTGTTGATAATACAGCTGTGTTCGCCGTCTACGAAGTTGGTATCGTCATAAAAATTCCCCGTAATAGCAGGTTCGAAAATTGAGATACCGTCGTTCACCTTTTCACCTTGCAAGAGAAATTCGAGTTTTGCGCTGTTTACCAGTTTTATAATATTCACAATCGTATCCTTGCGGTACTCCGTACGCTGTTGCACAATGTGTTCGGCAATGTCTTCGACACTCTTGGTCTTTTTTGATTTTACCTTGGCGATTTTATCACCTTCTTCTTTCGTTACCGTGTTCTCGATTAAATAGAACAACCACTCATGGATTTTTTTCGTTGTTGCCATAAATAAAAAAGTATTAGATTTAAGAAATAAGATTTTATTAAAAATTAAAAACACACAAAAGTATTGTCTAATATTATTTGCGTCAATAGCACCTAAGTGCTATTTTTGCCGATAACTTCTAAAACAGTTGTTAAATATGTATAACATACAACAATTTTTCGACCCGATACGCAAGATTTCGTCCGATTTACCTTACAACGAAATCTCACCCTTGATTGAAATGTGCGATTTGTTTTCGAGAGCCAATAATATAAGTGCCTATATTATTGATTATGCTACAGAGAGATTTTTGCATGTTTCGCCGCACCCTTTGTTTCTTTCCGGCTACACGGCAGAGGAAGTAAAAGAAATGAGTTATACATTCTACGAAAAGGTAGTTTCGCCTCAAGAGATACAAATGCTGCTGGAAATAAATAAAATGGGATGGGAGTTTTTTTACAGGCTGTCCTTGAAAGAGCGCTTATTGTTGCGTATTTCATACAGTTTTTATTTGCACCATCAAAATGGCAAAAAAAAATTGATACATCACAAGTTAGTGCCTATGCAATTGGCAGCGGACGGGAATCTTTGGTTAGCCATTTGTTTTGTAAGTAATTCGCCCCATAAAGAACCCGGCAATGTAGTTTTTACCACAAGCAACAAAAATGAATATTACAGGTATGATTTTGAAAATCAAAAGATTATTACCTATACCCCCGAAGAACTAACCTTCAGAGAAATAGAGATATTTAATCTAACCATGCGCGGCTACGAAGAACCCCAAATAGCCGAACAGTTAAAAATCAGTCCCTATACAATTAAAAGCCATCGAAGAAAGATTATAAAGAAACTTGGAGCCAACAATCTTTCCAATGCCGTGGCGATATTTAATTCCATGTTTTGATATAAAAATCAGCGCAACATCACTACCGGTTTGCCCGAAAGCGGATTGGAGTGTACAAACACAGGGGTTTGATACACGCGCTCGATGCGTTCTTCGCTAAGCACTTCGGCAGGATTGCCCTGTGCGCAGAGATGTCCGTTGTGCATCAGCAACAGGCGGTTGCAATATTCGGCGGCAAGATTCAGGTCGTGGATAATCATCAGCACAGTGAGGCTCGTTGTTTCGTTGAGTCGCCTGATAAGTTTCATCAAGCGAGCCTGGTGGGTGATGTCGAGATGCGCCGTAGCTTCGTCCAGCAGCAATAAATCGGGCTGTTGCGTAAGCGCGCGGGCAATAGCCGCGCGTTGCTGTTCGCCGCCGCTAAGCTCAGTCATAAGCTTACTCTTGTAGTGAAAAATATCGCAGAGGCGCATCTGCTCCTCGGCAATTTCAATGTCGTTTCTCGTTTCAAAAAAGCGGAAACGCGGGAGATAAGGCAATCGCCCCATAAGCACAAAATCTTCTACCGAAACACTGTCAGCCTCCACCGTTTGCGGCACCACGGCAATGCGTTGCGCCCGTTGCCGGAGCGAAAGCATGCGTAAGTCGCTGCCGTCAAGCTCGATTTCCCCCGTAGAAGGAATAACGCCCGTAATACCCCGAAAAAGCGTAGTCTTTCCCGAACCGTTGGGACCTATAATCCCTATGAAATCGCCCTTCGCCACCGAAAACGAGATTTCCGATAAGCGAAACGAAGGATAACCGCAGCTGAAATTTTCTAATGTAAACACAATTCTTTTATT
This sequence comes from Prevotellaceae bacterium, assembly GCA_031271465.1. Lineage (GTDB taxonomy): Bacteria > Bacteroidota > Bacteroidia > Bacteroidales > Paludibacteraceae > JAFGVL01. The sequence goes on along the minus strand of JAISVR010000019.1, from coordinate 56,914 downwards.
TATTAACGGTTTTGCTTTGTCCGTTATTAACTCTCTTCGGTTACTTTTCGTCATTATTACTTCCTTTCGGTCATGACCGTTGGTTACGAGGAGGAACGACGAAGCAATCTAATAATACGGTGTGCTTTCTGAAATTGCTTCGTTTCTCGCAATGACGAACAAGCCTGAAAGGGATAATACCCTTTATTAATTGTTAACGGGCAATTTTTCTACTCATCAGAAAAATAAAAACTACACCGCCCACTAAGCCCGTGATAACACCTATCGGCAGTTCGTTGGGCGCAATAATGCTGCGGGCGGCAACATCCGAAAGCAGCAAAAACGAAGCTCCGAGCAGGAACGACCCCGCAAGCAAAATGCGGTAATCGTTGCCAAACATCAGGCGAACAAGATGTGGCACAATCAGTCCCACAAAGCCGATAACGCCCGCCACCGCAACACACAAACCCGTGAGTACCGACGCAAGCACAAACAGCAGTTTCACCGCAAGCTGAGTGTTAACACCCAAATGCAATGCCCGCTCTTCGCCCAGCCGCAGCGCATTAAGCGGATTGACAAAAAGGAGGCTTAGAGCAAGCACGGCAATGGTTGCACCAACAGTTATCCACACCAGTGCGGTGTTCGGTTCGTCGAGCGAACCCATTGTCCAAAACACAATGCCGTGCAAGCTTTCCGACGAGGCTATCGACATCAAAAACATCATGCCCGACGAACAAATAAAACTTACCATTACGCCTACCAACAAAATATGTTGAATATTGACCTGTCTTTTTCGAGTGCCGAAAAACCAAACCAGCGCAAGCACCGCCAACGCTCCCGCGAAGCCTGCCAGCGGGAGTAACAATCCACCCAGGCTTGCCTGCCAGCCCAGCACAATAACCGCCGCTACGCCGAGCGATGCTCCTCCCGAAATACCCAGCGTAAACGGTTCTACCAGCGGATTGCGATATACGCCCTGCAACATTGCCCCCGCCAGACTCAACGCGCCGCCCACCGCCATGCCCAGCATTATGCGAGGCAGGCGCACCTGCGTAACAAGCATATATTCAAGCGAATCGCTGTTGCCACCACCCGCAAGCAATCGCAGAGCATCGCCCAGCCCGATATGCATTTCGCCCACCGAGAGCGAAAACAGCACCGCTGCGATTAGCAAGAGCAAAAGCCCTGTAATGGCTAAAAAATAAGTTGTCTTTTTATTCATTGTAACTCTGTTCGTCATTGCGGCTTTAATCCGCAATCGCCGATAAAACTGTTCGTTTTGCACGATTGCGGGTTAAGCCCGCTATGACGGGTTTTATTTGCTTATTGCCACATTCTTCCCACCATTTCCTGCAACACTTCTACAAAGAGCGCAGGCGTTGGGCTGCATGTCTTATCATCGTCGAGCAGGAATATTTTCTTACTTGCGGTAGCGCGCAGGTTTTTGTATTTCAGCCATTTGCTGCGTTCGTCGGCACTTGCCGTACCCATTGCCACAATGAAAATTACATCGGGATTGCGTGCCAGCACCGTTTCGCGCGAGATGCTGCCTGTGCTTAAATCGGAAGCGATATTCACACCGCCTGCAAAACGGATAAAATCGTCCATAAAAGTGTTTGGCACTACGGTAAACAACGGGTTGGCTCCGATTTGCATAAACACTTTGGGCTCCGATTTTTGTTTGGGAATACGGGCGCGAACCGCGGCAAGCCGTTTCCGTGCGGAAGCAACCTCACGGTCGGCAGCAGGCTTTTTGCCGATAAGCATGCCAAGCCGAACAAGGTCGTTGCAAATCTGGTCGAACGATTTCGGGTAGGCAAATTCTTCCACCCGAATACCCAGCTTGCGAAACATTGCTACCGTTTCGCGACTGTTGAGCGACGACACAATAACCAAATCGGGCTTTTGAGCCAGCACTGCTTCCATATTAACCTGTACTACCGAAGCTACTACAGGGATTTTCCGCTTGGCAGGCTGCTCGCAAAAACTGCTGCAACCTACCAGCAAATCGCTTCCGCCAAGCAGAATAACACTCTTTGTTACCGCCGGAGCAAGCGATACAATACGCCGCGGCAGTGCTTGCGCAGCCAGACAAGTGGTAACAAACAGTGCGAGCAATAAATATTTTAGCGTTTTCATTTGGCGGACAAAGATAAATGTTTTTTCTTTGGTAAATTTTTCAACCCCGTTAAACCTTTTTGGCTTATATGTATCAAAGCAACAATTCTAAATTCTTATTACTATGAAAACAATTTATAAATACTTGGTTCTTGCAGCTATAAGTCTTGCACTTTCGGGCTGTACATTCGTTGTAGACGACGAGCCTCAATACTGTTATGATGCAGACATTGAAGTATATAACGATACTCCTTATGCGATATATTATTCTCTTGATAGAGATTATTGTCGTTATTTTTTAGCACCATACTCAAGTGTAATAATCCGTTTGGGAGCTATTGATATTTATCCACATTCGCCCGATATTCAGCCGTTCAACTACCGTTTCGATAATCAGGGACCTGCAGATGTCTGGTTGGATATTCCCATTGACGATTGCTATCAAACAATTTATCTTGATTAAGATATTTTCAAATATATTGAAAACAGCGTTTGGCATTACACAGCCGCGCTGTTTTTTTATTTCGTGTGATAATCAATCAGTCCATTCATCGGACCTTTTATTACCTTGCCTATTTTGATGCGGCTCATAATGCCGGCTTCACGCAATATTTTTTCAAAATAAAATGCTACCGAACCCATGCAAGCTACCGTGTAGCGTTGATAATCGTATTGGTGAATGTTGCGTGTGAAGAAATCTACAAAACTGTGATACACCATTTCGCGAATATGAATTTCTTCCTGATGACTGTGCATAAAATAGGTAAACTGAGCTAAAAACCGGTTTGGGAAAGGCTTTCGATACACGGCTTCCATAATGTCGGCGGGCGTGATATGGTGTTGTTCGAAGAATTTTGCAGAAAGCTCTTCGGGATATTGATTTTTAAGCAAATCGGCTATGAACCGCTTGCCGATAGCTGCCCCGCTGCCTTCGTCGCCGAGAATAAACCCGAGTGGCGACACATTTTCCTCAATATCGTGTCCGTTGTAAAGACAGGAGTTGGAACCCGTACCCAAAATACAGGCAATGCCCGCCTCTGTACCAAACAGTGCCCGGCAAGCTGCCAGCAGGTCGTTGTTTACTTCTATCTCCGCAGCCGCAAACGACGAATGAATAGCATTGCTCACCATGCGTTTTTTGTCGGGAAAAGCGCAACCCGCACCGTAGAAATGCACGGCAGCTATTTCGTGCACCTCGCTGAATTGCGGTACTACAATTTCGGCTATCTCACGGCGAATTTGCGCCTCGTCTTGATAAAACGGATTTATCCCTTCGGTAAAAATTTCTTTCACTACCTCTGTACCTTGCAAGAGGCACCATTGCGTTTTGGTTGAACCGCTGTCGGCTATGAGTTGTATCATTGTTGCTGTACTATTTTTATATTAAGAGCGCAAAAATATAAAAAAACACTTGAAAAATAGAATTAAGAGTTTTTAATAACATGTTGAGTTTTCAAACAAAAAGATATATCTTTGCCGCCATAAAAACTTAAAAATATACTATTATGTCGGAAAAAACGAAATATTCGGACGCAGAACTGGAAGAATTTAAAGCCATTATTCTCGAGAAACTTGAAAAAGCACAGGAAGACTACGAATTGCTCAAAGCCACACTGACCAATATGGACGGTAACGATACGGCAGACACTTCGCCTACTTTCAAAGTGCTCGAAGAAGGTGCTGCCACCTTGAGCAAAGAAGAAGCCGGACAACTGGCGCAACGGCAAATGAAATTTATCCAGCATTTGCAGGCGGCATTGGTGCGCATCGAGAATAGAACCTACGGCATTTGTCGTGTAACGGGTAAACTGATTCCTGCCGAACGACTACGGGCGGTACCTCATGCTACCCTCAGCATCGAAGCCAAGGAAAAATAACGATGATGTCGGCAAGGAATAAAACCAAGTGGCTGGCAATTATTATATTGGCGGTGCTTGTTGTCGACCAGATTTCAAAAATTTGGGTAAAAACTCATTTTGTACTTGGCGAGCGGGTTGAAATAACGAGTTGGTTCTATCTGCTTTTTATCGAAAATCAAGGCATGGCTTTTGGAATGGAAATGTTCGGGAAACTGTTTTTGAGCATTTTCCGGGTAGTTGCCGTGGGCTTATTGGCTTGGTTTTTGGTCAAGTTAGTACGCGAAAACTACAGGTTTGGTTTTGTGCTTTGCATCGCGTTGATTTTTGCCGGAGCAATAGGCAACCTGATTGACAGTGTTTTTTACGGCAAGATTTTTTCGCACAGCTACGGACAGCTTGCCGAGCTATTTCCTGCCGCGGGCGGTTACGCGCCGCTGTTTTACGGTAAGGTGGTAGATATGTTTTACTTCCCGTTGTTCACTTTTCCCGAATGGCTGCCGCTGCTGGGTGGCGATGTGTTTTTTTCGCCGGTGTTCAATGTTGCCGATTCGGCGGTTACGGGCGGAGTGTTTGCCATTCTGCTGTTTTTCCGCAAGGAACTGAACCGGAGCCTGGAATCGAAAAAAAAAGAAGGTGAATGAAACTTCTGAATAAAATTCGTGTTATATTGATTTCCTGCGTGTTGGCAATATGTGTGTTTTCGTGCAAAGATAGCGAAACACCGCCCGCCGGCTTGCTTTCGGCAGCTCAAATGCGTTCGGTGATGATAGACCTTTATTTGTTTGAAGGCAGTGCACAGGTAAAAAATATCCCTGCGGGCGATACGCTGAAAAACCTGTATTACAGCCAAATTCTCGCCGCGCACGGTATTACGCAGGCGCAATACGACAGTTCGCTTGTGTGGTTTGTAGAGCGATTGCCAATGTACGAAGCTCTGCACAAGCAAGTGCTCGACAGCCTCGAAGCTCGACGCGCTGCTGCCGATACGACCAAACAACAGAAAAAATGATTCGCTATGCCGCTCATTTTGTGTACTGCTCTCCGCAACAAATTATCTCGCAAGGTGTGGTAGAAGTGGACAGCGACGGCAGGATTTGCCGCTTGTTTTCCCTTGCCGATTTCCCCGAAGAAACTCATACTACCGTGTTTTACAACGGAGTTATTTTTCCCCGATTTCCTGAAGCCGATGAAATTTTAAAGGCTGAAAATCAAGAGATTTTCAGCCTGTTAAATACATTTTTTGCGGATAAAAGAGGATTGAAAGTCGGAGAAAAAGCAAATCTTTGTTTGATTGAAGATTTGGATTTATCCGGAAAACAAATCCTTCCACACAGCCGACTGATTATTCTTTGCTAATCTATTTTGTGTGCTTTCAGCCATTCCGAACGAGTTTTGTATTGCTCGTAGGGAAAGCGATAAAGAAATGATATTTCCGAATAATCGGTAATTTCTTGGTCTTTATCGTCTTTTATCTCGTAGGTTTTCTTAAGCAGTTTGTGAGCAGCGTTGTAGTAGTATTCCGATTTTTCGCTCACGCTTTGCCGACCGTTTTGAAAGGTACTTTTGCGCATAAACAGCAGTAAATTGCCATCATCGTTGAAAATATGTTCGTAGATATTTTCCCATTCACCCGATGCAGAATAGGGAAACTCGGCGGTGTAAATAACTTCGTCCTTCGAGTTGCGAATAATGTTGTAGCTTGCCACGAGATTTTCGGGCAGGTTATCGAAATTATCTACCCGCAACAGGTTGTTGTTGTTTTTGGTTTGCACATACAATTCCACGCCGTAGTTTCGAAACAGGAAAACCGATACAACTTCCGCCATAAGTGTGTCTGCTCTTTTTGCTATAGCAGGCGTTTCGGGATTTTTAGGGTCGAAAACGGCATCTTCCTTCAACTCGCTGTTGCACGAAAGAAGAAAAATACTGAGAACGGAGAATAAACAAAATTTCTTCATCGGATAAGGTTTATTTTTTCATAATCTTTACAACAGATTTGTTGCCGCTTTGAGCGGTAATTTCCACGCTGTAAATGCCCGGCAAATAGGTTGTTGTCGATATGTTGGTATTTGAGGTTTTTTCTACCAATTGTCCCGAAAGGGCGTAGACTGCAATTGTTTGCAACGGCTCGGCAGTTTCAACAAACAATTCATTTTCTACCGGATTTGGATATACGCGCAACCCTTCGATTTCGCGTGCTTCTTTAACGCGTGTAACGGGTGGTATGAGAGTATTCAAATATTCTTCCAACATTGTATAGCCGCTCGGAGCAATATTGTTGCGGTCGTCGGGATTGTTTTCGTTCAAACTGTTGGCAAGTTCCCATTCGTCGGGCATACCGTCGTTGTCGGAATCGAGTTTTGGCGTATCGCTACAAGTTAAATCAGCCCATCCGCCAACGGTTTCAGGGTCGTCGATAATACCTTTACTTGTACCAAAAGAGCCGCTACCTGTTGCTGTTCCGTTTCTCGTTTCGTTTAAAACACGGGCGTCAATAGCATCGCGTTTGGGCAGAGTTGCGCCGCAATTTGCTACCACTTGGTCAAATGCTTGTTCGGCTGTTTCCGTGTTGTTGGGTAAAAATGGAATTACTTCGGGCGAATAGGTATTTAATCTAACTCCGGTAAATCTTGAGGCAGTGTCGGTAGGGAAACCGGCTGGAGCGCCATCTTTAAACTGTACTCCATAATTCCAGTTATTTGCCGTAACGGTAGGGAATGTAGCAACGAAATTCCCGATAACATACGCATTCCCTAATTTTCCCCTATCGCCTGCAGTACCATTTTCATTTCCATAAAGTTGTACTATTCGGTGTGCTTTATTGCTGGCACCTACATTATTATTGCCGGTGATAGCCGGTCCTCTTTTGTAGTAATTATTGAAAATGTTAAGTTCGGCGCGAGTTGCCGGATGATTGATGGTTGCTTCGCCGCCACAAGCAGCATCGCTACTTGTAGCCCAGTTGTAAATCACATTGTTACGATATTCTACAACGGCAATCGTATCGTGTGCCCGCGCACCGTTGAAACGCGCCGTTCGACTTGCGTTATGTGCAATCAAATTGTGATGATAGGTGGCAAATTGTCCGCCCCACACGCCGCCGTAAGAGCGAGTACCTTTCGAGTGGTAAGCATTGTACAAACCTTCGCTGACGATATTATATTGAAAGGTTACATTTTTGGTATCATAAGTAGCCAAACATTCTTCGTTTGCCCACGACATGGAGCAATGGTCGAAAATCACATTTTCGTAGTTTTCCATATCAACGGCATAGGTTACAAAAGAAGTCGTAGGTACGCCGTTTGCATCCTTCGGAATCCCCGGACGGAAACGGATATGGCGTACAATCAACTCTTTACGGCGTGGTCCGTAATACCAACTTTCGCCGCCTGTTGCACCATTGAACAGTACGGAACGACCTGCAATGCAAATGCCTCCACAGGGTGCGCTTTGTCCGGCAATAGTGAGGCTATCTCGTTTAATTTTCAAGTCATCTTTGAGCCAAATTGTTCCGCAAACATCAAATAAAATGGTAAGCGGTTCGAAAACTGTAACTTCTACGCTTGGGCGAGTTTCGTCTCTATAAACATTTTGGGTGTATTTGTGTTGTTCTAATGCCCAGCGCAGAGAGCCTTCGATAGGTGTTTCTGCCAATGCAGGATTTTTAGCTGTATTTTCTGCAGGCATATAATCTTCCAATGTGGTAACTTTTATTACTTTTCCGCCACGCCCGCCGACAGCATATTTGCCAAAACCTTCAGCTTCGGGGAAAGCAAGTTGCTGTTGCGCATAGCCAATAATACCTGCGCAGCATAAAGCAGCTATTAAAAACAATTTTTTCATAATGAATTATTTTTCTGTTTTTTATTCTTTTTATTCCAAATTATTATTCCAAATATTACTGCCGCAATCAGCAAAAATGCCCACAAATGCGAGATAAACAACAGCACTTCTACAAGGGCTTTGCCTCCCCATTTAAGCGCATCGACAAAACGATAACCGAACGGAGTTTGATACGAGTCGATATTGTCTGTGTTGGCGATGCGTTCTTTACGCAGTTCGGGTTGTTGGGTAATGGAGAGTTGGATACTGCTGTATTCGATTTTATCTCTCAGTTCCAATCCGGCAAGTAAGGCTTTGTCGGCGCGCTCTTGACGATTGGCGATGGCTTCTTCGCCTTCGACGGTTTCACCCAGGCGGCGACCGCGATTGTCTACCGCCGTTTCAATACGCTTGGCAGCACGGTTTTCGCGGCTACGGTCGAGTGAACTGCGCAAAGCGTTGAGCGTAACATCATTTACTTTTACATGACGATATTCCAGTTTTTCCACCCAGCGGGCAATGTCTTTGAGCGTAGTGTCGAGTTTGGCGGCAGGCACACGCAGGGTCATATAGCCTTCGATGTTGTATCTTGTTAGGCGTAGCGTGGAGTCGTTGCCGATTTTGATTTCTTTGTAATCGTAAGAGTAGTCGCGGTTTTTCAGGTCGCTTGCCTGTACAAATCCACCATGTCTTACAGTAATGTCCTCAATAGCATAAACAGCTTGTACGGTGTTTTTTGCCTCGAAACTTATTTCGGCTGTGCGAATAAGTTTGCGAGTGCTGTCTGCCTTGCCGACTTTTGCCGCCGATGAAGAAAGGGCAGTTTTCATACCGCTTTGCTTGTCGGTAGTTGCATCTGATGCAGAAAAAGAAAATGAATTACTGACAGTTCTTTGATAATCGTTATTATCATAAACAGCTTCATCGAGGGCTTCTGTTTCTGTAATAACTTCTTCCTTGACTATGTCTTCCGCCATTGGAGCTTCCGATTTTTTGCCGCAGGAAATAAAAACAAGCAGGCATGCAAGAGGGAATAATATGTGTTTTTGCATGGTGATTTATTTTTGAAAGATAATTAACTCGTCGTTTCGACTGAAGTGGAGAAACTACATTTGACTAGATGCTATTCTGTAGTTTCTCCACTTTTAAGTTGGAATGATTATTTCACATAGCCTACCGACTGTGCAAGTACAATCAACTTGTCTTTGCCCAAGCCGAGCAGTTTTGATAGCTCGTCTTTTGGTACATAGCCGCGTACTACGGTGCCTAAGCCTTCGGAAGCGCAAAACAGGTATACATTTTGCGACATGAAGCCTGCATTGGCGTAGGTTGCTTCGGTGAGTTTTTGGTTGTCGCCACCTGTTTCGCTACGCGGAATATCGCATACAAACACAAGGTTTACGGCTGCTTTTTCTACAAAAGGTTGCGAGCCGGTTTGTTTGCGAAAATCGCCTTTTGCAATAAGTTTAAGTACATTCATCTTGGCATCCCACCAATACGCGCCTTCGGGTAGAGCAACGATGATGTCCATTTCCTGTTTGTTGCGCGAAGTAGGAGCAGTGCGTTTATCTTCGCGATTGTAGCCGTAGGTTGCCCACAGCAAGTTGGAGAGAGTTTGACGGTCGAGGGTTTTTGTTTCGTCGAAATCGCGCAGCGTTTTACGCTCGGCGAGGCAGTCCATCAACGGTTTTCCGCCTGTTTTTACAGGTTCGGGCAATTTAATGTCTTGATTTTGTGCACATGCTGTTAATGAAAACACAACAGTTAGTGCCGATAGAATTAGCTTTTTCATAGTGATTAAATTTAAGGTGATAAATATGTATTGAATTTACTTGTCTTCGTAGTGTCCGTAAGCAGCGATAATTATCACTGTAACAATAGTTTCATGTATTTGGTATATCAGTCGATGCTTATCGGATATGCGACGCGACCATGTTGGTGTTTTGTAATGTTTCAGCAGCTCGGGTTTGCCTGTTCCGGTAGTGGGGTGTTGTTTCAATTCTTCCAAAAGAGCATGTACTTTTTTCAAAAGTTTTTTTCACCCGACATTTGATATTTTAAGATATCAAGCTTGGCTTCTTGGCTAAATTCTATGTTATAAGTCATAGTATACTGCCAAAAAGTTCCTTTTCCAATTCGGGTGTATATTTTATAAGTTTGCTTTCGCCCCGCTCATACGCTTTGATACGCTCGTCTATCATGGCAAAATACTCTTCTTTGGTCATGAGCGAATCGTCGTGTTTTTTTGTATTTGCCCGCTCTTTGAAGCTGATTTTCATTTTCGAAAGAAATTCTTTGAGCAAATCAATTTGTTTTAATGTTTTTGGATAAGCAATTACAGTGTTCATAGCAATAAGAATTATTGTTGATTGAGTTTTGCAAAAATAATCATTTTTTCTTTTTGCCGTAATCTTTATCCACTTTTATCAGAGCAACCACGGCGAAGGTAAACACTGAGCATAACATCACCCAAATGAAAAAATGATAATAACCCATATTTTTTTCCAAAATACCCGCAAGCCAGTTTGCTGCCGATACACCCAAAGCCATAATCCCGGTACTGATAGCGTAATGCGAAGTTTTGTATTGTCCTTCGGCAAAATATATCAGATACATCATAAATGCCGTGAAACCAAAGCCGAAACCAAACTGTTCGACAGCCACGCAGGCATTGATTATGAGGAAATTGTCGGGTAAGGCGTAGGCAAGGTAAATGTATGCCAAATGTGGAATGCTGAGCATGGCAGCCATGGGGTAAAGCCAAAAACGCAGTCCGTGGCGGGCAATTGCCATGCCGCCTATAATGCCGCCGAGCAGCAGAGCAACAACGCCTACCGTGCCGAGCAGAAAACCGACTTGTTTGGCAGAAAGAGCTAATCCCCCTTCGCTCGCAGGGTCGAGCATGAAAAGTCTGCTCATTGTAACCAACTGATTTTCCGAAAATCGGTAGAGCAAAATAAAAAGCAGCGTAACAATAATTCCTTTTTTTGTAAAATAGCTCGATATAGAAGTAATTAATCCGTGTAAAATATCTTTTGTGGAAGTTTTTTCATCGGACTGTTCCGCTTCGGGACGAGGTAAAATAAAACGGTGATACACAAACAACAATGCGAAGGTTGCCGCCATGAGGTAAAACACCCAACTCCATGCAAATTGCACATCTTGCTTTTTTGCCAAAACACCTGCGAGCATCACCAGCAGTCCCGAACCGGTAATTGTTGCCAGTCGATACGCTGTGTTGCGTATGCCAACGAAAAATGCCTGACGGTCGGGAGCTAGTGCAAGCATGTAAAAACCGTCGCAGGCAATATCGTGTGTAGCCGAAGCAAATGCCAATAGAAACAGCAACGCCAACGAAGCTTGCAGGTAAAATGCACTCGGAATGGTAAACGCCACGCCCGCGTAGCATGCCGCGATAACAATTTGCATGGCAAGAATCCACCAGCGTTTGGAGCGCAAAATATCAACGAAAGGGCTCCACAGCGGCTTAACAATCCACGGAATGCCAAGCCAACTTGTAAAAAGCGTGATTTGGTCGTTAGGCACCCCCATCATTTTGTACATGATGCTTGCCATGGTCATCACTGCCACATAAGGTAAGCCTTCGGCAAAATAAAGGGAAGGCACCCACGCCCAGGGATTGCGTGAGGCAGATTTACGCTTTGCCGTTGCGTTTTTGTACATTATAGAAAATTTTCATTTGGTTGCCCAAAATTTTAGTGAACCCTTTCACATCGTTGGCAGTCCAAGCTTTGTTCACTTCGCCATATTCGCCGAAGTCGGTTTTCATCAAATCGAAAGTGCTGTCCACTCCTACCAAGGTATATGAATAGGGACGAAGATTAATAATGACCGTCCCGCTTACATTTTGCTGTGTGTTTTCGAGGAAAGCTTCCATATCGCGCATAACAGGCTCTAAATATTGAGCTTCGTGAAGAAACATTCCGTACCAAGTTCCGATTTGGTCTTTCCAATACTGCTGCCATTTGGTAAGCGTATGTTTTTCGAGCATTTTGTGCGCATTGATAATCAATAATGCTCCTGCCGCCTCAAATCCGACACGACCTTTGATGCCGATAATCGTGTCGCCGATGTGCATGTCCCGACCGATTCCGTATGCCGAACCGATAGCTTCAACAGCATTAATCGCAGCAATTTTGTCGGCATATTTTTTGCCGTTTACTCCAACAATTTCGCCTTTTTCAAATTCGATTGTCAAGCGTTCCTCGCCATGTTTTGTTACCTGTTTCGGGTATGCCGATTCGGGCAAAGTCTGGTCTGATTTCAAGGTTTCTTTTCCGCCAATGGAAGTTCCCCAAAGCCCTGCATTGATAGAATATTCCATTTTGGTAAAATCGGCTTCGTAGCCGCGCTCTTTCAAATAGTTGATTTCGTACTCGCGGGTAAGCACCATATCGCGCGTTGGCGTAAGGATTTTAATAGTTGGTGCAAGTATTTCGAATGTCAAATCGAAACGCACCTGGTCGTTGCCCGCACCGGTAGAACCGTGTGCTACACAATCCGCCCCGATTTTTTTAGCGTGTTCGATAATGGCAATGGCTTGAAATATACGCTCTGAACTTACCGAAATCGGGTAAGTGCCGTTGCGAAGCACATTGCCGTACACCATATATTTAATGCTTTTTTCGTAATATTCTTTGGTTACATCAAGTGTAATGTGTGATTTTGCTCCCAAACGATAGGCTTTTTCTTCAATCGTTTTTAATTCTTCGGCACTAAAACCGCCTGTGTTAGCTATGGCTGTGTGTAATTCGTAACCTTGTTCTTTCAAATACATGGCACAAAACGATGTGTCCAATCCGCCGCTAAAGGCGAGTAATACTTTTTCTTTCATATATTTTGATAACTAATATTCGACCTGCAAAAGTAGTGCTTTTGAATAAGTTTATTGTCTTTTTCTTTCAAAAAACGCTTTCAAAATTTTAGCGCAATCGTTTTCGAGAATCCCTGCAAGCACTTCGGTTTTGGGATGGAGGGCGGCGGGAGCAAAGCGTGTAAAACCCCGTTTGGGGTCGGAAGCTCCGTAAACTATCCGGCTTATTTGCGACCAGCCTAATGCTCCGGCACACATCACACAGGGTTCGAGGGTAACATATAAAGTACAATTTGTAAGATATTTACCGCCGAGATTGCTTGCCGCGGCGGTTATGGCTTGCATTTCGGCATGAGCGGTAATATCGCCGAGATGCTCGGTGTAATTGTGTGCACGGGCAATGATGCGGTTTTGACACACCACTACCGCGCCTACGGGAATTTCGTCCAATTCGCGGGCTTTTTCTGCTTCGCGCAACGCCTGTTGCATAAAATAATTATCATCGAGCATGTGGTTTAATTATTAACTAAAAAAATCATTCCGAAACCGGTTACAAATAAAAAGCCGACAGCAAATCCTGCCAATGTTTGCAGTGGGGTATGCACGCGCAGTATCAGTCGGGCAGAGGCTACCATTCCTGCCATCACAAATGCAACCGAGAGCAATGCTGCAGAATCTTTTTTCAAAAGAATGGAGACTACTAAAATAGCCGCACACAGGCAACCCATTGCACAGAGATGTGCAGAGATTTTCCACCAGCGAGTAATAATGCTTACAACGATTGTTGCCGTAACGCAACCCAGCATTGTTGTCAGCACATAAACAGGGAAATAGCTGTACCACAACAATGCCAACGCCAAAAAATACGACAGAATGGCAAATAAGTAAGGCAGCCGGCGTTCTTTCCTGTCGGTTAGCTGTATCGATGAAATGAAGCCTAATCGTTTGAGTACGAGAATGAAAACGAGTGGAAGTATTGCTGTAAGCAAAAATATAAAGCCAATATAAAGCAGGGCAATATGCCAGTAAAATTCGCCGGTCAACAACAGCAGTAACATGCCGTAGGTAGGCATTAGCAACGGCTGGAAAATAGTTGAAATAATGTGTGCAAAAATTTTCATAATGTGTTAATTGTTAAAGCGTTTTTCGCAGCCGCGCAATCGGGATTTCAAGCAGGTCGCGGTATTTTGCCACTGTGCGGCGCGCAATAATGTACCCCTTTTGTTTGAGCACTTCGGTAAGCTGTTCGTCGGTTATCGGGTGGCGTTTGTCTTCTTTTTCGATGCACGAGCGGAGGATGCTTTTTATTTCGCGCGACGAAACATCTTCGCCTGTTTCGGTTTGCAACGATTCGGAGAAAAAGAATTTGAGCGAAAATATCCCGAAATCGGTTTGAATGTATTTGCCGCTACACGCTCGCGACACGGTAGAAAGTTCCAAGCCTGTGATTTCGGCTACATCTTTCAAAATCATCGGGTGAAGCAAGGTTTCGTCGCCTTCTTCGAAAAATTCCCGCTGAAGCTGTACTATCGCCGTAGCGGTGCGGAGTAAAGTTTCGTTTCGCTGCTTGATGGCATCGATAAACCCGCGAGCCGCGTCAAGTTTTTGTTTTACAAACTGTACGGTATCTTTTATCTCGCGGTTTTGTTTGTTTTTGGAGTAATCGGCAAACATTTCGCGATAAACGCGGCTCACCCGAAGCTCGGGTACGCTGCCGTTGTTGAGAACCACAACCGGCTCTCCGCCCACTCTTTCGAGGATAAAATCGGGTACTACCACCGAGTTGTTTTGTTCAAGCATATTGCCCCATGCGTTGCCCGGCTTGGGATTTAGCCGCGTAATTTCGGCAAGAGCTTTTTTGAAAAGCGTTTCGTCAGTACCGAGTTTTTTAATTATTTTTTCGTAATGCTTTTTGGTAAACTCGTCGTAAAAATCGGTCAGAATGATGCGGGCAAGAGCAATGCTTTCCGAGGGAGTTTTGCGGTCGAGTTGCAACAGCAGACATTCTCTAAGGTTGCGTGCACCCACGCCGGCGGGTTCAAAACTTTGTACCAACTGTAGCAATTGCAGCATTTGTTCATCGCTCACTTCTATGCCAAGTTGAAAAGCGACATCGTCGGTTATCAGTTCAATATCTCGGCGCAGATAACCTTCGTCGTCGATATTTCCGATAATATATTCGGCAAGCTTAATTTCCTGTTCACTTAAATTTTCATAAAGTTGCAACTGTTCAATAAGATGCTCGCGAAAAGTTGTACCCGCCGAAAACGGGATATCCTCACGGCGGTCGTCGGGCGACGAATTGTTGGTCTTCAATTTATATTCCGGAATATCGTCGTCGTGCATGTAGTCGCCCAAATCGAGGTCATCGCTATTGCTTTCATTGGGGTTTTCGTCGAAATCAGCCTCGTCGTCTTGCCGCTCTTCCGTTTCCGAACCTTCTTCAAGAGCAGGATTTTCTTCCAGTTCCTCGTGAATGCGTTCTTCGAGTTCAATGGTAGGAATTTCGAGCAATTTTATTACTTGAAGCTGCTGAGGCGAAAGTTTTTGTTGCAGTCGTTGCTGTAAGTTTAAATTTATCATTTTTCAGGTTGGAGATTTTTTCAATATTTAAAACTGCTGCCGCCAAGAAACTCGCGCAGGAGCGAAGTTGGCGGGATTTCGCGGTCGGGTATCGATGCAAAATAATTCAAAAACTTAAGCAAACGGTGCGCTTCCGAAAATTCATCGCTGTTGCGTGGCACTTCGGCAAGTATCGGGTCTGCGTATTTTTTCAAGATACCAAGTTCGAAAATCAGTGCGGAATTAAACATCACATCAGCATTCTCCTGAAAGGGAAAAATCCATTTATCTTCGCCGGCGCGCACGCTTGCCCAGCGCGCAATAGTTTCCTGTGCCGAATAGCCGCGATAGCGATTGTCGCGGATAATGCGCCGAAGCAAGCGGTTGTCGGTAGTAGGAATCCAGTTGTGGTTGTCGAAAGCAATGGAGGTAAGAGCCGATACATAAATTTTGAATTTCGTCTCTTCGGGAAGCGTTGGAGTCAAGGAGGGATTTAAAGCGTGAATACCCTCCATCAATACAATGCTGCGTGGACCTAAACGCGCTTTTTTACCTCGAAACATACGCTTGCCCGTTTCGAAATTGAACGATGGCAAGCTCACCTCTTCGCCTGCAAGCAGTTGCGTAAGTTGTTTGTTAAAGAAATCAATATCAAGAGCCTCAATACATTCGTAGTCGTATTCCCCGTTTTTGTCGCGAGGAGTTTTGTCCCTGTCTACAAAATAGTTGTCGAGCGAAACAATAATGGGTTTCACGCCCGCCGCCATAAGCTGTATCGACAGCCGTTTGCTGAAAGTGGTTTTGCCCGACGACGAAGGACCCGAAACCATTACGAAGCGCAGCGTATCCAAATCGTTGATAATGCGGTCGGCAATGCCTGCAATCTTTTTCTCGTGCAGCGCTTCGGCAATTTTTATCAGGTCGAACGATTTGCGGGCTTTGCATGCCCGGTTAAATTCGCCCACATTGCTCACGCCCATGATGTTGTTCCATTCGATATGCTCCTTGAAAATTTCGTACATTTTAAATTGCGGCACCATTTCTTCGAGTACTGTTGGGTTTTTGCCCGAAGGAAGGCGCAGCAACAGTCCGTCGTATATCGGTTCGAGGTCGAACAGTCTGAGCATTCCCGTATAAGGCAACAACGCGCCGTTGTAGTAATCTATATAACCGTCGAGTTCAAAATATTCGTTGTAGGGACGCTGCAAGGATTCGAGCAGGGCGAGCTTGTCGTACATTTTCCGTTTGTGGAAAAGTTCAACCACTCGAGTATACTGTTCTTCGTGCCGGATAACAGGCAGATTGCTGGCAATCAGTTCGTCCATACGCTGTTTTATAGCAGCAATAATTTCAGGGGTAAGTTCCCTGCCAAGGCGTTTTATACTGCAATAATATCCCTTCGAAAGCGGATGTTCCACAAAGAGTTGTGCTTTGGGGAAGAGGTCGTACAACGCTTTGGACAACACAATGCAAAGCGTACGCACATACACCCGCATACCCGACGAAGAGGTAAGGCGCACAAATTCGATATCTTTTGGCTTGTATACCGCAAAGTTCAAGTCTTCCGATTTGCCGTTTACCTTGGCAGATACAATCAAATCTTTGTCTGCCGGATTAATGTCGTTAAGGATTTCCAATACTGTGGTGCCGATGGGATAGCGCCTATATTCGCTGTTTGGTTTGTAGTAAATGTTTACGGTTTTCTGCATGTTTTTTCGCGTCAAAAATTTCAAACTTCAAAATTAGATATTTTTTTGAATCCAAGACTGTGTGCTTTGAGAAAAAGTTCTATCATTTCCTTTTTTTGTTACTTTTGCAGAAAATAAAAATAGAATAAAATTTATGAAAACATTTGATGTTTACCCGCTGTTTGACATAAACATAGTGAAAGGCTGTGCCTGCCGTACCTACGACGATCAAGGCTATGAGTATCTCGACCTCTACGGCGGTCATGCCGTGATTTCCGTGGGACATACGCATCCTTATTATGTACAGAAACTTACCGAACAGCTCAACCGGCTGTCGTTTTACTCCAACTCGGTGATAAACAAACTGCAGGATGAACTTGCCCAAAAGCTCGGACAAATGTCAGGTTACAACGATTACAGCCTTTTTTTTATCAACTCGGGTGCCGAGGCAAACGAGAATGCGCTTAAGCTGGCATCGTTTCATACGGGACGAAAAAAGATAATTTCGTTTAAAAAGTCGTTTCACGGGCGTACTTCGGTGGCTGTGCGCGCAACGGATAATCCGAAAATTGTTGCGCCGGTAAACGAAGGTGTGGAGGTGGAATTTTTCGCTTTCGGCGATATTGACGGGGTGAAACAATCGCTTGGTAAACGCGATGTTTGCGCCGTGATTATTGAAGGCATACAGGGCGTGGGTGGAATTCAAACGCCCGAAGCGGCGTTTTTGCAAGCCCTGCGCGAGGAATGTACGGCTTCCGGCACGGTGCTTATCCTCGACGAAATACAGTCGGGCTACGGGCGCAGCGGGCGGTTTTTTGCTCACCAGCATGCCGGCATTCGCCCTGACCTTATTACTGTGGCAAAGGGTATGGGCAATGGTTTCCCGATGGGAGGCGTGCTTATCAGCCCGATGTTTAAGGCGGTGCACGGACAGTTGGGCACTACTTTTGGAGGCAATCATTTAGCTTGTACGGCAGGTATTGCCGTGCTCGACATTATGAAATCCGAACGCCTTAGCGAAAATGCGGCAAAAATCGGCGATTACCTTATCGGCGAACTGCGCAAATTTCCACAAGTAAAGGAAGTGCGCGGTATGGGCTTGATGATTGGTATTGAGTTCGACTACGAAGTGAAGGAGCTGCGCCGCAAACTGCTGTTTGAGAAACGCGTTTTCACCGGTGCAAGCGGCACAACGGTTATTCGTCTACTGCCCCCGCTCTGCCTCAGCAAAAGCGATGCAGATGAGTTTTTGGGGAAATTTCGGGAGTGTTTGAAAGAATAAAAAATGATACTTGGCATCTTACACCGCTCCTGCCCGATTCTCTCGCATAGTTTATAAGGAAAATTACTAAAGAAAAAAATAAAAATGGAAAACTACGCTCCCACATTCACCATTACACCTGAAATACTAAATTTTGCCTACGAAATAGCGGCAGATTTGGAACGAATTGACATTATTAGGGAAAAAACTTTGACACTGCAACTGCGTAGAGAAAACAGGATAAAGACCATTCATTCGTCGCTGTGGATTGAGGCAAACAGTTTGACGCTGGAACAGGTTACCGATATTGTTGACGGGAAACGGGTATCGGGACCTCAAAAAGATATTCTGGAAGTAAAAAATGCCATTGTTGCCTATGATGAATTACTGGAATGCAACCCCTACAACGAAAAGGATTTGTTGAAGCAACACGGCTTGCTGATGAACGGGTTGATAGAAAATCCGGGGAAATACCGCCGTGCAGGCGTTGGTGTTTTTGATGGAGAAGTGCCTATTCATATAGCGCCGCCGTACGAAAGAGTACCTTTGTTAATGAACCAACTGCTTGTTTGGACTAAAAATGCGAAACTGCCGCAAGTGGTAAAAAGTTGTATTTTTCACTACGAATTTGAATTTATACACCCGTTTAGCGATGGCAATGGGCGTATGGGCAGAATGTGGCAAACGCTTTTGCTGTATCAGGAAAATCCTGTTTTTGCGTGGCTGCCTGTCGAAAGTATTATTGCTCACAATCAGCAGGAGTATTATCGTGCCATAAGGCGTTCTACCTATCACAACGACAGCGGAATTTTTGCCCAGTTTATGCTTTCAATAATTAAAGAAGCAACAGCAGCATTTAAAGAAAACAGCCAACAGGCAGAGTTATAAATATGGGTGTAAAGTTGTCGAGCTCGTCGTCCCCGCGTGCTTTTATCGCGAGAGTCATAAGGAAAATTACTAAAGAAGAAAACTAAAATATGAACAAACCACTTCAAATACGCAATTCAACTGCCGACTTTCTGATTTTTACCCGGCAAAGCGGCGAAGACGGAATTACCGTGCGCGTGGAAGACGAAAATGTTTGGCTGCAAAGCGAAGCCATAGCAGAATTGTTCCAAAAAGACCGCCGAACCATTCAGGAGCATTTGAAAAATATCTTTGCAGATGGCGAATTAGAGGAAAATTCAGTATGCCGGAATTTCCGGCATACTGCCGCCGATGGCAAAAACTATCAAGTAAAGTTTTACAGTTTGGAGGCAATTATTGCCGTCGGTTACCGCACCGACTCCGAGCGTGCAATTCAATTCCGCCAGTGGGCAACCGGCGTATTGAGCCAATTTGCCAAAAAAGGCTATGTGTTGGATAAAAGCCGCCTGATTAACGACCAGGTATTTTCAAAGCAGTATTTCGACGAACTGATTGCCGAAATACAGGAAATTCGTGCCAGCGAACGGAAATTTTACCAGAAAATTACCGATATCTATGCTACTGCCGTCGATTATGATATAAATAATCCGACAACCAAAAACTTTTTTGCCAATGTGCAAAACAAACTTCACTTTGCCATACACCGGCATACTGCTGCCGAATTGATTATGAAACGAGCCGATGCCCGGAAGAAAAATATGGGACTGACGAATTGGAAAAACGCACCGAACGGAAAAATTATAAAAACCGATGTGAGTGTTGCCAAAAATTACCTGTCGCACATGGAACTTTCGGAGTTGAATGAGATTGTAACCATGTATCTGGATTATGCAAACAGGCAGGCACGCCGTTTTATCCCAATGACAATGGAAGACTGGAAGAACAAACTTGATGCTTTTCTTAATTTCAATGATGCTGAGCTTTCGGACGGTGTCGGCAAGGTTACGCACGAAATCGCTAAAACATTTGCCGAAAGCGAATTTGAAAAATACCGTGTCATTCAAGACAAAAGCTATCGGTCTGACTTTGATAAGCTGCTTGCTCAAACACAAAATCTTTTAGGCGATAAATAATAACTGCCAACTAATCGAACAAAGCACAAATAAACAAGAAAAATTCTACAAGAGCTATTGCCTCGTCGAAGCTTAGATATTAATCTTTTACACAGTAGATTTTATGCAAAACAACTTGATGTTTTATACCGTACGAAACGACATATTATTTACAAGACCTACATCTTGCTCCGGTAAGATGTAGGTCTTAATACATCAAGATGTAGGTCTCTCTTTTGTGAGATGTAGGTCTCATAAATAAAAGCTATTGAGAAAAATACTAAAACATACTGTACAAAGCATTAAAATATAAAGAGAAAAATATTAAAACCTAAGGACAAATGAGTATATATTACAGGTTGGACGAGCAGACGGATAATGTGAATCCCGAAAACAGCCGTAAACGCGCGTTGTTTCCGCGCATTATCCGCAAGCGCACAGTAGGGTTAAACGAGCTGTGCAAGCGTACGGCAGCAGGTACAACTTTCAATGCCTACGAGCTGGAAATTGCTGCCAAGATGCTTGTGGACGGCATTCTCAAGGAGCTGGGCGACGGCAACAATGTATGTATCGACGGTTTCGGTACCTTTTCGGTGAGTGCGGAGGCAATCCGCGAGGCGCAGAATCCGGACGACATTCGGGCGGAGTCCATACGATTGAAAAGAATAGTTTTTAAGATGTCGAAAGCACTGTCGAAACACCTGTTCACTTTTCAGCGATTACCAAAGAAATAAGTATCATAAAACCTGTTTATCAACAAATAAAATCTTTATCGCTATGCTAACCGAAATCAAAACATTCGAAGGCAATGCCCTGGCATTGGAAATTGTGGGGAAATTTACCCAACAAGACGAAAAGTTGTGTGAAAAACTTTTTACCGAAAAACTCAATCAAGGCTACAAACATGTCAATATCCTTATCAAGGCAAAAAACCTGTCGCAGTTTAAACACAACGATTTAAAGGCACTGTTCCGCGGTGAGGCGTGGGGCATTCACCATTTCGGCAAAATTGGTCGTTGTGCCGTAGTAGCACATTCCGATTTTATCAAAGCAATAGTCGGGGTAGAAAGCAAAGTACTTCATTTTATAAGCAATGCCCTCGAAGAAAAATATTTTGACGAAAAACAATTGGACGAAGCGTTGGAATTTATCAGTAGAGACGAGGTTCACCCCCGTCCGAAACAATGATAACTGATAACCCCCCCGTTCGAAACATAAGAAATATGACAAAATACAACCCCGACATACATCATCGTCGCAGCATTCGCCTGAAAGGATACGATTATTCGCAGGCAGGAATGTATTTTATAACGATATGTGTGCAAAATCGCGTATGTATGTTGGGCGAAATTATCAATGGCGAAATGCAGTTGAATGAATACGGCAGAATTGCCCACGACGAATGGTTGAAATTGTCGGAACGATACCCGAATGCGTTGTTAGATGTGTTTCAAATAATGCCGAATCACATGCACGGCATCATTGTATTGATGGAAAAAGACAACGCGTCCGCCGTAGGGGCAGGGTTCACCCCTGCCCCTACAGGGTTCACCCCTGCTCAAAACAGGGCGACCGCGAGGGTCGCCCCAACAGTCGCCGCGAGGGTCGCCCCAACAGTTGGCAATATCGTCGGGGCATACAAATCGTTGGTGGCAAATGGCTGTTTAAAAATATGCAAATCGCGAAACGAATATTTGGGAAAATTATGGCAACGCAATTATTTTGAACACATTATACGCAATGAAAAATCGTATCAACACATTGCCGATTATATTGCAACTAATCCCGCGCGGTGGGAGAGCGACCGTTTTTTTTAGTCCCTTTGAGTCGTATTCGTCATTGCTTGTTCCTCAAATGACGAACAAACCTAAAAAAAGAATAATTTCGAAAAAAATTTATCCTCATCGTGTGGAATTTCGCAAATCCCTGCATCTATTAAGAAAAACATTTTTATGCCTGAAAAAAAGACTCTGTCATACCGCGTTTGACACGGTATCGCTCAAAAAGGGATTAATCGTTATTGTGCGATTGCGGGTCAAGCCCGCAATGACGAACACAGTTAAACAGGGAAAAAGTCCGATTTTTTATTAGAAATTAAATTCATAATCATAAATAAAAATTTCAAAAACCATGAAAAAGAAAATCACAATCATTACAGCAGTCCTTGTGTCGTGCGCAAACCTTTTTTCGCAGGAAGCGAAAGAATATCAGTCGAAATTAGACAAAGTAGTGCTGTTCCCGTACGAAGCGCAGGAATATCGAACGGCTAAAATTCAGCTTACAGCGGGTAAGCAAGAGTTGAAAATCACGGGCTTGTCGCCCTACATTAAAAAGGAAAGCGTGCGCGTAGAGAGCGACGGCAGTTTTGCGATAAGCAATGTGAACTACGAACTTGACTATCTTAATACTACCCAAAAAAGCAAGCAAAGCAAAGCCCTTGAAGAGAAGATTAAAAAGGTAAAAATGCAGGTGGAAGACGAGGAAACGGAAATCGCGATATTGAACGAGAAGATGGCGTATTTTCAGGCAAACCAGGATGTTAAGATTGATGGAAAAACAAGTCCCTTACCTGCCGATTTCAAGCAGTTGAGCGAGTACTATATGAGTCAAATGGCTGCCGCGCGCCAGCAACTGCTGCTACATCAGCGCAGTTTGAAAACATACAAGGACTCGCTCAATGCCTACAGCTCGCAAATGTACCAACTGTCGAACCGGCAAACGGAGCCTTCGGGTGTGATTGCCGTGTCGCTCAACGCCAAAGCGGCAAAACAGGGTACGCTCACGCTGTCGTACATTGTGCAGCACGCTTCATGGACACCGAGCTACGATATTCGCTTCCAAAGCATCAGCAAGCCGCTGCAATTGTCGTACAAGGCTACCGTGCAGCAACAAACGGGTTTGGACTGGACGGATATCCCGCTAAGCCTTTCTACGGCGCAAACACAGACTTCGGCTGATATTCCCGACCTCAGACCGTATTATATTCAGTATTTTCAAATACGCGAAAAATCGAAACAGATTGTTGCCCGTGCCGATAATTCGATGGGCGAAACCCGTAACATGGTAACATCAGCAAGCACCGTTGCTTTCAACGCACCTCAAACACAAGTACCCGCCGAGCAGCGCACAAGTTTTACCTTTAATATAGAAGGCACACAAACGGTGAAGAGTGACAATAAACCCAACCAGCTGCGTTACAAAGAGGCAGAAATACCAAGTATCTACGAGTACAAAAGCATTCCCAAACTATCGGATAAAGTTTATCTTATCGGGCGGATAACTAACTGGTTCGACCTCGGAATACAGAACGGCGACCTGAACCTTTATTTCGAAAATGCCTTTATCGGCACTTCATATATCAACACCGAGCAGTTTAACGATACACTCGATGTATCTTTCGGCGTTGACCAAGGCATTATGGTAAAGCGCGAAAAGATAAAAGAATTTACTTCGAGCAAAACCCTCGGAAGCAAAAAGACCGATAACATCGGCTGGAAAATCACACTAAAAAACAATAAGAACGAAGCGGTGAAAGTGAAAGTGCTCGACCAAATCCCTATCTCGAAGAACGATGATTTTGAGGTAACGGTAGTAAATCTATCAGGCGGCGCACACAACAAAACCACCGGCGAAGTGGAATGGACTGTTTCGCTCGCTCCGCGCGAATCGAAAGAAATTGTGTTGCAATACACCGTGAAATATCCAAAAGATATGCGCTTGGTAACAGAGTAAAAGCCCCGTTAAATCCCCCCAAAAGGGGGACTTGGGAATAAAACAGTGAAAAACAATTAAGTGAGTAAAAAACAAACGCTCCCTAAAATTCCCTTTCGGGGGGATTAGGAGGGCTAATTCTAAACAATATGAAAAATTCAAAACGATATTCCAAAGCCCCCCTTTGGGGAGTTGGGGGGCTGATATCCCTGTTATCATTCCTGTCCGTTGCCGCCACGGCGCAAACCGAACAGGAATTAGACCTGACGCTTACCCGTGCGATAATGTATCCGCAGGAAGCGCAACTCTTCGGCGAGGCGCAGTTTACGCCAGCCGGCAAGTCGGTATTGCTGCGCTTTACCAACCTGTCGCCCTTTGTGCAGGAACAAAGCATTCGTGCCTCTGCCGGCGAAGGATTGACAATCCTTAATGTTTCGTTCGAGAAAAATTACTTGAGCGAAAAGGAAATCGGCGAACAAACCCGTTTGCTGCAAAACAAAATCGACTCGTTCAAGCGGCAGCAGGAAGATATTGCCACACAAATACGCATTGCCGACGACAAACAGAAATACCTGAAAGCCAATCAAACGCAGAGCCGGTTGTCGGGTACAGCTGTCAAATACCGCGAGTTTTCCGATTATTTTACCGGAACAATGAGCAATATTGAACGCACGCGCCTTACGCTTAACCGCCAAAACGCCGAGTTGAACGACAGCATTGCGGCATACAACAATCAGATAAACCAGCTTAACAACAACCCCAAAGACCCCGAAGGAGTGATTTTAGTGTTGGTAAATGCTAAGGACCAAAATCGGGAGGGCAAAATAGAACTCTCGTATCTGGTAAGCCGCGCTTCGTGGACGCCAAGCTACGACATCAAGTTTGAAGGCACGGGCAAAGCTCTTGTTATTACGCAAAAGGCTGACATCAGACAGCAAACGGGCAGCGACTGGACAAACATTGCCCTTGCTCTATCCACAGCGCAAACTCAAACTTCGGCAGATATGCCCACGCTTTACCCGCTTACCCTTGGATATGTGTATCCCACAGACGAACTTGTTGTTACAGGCTATGGCTCGGGAGTTTCCAAAGAAGAATTGAGTTCGACAGTTCCTTCTGTAAATGGAGACTATTTGCGAGATGTTCCCGTATCTTCTGCTGCCGAAGCCTTACAAGGACGAATGGCGGGTGTGAGTGTAGCAAGCGAAGGTTCGCCCGATGCCGAGGTTCGAGTTCGCGTGCGCGGAGGCAGTTCTCTTGTGCAAGCTGCCGAACCATTGTATATTGTTGATGGTTTCCCGGTGAGCAACATTAACGATATACCACCATCGGATATTGAGAATATCGATGTGTTGAAAGACGCTTCAGCTACGGCTGTTTATGGAGCTCAAGGGGCAAATGGTGTAATTCTCATTACTACAAAATCGAAAAACAAGAAAGCTGCTAAAGCGACAGTAAACAAAGAAGTTTCCGATACTGTAGCAGCAATTGCCATTGCACCCGAAAATCCACCCGCGCCGCCTGCCGTACAGTTCGAAGTAGAAGAGCCGCAATCGTTGAAATCGGAAAACAAAATAGCGCAGGTGCCTTTCCGCACACTCGAAGCACCATGCCGGTTTAGCTACAAAGCGCTGCCCAAACTGTCGGAAAAAGTATATTTGCAGGCGCTAATCACCGATTGGAGTGAACTCGAATTGCAGCAAGGCGAAGCAAACCTGTATTTCGAAAATGCCTTTATCGGCAAAACAAGCATCAGCCCGAACAGTTTTACCGACACGCTCAGTATCTCCTTCGGTGTCGACCAGGGTATTTCCGTCAAACGCGAAAAGGTAAAAGACTTTACCGAAACCGTTGGCTTTGGCGGCAAGCAGCAGCAGCAAACCGTATCGTGGCGCATTTCGTTGAAAAACAACAAGAAAGAAGCCGTCGAAATAGAGGTGTTCGACCAAATACCGCTCACCCGTCAAAGCGATATAACCGTGAAAGCCACCGAACTCGATGGCGGCAAGCTAAACGAAACTACAGGCGCGGTGCAGTGGCAGGTAAACCTTCCCGCAGGCGGCAGCAAGGAACTAACCTTCACGGTGCAAATAAAATATCCGAAAGACAAACGGGTTATTGTAGAATAGAAAACTTTCAGGCTTGTAAAAAAGGATTCGTCAAGCCCGCAATAACGAACGCGTCATTACGAGGAGGAACGACAACAAGTAAACAAGGAGCAAGATTGTATCATATCAAATCTTGTTCCTTTTTATTCGTTTCCTAAATTTTCTCTATCTTTGCCGACGAGAAAAAACAGCGAATTATGACTAAAAAGAAATCGGGCAGCTTGTTGGCATTTATTTTCAGCAAACAATTTTTGAAGAATTTCTGCATTGCCCTGGCGGTGTTTATAGTGATAGCGGTGGCAGTATTACAATGGCTGCGCTTCTATACCAATCATGGCGAAAGCATCGCTGTGCCTAATCTCAAAGGCGTAGCACTTACCGATGCCGTTGAAGCACTCGAAGATATGAATTTAACCTACGCAGTGATAGATTCGGTATATCAACCCAAACTCAAGCCGGGAGTAGTCGTAGAACAAACACCTGTAGCAAACGAAAAAATCAAAACATACAGAACAATTTATTTGGTGATAAATACGATTTCCAAACCCATGATATCGTTGCCCGATGTGCGCGACCTCTCGTACCGCAACGCTAAAGCAACCCTCGAAGCGGTGGGCTTTCGGGTGACGGGCGTAGAATATATCCCTTCCGAATACAAAGATTTGGTGAAAAATGTAAAAGCAGGAGGAAAACAGCTCAGTCCGGGAATGAAAATGCAGGTACAATCGGGTGTAGTGCTCGTTGTTGGGCGCGACAATTCGGAAAATTCCGAAATCCCCACACCCAGTTTCCGCGGCTTGAAATACGAAGAAGCACTTGCGCTGGCAAGCAACGACTCGTTGAATATTCGCACTGCGCAGTTCGACGACGAACCGCTTAGCGCCGCCGATTCGGCAGCCCATTTCGTATATAAGCAAAATCCGATAACAGACACTCCGATACGCATAGGAAATTCGGTAACCATTTGGCTTACAAAAGATAAAAACCTGCTCGAAACTCCTGAAAAAAGCTATTCGTTAGAATTAGACTCCTTGCAAAAAAGACACAAAAGGCAAGACAACGAAATTGATAATTGGTTTCAATGACAGACAAGGATTTTACACAAGAACCCGACGAATTAGACGAATCGGAATCCCCGAACGAATTGTTCGAGCATCATCGTTTTGTGGTGGACAAAGGACAGTCCATGTTGCGCATCGACAAATATTTGGTCAACATCATGCCCGATATTTCGCGCAACCGGATACAAGAAGCTGCAGCCGCCAATGCAATTTTGGTAAACGATAAGCCGGTAAAATCAAACTATCGTGTAAAACCGGCAGATGTGATTTCCATACAAATGGCTTATCCGCCCAATGAATTCGAAATAATCCCGCAAGAAATCCCTTTAAATATTGTATACGAAGACGATGCGCTGATGGTAGTAAACAAGCAACCCGGTTTGGTAGTACATCCCGGATTTGGCAATTTCGAAGGAACGCTTCTGAATGGTTTAGCCTGGTATTTAAAAGACAATCCGAAGTTTGATGTAAGCGATCCCCGCCTCGGATTAGTACATCGGATAGATAAAGATACTTCGGGTTTACTGGTTATTGCCAAAACCGAATATGCAAAGACCAAGCTCAGCAAACAATTTTTCGATAAAACAACGCATAGGAAATACATCGCCCTCGTATGGGGAAGTATGGAAAACGACGAAGGAACAATTGTAGGAAACATCGGTCGCGATTTGAAAGACCGCATGCTGATGGCGGTTTTTCCTCCCGACAGCGAACACGGAAAACATGCCGTAACACATTATAAAGTAATTGAACGACTGGGTTATGTAACCCTCGTAGAATGCCGGTTGGAAACGGGACGCACACACCAAATACGCGTACACATGAAGCATATCGGACATACGCTTTTCAACGACGAGCGCTACGGAGGCAATCAGGTTTTACGCGGAACCACCTTTGCCAAATACAAAACATTTGTGCAAAATTGCTTCGCCGTTTGTCCCCGGCAAGCACTACACGCCAAAACACTTGGATTCGTTCATCCGCTTACCGGCGAAGAAATGTATTTCGATTCTGAAATCCCCGAAGATATGCAAGCCCTGATTGAAAAATGGCGGGGCTATATAAACAATAGAGAAATTGTATAAATCGTTAAAACAACATAACACAAGATGAAAAAAAATATAGCAATCGTAGCCGGAGGCGACCAATCCGAAGTTGTAGTATCGCTTAAAAGCGCACAAGGACTGGTTTCTTTTATCGATAAAGAAAAATACAATCTTTATACCGTAATTATTCAGCAAGATAATTGGCGCGTAGAGCTGGATACTCCCATAGGTAAACAATCGATTCCGATTGACAAGAATGACTTTAGCTTTGATATAAACGGCGAAAAATTCTTATTTGACTGCGCTTATATTACTATTCACGGTATGCCGGGCGAAGACGGAAAACTGCAAGGCTATTTCGACCTGATTAATATGCCTTACACTTGTTGCGATGTACTTTCGGCAGCACTGACATTTAATAAATTTGTATGCAACAATTATTTGCGCGCTTTTGGCATTCGCGTAGCCGATTCGGTAATGCTTCGCAAAGCAGACAAAATAAATGCCGACGAGATTATTAATCGTTTGCAATTACCTTGCTTCGTAAAACCGAATGTAGGAGGCTCGAGCTTTGGGGTAAGCAAAATAAAAACAGCAGAAGAATTGCTTCCTGCCATCGAAAAAGCTTTTTCCGAAGGCGACCAGGTAATCGTTGAGCGTTTTATGCAAGGCACCGAAATTACTTGCGGCATGTATCGCACAGATACAAAAGAAGTAGTTTTTCCTATAACAGAAGTAGTTAGTGTCAACGAATTTTTCGATTTCGATGCTAAATACAACGGACAAGTAGAAGAAATCACGCCTGCCCGAATCAGTAGCGAACTAACAAAGAAAGTGCAAAAACTAACTTCCGAAATTTATCAATTGCTTGGATGTAAAGGCATTGTACGCATCGACTACATTATTACCAACAACGATGAAATAAATCTACTCGAAGTAAATACCAATCCGGGAATGACTACTACGAGTTTTATTCCCCAGCAAGTGCGTGCCGCCGGATTAGATATTAAAAAAGTGATGACCGATGTGATTGAGTTTGCCATTTTGGGAAACAAATAGAATATATCCTTCCTCAAAAATATTTTTTTTATCAATAAACGAAATTTTAAAATCTGAAAAGTTTTCCAAAAAAGAAAATAAATTTTTAATTGTTGATAAGTTTTTTGTCAAGATATTATATTTTGTTATAACTTAGCAAGTTATAAAAGAGTGTTGTTTTATGTATACAACAAAAGAGATACAAGATATTGTAAATCAAAAATTTAGCGAAATAAATTGGGCTGTCGAACCACTCGGTTTATACGCGCCAATTGGCTATGTTTTGGCACTTGGAGGTAAAAGATTGCGTCCTGTATTGGTGCTAATGGCAGCCAACTTGTTCGCCGAAAACCTTAAACCGGCAATAAATCCGGCGATTGGTTTAGAAATTTTTCACAATTTTACTTTGTTGCACGACGACATTATGGATAAAGCACCCGTGCGTCGTAAGCAACCCACCGTGCATGTAAAATGGAATGAAAGTACCGCCATTCTTTCCGGCGATGCCATGCTGATAAAAGCCTACCAATACATAGCCGAACTGTTGCCCGACAAGTTAGCGGCTGGATTGGAACTTTTTTCGCACACAGCGCTGGAAGTTTGCGAGGGGCAGCAATACGATATGGATTTTGAACAGCGTTCCGATGTTTCCATCAATGAATATTTGGAAATGATACGCCTAAAAACAGCAGTTCTACTTGGTGCAGCTGTGCGGCTTGGAGCGTTGATTGGCGGCGCCGACGAAGAAAATGCCAAGCGGTTGTACAATTTCGGCGTGAATCTCGGTTTGGCGTTTCAGCTCAAAGACGATTTGCTCGATGTATACGGAAACGCTGAAACTTTCGGTAAGCAAACGGGCGGAGACATTCTTTGTAACAAAAAAACATTTTTACTGATAACGGCTCTGAAAAATGCTACTCCGGCACAACAAAAGGAATTTGAATATTGGCTGTCGCCCGAAGGAGGCAAAGAACCCGAAAAAAAAATAAAAGCCGTAACCGAACTGTATAACCAAACAAATGCAAAAACTGCCTGCGAGGCAAAGATGGATGAATATTTCCAATTGGCAATCCGAAAATTGGCGGAGGTAGATTTACCCAATGAAAGAAAACGAAACCTGTTTGATTTAGCTGAAAAATTGTCGTATAGAGAAGTTTAATCCCGAAAAAATTAGAGAATATGCCTTACAGAAGACTACCAAATACCGACAAAGCGCGCACAAGAGCATTGCAACAGGCTATTGCGCAGCATGAAATAAACGGCAAACCGGCAGAAATGGTGTTGTCGTACAAATTGGTCAACGAAGCGAAAGTGTATTTGCATAATTTTGAAAAAACACTGTCGCTCTACAAACAGGCGTTAGACACGCAGGTATCGTCAAACAAAAACTATCAAGATGTGGTGCGAAATGCCCGGCTGTATATTTCACATTTTATTCAAGTATTAAATTTGTGCGTAATTCGCAACGAAATAAAAAAAGAACACAAATCGTTTTACAAACTCGACCTCGACAATTACGCCGTGCCCGATTTAAGCACCGAAGCTGCTTTGCTCAAATGGGGAAAAAATATTATTGAAGGAGAAGCTGAGCGTGCACGAGTAGGAACAACGCGCATTTACAATCCCACTATTGCCAATGTAAAAGTGCATTACGATATATTTAAGGAATATAAAACGAATCAGAAAATTTACCAAAAAAGTACTGCGCGCTATTTAGAAATTGTAGCCAGTATGCGCGAAGCGGGTGATGCTATTATTCAGGAAATTTGGAATGAAATAGAAGCCAAATTTGCCCATCTGCCGCCCTATCATCGGTTGATGGAGTGTAAACGCCATGGCGTGATATATTACTATCGTCGAGGTGAAGACGAATTGACGCCCGAAGCCGACGAAGAGTTTAAAAAAGAAGTAAAAATGGATTTGTTTACCACACAAAATGTTTCGCAAACTTCTCATTATTAGTTTACTGATTGCCTTTTCGCAGGCTGCCTTTTCGCGGACTGATGAAACTTCGGCACCGCGCTCGCAAGTCGATTCACTGCTTTCTTTTGCTTTCAACTATTTGGGAAAACCCTATCGTGGCGGAGGTTCCGGACCTAATTCGTTCGACTGTTCGGGCTTTACCGGTTTCGTTTACGGACAATTTGGCTATAAGCTGCAACGCAGTTCGGGAGCGCAAATAGTGCACGGTATTCCGGTACGCAAAAGCGATTTGCAGCCGGGCGATTTGGTATTTTTCAAAGGGCGAAATGCTCGTGCGGCGCGCATTGGTCATGTAGGCATTGTTTCGGAAATTAATCCCGATGGCAGTTTCCAGTTTATCCATGCAGCTGTGCAAACCGGTGTGAGCAATGATAACAGTGCCGCGCGCTATTATGCCGCTCGTTATGTTACCGCTCGTCGCCTTATCTGTCCCGAAACAGTGATAAACCCCGATACAGCAGAGCTTTTTGTTGAAGAAGAAAGTGCCGGTATCATTCTCGAAAATCAGCCCGACACAATCGGACAGAAGCTTGCACAAATTCCTGCCAACCCTGCTAAGCACACGGTTGAAAAGGGCGACACGCTATTCAGTCTCGCCATTCGTTATGGTTCTACAGTTGCACAATTGATGGAATGGAACGGATTGCCTTCGGCGAGCATCCGCATTGGACAGGAATTAAAAGTTACGCCGTGAATTTATCTATTCTGCACCCATTAAGACACTTTTAATAGCAGAAATTCCTGCGATACATTCTTTTTTCAGTTCGTTGTCGGGCAGTAATTCGATTTTCTCAAGTAAAGAGTTCGATTTTTCGAGTGCGGCAATAAGTTTTTTCGAAAGCGAAGAGTTGTGTTCCAGCTCGGCTATGTATTTTTCTCTCAGTTCCTCCGCATTTTCATGTCGAGTTTCGGGTAGAAGCATTTCGCCCTCTTCATTTTTTAGCCAATCTATTGAAATATAAGGATAAGCATCTTTTATTTTTGCAAACCAAGTGTTTGGAATACTTAATCGCCCATTCTTAATTTTCGAAACAGAAGTCTTATCTGAATCTATTTCTTCTACAAATTGTTGTTGATTTCTTATTTTTTTATTTGAAATTAGATATAAAATTAACTCTTTAAACCTTTGATTCTCAGTCATAATATAAATATTTTTAAATTAAACATAAAAAAATACCAACAAATTGTTGCATAATACCGACTAAATGTTTTACTTTGCAAAGTCATTCATACAAAAGAGCGAATTGCTTTGAAAGTAAAGACAATTCGAGCGAATGCACCAGGGCTTATATTCTGTTAGTTTGGCGACGCAAATATAAGCCTTTTTTAAGAAGAAAAAAAACGAAAAAAGTATAGAGTATCTTTAGCTGTTCCTTTAATGGTAGGAGGGAATGAGCAAGACGGAAGCAAAAAAACTGTCCATCGCACATAATCATAAAGGCATCGGGGTTATACTGTTGGGATAACAAACTTTTTTATTTTCTACGCAAAAAAAAATAGTGTAACCCCACAAATGATGGACAGTTTTTGCTTTCGTTTATTACAGGTAGACAGAAATAAAAAAGGCTCTGTTTTTCAGAGCCTTTTTTATAAAAATTGCAGGTATTTATTTCTTTTTGAACAAAGAAATAATCCACAACAGGATAACAGCTCCTACCACTGCGGCAATTAATCCGCCAACAAGACTGGAAGAGCCGATGCCCAGCAATCCAAATAGCCAGCCGCCTAAAAATCCGCCGACTATACCAATCAACAAATTGATCAGGAAACCGAAGCCTCTTCCTTTCATAATAACTCCGGCAAGCCAACCGGCTACCGCACCTACTGCGATAAAAAGAATAAAATTCCACATAACAATAATAGTTTTTAAGATTAATAAAAAAATGTTAGGACAAATATAGCAATAAGTTTCGTCATGCCGAGTAAAGTTTTAATGTTTTTTTTGTTTTTGTAAAAATTCTTTCTCGTGCAATTTTGCCAGATATTCTTGCTCCGTTTGTCCGGGAGTGGGGATAAAAGTGGCTTTGTGAGTAATGCCCAGAGCGTGTAAATCCATTATTGTAGAATAGCCCGAACGGCAAACAATTTTTTTTGCTGCACAGAGTTGCGCTTTCAATTCCGAGGCAGAGAGGTGGGAGAGGAGTGTAACGCTACCGATTTTTCGGCGTACGGTTTCCTGTTGAGGCAAACCTTGTATGATTAATGTTTTTTCGGGTTGGGAAGCGTATTTTTCAATCAACAATTTTTCGAACATGCTGCGTTGCGGTTCTATGCCCGATACTACGACTACGGTATGGAAAGTTTCTGTCGGAACAATATCTTCCATGCACGAAAAACGCGACAGGTTACCGATAAAACGCGCATTTTGCGGCAAGGGATATTTGTGCGATAAATCGCCCGAAAGGTTTGGCGAGCCTGCAAAATCGGGTATCCAGCATTCGGTGTAGCGGGTGATGACGAGGCGGTGTAATGCCCACGCCACCGGTTCGAGAAAGCGCAAACTGCGCGGCATTTTTATCATCAATTGGTGGGTGATGTAGGCGCAGGGAACCTGTTGTGTCCATAATCCGAAACGATTGTCGGAAATTACGAAGTTGATATTTTTTTCGCGGATAATTTGTTGCAGTTTACGATGTTCATGTACAATGCCTTGCACGATTTTCGGTATACTGCCAAGCATTGCCCATACCTGTGAGCTGGTTGCCGAATAATGAATTTTAAAAGACGGAAATTCCAAAAATTCCACTGTTTTTTGCTGCGAAAATTCTTTTTGCAACAACATTAGCGGCAAGCCGTCGGCAGCGATAATTACGCGGTTCTTTTGTTCCAATAAATCATATATGATAGGGATGCAGCGCGTGGCATGCCCCAAACCCCAATTGAGGGGAGCGATTAAAACCAGCTCTCCTCTTGGGGGAACCAACGGTCTTTCGACCGAAGGGAGAAAAATTAGGGGATTTATTTCTTTCCCGAAACTACGCATACAAGCTTAAACTGCTTGGTTTTGCCCAGCGAAGCGTTGTACAATTCAACGAATAACACATGAATGCCGATGTTGGCAGTACGGTGGTTGCTGTCCGAGCCGTCCCACGAAAGAGTGCCTTCGGTGCCGAGCAGGAAGCTGTCGTAGAGTTTGCGTACCTTGTGCCCACTGGCATCGAAAATGGTGATGTCTGCCATCCAACCGTTGTCGGGCAATAGGTAGTTGATAAGCAAAATATCTTCGTAGCCGTCGTTGTTGGGCGAGAAAGTTTCTTTTTCAATCCACACTTCTTTGCTCGAGCTGCCCTGTACAGACTTGTCGCGGTACTGCGAGTTTTTGTAACCCGGCGTACCGTAATTTACATCGGAAGCTGCCGAATGCCAATTTGAAGCATCTTGCGTGGGTTGGTGCGGGTCGATGCGCTCGAGGGCTACGCCTTTGGGATTTTTAATGAGTGGGTCGTGCCATTTGTCGGAATATGATAATTCATCGAAAACAATTATTCCGTCGCTGAGTTGGATAGATGCTGTTTCATTTGTTAAGAATGTACCTAAATTTATTGAAGCAATATTCGCTTCTTCGGGTACGGAGAAAAACTCCCGAAGTGCTTCCGGATGTGCTACAAACGCTAAATAATTTTGTGGGAAAATGATTGTTCCTGTGGGGATTTCTTGTATTGCCAAATCAGCAACACTTGTTTTGATAAATTTTACACCTGTTAAATCTATAATTTTATCTGATTTATTATAAATTTCGATATAATCTTCCGAACCATCGGCACTGTTAGGCATCACTTCGTTGATTATTAGATCACCGGCTTCGGCACTTTCCGATACGCCGAATTGATAGTTTGTTTTTTCTAATGCATTACCGTTGAGGTCAAAAATATTATTCAATGTGAAAGGGTAAACTGTTCTGGTAACAAATTCATTTTCGAAAATGATTTCAAGTTGCCTGTTATCTGCCAACAAGGTTGAGGTAAACGAACCTAATTCATTAGGAAAAGAAAAGTTTGCAGCCGAAATATCTACTTTTTCGGAAAATGTTATGAGCAATTTATTTACATCGGTAATGACGGTCGAACTAACATTTGGTGGTGTAGAGTCCGGATATTTTTCGCCCGAAATATTTATATTGTCAAAATAATAATTTTTGCCTGTTGTGCCGGAATTGGAAAAAAGTACTCCTGCATAATAGCTAAATTGATGAGTAGTTTCTATTGTATCGTTACCTTCTTGAACAAAATCGCTTTCGGTAGCTAATTTTGAAAACAACGACCATTTCCCGTTTTCATCGCGAGTAACTTTGATATTCACTTCAACAGGATTTGTATCTATTCGTTTATCCGTACCGTCAATAATTTTTGTTTTAATTGTACCTGTCTGTTTGTAAAGCGAAATTTCATCTGCCGAATTGCCAATTTGGACATAATAAGCGTTGGTATTTGTCAAATCGGAATTGCTTGAAACCAAATAAAAAGAAGCATAGTTGCTGTTTGATGGATTGTAAGTGATTTTCACCCAACATTCCCAAGCGGCATTTTTTATTGCCTCTGATTCGGTGGTAAGGTAGGATGTTGAAGTGGCGCTTGCATTTGACTGTAACTGCATTTCTGCATTTACAATAAAATTACTTGTTGTGCCGCTCCAAGTTGGATTGCCTGTAAAATCGCCGTCCGAAAAATCGTCTGTAAATTGTGAAAATGCGCTTATTGAAATTCCCAACAAGAAAAATAATACTAATCTTTTCATGGCTGTTTTATTTTTAAAGTGAAATAAACTAACTTTGCCGAGATTTTTTTTAATGTAAAAAAATCAGACAAATATAAATTTTATTTATTAATAAAAAAAATATAAAATGAAAGTAGCTATTGTTGGCGCAAGTGGCGCGGTTGGACAAGAATTTCTCAGGGTGCTCGCCGAGCGTAATTTCCCGATTGACGAACTGGTGTTGTTTGGTTCGTCGCGCAGTGCAGGAACGGAATATGAATTTCGCGGCAAAAAATATACGGTGAAAGAATTGAAACATGGCGACGATTTTAAAGGTGTGGATATTGCCTTTACTTCTGCCGGTGCAAGCACTTCGAAGGAGTTTGAGAAAGATATTACCAAATACGGCGCGGTGATGATTGACAATTCAAGCGCTTTCCGTATGGATTCGGATGTGCCGCTGGTTGTTCCCGAAGTGAATGCCGAAGATGCGCTCAACCGTCCGCGCGGCGTGATTGCCAACCCAAACTGTACTACCATTCAAATGGTGGTGGCATTGAAAGCTATTGAAGGGATATCGCATATCAAGCGTGTACATGTGGCTACCTATCAGGCGGCTTCGGGCGCGGGTGCGGCGGCGATGGACGAACTTGCCGAACAATATGCACAAATTGTGCGTGGTGAGGAACCTACGGTAAATAAATTTGCTTACCAGCTTGCCTATAACCTTATTCCTCAGGTAGATGTGTTTACCGAAAACGGCTACACGAAAGAGGAAATGAAAATGTATCACGAAACGCAAAAAATTATGCATTCGAACATCGAAGTGAGTGCGATGTGTGTACGCGTGCCTGCGTTGCGTGCCCATTCGGAAGCGATTTGGGTAGAAACCGAACGCCCTGTTTCGGTTGCCGAAGCGCACAAAGCGTTTATCAATGCCGAGGGAATTGTGTTGCAGGACGAGCCTGAGAACAAGGTGTACCCGATGCCGCTTTTCGTTGCCAACGAAGACCCTGTGTTTGTAGGGCGTGTGCGTAAGGATATTTCGAATCCCAACGGATTGTCGTTCTGGTGCGTAGGCGACCAGATTAAAAAAGGCGCAGCGCTCAACGCGGTGCAAATTGCCGAATATTTGATTAAGGCAGGAGATGTGAAGTAGGAGCATATTGCCTCCTTGTTACTAATTAAGCGTATTGCAATGCCTGTTTAGGGCATATTGCAATACGCTTTTGTTTTTTTGTGTTGAGCGTATGCAATACGCCTCTACCAATTATCGTTTATCGGTAATACCAAAACCTGTCCATTGTTCTTTTGGGAATTCTATTATGCGATTACGGGTCAAGCCCGCAATGACGGTTATTTTTTAAAATTTTCCGTTTTCAGTTATTCGACAGGCAAATGTTTTTTTAAATTCAAATAAATTGGGATTTAATTGACTTGGAATTGTTTAAGTTTTTCGCAAAACAATTCGTTCCGTTATTGTGGATTTGCTTGGGAGAAAAAGCGTTATCTTTGCACTTCGAAAGTTAGAAAAACAAACAGGAAAAACGCGTATTATGGCAAAAATAATTCTCGAAAAAATGCAGTTTTATGCCCATCACGGGCATTTCGATGAAGAGCAAACCGTGGGAGCTCATTATGAACTCACGCTTTCGTTCGACCTCGATATTTCTATCCCAAGCCAAAGCGACAATCTTGCCGATACGGTTAATTATCAGGAAGTTTACATGCTTATAAAAGAGGAAATGGCAATAAAATCGCGCTTGCTCGAACCCGTTGTACAGCGGATTTTGGATAAACTGCTTGCTCGATTTCCGCAGATACGGCAGGCAAATTTGAGGCTTTCCAAACTCAACCCGCCGCTGGGTGGACAGTTGGAGCGCGTAAGCATCGAACAGTCGGTTATTCGTTAATCAGGGTTACGGTGTGGCAGGCTACAATGCCGGCTGTTTCGGTACGCAGGCGACTGTTGCCAAGCGATACGGGTACGAAACCTGCTTCACGCGCGAGCGCTACTTCCGCTTCGCTGAAATCTCCTTCGGGACCAATCAAAATTAACACTTCGGTGGTTGGCTTACAGGCATTTTTCAACAGTAGTTTTTCGCCCTCGCTGCAATGGGCAATGAATTTTTGCTCGGCGGTAGCTCTGTGTATAAATTTTTCAAACGCGCAGATTTCGTTCAGTTTAGGCAAATATGCTTTGACCGATTGCTTCATTGCCGCCACAAGAATTTTCTCCATACGAGCTGTTTTCAACTCCTTGCGTTCGGAGCGTTGGCAAAGCAGCGGAGTGATTTCGTCGATACCGATTTCGGTAGCTTTTTCAAGGAAAAACTCCATACGCTCGTTCATTTTGGTAGGAGCAATGGCAATATGTAAACGAAAAGGGCGTTTTTCGTAATTGAAAACGGCATTGAGAATCCGCACTTCGCAACGCTTTTGATGTGGGTTTGTGATTTCGGCTTCAAACAATCCGCCCCGCCCGTCGACCAAATGCAGTTTGTCGCCCGCCTGCATACGCAGCACCCGAATGGCGTGTGTCGATTCGTCTTCGGGCAACATGCAAAGACCGGATTTCCCGTCGTAATCGGGGGTATAGAAAAGTTTATCGGCTCGTATCATGGATGTTGGTTGAATTTTGCGAAATAGTTGTTAGCCCCTGGGCTTGTTCAAAATAATCTAACAATAATTGGAAATAAACAGTTCTTTACCTTTCTGGTCGGAATTTTCGCTAATATTTCTCATTCCGTAGGTCAAAGTCGTTGAAACTGTCGTGATTTTCGTTCAAAAACCGGTATAACTCCCTACCGATGGTGTATTTATTTTTCCATTCATAAATCTTCGCCACTACGCCGTCCACATCTTTTTGCGTCATTTCCCAGAACTTGTACAGTTCCGAATATAAATCGTTTATCCAGTATTTTTTATCGGGGAAACGCTGCTTTACAGACACAAACACCGAGCCGCCTCCGAGAAACGGTTCTCGAAATTCGTCAAAGTCGGGAATCAGTTTGGCGATTGTATCAACTGCTCGACTTTTTCTACCGGGGTATCGGAGGGGGGATTTTAGCATAAATTTTTAATCTTTTAGAAAATACTTTTCATTAATTTCTATTCCGTTATCCGTCAAAAACTGCCTGTATTCATCTTCAAAACCGATAGTTTTATGGTGTTCTTTTTGATTCATTATATAATTGATAATCGTTTGTTTGTCGTTCAAATTATATGTAAACGCTGCAAAACTTACAGCCCAACCTTCAAAATCAGGGAAATTATGGTTTTGTCCAAGCCACTTGCTTGAATGTTCTTTTATTTCACGCATAAAATCGGACAACGCAAAAGTTGGGTGTATATCAAAGAGCAAATGTATATGGTTTTCCGTACCGCCAATGCGGTAAAGTTTCGATTTTTTGTTATTGATAATACCCATAATATAAGCGTACAACTCTTTTTCGTGCTGTTCCGGAATTGTATTTTTTCTGCTTTTTGTACAAAAAACCGTGTGATATAATAATTTTGTATAACTCATACATTCTGTGTTTTAGTTCTGCCTTTTGTACTTCGCTCGCCTACGGTTATGAAAATTCGGCTTTTCAAGCCAGTGTTGACTGTGTTGTTTCCGTAACCACAGGTCACGCTTTGCTTACCTGCGGTTATGAAAATCCGACTTTTCAAGTCGTCGGTTAGCAATCTGTAATCCCTTTGTCCTGAAAGGACATATTTTAATGCTGAAAGCATTTGAGTTTCATAACCGTAGGGTACAACCTGCGGTAGTGCATACGCCTCTCTCCCCCTGCCTGAAAGGCAGAATTTTAATTGTGCGATAATATCAACTACTTGGCTTTTCTTGCTGAGGTATCGAAAGGGAAATTTAATCATAGTATTGATATTTTTCTCAACATCTTTACTTTTTTATTCTCATTTAATTTATATTCGTTCAACAACTCAAAGAAACCAATCATATTAACTTGTTTCGAAGGATTATTTAATATTTCCTTCAATTTATCTTTGTTTGTTTCTTGAAAATCATATCCATAATTATTAAGAAATACCATTACAATTAGATGCATAAAATACAATCTGTCCCATCTTTTTCTATCTTCTATTGGCGATATTCCATTAAACCAATCATATAAATCTTTTAAAGGCAATTGTAATTTATCTAAATTTTCTATGTATTCAGAATACGATTTAATTCCATTCTCATTGATAATCTCATCAGGGAATAAATTTAATTTATCTCTGAAAAAATGGTCAGTAGCGTGTGTTCCATCTGCATTTTCTCCTTCAACAAAATGTAAATCGCAAAATATCAGAGGAATTACTCGTAAAAATTTTATGAATTCCAAATCTTTTTTTGACGCTAGTGTTGTATCTATAAATATCATATCTTTTTGTATTTTCTTTATCCAAGCAAGTACAGCAAGAAAACGATATACAAAAGAATGAAAATAATAGTGCGGCTGGCTATAATCATTATCTTTTTCAGAAATGCAATGCCAATTTTCAGAATAATTTGAGTAAAAATTCCACATTCTATTATTAAATTCTTCACAAGAAGTTAGTAAATGAATTTTATATTTTGATAAAACTTCTTTGATTTTTTTCTGTTGATCAAATTTATGTTCTGTTTCTAATTTTCTTTTTAACAGGTTATTTTCAAAATAATTTTTTATATGATTTGTAAGAAAGAAAGTTATAACAGAAACTATTATACTGATTAATGCAGTATAAACTGGGACATTTTCTATAATTACATTGATAAACTTATGCATATTTTTTATTTTGAATTTCCAATTCTTACTTCAAATCCGTTATCCCTCAACTCTTTAAAAAGTTCCGAAATAAAAACCCGCATTTCAGGTTTAAAATCATTTTCAGCAAACCGTCTTTTATATCGCCCTTGCTCGGCAAAATGGAATTGGCAGAATGCTTGCCTTCAATCAGAAAAACAATGTCGTTCTCAATCAACATTTCATCAACTGTGAAAAATATTGTCCACCAAGATAATTGGTAATAGTAATTTTGGCTTTTGTGAGCGTTGATAAACTTTCTTTCGGTTGTGTGGTCAGCATTTCACGCGTTTGCGCTTTCTCGGCTTTTTCCCGTGAGAACTGCATAAAGGTTTCTACTTCTTTGCCGATTTTTTCTTTGAAGATGTCCAATCCGTTGAGATTGTGAAGTTTTACACCAGGATTGTTTTCAATCTCGGAATAGCAGGCTCGTGTTCTTGTCAACAAATCAATCATTTTACCCGTAAATTTCTTTTCGTCCCGCCAGCAGTGTATTTTTAAGCAACGAGCAAATCGTCATCGGACCAACGCCGCCGGGCACAGGCGTAATAAGCGAGCATTTTGGCGCAACCGACTCGAAATCGACATCACCCGTAAGTTTAAAGCCCGATTTTGTCGAAGCATTAGGCACGCGGGTAGTACCTACATCAATCACCACGGCACCTTCTTTCACCATTTCGGCTTTCACGAAATTGGGCACACCGATGGCGGCAATAATAATATCTGCCTGCAAACAGATTTCGCCGAGGTTTTTCGTGCGACTGTGACACACGGTTACCGTAGCGTCGGTACCTTTTTGCATCATCAGCGTGGCAACGGGTTTGCCCACAATATTGCTGCGCCCGATAACCACGCAATGCTTACCCACGGTTTCTACCTTGTAGCGTTTAAGCAATTCCATAATACCCGCAGGCGTGGCAGAAACAAACGAAGGCAAACCTATCGAAGTGCGCCCTACATTTATCGGGTGAAAACCGTCTACATCCTTGCGATAATCAATAGCCTCGATTATTTTTTGCTCGTCGATGTGTTTTGGCAGAGGAAGCTGTACAATGAATCCGTCAATATCAGGGTTATTGTTCAGTTTTTCTATTTCGGCAAGGAGTTCCGTTTCGGTTATTGTGTCTTCAAACGCCAAGCGGGTCGATTTGAAGCCTACCTCTCCGCAAGCTTTCTCTTTGTTGGCAACATAGGTTTCGCTGCCGCCGTCGTGTCCCACTATAATTACCGCCAAATGCGGCTGTTTACCGCCCGCGGCTACAATTTGTTTAACCTCTTGGGCAATCTCCTGTTTTACCTGTCCCGATATTAATTTTCCGTCGATAAGTTGCATAGTCCTATAATTAAAAATGATTTTTGAATGCGGACAAAAATACTATTTTTTTTCCTGTATCGAAAGAAAATATAGCTACTCTCTGGAAAAACATTTTCGGGAAACGAGGAAGTAAATGTTGTTTACAAAACCATACAAAAAACAGAAAAGCACTATGGTGGATTTGGCAAATGCAGCAGATTACAAGAATTAGTCCCTAAACGGAGCTACGGGCAAGGTTAAAATTTTCTTGAAAACCTTTTTCCACGAGAGCTTTTTCTTGCTTGAATTTGCTTGGTTTTTTTCTTCGGAAGGGTCGTAGAGCATGCCTGTGCAAAGACACATGCGGTAGTTGTTGCGCTTCAAAATATCCGAATTACGACAAGCGTCGCAACCTTTCCAAAAAGCCTCATCGTCGGTCAGTTCGGAAAAAGTTACGGGTTTGTAACCCAGTTCCGAATTTATTTTCATCACGGCTAACCCGGTTGTTAAGCCAAACAATTTGGCATCGGGATAGCGTTCGCGCGACAGGTCAAAAGCTTTCTTTTTGATGGATTTTGCCAAGCCGTGTCCGCGAAATTTTTCCACCACAATCAATCCCGAATTGGCGACAAATTTCTTATTGCTCCAAGTTTCGATGTAACAAAAACCTGCAAACTCACCGTTCACAAAAGCGATAATTGCCTTGCCCTCTTCCATTTTTTTGTGCACATATTCGGGCGAACGGCGCGCAATACCGGTACCTCGGGCAATGGAGGCTTTTTCGATGGTATCCAATATCAAATCGATATATTGATAATGAGTTTCGTTAGCAACAAGGATTTCTATTTTATCGTTTTTCATGTTGTTTTTGTTGATTTTTTACAAATGAATATCGGGAATTGTATTTCGCAAAATATCTATCACCGTTTCACGCGGTACATTTTCTTTGATAATAAGCAACAGCGTGTCGTCGCCCGCAATCGAACCGAGAAGTTCGGGGTATTGCTCCGAATCAATATCCGACGCAATACTCGAAGCATACGCCGGACGGGTTTTTATCACTGCCATATTGCCCGAAAACGCAATGGAACGGAAACCCGATTTCGCTGTCGAAGCGTCGCCTTTGTACTCTTTGACAGCGACTTCGGAATGTATTCCCTGCGGAGGAAAAATATAGCGGTAGTCGCCGTTTTCGGTTGCCTGTTTGAGCACTTTCATGGCTTTAAGGTCGCGCGAAAGAGTGGCTTGCGTAAGCGAAAAATTGCGCTCGGAAAGCAGTCGAAGCAAATCTTCCTGACTGCCCACTACATTGTTTGCAATAATGTCGCGGATAACTTGATGTCTGTGTTTGCGATTTTTCATCCGGCTATTCTTTTTTGCATAAATATTCTTATTCGGGCTGCAAAATTATACGAAATTAATCATATTGAATCTATTTTTCGTATATTTTTTGCAAAAAAATGATTTTTATTTTCGGTTTACTATCTTTGCGTGCAATTTTTATGAAAACAGCATTTGACGACGACGAACTGGGGCGCGTTGAAATACGGCACAGCGAACGGGCGCGGCGGATAAAAATCGTTATTAAGCCCGATGCTTTACACATTGTACTGCCTCCTGGGGCTTCGAAGCAGCAGGGTTTGGCGTTTCTCAATGAGGTACGCGGGAAAATTCTCCAAAAGCAAAAAAAACAAATTGCTCATAAGCGGTTTATTGATGAGGAAAATTCACTGCAAACGCTGTCGTTTATTACGAAGGTACAGGCAAATGCCGAACGAAAAACGGTATTTTTTCGCCTTAAAGACGGCGTGTTGTTGATAGAATATCCGCAGGGTAAAGACCCTCGTTCGGACGAAATGCAGCAATTTTTCCGCAACGGTATCGAGTTTTTTCTACGCAAAGAGGCAAAACGCCTGCTGCCGCCACGCTTGAAACAATTGGCAAATTTGCACGGATTTTCATTCACCGATGTAAAAATTCAAAGCAGTCGCACACGCTGGGGAAGCTGCTCGGGCAGGAAAAGCATCAACCTGTCGTATTTTTTGCTTAGTATGCC
The DNA here is from genome assembly GCA_031271465.1 of Prevotellaceae bacterium. Lineage (GTDB taxonomy): Bacteria > Bacteroidota > Bacteroidia > Bacteroidales > Paludibacteraceae > JAFGVL01. Next base: position 13,030 of record JAISVR010000019.1, on the reverse strand, counting down.
GCCGAATTTGATTGATTATGTGTTGCTTCACGAGCTTTGCCACACGGTGGAAATGAACCACGGCGAACGGTTTTGGGCATTGATGGACAAGGTTACGGGCAATCGGGCAAAGGCTTTGCGGCGGGAAGTAAAGCGATTTTCAACATCTTTGTGAAAAGAAATTCTATTATCTTTGACAGCCTAAAAATGAACAACATCTGAGCTACAAATGTCAATTTTTGAAAAATATACTCTCGCTACAAAATACCATGAATTGGAATACCCTATTATCTAACAAACGCTTCGGTATGGAGGATTTGCACCTGCAAAACCACGATGACCGCACAGAATTTCAACGCGACTACGACCGACTGATTTTTTCTTCACCTTTTCGCCGGCTGCAAAACAAAACACAGGTTTTTCCGCTTCCGGGAAGCATTTTTGTACACAATCGCCTCACACACAGTTTGGAAGTTGCCTGCGTAGGTCGTTCGCTGGGCAATGGTGTGAGTCGTAAATTGCAGGAAAAACACGCGACGCAACTGTCGCCTTTTATCGACGAAATCGGAGCGATTGTTTCTGCTGCCTGTTTGGCGCACGACCTCGGCAATCCGCCTTTTGGGCATTCGGGCGAAAAAGCCATTGCCACTTATTTTTCCGAAGGCGAAGGGTTTTTCCTCAACAATAAAATGAGCGCGGCAGAATGGACAGACATCACTTCGTTTGAAGGGAATGCTAACGCTTTTCGCCTGCTCACACATCAGTTTTCGGGACGCAGGAAGGGCGGTTTTGTACTTACCTATAGCACATTGGCGGCTATTGCCAAATATCCCTATACTTCCGACCACGCTCCGAAAGGGAAACAGAAATTCGGTTTTTTTCAATCGGAAAAGGATGATTTTGCCCGTATTGCCGACGAATTGGGTTTATTGAAACTCGGCGATTATCGTTATGCCCGTCATCCGTTAGTATATCTCGTAGAGGCGGCAGACGATATTTGCTACGAAATAATGGATATCGAAGATGCGCACAAACTCCGCTTGCTCACTACCGGCGAAACGCGCGAATTGCTGCTCGGTTTTATCCCCGAACGAAGCATGTCGCGCACACTCGAAACGCTTGATATGGTGAGCGATGTGAACGAACAAATTGCCTACCTGCGTTCGTCGGTTATTGGGCGGCTTGTAGGGGCTTGTGTGGAAGCTTTTGTAGCGAATGAAGAAGCTATTTTGGCAGGTAAATTTCAATCGTCGCTGATAAAAAATATCCCTGACGAATTGCGCAAGGCTTATTGTGCCTGCGAGGAAATTTCGCGCGGGAAAATTTATCGTTCCAAAGATGTGGTGGATATTGAAATAGCGGGCTACAATATTATTTATACGCTGATAAACCGCTTGACCGATGCCGTGTTTAACCGCGAAAAAGCGTATTCGCAAATGTTGCTTTCGCGTATACCCGGGCAGTACGAAACCGACAGTACAACAGCTTACGGCAAGGTGCAATCGGTACTCGATTTCGTATCGGGGATGACCGATGTTTATGCGCTGGATTTGTATCGAAAAATTAACGGTATGAGTTTGCCGACTTTGTAAAAAAATGAAAGAGATTATAACGGAAAAATCAGGAATAAAAATGTTTATACTTATTATTAGCAGCGTTTACCTGCTGGGCTGCGCGTATGTGTTTTGTCGCGGGTTGCAGGCTTTTGATTCCTCGCAAGGAAAAATTGTGTTTTCAATTGTGTTTTGGCTTATTTCCCTGTTGTTTTTTGCGGGACAAATTATTGAGCGAAGCAATTTCAGTTCGCAGCCGTGGGTGAGCGGCATTTCGTTTGTGTATTCCGTATGGCTGGCGGTGCTGCTATATGCCTTTTTGGCGGTGCTGTGCATCGACCTTGTGCGGCTTGTCAACCATTTCCTGCACTTTATCCCCGAAAATATTTTCACCCCTAAAAATCTCTTTGCAGGGGTTTCCGTGCTGGTTGGCTTATTTGTTTTAGCAGGAGCAATTAATGCCGCTTTTCCGCGTGTACGCGAAATAGAATTGACAATAAACAAGCCCTGCGAGCGTAAGGAAATTCGTCTTGCATTAGTAAGCGATGTGCACATGGGTTTTATTTTCGGTAATAGTCGCACAGCTCGTATGGTGCGCGAAATTAATACCTTAAAACCCGATTTGGTGGTTTTTGCTGGCGATGTGGTCGACCATAATCCGACACCGGTTATGCACAACGATATGGGCAAGCATTTTGCACATATTGATGCTCCGTTGGGAGTATTTGCCGTAACGGGTAACCACGAATACATCGGTAATGTTACAGCGAGCACGACTTACCTTGCACAGTATGGCGTACGCTATCTGCACGATTCGGTAGCGGAAGTTAGCTGCCTTCAACTTGCGGGGCGCGACGACCGAAGCAAAATGCGTCCCACCTGTACTGTTTGCAAGCCTCGTCTGTCGATGGACAAGCTTCTTGCTAATACCGACCCTGCCAAGCCGCTGATACTTATCGACCATCAGCCGGTGGAATACGACCTTGCCGAGAAACTGGGTGTTGATCTTATGCTTTCGGGGCACACGCACCACGGACAGCTTTTTCCTTTTAAATGGATAACGGAAAAAGTATACCATCTTTCCAACAGCGATAATTTGATGTCTCGCGGCGCAAGTCGTTTCATCATTTCGTCGGGCTATGGTACTTGGGGACCGCCTGTACGCTTGGGTAACCGACCCGAAATTGTGCTGGTAAAACTGCGATTTGCAGAATAATTTCCTTTACTGTTTTTATTTTACGGCATTGATCCCTTTGAGGGATGTTCGTCATTGCGAGGAGGTACGACGAAGCAATCTCAGTACAGGAATAGATTGCTTCGTTCCTCGCAATGACGAACAACCCTCAAAAAGAAATAGTTCCGTTTATTGTATTATTACACAATTTTCAATCCGTCCAGCAATTCAATATAAGTTTGAATGGCGTTTTCGATTTCTTCGATGAAAATAAATTCGTTTGCCGTGTGCGAACGCGCCGAATCGCCCGCACCCATTTTCAGGCTTGGGAAGGGCATCAGGGCTTGGTCGGAAAGTGTCGGCGAACCAAAAGGCTGCAAGCCCATCGAAATACATTTTTGTATAATCGCGTGATTTTTGTCAATAGACGATGAATTCAACCGCGTTGAGCGCGCACGCACTTCACACTGTACCGATTTCTCGATTTCGTCCAGTAACTCTTGGTTCGAATAGTATTCGTTCGAACGCAGATCGACCACAAACGAACAACGGTCGGGCACAACATTGTGTTGCGTGCCTGCGTTGATCATCGTTACGCTCATTTTCACCTCGCCCAGCAGGTCGGATGTTTTTTCAAAGCGATGATTTTTAAACCATTCGATATCTGGCAAGGCTTTATAAATGGCGTTTTCGCCTTCGTTACGGGCAGCGTGTCCGGCTTTTCCGAAAGTGGTGCAATCGAGTACCATTAAGCCTTTTTCGGCAATGGCGGGTTGCATATTGGTAGGTTCCCCCACAATTGCGATATCAATGTTAGGTAATTCTTTCAACAAATTTTCAATGCCGTTTGCGCCCGAAATTTCTTCTTCGGCAGTAGCAGCAAAAATAAGGTTATAAGGCTGATTCTTAGCACTCAATGTAAAAAAGCTATACAGCAAACTCACCAGCGATGCCCCGGCGTCGTTGCTGCCTAATCCGATTAATTTGCCGTTTTTTTCTATGGGAATAAAAGGGTCGGACGACCATCCCTGCACAGGTTTCACCGTGTCGATGTGCGAATTGAGCAGCAAGGTAGGTTTGCTTAATTCGAATGCGGGCGACATCAGCCAAAGGTTATTGTCCTTGCGAAATACCTCGTACCCAAGGCTTTCGATGTGGTTTTGCAAAAAATCGGCAAGAGCCGCCTCTTCCTTACTGAACGAAGGGATGGCAATCAGTTTTTTGAGAAGATCTATTGCTTCCATAAGACTTATTTTACAGTTGTTCCCGAATTTTTTCCAATTTCGTTGGCTTTGGTAATCACCACTTCTTTTACTCCTGCGGCAATAGCTTCGAAAGCATTTTCGAGTTTTGGAATCATGCCGCCGTTAATTGTGCCGTCGGCAACGAATCGTTCGAAATCGGCGTTATTGATTGTTGCTATCACGCTATCATCGTCGTCTGGATTTCGCAGTACGCCTTTTTTCTCGAAGCAAAATACAAGCGTTACATCAAAATAGGTTGCCAACGCTTTGGCTGCCTCTCCGGCAATAGTGTCGGCATTGGTATTGAGCAGATTTCCTTTTTTGTCGTGTGTAAGCGGCGCGAGCACGGGCACTACGCCTTGCGCAATAAGTTCGGACAAAATGTTGGCGTCCACTTCTTTCACATCGCCCACAAAGCCGTAATCGACTTCTCCGACCGGGCGTTTTTCGCTGCGCATATAATTAAGGTCTGCACCTGTCAATCCAAGAGCATTTACGCCAAGAGCCTGCAGTCCGGCAACGATTTGTTTGTTAATCAACCCGCCGTACACCATTGTAACTACCTGTAAGGTAGCTTTGTCGGTTACCCGCCTGCCGTTTACCAGTTGACTTTCGATGCCGAGTTGAGCAGCGATTTTCGTTGCCGCCCGTCCGCCGCCATGCACCAATACCTTATGTCCGTCTATTTGACTGAAATCGGACAATAGCTGTTGCAGCGTTTCAGCTTCTTCAACAATTTGTCCGCCTACTTTTATCAACGTCAGTTTATCCATCTTGAACTTAAATATTTTTACAAGAATCTCACATAAAAACCGAACGCAAAATTAGATTTTTTTATACTAAATACAAGTATAAACGCCAACAAATCGACCGAGAAAATTGATGACGGCACAACAAAGTTGCGCTATATCTTTGTATTACAAAATATTTAGTGTATATTTGCAGCCGATTTAGAAAGGGAGAGTAAGGGGGACGCGCAAAGTTCCCCTTCTTTGTTCACTATAATGAAATTTATGATTGATAGATTAACGGTATATCAAGCTGTTGAAGAAAAACTTGCGGGAACGGATTATTTCATCGTCGATGTAAATGTATCGCCGGCAAACGATATTTTAGTAGAAATTGACCGGAAAGAAGGTGTTGATTTAGATTTTTGTGCTGAATTGAGCCGTTATATTGAGGCAAAATTCGACCGCGAAGCAGAAGATTTTTCGCTCGAAGTAGGTTCGGCAGGCATCACGCAAGCTTTCAAGGTGCTTAAACAATACGAAAAAAACCTTGGCAACGAAGTGGAAGTACTCAGCAAAGATGGACGCAAGTTGAGCGGCATTCTCAAATCTGCCGACGAAACACAGTTTACAATTGAAATTGCTAAACAGGTAAAACCCGAAGGGGCTAAACGCAAAATTACTGTAAGGGAAGAAATCCCGTTTCACTATGATGAAATAAAATATACTAAATACATTATCAGATTCAAATAAAACATGAGCAAAACAAAAGGCATCAATTTGATTGATACATTTTCGGAATTTAAAGATTTGAAAAACATTGACCGCACTACAATGATTAGTGTGTTGGAAGAATCGTTTCGTAGCGTAATCGTTAAAATGTTTGGTAGCGACGAAAACTACGATGTAATTATCAATCCGGACAAAGGCGACTTTGAAATGTGGCGCAACCGCGAGGTAGTTGCCGATAACGAAGTGAAAGATACAAACCGGCAAATCTCTCTCTCCGATGCAAAAAAAATAGACCCCGACTATGAAGAAGGCGAAGAAGTTACCGAAGAGGTTGATTTCCTTTCTTTCGGGCGGCGCGCCATTCTCAATCTTAGACAAACTCTTGCTTCGCGTATTTTGGAATTGCAAAAGGACAGCCTTTATGCCAGTTACAGTGAAAAAATAGGTCAAATAGTGAGCGGAGAAGTATATCAGGTTTGGAAAAAAGAAATTCTGCTGCTCGACGACGAAGGCAACGAGATGCTGCTTCCAAAAACAGAGCAAATTCCATCGGATTTCTACCGCAAAGGCGAAATCGTGCGTGCCGTGGTAGCCAAGGTTGACAACAAAAACAACAACCCGAAAATTATGCTTTCGCGTACCTCGCCGTTGTTCTTGCAGCGCTTGTTTGAACTCGAAGTGCCCGAAATCGCTGAGGGATTGATAACTATCAAAAAAATAGCCCGCATACCGGGCGAGCGTGCCAAAATAGCCGTAGAATCGTACGACGACCGCATAGACCCCGTAGGAGCTTGCGTAGGTATGAAAGGTGCCCGTATTCACGGGATTGTGCGCGAATTGCGCAATGAGAATATAGATGTGATAAACTACACCTCGAACCTCAGTTTGTTTATTGCCCGCGCACTCAATCCGGCTAAGATATCCTCAATTCGTTTCAACGAAGAAGAGAAAAAAGCCGAAGTATATTTGAATCCCGAAGAAGTGTCGCAAGCCATTGGCAAAGGTGGTTCGAACATTAAACTGGCAAGTATGCTTACCGGCTATACAATAGATGTGTATCGCGAACTTGATGCTCAAGACGAAGAAGATATTTACTTGGACGAATTCAATGATGAAATAGAAGACTGGGTAATAGATGCCTTCAAAGCCATTGGTTGCGATACCGCCAAAAGCGTACTCGCAATCCCACGCGACGAACTCATTAATCGCACCGATTTGGAAGAAGAGACTATCGATGAGGTACTCTCCATTCTCAAAGCGGAATTTGAAGACTAAAATTATTTGCCATCGAACATTTTGCCGTTTTAGGCTATTGTAAAAAACGGTAAATTGTAAAAATAGTAAATAACACAAGGTCAATAAGTAAACAAAAATGTCAATAAATTATATATGTCGATTAGGTTAGGAAAAGCATTAAAAGAATTAAATGTAGGGATAGACACAGCCGTGGAATTTCTGCATAAGCACAAGCACAACATTGAGCGCAATCCGAATGAAAAAATTTCAGACGAGCAACATGCTTTGCTTGTCAAGGAATTTAGCCAGGATATGAACTTGAAGTTGGAATCCGAAAAAATTACTCAGCAGCAGCGATTGGTGCGCGAAAAGGTTCCAAATGCCGTTGCTATCGAAGGATTTGAAGAGAAAAAACCTGAAGAGAAAAAACCGGTTGAAAAAAAGAAAGACGAATCCGACCTTATTCCGATTAAAATAGACGAAAAAGACCGACCTCATTTCAAGGTCTTGGGGAAAATTGATTTGGATAACACCGGCAAAAAAGCCGAAACGAAAACCCCCGAACCAACTGCGCCGAAGCAAGAAAAAAGCGTGGAAAATAAAGCCGCCTCCCAAGTAACAACAGAGCAAGCCAAAGCAAGCAAACCGGCAGAAAAAAACTTAAATAAAGCCGAAAAACCCGAAGAGAAAAACCCAAGAAAAGAACAGGAAATAGCAGAACCACAACAGCAAGTTGAAGCGCAAGTCGATAAAGTTTCGGAAAAAAAGGACAAAGAAGTAGAAATTTTCTCGCTCGGAGTGCCAAAGCTGAGAAATATCCCCAAGGTCGTAGATAAGATAGATTTGTCGACTATCAACGACAAAACCCGTCCCGACAAAAAATCGAAAGAAGAAAAGAAAAAAGAACGCGAAGAGCGCGAGAAACAACATGCGCAGCGACGAAATAATAATACCACCGGTGGCGACGATGCCAACAGCGGCAAACGCAAACGCGCCCGCATTAGTCAAGAAAAAGTCGATATTAACAAACCCGGCAATTTCCAGCAAGGTAAACCACAAGGTGGAGCAAAACAACAGCAAGCCGGTAATGCTGCCAACAAACCAAAATTCAAGAAAACGCGCAACGAAGTAAATGAAGAAGATGTACAAAAGCAAGTAAAAGAAACGCTTGCCCGTCTTACCCAAAAGAAAGTAAAAGGAGCTAAATACCGCAAAGATAAGCGCGAATCGGTTTTAGCTCGTCGCGAAGAACAGGAAGAACAAGAACGCCTCGAAGGACAAGTGCTTAAGCTTACCGAGTTCGTTACTGCCAACGATTTGGCAGCCATGATGAATGTTTCGGTAAATCAGGTAATAGGCACTTGTATGAGTCTTGGTCTGTTTGTATCTATCAACCAGCGGCTCGATGCCGAAACTATCAACATTGTAGCTGACGAATTTGGTTTCAAAACCGAATTTGTGAGTGCCGAAGTGATAGAGGCAATTGACGATGAAGTAGATAGCGAAGAAGACCTTCAACCCCGTGCGCCTATTGTTACTGTGATGGGACATGTTGACCACGGTAAAACATCGTTACTCGACTATATCCGCAAAGCCAATGTAATTGCGGGTGAAGCGGGCGGAATTACCCAACACATCGGTGCCTATAATGTGAAACTCGACGACGGACGCCGTATTACTTTCCTCGATACTCCCGGACACGAAGCCTTTACTGCTATGCGTGCCCGTGGAGCCAAAGTAACCGATATTGCTATCATCATCGTAGCGGCAGATGATAATGTGATGCCTCAAACCGTTGAAGCAATCAACCACGCATCGGCAGCAGGTGTACCAATCGTTTTTGCAATTAATAAAATAGACAAACCGGGAGCCAACCCCGACAAGATAAAAGAAACCCTCGCCGGAATGAATTATTTGGTAGAAGAATGGGGAGGAAAATATCAATCGCAAGATATTTCGGCAAAAAGCGGACTAAATGTAAAAGAACTGCTCGAAAAAGTGTTGCTCGAAGCCGAATTGCTCGACCTGAAAGCCAATCCGAACCGTAAAGCGATAGGGTCGGTTATCGAGTCGTCGCTCGACAAAGGTCGCGGATATGTATCTACCGTACTCGTGTCGAACGGAACGCTCCATGTAGGCGATGTTGTTCTTGCCGGTCCATTTTATGGTAAAGTAAAAGCAATGTTTAACGAGCGTAATCAGCGTATTGACGAAGCTCGACCTTCGGAACCCGCGCTTATACTTGGTTTAAATGGAGCACCGCAAGCCGGTGATAATATCCATGTGATGAACAGCGAAAGCGAAGCGCGCGAAATAGCCAACAAACGCGAACAATTGCAACGCGAACAAGGCTTGCGTACTTCGAGACACCTCACACTCGACGAAATAGGTCGCCGCATAGCATTGGGCAACTTCAAAGAATTGAATGTAATTGTAAAAGGTGATGTAGACGGCTCGGTCGAAGCATTGTCCGATTCGTTGATAAAACTTTCAACCGAAGAAATACAGGTAAATGTGATACACAAAGCGGTAGGAGCCATTTCGGAAGGCGATGTAATGCTTGCTGCGGCTTCCAATGCGATAATTATAGGTTTCCAGGTGCGTCCGTCGCAAGCAGCACGCAAACTTGCCGAAAAGGAAGAAATCGACATTCGCCTCTATTCCATCATTTACGATGCCATAGAAGAATTGAAAGCTGCTATGGAAGGAATGCTTTCGCCCGACTACAAGGAAGAAATCACCGCTACGGTAGAAGTGCGCGAAGTGTTCAAAATTACCAAAGTCGGCACCGTTGCCGGTTGTATGGTGAAAGAAGGAAAAATAATGCGTAACTCGAAAATCCGTCTTATCCGTGATGGAATTGTAATTTACACCGGAGAACTCGGCTCTCTCAAACGATTTAAAGACGATGTAAAAGAAGTTTCGCATGGATACGAATGTGGACTTAACATACTTAACTATAACGACATAAAGGTAGGCGACCTTATCGAAGCCTACGAAATGACGGAAGTGAAAAAGACTTTGTAGCATGAATGCCTTAGATGTGGTATTTGGAATAGTGCTGCTCTACGGATTAATCAAAGGCATTTTCCGTGGCTTTATCCTTGAGGCGGCTTCGTTTATCGGAGTCGTTTCAGGCATTTATATAGCCAATATTTTTGATGAAAATGTGGCGCAATACATCGGCGAATATTGCGATTTATCGTCCCGATTTTCACAGCCGATAGCCTTTTTCTTAATTTTTGCCGCAATTGTAGTCCTTTGTCATTTTGTAGCAAAAATAATCGACAAAGCAGCTAAAATGATGATGCTCGGTTGGCTTAACAAATTGCTCGGAGCCACTTTTTCCCTACTCAAATATGCTTTCATAATAAGCATTCTGCTCAATGTTATTCAAGCAATCGATAGCCGGGATAAACTAATATCTCTTGATAAAAAAGCTTGTTCGCACCTTTATTTACCGCTCAAAAATCTTGCTCCTACAGCGATGCCGTATATCGACGAGACAGATTTTAACATTGAAAACGCCACAGAAAAATTTTCTACAAAATAAAAACAATTTATCATGGCAGAAAATACCGACAACATACTAAACGACCTCACACAAGGAGAATACAAATACGGTTTCACATCCGATATTGAAACCGATTATATACCTAAAGGGCTGAACGAAGATATTGTACGCCTTATTTCGTCTAAAAAAAATGAACCGGAGTGGCTTTTGGACTATCGTTTGAAAGCATTTCGCCATTGGCAAACGCTCGAAATGCCGACTTGGGCGCACCTCAATATTCCCGAAATCGACTATCAGGATATTTACTACTACGCCGCCCCAAAAAAGAAAGACAGCCCAAAATCTATGGACGAAGTTGACCCTGAATTACTGAAAACTTTTGACAAACTCGGCATTCCCTTACACGAACAAGGTATTCTGGCAGGCGTAAATAATATGGCTGTCGATGCAGTGTTAGACAGCGTTTCGGTGAAAACTACTTTCAAGGAAACCTTAGCCGAAAAGGGTATTATTTTCTGTTCATTCAGTGAGGCAGTGAAAGATTATCCCGAATTGATAAAAAAATACCTCGGCTCGGTGGTGCCTTATACCGACAATTATTTTGCAGCACTGAATACTGCCGTGTTTAGCGATGGTTCTTTTGTTTACATACCCAAAGGTGTGCGTTGCCCGATGGAACTTTCGACCTATTTCCGCATCAATGCTATGAATACGGGGCAATTTGAACGCACGCTGATTGTGGCGGAAGACGATTCGTATGTATCTTACCTTGAAGGTTGTACTGCTCCCATGCGTGATGAAAATCAACTGCATGCCGCCATTGTGGAAATCATCGTACATGAGCGCGCCGAAGTGAAATATTCGACCGTGCAAAACTGGTATCCGGGCGATAAAAACGGTAAGGGTGGCATCTACAATTTCGTTACCAAGCGGGCTTTGTGTAAGGGTGACTTCTCTAAAATATCGTGGACACAAGTAGAAACCGGCTCGGCAATTACCTGGAAATACCCGAGTTGCATTTTGCAGGGCGATAATTCGTCGGGCGAGTTTTACTCCGTTGCCGTAACCAACAACTACCAGCAAGCAGATACGGGTACGAAGATGATTCATATCGGGAAAAATACCCGCAGCCATATTGTTTCCAAAGGGATTTCGGCAGGACACAGTCAGAACTCTTATCGAGGGTTGGTAAAAGTAATTTCTCGTGCGGAGAATGCCTACAATTTTTCGCAGTGCGACAGTTTGCTGCTGGGCGATAAATGCGGTGCGCACACATTTCCCTACTTAGATGTGCAAAATCCGACTGCTATTGTGGAACACGAAGCTACTACCTCGAAAATCAGCGAAGACCAAGTCTTTTATTGTAATCAGCGCGGCATCTGTACCGAAGATGCTATCGGCTTGATTGTAAACGGATATGCCAAAGAAGTGCTTAACAAGCTGCCGATGGAATTTGCAGTGGAGGCGCAAAAATTGCTGGCAGTGAGTTTGGAAGGAAGTGTGGGGTAAAAAATGATATGTAACCAAGAAGAAAATATATAAACATATAGAGAAAAAAGTAAAAGATACTGACAAAATTTCAAAAAGACGGTGAGTAAATAAGCTTTAGATATACATCTTAGCAAAATTATCACACTGGTTTTTACAAAACAGGAGCTGAAGAAAAATAAATTACCTGCTTAGCTTTATAATATTTAGAGACGGAAGAAAAGATAAACAATGGTATGGCAAAAATAACAGTAAAAGACACGGAAATAATATTCTACAAAAAAGAGCAAGAAGATTACATTTCGTTGACTGATATTGCAAAAGTGCGCGATAATGAAAATCCATCACAAATAATCAGTTTGTGGTTACGAACTTACAGCACAATTGAATATCTTGGTTTATGGGAAATGCTAAACAACCCTAATTTTAAACCCCACATTTATGAGGGGTTTAAAAATGAGTCGGCAAAACCACACTTTTGGATGTCAGCACAAAAATGGATTACCGAAACAAATGCTATTGGCATAACTTCAAAATCAGGTCGCTATGGTGGAGGGACTTATGCTCATTCGGATATTGCTTTTAAGTTTGCAGCGTGGATTTCAGCAGAATTTGAACTTTATCTCGTAACAGAGTTTAAGCGGCTGAAAATTGAAGAACAAAAAGCAATCGGTTGGAGTGCAAAACGAGAATTGGCAAAAATCAACTATCATATTCACACTTCGGCTATTAGTCGTAATCTTGTTCCCAAAAAATTGTCGAAAGAGCAAATAAATTTCATTTACGCCAGCGAAGCCGATGTGCTGAATGTTGCATTGTTTGGTATGACTGCCAAAGAATGGCGCGAAGCCAATTCCGGGCAAAAAGGGAATATCCGTGATTATGCCAATATCAACGAACTGATTTGCCTCTCAAATATGGAAAATATCAATGCGGTTCTGATAAACGACAGCGTGGCTCAACAAGAACGATTGATAAAATTAAATCAGATTGCGATTCAACAAATGAGTGTCTTGCAAGAAGTTGAAAACAAAAAAATGTTGAAATAATAATATACAAATATGTTACTCGAAATCAAAAACCTGCACGCCAATATCAACGGCAAAGAAATATTAAAAGGAATAAATCTAACGGTAAATAAAGGAGAAGTACACGCCATTATGGGACCCAACGGAGCGGGAAAAAGTACGCTTTCGTCGGTATTGGCAGGAAACCCCGCCTTTACTGTAACCGAAGGCGAAGTGTTGTTTAACGGCAAAAATCTGTTGGAACTTTCGCCGGAAGACCGCGCCCGCGAAGGCGTTTTCCTCAGTTTCCAATATCCGGTGGAAATTCCGGGTGTAAGTATGGTAAACTTTATGCGTACTGCTGTAAATGAACAC
>JAISVR010000026.1 GCA_031271465.1 Prevotellaceae bacterium | reverse complement strand
GTAGATATGGGTGCGTATGAGTTTCAAAGCGTAACGGCATCTGATAAAAGCATTTCTGCCGATACTGATAAAATTCCTGTGGCGTATTACAGTGTGATGGGTATTAAACTTCAAAATGAGCCGGAAAACGGCATTTACATTGTTTTGTATGACAATGGAGTGGCGGAAACAAAAATGAAAAAAAAGTAAAAAATTAAAATTATGAAAAAGATAATTTTAATTTTAGTGATACTTGTCTGTACTGTGTCTGCAAAAGCAGCAAATCAGTATCAGGGAACAATTAGGGATAATCCTGTTGGAAATATTTGGACAAATCCACGCGTTATTGTTGTGAATGTAGTAGATGATAATCCTGCGAATTATGTAATTATGATAGATGAAGACATTGTAATAGATGAAATTGTTGTGGGAGATGAGCAGCCTGATGGCTCTCGTCCTATAACAAGAGCAACTTATGCAACAATACCAATAGACGCAGTTAATAATATATATTGTCATTTAGAAAATGGCTATATTAAAGGCGATTCTTTAGTATTTACAATCGGTTTTGCTTACGGCTTACCTGCAACGAATATAACAACAAGGGCAGAGTTTAAATTAGAAAAAGAGGGAACTACTTCTCTCTCACAACCCACCTTCGATACATTTACCCTCAGCACCCAGCCAAAGCAAATTACCGTATCAGGTACCACCGAAACCGTGCAGGTGTATAATATCAGCGGTCAAATCGTAGCTCAGGGCGCAGGCGCAGGCAGTTACGCCGTACCGGCAGCAGGCGTATATATCGTGCGCGTAGGCAGTGAGGCGAGAAAGGTAATTGTACCGTAGGGGTCAAATATTTTTGACCCTTGAAATACAGGCGAATCGCGTCATTGCGAGGAACGAAGCAATCCACAAAACAGATGGTTTTGCTACCGCTCGCAAAGACGAAAAACGGGATAATTCCCAAATTATTTATTAATTTCTAAACATTTTAATTATGAAGAAAATTATTTTTACAACAGTCATTGCCCTTATGGGCGCGTGGGCAACGGCATTTGCCAATCAAGAAGCCTTTTATGGTACTTGGACATATCAATCGGGTCCTCTTACGGACACATACACCGTTTCTGCCGAGGGAGTAACTTGGAAAATAACAATGGGACCAATAACAGTAATAGGCGACATGACGATAGAAAATCTGACATGGACACCCATAGATAATAGCGACGGAGCAACTATGGGCGATTATCCGTCAGGGTATTACATTGAGGGTACAATAACTTCCGTGTCGGGAGATATGCTTGCCAGCTTTTCGGCAGGTGAGACTTTTGGCATTTCCTTATTTATCAGCAACGACAATACGCAGGTTTTCAATGGTATTTATGTTTACAGTAACGGCAGTACAACCTCTGACGAAACAATTTCGGCAGATGCTGTACAAAATCCGGTGGCATTTTTTAACACGATGGGCGTAAAGTTGCCGGGAAAACCCGAAACAGGGATTTATATTGTTTTGTATGATAATGGAATTGCAGAAAAAAAAATTATATTAAAAAATTAATACCCGTCCTTCGGGATTTGTAATTCCGAAGTCGCGAACGCAAGCATTTTTAATGCGAAATAATACAAAATAATGAATAAGAATAGCCGTATTTAAATTTTAATATTCGCAGTAATCGAATTGCAAATTCGATTGGACGGAGCATTTTGATTTATTGAGCACGACAAGGGGAAAAAACGCCCTATTGCCGGCGTACCGGTTACAGATATTGACCTGACAAATCGATTAATTGATTTTACCGATGCCTATACAACCGATGCCGAACTGCTGCACTGCAAAAATGAGCTGGTAAATTGCAGGGCAGCCGTAGAGACGCAATGTATTGCGTCTCTACATGTGTATCCGATGTGCGAGACTTGTCAGGTTTTAGAAAGCTGACAGGTCTAACGGTCTAACAATGCAGTAATCATTTGTCTGAATCAAGATTTACAGGCTTAAAAGATTGTCAGGATTTTATCTTGATAATCCTAAAATCCTGACAATCGCGGTTCAGACCATTATTAATAATTTAAATTTTTTACAAACCATGGAAAACAAACACAGTGAAGCCATTCCTGCCGAAGTGCTGGCAGATGTGCAAAAGAAAATGGACGAGGCAGCCGCGCTGCTTAAACCTTATTTGTTTAACCTTACGCCCGAAGAACGGCACCTGCGCCTTAAGCTGGGCGATAAAAGCCTTGCCTTTGGCGAGAAGGCGTACGACTACGCGGTGGCAAACCCGCAGTTTTGTCCTTCGTTTTTGGATATGGACATGTTTGGCATCGATATGAAGGATACTACCGGTTTGCGAGTGCTGGAACTTTCGCTGCAGCAACTTCTGCAAGGTATTGACGACACGGTGATGATTTCGGGCAGCGAGGCGTACAACCAGTCGCTTGTGTTCTACAATGCCGTGAAACAGGCAGCTCAACAGGGAATTCCCGGGGCTAAGGCTATTTACGAGGATTTAAAGGTTCGATTTGCTACCCGTCCTGTAAAAAAGTAATGACGGACAGTTATCAGGCAATTGAGGGTCAAGCCCGCAATGACGGAAACATAACCCCGAACGAATACTCTTAAAGAGTTGATTTATACTTTAAAAGAGTTAAATTACAGCCTAAAAGAGTTGAATTATACTCTAAAAGAATCAATGAACACTCTAAAAGAATCGACAAATACTCTAAAAGAATCAATGAATACTCTTTTAGAATCGATTTATACTCTTTTAGAGTAAAATAATATGCTTTTAGAGTCTAATTTGAGTCTTTTCACATAAAAGTTTATTCTAAAAGAGTCGAATGCGACTCTTTTTACACAAGATGCCTGTTTTTCAACAATAAAGCTGTTAAGTTTTAAATACTTAACAGCTTTAAGAGTGTTTAAAGCTTTGCTCTGCGGAGAATAAAGCAGTTATTCTCCGCAAAAAATGTGGTGATTTTTTGTTGATGTTTAACCCCTTCCCTCTTCGGGGTACTCCCTAATATTATATTAACCCCTCCGCTTCGCTTGTACCTTTTACTTTAACCCCTCCGCTTCGCTCGTCCCCTTTAAAAAAGGGGACAGTGTTGCACAAGCATTGTAATTGTACAACAGGTCAGTTTGTATTAAACTCTCCCCTTTTTATAACGGGGAGTACCCCGAAGGGGGGAGGGGTTAAACATCAACAGGGGACGAGCGAAGCGGAGGGGTTAAAATACCCGGGTTAAAATAAAAGGGACGAGCGAAGCGGAGGGGTTAATAGTACTCAGAAAGGCGAAGGGTTATTTAAATACGAAGTACATTCTATTTGTATCTCTCTGTCCGCCGGCTGTTTGTTTAGGCACGATAGTTCCATCGGGTACTGCAGGGGCATTAATAGCAAAATCATCGTCGTTTACAATGTACAACACTGCTCCTTTTTTAGCGGTTATCAAAGCTATTCCTTCCGGTTTATCGTGCGGATAATGAGGTATGGCGGCAAGTATATCTACATACAGTTGTTTTTCGACCAAACGAATATTCGTTTTGCTTAGTTCGCCGGCGGTCATTGTTTCAAAATAACTGCTATCTCCGGCAACATTGGTGGCTTTGGAAAGATTTATTTTGAATATCTTTTTAAAACCTTTTCCATGTTGCGGAAAATCGCCGTCGCGTTCCAATACAAGAAATTCGCTATTGTTTAACGCTATGATTTCGCTTACCGCCATGTCCGGATTTTCTAATCGATACAGATATTCGCTCACTTTGCGGGTAGCAATATCAATACTTACAATACGCAGAATCTGCGATTTATCTTTGGTAGATTTATCGGGATAGTAAAGCGGCGACTGCATGATTCCGTAAAGAGTGTTGCCGTCTTTACTTATTGTCAGCCCTTCCATTCCCCTATTGGGTCGGCGCGTGGCGTAGTGTGCAGGCAACACGCCGTTGAAGGGGCTGAATTCTTCTATCAGCAATCCTTTTGAATCGAAATGCAGGATATAGGGCGCATATTCGTCCGAAATCCAAAACGAACCGTCGGGAGCCAATGCCAACCCTTCGGGGTCGATGCCCCGCCTGTCGGTGTTTGCAATGATTTCGCCTTGCAGGTTATAGGCGGTTTCGTTGGTAGCACCATCGCCTTTGCTGTTTGGAATACCCGAAAAAGGCGTAGCGTTCGCTTCTTTCAATTCTATTTTTTCGATTAATACCAATACGCTGTCTTGCAAGCGGAATTTCCCTATATGCGGAATGTAGCGCGGTATCGGAAATACTTTGCTTTCGGATGTTGCACCTTCTACATTAGGACCCCTGTCTGTGAGCAAATAAAAACAACTGTCTTTTTCGCTGTATGCCATCGACGAGCCGTAACCGCCTATGTAGATGGGTGTTTCAGTTCCGGCAACTGTAATGATTTGCGACTGTACGGTTGCTGTGCGGACTGTTTCTTTTTTATTGGAACATGCCATTATACCCGGAATGCCAATGCACAAAACTGCTAATGTAAGGGGATTTTTCATAATTAAATAATTTACGGTATTATCCCGTTGAGGCTTGCAAAGCAACCATTATCCGTCATTACGAGGAGGAACGACGAAGCAATCTCAGGATACAATAGGACTTCCAAGATTGCTTCGTTCCTCGCAATGACGGTTATGACCGAAGAGAAGTAATGACGAAGCAAGCCTCAACGGAATAATTCCGAAGCAAAGTTAGCCCCCAAATTTTACAAATTTGTTGCGAAAAATTGAATAATTTCTTTCTATTAAAATGAAAATGCCGACACTTGTTTACAACGCAGCTCGAATTACACACTCACTTTCAACCAATTTTCGAAGGCTTTTTTCGCATTGCCCGAGTCTATCGATTCGATAGCGATTGCTTTACATTCGTCCAGGCTATAATCGGGACAAATGGTTTGTATTGCAAAAGCGGAATTGATAATTACAACGGATTTTTGCGCTTCGGTAGCACGATTGTCGAGCACATTTATAAAGATTTTTGCGGCATCTTCTATGGTGTTTCCTCCCGAGAGTTCTTCCTGTTGAAAAGTGCGAAAACCCATTGCGGCAGGCGAAAGCACTTCTTCGCGCGTGTTGCTGATAATTTTTGCATCGGTAGTGAGCGATATTTCGTCGTAACCGTCGAGGCTGTGCACGAGTGTATAGTTCATGCCCAACTGCTGACTGATGTAGTTGTAGAGCCGCAACATGGTGAGACTGTACACGCCAAGCACCTGATAACGAGGCTTTACGGGGCTGATTAACGGACCCATCACATTGAAAAAGGTACGCACGCCTAAGGCTTTTCGGATTGGCGCAACGGTTTTCATTGCCGGGTTGAACAGCGGTGCATGCAAAAATGCAAAGCCTGTTTTATCTACTGCTGCTTTGATGTTAGAAATATCGGTTGTGAATTTCGCACCGTAATATTCGAGCACATTCGATGCGCCGCTCACAGAAGTTGCACCGTAGTTGCCGTGTTTTGCCACCTTGAAACCTGCGCCGGCAAGTACAAAACAGCTCAGCGTAGAGATATTGAAAGTGTTTTTCCCGTCGCCACCCGTTCCGACAATGTCAATCGGATTAAATTCGCTCAAATCGACAGGCAACGCCATTTCGAGCAATGCTTCACGAAAACCCATCAGTTCTTCCATCGTGATAGGACGCATAAGATAAACGGTTATAAACGAAGCAATTTGTTCGGTGTTGTACTCGCCGTTGGCAATCTTGGTAAGCACTTCGGCTGCTTCTGCCCGACTAAGACTTTCATAGTCGAACATTTTGGTTAGGATGTGTTTCATATTGTCTGAATCAACATTTACTGACTGTTAGAATTAATAAAATAAAAATAATTTTGAACACTCTCTAATTCTGAAAATTCCTGTTGTTTTTTTTGTTTTCCACTACAAAATCGGCTCTGCGAGTACCAACCTCAAAATCCTCATAATAAATCGAGTGCTTTTTTTCTCTTTCAAAACTCAAACCCGCTTTTTTCAATTCTATTGCAAGACTACGCTGATAAATAAGTTCTTGAAAACCATTACCAAGCGTATTGTGAACTTTCATTGCACAACCGATAATTTTGTATGTTAATTCGTCTTTAATCATAATTGTTGTTATTGTGTTAATTCTTTATCCTGCAAATTCTGATTCAGACAACCATTTCTTTATCATCTCCTCCCCTTTTGGCGTAAGCACCGATTCGGGATGGAACTGTACGCCGCGCACATCGTATTCGCGGTGGCGAAGCGCCATAATCATTCCGTTTTCGTCGACGGCGGTTATTTCCAGGCAATCGGGCAGATTTTCATCAGACACTGCCCACGAGTGGTAACGACCAACGGTTATCTCCGTAGAGACGCAATGCGTTGCGTTTCTGCCATCGCCACCCAAACCATCAAAAATATAATCGTCGGCAACGATGCTGATTTCGCTGCTTACGCCGTGATACACATCAGGCAGATTTATCAATTGCGCACCAAACGCCTCGCCGATTGCCTGTTCGCCCAAACATACGCCGAGAATGGATTTTGCAGGTGCATATTTTTTAATTACATCGAGCAAAATACCTGCCTCGCTCGGCACTCCCGGACCGGGCGAAAGAATTATTTTGTCGAAACGCCCCACTTCTTCGAGCGAAATTTTATCGTTGCGATGCACTTCTACATCGCTGTATCCGAGTTGCTTTACCAAATGCACAATGTTGTAGGTAAAGGAATCGTAATTGTCTATGATTAGAATTTTCATTTGTCAGAACTGTGATTTATATGATTTTCAAGATTTTTTCTTTTTCCACACTATTTTATACGATAAAAATAAACCCAATAAAATACCGAATAAAAGAGTAAAAATCAGATTAAAAAAAGTCGGTTCAGGATGATAACCTGTATTGGAAGATATTTCATAAAACAAGTCGAAAACAAAATTTGTATCCACCACATTGTGCCAATGGCAAGGGTCGCCAATTATTATTTTATACAAAACAATGTTTAATCCAACGGCAAGGAAAAATCCTGTAACAATAAAAAAAATCGACAATAAGCATTTTATAAATTTATTTTTTAGAATTGTTATTGTTTTCATTTTTTCATTTAATTATTTATGTAAAAAACTATCCGTCATTGCGGATTTAATCCACAATCGCCAAAGTGCAAATCAATTCAGGTTTGTGCGATTGCGGGTCAAGCCCGCAATGACGGCAGGGATAATTCAGACAGATGCGCGCGCTATCGCCGCCGTCAAAGCCCCCAACTTATTATTTACTTCCTGCAATTCGCTTTCTTCCACCGATTTTGCTACCACGCCCGCACCTGCCTGATAGTACAACACATTATTCCGGCTCAAAAACGAGCGAATGGTAATTGCCTGGTTAAAACTGCCGTCGAAACCGATATAGCCGATGCAGCCGCCGTAGAAACCGCGGTCGTGCTTTTCTATTTCGTCGATAAGCTGCATTGCCTTTACCTTTGGCGCGCCCGAGAGTGTTCCTGCAGGGAAAGTATCGGCAAAAAGCTTGATGATATTCGCATTTTCGGGCAGCACACCACTGACTGACGACACAAGGTGCAGCACATGCGAATAGTATTGCACCGTGCGAAACTCGTCCACTACGACCTGTTCGGCGTTGCGGCTCAAATCGTTACGCGCCAAATCGACCAGCATAATGTGCTCGGCATTTTCTTTGGGGTCGGTACGCAGGCGTTCGGCAAGAATGCGGTCTTTTTCGTCGTCGCCCGTACGGCGGAAAGTGCCTGCAATCGGCGTGATATAAGCTTTACCGCCTTTGACCATCAAATGCGCTTCGGGCGACGAACCGAATATGCGGAAACTCCCGAAATCGAAATAAAACAGGTAGGGCGACGGATTGACCGAGCGCAAAGTGCGGTAAAGCTTAATGTCGTCGCCCTTGTAGGCTTGGCGAAAACGACGCGAAAGCACAATTTGAAATACATTACCGCGATAACATTCCTGTTTTCCGCGCGTTACCATTTGGCGGAAATCTTCGTCGCTAATATCCGAACTTTCCTCGCCCACCTTTTGAAAATCGTAGAGGGCAATGTTCGGACTTTCGAGCATCGTTTCAATGTCGGCAATACGCGACTCTTCGCCGCTGAGCAGGTTTTCGATAATCGTAATTTCGTTTTTGTGGTGGTTGAGCGCAATCACATAGCGAAAAAGCGCGTAGTGAATTTCGGGCATATTGTTCTCGGCTTTAGGCGTGGCGCGCAGTTTCACATCTTCAAAATACTGCACCGCGCCGTAAGCCGAATATCCGAAAAAGCCGTTGATTGCGTTTTTGGGTAGGGGCGTATTGCATACACCCGCATTCGTTGAGGGCGTACGCAATACGCCTTCAATACAATCAAACGAAGCAATAAAACGGTCGAATGTTTCGGGTACGGTCAATTTATCTTTTACCTCAATTGTTTCCACGGTTCTGTCGGGGAATTTTTGCGTGATAACGCCCTTTTCTACCGTATAACTTGCCAGCGGCTCAAAAGCGATGTAGGAATTACTGTTTGTCGCCGAATTGTAATCCGAACTTTCGAGCAAAACGGAATTTTCGCATAAATCTCTTACTTTCAGATAAATGCCTATCGGGGTTTGCAAGTCGCCGAGCAGGGATTTGGTGTTTATGGTTAGTTTTGTTTTCATCTATTTTTATTTTTTAGAACGCAGATAACGCAGATTTAGCGGATTTCCACGGATTTTTTTATTTTATTTGATTTAGAAAATTAAAAAAATCACGCAGATACATCTGATTCTTTTTTGATGAGCGATTGATATACACAGGGTGATAAAATTTATTTTCATAAAATTCTGTTTTATAAGGGCTAATATCTGAATGATCCAATTTATATTTAGAAAAAATATCAATTGCAATATCTTGCAAAAAACCATATTTGCCAACATTTCCCCAGCCAAAATATATAGGCATATCTGACAATAAATGATTTTCTTCAAAAATATTTTCTGAATTTTTCGAGAAATTTTCTTTGGCTTTTGCTACATCTTCATTTCTATAATAGTAACAATTAAACAGTTGGATGACTCCATCTAATTTTTTACTCTCGCCAATATATCCGCCATTAAATATTTTTTCACAAAAACGCATTGTTGGGTCAGCCTTGAAAATATACCACTCGTTTTCATTTGTTAATTCAATTTTGTGATTTTCTTCAAAAAATGACTTTACTATTTCGATTTCTTGACCACAATCTTTTATCGGTTTTGCACTTCCCGGATTCATCAAAACTACACTACCTATAAGTTTTGTGCTATTCCCAAATTGAAGCAATGTTTTTTTGCGATATTCTTTTTCATCTTCTTTGATGAATTCTGCATATACTTTCATAATTTATTTTGTTTTAAAAATCCGCGTTATCCGCGTCATCTGCGTTCTAAAACTCATTTAAACTTTTCCAAATAAGTCGGCATATCCTTATCCCCCCGCCCCGAAACAGTTAATACAACAATGTCATGGGGTGAAAAACTCAACTTTCGCAACGCCGCCACAGCGTGTGCGCTTTCAATAGCAGGAATAATTCCCTCCAAGCGAGTCAATTCAAAAGCCGCTTGCAAAGCCTCATCATCCGTTATGGCAATCGCTTCGGCTCTGCCCGATTTTGCCAGATTGGCATGCATCGGTCCGATGCCCGGATAATCCAATCCCGCCGAAATAGAATACGGCTCTATTACCTGACCATCTTCCGTTTGCATTAATAAAGTACGGCTTCCATGTAAAACTCCTTCCGTTCCCAAGTGGATGGTCGCCGCACTTTCGCCGCTATCCACACCCAATCCTGCCGCTTCCGCTTCCACCAATTTCACCCGCTCATCGTTCAAATAATGGAAAAAAGTACCTGCCGCATTGCTTCCGCCGCCCACGCAAGCTACCAGATAATCGGGATAATCCCTGCCCTCGTGCGCCTGCAATTGCGCTTTTATTTCTTGGCTGATGATAGATTGAAATCTCGCCACCATATCCGGATAAGGATGCGCGCCAACCACCGATCCGATGATGTAAAAAGTATCCGCAGGATGATTGCACCAGTCGCGAAATGCCTCGTTCGTCGCATCTTTCAGCGTTCGGTTGCCCGACATAACGGGAATGACCTTTGCGCCCAGCATTTTCATTTTTTCCACATTCAAGTGTTGGCGTTTCACATCCGTTTCGCCCATATACACAGTGCAGTCCATATTCATCAGCGCGCAAACGGTGGCTGTAGCAACACCGTGTTGTCCCGCACCCGTTTCTGCCAGAATACGGGTTTTGCCCATTCGTTTCGCCATCAGTATTTGCCCGATACAGTTCGTTATTTTGTGCGAACCGGTATGGTTCAAATCTTCGCGTTTTAAATACACCTTCGCTCCCACTGCCTCGCTCAATCTCTTTGCTTCATACAGCGGCGACGGGCGACCGACATAATCTTTCAATAAAGCGTGAAACTCTTTCTGAAAGTCTTTTTCATTCATAATCTTGAGGTAATTTTCCTGTAAATACTCAAAATTCTTTTGCAGGATTTCGGGAATATATGCTCCGCCAAACCTGCCGTAATAACCGTTTTTGTCAATGTCAAAATTCATGATTTTATTTTTTTATTCGTTTATATATTCTTAGTAAAATGTAAAAAGGCTTGTCGTGAGTTCGACAAGCCTTTTTGTTTATTTTTTGTTGAATGTAAATTTATTCAAATACAATGGCGTTCCTCTCACGAATTTTTGTTCCGCAAGTGCCACCACCAAAAGTTGTTTGATAAATTTTTCATCTGTTTTTTATTTTTCGCCTGCAAAATTGTAGTTTTTCTATCGGAAAAACAAATTTTTGTACGATTTTTTTCAGAAAATGATTTTCAAACCCAAACAATTCCCTATTTTTGCAAAAATAAAACGCAACATGGACGCAGGAAATCTTATTTACATCGGCATTTTTATCGCGGTGATTCTCATCAATGTGGTGGGTTGGAAAGCGAAAAAATCGCAGCAAGAAAATACTACACAGCCTCACCCGACACCTGCCGTTCCGAGTGCATGGGAAGAACTAATGCGCGAATTGAATACGCCGCAACCAAAACCCAGCCCTGTAGAAACAAAACAAATGTCTTTTGAACTTGAAACAATTGAACCCGAAATTCCGGAAACATATTCATTTTCGCATCTTGCCGAACAAAAAAACAATGAATATATTGCAGCAAATCCGGTGCCAAACGAAATAGAACAAATTTCTACAACCGAAACCGGTCATAACACTTTCCAATTAACTAAAGATGAGCTGCAAAAAGCTGTAATTTACGCCGAAATTCTGAATAGGAAATATTCTTGATTAAATATTTTTAATAATTCTATTAAAAATATTTAACAAAATACCTTTTTTATTGAGAAATAATAGTACATTTGTTGCTTCAAGTCAATTGATTATTTGTTCAATTTCTAAAAATTTAGTCTTATGAAATTTACATTACCTGAATTGCCTTATGCAAAAAATGCCTTGGAGCCTGTAATTTCGGAAAAAACGATTGAGTTTCATCATGGCAAGCATCATCAGGCATATATTACAAACCTCAACAACCAGATTGCAGGAACAAAATTTGAAAATTTCAGCCTCGAAACAATCATCAAAGAGGCTGATGGAGGAATTTTCAACAATGCCGCACAAGTTTGGAATCACACATTTTATTTCGAACAATTTTCGTCCCAAGTAGGTGGTGCTCCTACCGGTGTACTTGCCCAAGCTATCAATGAAAAATTCGGTTCATTCGATGCTTTTAAAACCGAATTTACCGGTGCCGGAGTTTCTATTTTCGGTTCCGGCTGGATATGGCTGGTAAAAAACAACGAGGGAAAACTTGAAATTGTGAAAGAAAGTAATGCCGGAAATCCGCTTACCAAAGGGCTCAAGCCAATTCTCACCTTTGATGTATGGGAACATGCCTACTACCTGGACTATCAAAATCGTCGTCCCGATCATTTATCGGCATTGTGGAACATTATTGACTGGGCAAAAGTGAATACCCGATTTTAAATTTAAATAATTCGTAAAAACAATTCAGGCAGGTTTTAGTAAAACCTGCCTGAATTTTTAATATTCTACGATGGTAAAATTCACCGTGAGTACATCGTAAATCAACAGTTTATTTGCTAAAATATCGCCGATGCCAAGTATAATTTTGATTACTTCGGCGGCTTGCAGGCTACCAATTACAGCAGGCAACACGCCTATAACCCCCGACGGCAGTGTGTTATCCTCAGGATAGTCGGAAAAAAGGTCGGCATAGCTTGCACTCCCTCGATAATTGAACACAGCTACTTGTCCATAAAATTCACTAACGGAACCATGCACAAAGGTTTTTCCCAAATGTTTACAAACGCGGTCAATAAGTCGCCGGGAAGCAAAACTATCGGTTGCACCTACCACAATATCGTATTGTGTAATAATTTTTTCGGCATTTTCATCGCTCAGGTTCACAGAATAAGTTTCGATACAGCAATCGCTATTAAGAATCGTGAGCGTTTCGGCAGCTTTTTCTGTTTTAAGTTGCCCCAACTGATTTTCGCGAAAAAGAACCTGTCGCTGTAAATTACTGATACTCACTACATCGGCATCAACAATACCAATATATCCGACACCTGCCGCCGTAAGATATTGCAATACAGGAGCTCCTAATCCGCCCGCACCTACTACCAATACACGAGCATTAAGCAATTTTTTTTGCCCTTCCTCTCCTATTTGCGGCAATATTATTTGGCGATTATATCGTTCGCTTGTAAATTTTTTGTTCATTCTTTTTGTTTCATTTTTAATAGCAGAAAGCGGCAAAGATTTTCTCCTCAGCCGCTTTCTATCATCATGAAAAAAACTGTTATTTCTTAGTCTTGGTTTAAAGTAACCCGTTTGAATGCAACAGCCGTAGCGTTATTTGTTTTCAAATATTGAGCTACTGTCATTTTACTGTCTTTGATAAATGCTTGTTCTAACAAGGTTGATTCCTGGTAGAATTTATTCAAGCGACCTTGTGCAATTTTATCCAACATTTCTTCAGGTTTTCCTTCTTCACGAGCTTTTTCGCGACCGATTTCGAGTTCTTTTTCAATCACATCAGCTGGCACCGAACTTCTGTCGAGTGATACAGGATTCATTGCAGCTGCTTGCATAGCTACATCGCGTGCTACCTGAGCATCGACATTTGCTTCGGCAAAAGCAACTATGGTTGCCAATTTGTTACCGGGATGAATGTATGCTACAGTAGTCGGAGCATTTACCGTTTCGTAATAACCAAGCTCCATTTTTTCGCCGGTAATACCCGAACGCTCTGCAATAAGTTCAGAAATCATTCGACCATCAACAGTCAGCGCATTCAATGCCTCGATAGTAGCCGGTTTTTGGCTCAACGCTGCATCTAAAATTGATTGTGTAAGAGCTACGAAATCTGCATTTTTAGCTACAAAATCCGTTTCACAACGCAACGCTACGATTGCAGCAAAATCGCCTTTTGCACCTGCCAATACACAGCCTTCTGCTGCTTCACGGTCGCTACGCTTTGCTGCGATAGCTTGTCCGCGTTTACGAATAATTTCTATTGATTTGTCGAAATCGCCATTAGCCTCAGCTAACGCATTTTTACAATCCATCATACCGGCACCGGTCATAGTGCGCAGTTTGGATATTTCTGCCATTGTAACAGCCATAATTTTATTCCTTTTTTTTAGATTAATTTTATTCAAAAAAACGCTACAAACATCAGAGCGAAATCCGAAAAGTTTGTAGCGTTTACTTTATTTTTCAGTTCCGAAAATTATTCTTCTTCACTAACCGGTTTCGCTTCAGAATCAGCATTTACTACCTCTTCTTCATCTTTCTGAGCGCGTTCCTTTTTAGCAACACGCGTTCTTTTTTCTTTTGGAGCAGCAGGCACTTCTTCGTCTGTTTCCGTTTTCTCCATTTTGCGCTCCTGAACGCCTTCATTGATAGCGTCAACCATCGCCGAAAGAATTACATCAATAGATTTTGTTGCGTCATCATTTGCCGGAATTACAAAATCAATATCGTTCGGATTTGAATTTGTATCCACAATGCCAAACACAGGAATACCTAAACGGAGAGCTTCTTTTACTGCAATTCCTTCTTTCATCACATCGACTACAAAAAGAGCAGCCGGTAAACGAGCGAGGTCGGCAATACTACCAAGAGTTTTTTCTAATTTAGCACGCTGGCGAGTAATTTGCAATTTTTCGCGTTTCGACATATTGTCGAAAGTGCCGTCCTTAGTCATTTTATCAATCGTAGTCATTTTTTTCACTGCCTTACGAATAGTTGGGAAGTTTGTAAGCATACCACCTGCCCAACGCTCAGTGATATATGGCATTTGCACGGAACTTGCTTTTTCGGCAACAATATCTTTTGCCTGTTTTTTTGTAGCAACGAAAAGCA
This sequence comes from Prevotellaceae bacterium, assembly GCA_031271465.1. Taxonomy (GTDB): domain Bacteria; phylum Bacteroidota; class Bacteroidia; order Bacteroidales; family Paludibacteraceae; genus JAFGVL01. The sequence goes on along the minus strand of JAISVR010000026.1, from coordinate 37,795 downwards.
CTTTTCTGCCCGATTTAGCAATTTGCTTGATTGCAGCAGCTGCTTCGTCGATTTTCACTACGGTTTTGTGCAAGTCGATGATATGAATACCGTTTCGCTCCATAAAAATATAGGGAGCCATGGCAGGATTCCATTTGCGTTTCAAGTGTCCGAAATGACAACCTGCCTCCAATAATTGTTCAAAATTTGTTCTTGACATTTTAAAAAATTGATTATTTGGTTTACATTCTTGGTTTTCGTCAATCGGCGAGTAGGAATTGCTTCATCTTGCCGATTTAGATACTAAACCATTTTTTATTTACTGATTGACAGATTTACAATTTACAGATTTGAAAAACCGCAACAGCAATTTGTAAATCTGTAAATTCGTAAATTGTAAATTCGCAATTAGCGTTTCGAGAACTGAAAGCGTTTGCGAGCTTTTGGTTGACCGGGTTTTTTGCGTTCCACTTCGCGTGGGTCGCGGGTCATAAAGCCTTCTGCTTTCAATGCAGGTTTGTCTTCCGGATTGATTTTTACCAAAGCACGGGCAATAGCCAAACGCAAGGCTTCTGCCTGACCTTTGAAACCGCCACCATCGACATTTACCTTAATATCGTATTTTTCGGCAACTCCTAATTTATTCAGAGGTTGTTTTACCACATATTGCAGTATACTCGAAGGGAAATATACATCAAGCTCGCGCTTGTTTACGGTAATTTTACCGTTTCCTTCGCTAACGAAAACGCGGGCTACTGCCGCTTTTCTTCTACCTAAAGCATTTATTACTTCCATAGTTTTTTACAAAATTGCGTTTAAGTCAATAACTTTGGGTTTTTGAGCTTCCATGTTATGCTCGGCACCACCGAAAACATACAAATTGCCCAACAGTTGTGCACCCAAACGATTTTTTGGAAGCATACCTTTTACCACTTTTTTGATTAATTTTTCGGGGCTTTTTTCCATCAGGCGAGCGGGAGTAATTTCACGCTGACCGCCGGGATAACCCGTGTGCGAAAGATAGATTCTGTCCGACCATTTATTGCCGGTTAATTTCACCTTTTCTGCATTAACGATGATAACATTGTCGCCGCAATCTACATGAGGCGTAAAATTTGGTTTATACTTGCCTCTGAGCAATTTGGCAACCTTCGAACCCATGCGACCCAATATCATATCGGTTGCATCCACCACAACCCATTCTTTTTGAGCTGTTTCTTTGTTGGCGGAGATAGTTTTAAAACTTAGTGTATTCACTGTACTTAATAATTTTTGTTTAAAATACTTTTTTATTCTCAGAAAAATAAAGCCGCGTAGGCTAATCCACAGCATCTATCTGCCTGAAAATGAGTCATCTGTATTATCGGACAATAAATCGGACTGCAAAAGTAGTTTGTTTTCGTTAAACTGCAAAATATTTTTGGCTTTTTATTGAAAACTTTTTATTATTTCAAATTTACTAATTTAATACCTAATGACCTCTATCGGTTTTAATTCTATGCCTGTGTTAGTCTTTATGTTGATAATAGCAAATCCAGGGTTCATTCCAGTTCCTTGCATTACTTTTATCTGTTCTTCTGTAAATTTATTACTGTGCGAAGGTATCCACTGATGACCCATCGGTTGAGAAAAAGCTGTTTCAAAAAAACTAAGAATAATATTTTCATCATCGAATTTCAGTTCGGCACTTTCAATCTGCTTACAATCACTTTTAGCAATCCGAATGGAATTTCCTCGATATTCGCGCACAACTCCATTACTGTCCGTGGTTACGATATAAGCTGTTGGTGGAGGTTGGAAATCTACTTCTGTATCTCGGGGAATTGTTTCCAACGATGATCCTACAATTATTTCCATCGGTGGCAACTCTCTTAGTAACGCATCAGCACTAATAGCAAATATTTTTGTAATGTAAAATTCTCTTCCACTTGGCAGTTTTCGCATTCTGTTTTTCTGCTCTTCGGTAAACTTATTTCCTTGCGACAGGAATATTTCACTACCTTGTCTCGGAACTTGAATTTCAAAACTCAGTATCTTCATCGACGGCTTTGCATTTACTCCCAATATTTCCACTTCAAGCCCTTCATTTTCCAACAAAAACGCTCTGCCAATCGGTGCACCGCCTCGGTATCGCCGCTCAACTCCGTTGTTATCTTTGAACGCAAGATATGCAGTTGGCGGAACTATTTTCGCTTTTTGTGCATTTGCTTGAAATCCGAGTAAAAACAGAGCAATAAAAAATAAAAATCTTTTCATTTAAAAAATGATTTTTACCAAGCCGACTCAAACTGCCGCAAAAATCGCACATCGTTTTCGGAGAAAAGCCGCAAATCTTTTACTTGGAATTTCAGATTTGTGATGCGTTCAACACCCATGCCAAAAGCATATCCGGTATATTCTTTGCTATCAATACCGCATTCTTCGAGCACATTCGGATCGACCATTCCGCAACCGAGAATTTCGACCCAACCGGTATATTTACAGAACGGACAACCTTTTCCTCCACATAAATTACACGAAATATCCATCTCTGCACTCGGTTCTGTGAAAGGAAAATACGACGGACGCAGGCGAATTTGCGTGTCTTCGCCAAACATTTCTTTGGCAAAATAAAGCAATGCCTGTTTCAAATCGGCAAACGATACATTTTTGTCAATATAAAGCCCTTCCACTTGGTGGAAAAAGCAGTGCGCACGATAAGAAATCGCTTCGTTGCGATATACGCGCCCCGGACAAAGCACGCGGATAGGCGGCTTTTGCGAAGTCATCACCCGCGTCTGTACCGACGAAGTGTGCGTACGAAGCAAAATATCGGGATTTTTTTCGATAAAAAATGTATCCTGCATATCGCGTGCAGGATGTTCGGGCGGAAAGTTAAGCGCACCGAAAACATGCCAGTCGTCCTCAATTTCGGGACCCTCGGCAATGGTAAACCCAATGCGCGAAAATATCTCAATAATCTCGTTTTTCACCAACGAAAGCGGATGACGCGTTCCCAGCGCAATCGGATCTGCCGTGCGGGTAAGATCGATTGCCGTTTCGGCAGTTTGCATGCTTTCAAACGAAGCTTTCAAGTCGTTGATTTTCTCTTGCGCACGGTCGCGCAGCTGGTTAAGCAGTTGACCGATTTCGCGTTTTTCCTCGTTGGGAACTGTTCGAAAATCGTTGAACAACGCTGTAATATCGCCTTTTTTACTCAAATATTTAATGCGCAAGGCTTCTACTTCTTCATTGTTTTTGGCAGCCAAAGTTTCTATTTCTTGCGCGATTTGTTGAATTTTATTTTTCATGATAAATATTTTCAAAAAAATGAGCCGCAAAAATACGAAAACCTCAACGAAATTTCAGCAAAAAATCGCATTTTTTGCATCAGCTTTAAAAATAATATCTATTTTTGAGGCTCGAAAAAAACAGTAGTTATGAATGCTCAACACATACTTCATTTTCTTGCCGAATTGCGCGACAATAACAACCGCGAATGGTTTGCCGAAAACAAAGATAAATACCTGCAAGCGAAATCGGATTTCGAACAGATAGTAACTGCGATGATTGCGCGCATTGCCGATTTCGACAAAGAAATTGCAGGCTTGCAGGCGAAGGATTGCATTTTTCGCATCTACCGCGACACGCGCTTTCACGACAAAACGCCGTATAAAAATCATCTCGGGGCGTATATCTGTGCAGGCGGCGGACGCAAAAGCGAGCGCAGCGGTTATTATTTCCACCTCGAATTGGGCAACTCGATGTTGAGCGGCGGTTTGTGGAGTCCGCAACCGGCAGTGCTTAAAGCCGTTCGACAAGCGGTGTATGAAAATATCGACGAGTTTAAGGAAATTGTAGAAAACCCCACATTTTCCAACACATTTGTTTTTGGTGAAGACGAGCAACTGAAAACCGTGCCGCGCGGTTTCCCGAAAGATTTTGCCGATGCCGACTATCTTAAACACAAACATTATACGGTGTATCGCCATGAACCGGACAGCTTTTTTGCTGCTAATGATTGGTTTGAAAAAACCATCGAAATTTTCCGTATTATGCAGCCGCTGCATCGTTTTTTGAATTATACGGTTGATGAAGTATTGGATTTGTGATTTTTAACAGATACAAAAACAAATGAAATCTAACAAGATATTGATTACAGGTGCAGCCGGAAATTTGGGTGGAATTTTGGCTAATTATTTAATTGACAGAAATTTAAATTACGGAGACACCACCCGAATGCACAACGAATTGTTACCCAAACTCAAATACAAAACCTACAAAGAAGGTTTGGAAATTTTTTGAAAAAAACAATTACAAAAAGAACATAAATATTTTATTCCATGAGTGATTTTGGTTTTATAGTAGGTGATATTGTTAAAATAAACGATAAAGAAATGACAATTGTCGAAGTTGAAATAAGTGATAATATATTTACAAAAGAGCGTAATCCGACTGGATGGCTATATTGTTCATATTATGAATATGGTAACGATATCCCTTTTCATGGAAAATATAAATGCGAAGAAGCCAAACTAATTCACCGTTTTCAATAATTATTTTTTAACCTAAATATTAATCTATCATGATTTTAGATTCATTAAAAAACTCAGCGATGTACGAAGGCTTACATCCACGCTTTAAAGCGGCATTCGATTTTGTAAAAAACACCGATTTCTCGAAACTCGAGCCGGGGAAAATCGAAATCGACGGTAAAAACCTGTTTGTAAACTTTGCCGAAGGCACAGGCAAAACGCCCGAAACAGCTAAAATGGAAACGCACAACGACTACATCGACATTCAAGTGCCTTACACTTCGGTGGAAACGATGGGTTATATCCCCACCGTGGATTTGAAAGAGCCGATGGACGCTTACAATGCCGAAAAAGACATCACTTTCTTTAAAGATGCAGCAACGGCATTTATTAAAGTTGTACCCGGACAGTTTGCCATTTTCTTCCCCGAAGACGGACATCAACCGGGCATCGGCGATGGTCCTTTCCGTAAAATTATTGTGAAAGTAAAAGTAAAGTAATCACGCTTTGAAAAAACAAAACAAACGGGCAGTCTTAACCGATTGCCCGTTTGTTCAACTCTGCATAATGTTCGATTGTGAAAATTATAAAAAAGTTCTATCTTTGTGTTTCGTAAAACTAAAAATTAAACATTATGAAATTTCTTGATGAATTTAAAGCTTTTGCCATGAAAGGCAATGTGGTCGACATGGCAGTGGGTATCATTATTGGTGCCGGTTTCGGAAAAATAGTAAGTTCGCTGGTAGACGACATCATTATGCCGCCTGTCGGCTTGCTTGTTGGTGGAATAAATTTCACCGAACTCAAGGTAGTATTGCCAAGCTTACGCTCCGATGTGGCGCCTGTAACAATAAACTATGGCAACTTTATTCAGGCAGTAGTTTATTTTATCATTGTAGCTTTTGCTGTTTTCTTGCTGGTAAAGGTTCTTAATGCCGCCAAGCGTAAAAAAGACGAAGCAGCACCACTCCCCGAACCGAGCAAAGAAGAAGTATTGCTGGGTGAAATTCGGGATATTTTGAAAAATAAAAAATGATTGAATTACAATCTCTTTACAAACAACATTTCGGATACAAAGCCACGCACATCGACCGCCTGCCCGGTGCAGGGTCGAACAGAGTATATTATCGTCTTTCGGCAGCCAACGGACAAACGGCTATCGGTGTGCAGGGCGAATTTCTTGCCGAGAATCGCGCATTTGTATTGCTTGCCAAACATTTTGCCGAACATCGGCTTCCTACACCTAAGGTATTTACGCATACCGAAAATTTTGAATTTTACCTGCAAGAAGATTTGGGTAATATTTCTTTATTCGATTTCGTGAAAAAAGGGCGCGAAACAGGCGTTTTTTCTTCCGAAGAAAAGTCAATGCTCTTTCGCTCCGTCGAATTGCTGCCGCGCATGCAGTTCGACGGAGCGAAAGGTTTAGATTTTTCGCTATGCTATCCGCAAGCGGAGTTCGACCGAAATACCGTTTTCTGGGATTTGAATTATTTTAAATATTGTTTCTTGAAAGCTACCGGCGTGGAGTTTTTTGAGCCCGATTTGGAGCGCGATTTCCAACGCCTTGCCGACGATTTGCTGCACGACGCAAGCCATACATTCCTCTATCGCGATTTTCAGGCGCGCAATGTGATGATACGCAACGAACAGCCTTTTTTTATCGATTTTCAAGGAGGAAGAAAAGGACCTGTTTTCTACGATGTGGCTTCATTTGTTTGGCAGGCAAAAGCGAATTATCCTGCTGAACTGCGCGAAGAGCTTATCGAGCATTACCTGCAAGCTCTCGCCACATACACAAGGGTGAACAAAAATGTTTTCCGGACAAGATTGAATCTCTTCGTATTTTTCCGCAGCTTGCAGGTACTTGGGGCTTACGGATTTCGAGGATATTTCGAACAAAAGAAGCATTTTATCGACAGCATTCCTTTTGCTATCGGTAATCTGAAAAATTTACTTTTAGAGAACGATTTTTCGGCTTATCCGCATCTTGTTTCGGTATTGCAAACATTATGCAAACTTCCCAAGTTAACTGCGCGTCGTGTTGAATCTGCTGCAACTTTTTCCCACAATAACGAAAATGCTTTGAAACTTACGGTGCGGGTATTCAGTTTTTCATACAAAAAAGGTATTCCTGCCGACCCTTCGGGCAACGGAGGCGGCTATGTGTTCGACTGTCGGGGAATGAATAATCCCGGGCGATACGACGAATATAAACAACTCACGGGACTCGATCGCCCTGTGATTGATTTCCTCGAACAGCAGGGCGAAATTCAACCTTTTTTGAGCAGCGTTTATCAGCTTGCCGATGCACATGTGCAGGATTTTTTACGACGCGGATTTACGAATTTACAGTTTTGTTTCGGTTGCACGGGCGGACAACATCGCTCGGTGTATTCGGCACAACATTTGGCAGAATATTTGTCGGAGAAATATGGGGTACGCGTAGAACTCACGCATCGAGAGCAGGCAATTGAACAAGTTTTTGAGGCAAAACAACTACAACGATGAAAGCCATGATTTTTGCGGCAGGCTTAGGCACTCGCCTGAAACCGCTCACCGACTCTATGCCTAAGGCAATGGTGCCTATTGCGGGCAAACCGTTGCTCGAACATTGTATCTTGAAATTGAAAACTGCAGGTTTCAACGAAATTATTATCAATGTTCATCATTTTGCCGATCAGATTATCGAATTTCTTCGACAGAAAAATAATTTCGACATTCGTATTGAAATATCGGACGAGCGTGACGCATTGCTCGAAACGGGCGGAGGAATTAAACGAGCTGCACCGTTTTTCGACGACGAACAGCCTTTTCTTGTTCATAATGTAGATATTCTTTCCGATATTGATTTGCAAGCATTATATGCTCTGCATGTAGAGCAAAATGCGCTGGCAACGCTTGCCGTAAGTCCGCGCAAAACTTCTCGTTATTTGCTTTTTGATGATGAAAACCGCCTGCAAGGTTGGATAAATGACTCGACGGGAGAAACAAAATCGCCTTTCTCCAATTTCGTTCCTTCTGCCTACCAACGGTTTGCTTTTTCGGGTGTGCACATTATTTCACCCCGCATTTTTGATTTTATGTGCGATTTTCCTGCTAAATTTTCTATCATCGATTTTTATCTTTCCGTTTGCGGAAAAGAAAAGATTATTGCTTCTCCCCTGCCTCAGTTGCGATTGATTGATGTAGGAAAACTCGACAGTTTGCAACAGGCGGAAGCTTTTTTTCTTTGATGGGAGATAAAGAAAAACTTCCGTTCGAAAAAATCGAACAGAAGTTTCTCCCATATTAACCAATTAAAAATTAACTGAATTTACACCTTTGTTTAGGCGAAAAATTCTTTTACTTTATCGTTGTGTACAATTTCTTCTTGAAACACATAAGATCCTGTTACCGAAGATTTGACCATTTTGATAACTTTGGAGAATGAACGACCTTCTCCTTTTTGGAGCGATGCTACTGCTTTCTTTGCCATGGCTTAAATGTTTATTTAATTTCCTTGTGTAAAGTTACTTTTCTCAAAATCGGGTTGTATTTTTTCAACTCCAAACGCGCCGTTGTGTTTTTACGGTTTTTGGTAGTGATGTAGCGAGAAGTGCCCGGCATTCCGCTATCCTTGTGTTCGGTACATTCTAAAATTACCTGAACTCTGTTTTCTTTTCCTTTTTTTGCCACTGTTTGTTTCCTCCTACAATTTAAGCATATAAATAACCCTTTTCGGCAGCACTTTTTAATGCTGCATCTAATCCATTTTTATTAATGGTACGCAAACCGGCGGCAGAGATTTTCAATGTAACCCATACATCTTGCTCTACCCAATAGAATTTTTTGGTGAACAAATTTACTTCAAAAGTTCTTTTTGTTCTGCGTTTTGAGTGAGAAACATTGTTCCCGTTCAAAGCTTTTTTTCCGGTGATTTGACAAATTTTCGACATTTCTTTATGTATCTTTTTGTGATTTATTTTTCTCTTTCAAAAATCAGAGCGCAAAGATAAGCCCTTTTTTTTATCAGACAAATTTTTTACTAAAAGTTTTTTAAACTTTTTCGTTTTCCAGCATTTCTTTTAGCATAACAAATGCCGAAAGCGAAGCGCGGGCTGTATTTCTGTCCCGACTTCCATTGCCATATTGATACTTGCGACTGATGGTTTTCTCTTTTGTGCAAACTGCAATCCAAACTATTCCTACAGGTTTTTCGGGCGTACCGCCGTCGGGTCCGGCAATGCCTGAGGTGGCTACTGCTATATCGCTGTTTGTAAGGCACATTATGCCTTTTGCCATTTGCTCTACTACTTCTTGGCTTACTGCGCCGAGTTGTTTCAAATCTTCTGCCGAAACGCCAAGCAGCTGTTCTTTTACCTCGTTGTTATACGCTACTACCGAGCCTTTGAAATACGCCGAGCTGCCTGCCACGGAAGTAATGAGTCGTGCGATGTTGCCTCCTGTGCAGCTTTCGGCGGTAGAGAGTGTTATGCCTTTTTCTTTCAACAGATTGCCGATAATTACTTCCAACGGCAAGTCCTCTTCGGCAAAAATGGAATTTCCCAATATCGGGCGTAACTCAGCTATTTTAGCGTTCATTATGCTTTCCAATTTGGCTTTGTCGGGTAAGGATCCGGATAAGCGGAGCTTTACCAAGCCGAAAGAGGGTAAATAGGCTAACTTGATAAATTCGGGTAAGGAATTTTCCCAGTCTTCAATTGTTATGGCGAGTTGCGATTCGGGGAATCCGGTAACCAGCAGCGTTTTATGAATCAATGCCGGGGTATTGAATCTTTTTTGCAGGCGGGGAATAATTTCGTTTATCATAGCCCATTCCATTTCGGACGGTACGCCGGGCATCGAAACAAGGATTTTTCCTTCGCGCTCAAACCACATGATAGGCGCAGAGCCTGCACGGTTTTGTATCACGGTGCTATTGCGCGGCACATACGCCTGATTGCGTGTAAGTTCGTTCATCACGCCTTTCATAGTCGAGAAGCGGGCTTCTATCGTATGCAACACTTCTTCGCTGAAAACCAGTTCGGTATCGAAGAGTTTGCAAAGCGTTTGTTTGGTAATATCGTCTTTGGTAGGACCGAGTCCGCCTGTAACGAGCACAATATCTGTGCGTTGCATAGCTTCATTGATGGCTTGTGAGATATGCACTTCGTTGTCGGAAACCGATGTGATTTGATGCACCCAAAATCCCGCTTTGTTTAGCTCCCGCGCCATAAAAGCGGAATTGCTGTCTACAATTTGTCCAATCAGGATTTCGTCGCCAATGGTAATTATTTCTGTGTTCATTTTTGATTTTTTTATTTTCCCCGTATCGCTTCCATGCGTTGCAAAAGCGTTGGGTGCGAATAATAAAAGAACACATAGGCAGGGTGCGGTTGCAGGTTGCCGAGCGATTTGGTGGTGAGTTTTTTCAGTCCCGAAATCAACGCTTCGCCCAAGCCGAACGAAGCCGCGTAAGCGTCTGCCTGATATTCGTTGCGGCGAATTACCATATTCATCAATATGCCCAATGCCATGGATACCGGCGTATAAAGCAAGCCGAATGCCAGCACATTGAGGTGAAAATTCGCTTTTTCGACGCCGAATGCCTGTGCCAATGCGTCGCTATTGAGGAATAAACCGAGGATAAACAGCATTATCAGCGAGTTTGCGAGCGACATGCCTAAGCCCATGAGCGTGTGTTTCTTTTTGTAGTGCCCGATTTCGTGTGCCAGCACGGCAACAATTTCTTCTTTCGTCAAATCGTTAATCAGTGTATCGAAAAGCACAATGCGTTTTTTGGCACCCAAGCCCTGAAAATAGGCATTGGCTTTGGTAGATCGCTTGGAACCGTCGATCACAAAAATATTTTTCAATTTGAAGCCTGCTTTTTCGGCAAAGCGTTCAATTTCATTGCGCAGCTCTCCTTCTTCGAGCGGCGTTTGCTTATTGAACAGCGGTACAATGATGTTGGAGTAAAACATAACGAAAAAAATGCTGAATGCTGCCATGCAAATCCATGCCAGCAGCCAAAACATATCGCCTGCCCAATAATATATTTGCTGTATGAGTGCCAAAATTCCGCCACCGACAATTGCCATTATCAGCCAGTTTTTGAGTTTATCGCCCACAAAAATTTTCGGGGTCATTTTGTTGAATCCAAAGCGTTGTTCAATTACAAAATGGTCGTAACACTCGAAAGGCAAGCTGAGAATATCGTTGGCAAAAAACAGGATGCCGAAAAAAATCAGCGATACCACTATCGGGTATTCGCTGAGCGACGCGGCATAATTGTTTAGCAACGCAAAACCGCCTACGGCAAACATCAGCAAAATAAGCAGCAAGCCGAAGCCGGAAGTAATTAAGCCAAATTGTTGGTTGGTTTTAAAATACGACTGTTGTTTGGCGTATTCGGAGGCATCGTATAAGCCCCGGAGTTGTTCGGGCAGTTCGGTTTTTACATGCCGGGCATTGAGCCACGACAGGCTTCTTTCTACTAAAAAATCGAGAATAAGAATGGCGAGAATAATGTAGGTGATGGTTGTAAACATAGTGTATTTTATTTTAGGGCTACAAAGATAATCATTTATTTATACTAAAAAGCCTATCAACAACCGGACATTTAAATAAGTTACTACCAATCCGATGCCGATTAACAGTGCATTTAGAAAGAATGAATTGGCGTATTTGTGCATAATCCGTTTATCCGAAGTAAGATAGATTTGAGTAAAAATGGTAATGGGCAGTTGTATACTCAGGAACATTTGTGAATAAATAAGTCCTTGGAAAGGGTTGGTTATAAACATGATTACCAGCAGTGCTACCAACAACGAAATGCAAACACCCCATTTGCTGTGACTGTCCTTAATATCATAGGGTTCGGCAAAAGCACCGGCAAAGATTGTTCCGCCTGCCATGCCCGAAGTTACGCTTGAGGCGATACCTGCAAAAAGCAAGGCAATGGCAAAAATCAATCCTGCGCTTTTGCCCAACAGGGGCGTAAGCATGGATTGTGCCTGTTGCAATTCGGTAACTTCTACCTTGTTGACAAAAAAAGTAGACGCTGCCAATAGAATCATGGCACTGTTAATTGCCCAACCGATACACATGGAAAAAATAGTGTCGGCAAACTCGAATTTCAATTGGCGTTTGATTACGCTTTCGTCTTCCAAATGCCATTGGCGCGATTGTATTATTTCCGAATGCAGGAACAGGTTGTGTGGCATCACTACTGCGCCCAGCACGCTCATAATGATGATAATAGAGCCGTCGGGCATTGTAGGCGTTATCCAGCTTGTTGCGGCTGTAGCCCAATCAATGGGTGCAATGCTGAGTTCGTACAGAAATGAAAAACCGATAATGGAAACAAAACCGATAATCCATCGTTCGATTTTTCGGTACGAATTGGTAAAAATCATTACCATAATTAAAATGGTAGAAAGCACCGCACCGATCTTAATCGGAAGTCCGAAAAGCATTTGCAGCGCAATGGCAGCGCCCAGAATTTCGGCAAGCGAAGTAGCCACCGATGCAAGCATGGCAGTGCCTAAAATACTGCGCCCGATGCGTTTTGGAATGCGATCTGTAACGGCTTCGGAAAGGCATTTGCCACTCACGATGCCCAAATGCGCTACATTGTGTTGAAGGATAATCAACATGATGGTCGATAGCGTAACAATCCACAGCAAGGTGTAGCCAAACTCGCTTCCGGCTGCGATATTCGAAGCCCAGTTGCCCGGGTCGATAAAGCCAACGGTAACCAGTAAACCCGGACCTATGTACTTGAAGAACTCCAACGATGGGCGGTGTTTGCTCTTATTGAGTGAGCTGCGAAGGAGCTGGATTATATTTTTCATCCGGCAAATGAATTTAAGAGCGGGTTTTTTTTTATTGTTTCTGTTTTTTTAACCTTGCAAAGGTAAAAAATTTTCCCAAGCACAACATTGCCGAAATTCTCTTGGATTGAAATAGTTTCCCGGGTTGAAAAAACATCGGTCAGCCGGCATTGCGAGGAGGAACAACGAAGCAATCTTTATCCCCCCCCTTCATGGCAAGGCTGTTAAGTTTTTTATAAGTAATTCAAGTAGCTCTCTACAAGGAAAACATCAATCGTCCTATCGACCGATTGGTCGACAGGACGAAGTTTTTTTCACTAAGGTGCAAGTATAATTAGTTAATTAATTTTCAATATTTAGCTTCGCTGAACGATGTTTCGCTACTCTGTAGCACCGTTCTTTTTTATGTTTTTAAGCTACAAATACTACAGTGCTCTGCACCTGAAATCATAATACAAAGCACAGTAACTTTAATCAAAACCGGAATAAGGACTTCTTTTCTTTAGCCACTCGATGTGGGTGTGTATATGGAATCCTTTTTGCCAGTTTTGTGTTGTGCTATCCCAAATGTAGTTTTCCGTAGTCAATTTGCCATCGGCATCATAAGTAGTTTCGCGTTTAGAATTATTTTCCCAGTTTTGCGTTGTGCTATCCCAAGCGTATTTGACCGCCATGATTTCATTTCCATTGGCATCGTAAGTCATTTCGCTTTTAGAATTATTTTCCCAGCTTTGCTTTGCGTTATCCCACTTGTAGTCAACTTTCATAGTCAATTTGCCATTGGCATCATAAGTAGTTTCGTTTTTAGAGCTATCTTGCCAATTTTGCGCTGTAATGTCCCAATCCCTATCATAAGAAGTTATATCATAAGTTATATCATAGACATCGTAAGCAGTAGTAAGCTTTACACAATTGTTTATAATGGAATCAGTACATTTTTCTTGTGTATGGCTTTGCGCCAACACATTTGTACCACATAACAGTATCAATAAAATAAAAATAAGATTTTTCATAATTGTAATTTTTTCAGATTTGAAATTCATTTTCTTATTTAACCTTTTTGAAATTAAAATAATATTTCGGATTAGTAAGCCCTAATTGATTGGCTTGAGTTTTCAGTTGGTCTAAAGATGCCTTAATAGAAGGCTCTAAAACAGTTCCTGTATTGAGATTGCTTCGCTATCGCTCGCAATGACGGTTCGTTCTTAGCTTTTCCGTGCACTTGTATATTGATAAATTTCTAATTAGTTGGATATTACGCTGCTATGCACCTTGTTTGCCTGTTGTATCAATTACTACAAATATTTACGATGCTACGCATCTTTTATTTGATAACTTACGAATTGTAACTGGTTGAAAAATCGTTTTGACTTTTAGGACAGCCTCTTACGAAAGCTATCGTTATCCCACTCGTCAGCAATGACGAACACGCCGAAAAGGGAGCTGGTAACACACACAATAAACTAAAAATCACAAAGAATTTTGCGAATAAAAAACCTAAACTTTTTCATATAAATTAATTTTTAAATGTAAATGATTGATTTCTAAAACTATTAATCTTTTTTAAATTATAATACGGTTTAGGATTAGTAAGACACATTTAATCGGTTAAGACGCACAAAGAACCTGTGTCAATTTTTAATTACTATTTAGGTAATTTTTTCTAAAAAAATAAGTTGTTGGCAAACTGCCTTGAATTATATGGCGAATGCTATCTTTTTGTATATAAAGCAAGGTAGGCGTTACTCGTATTAGGTTCGACAGCGTTTGTTCGTCAGTTTCCTGTATCGGAAAATCGGGTTGAAAATAATTTTTGAACTCATTATTTTTATCTTCCCCTGCTGCAAATACCACCAGTCTGTCTGCAATAGCTTCCTCTTCATACCGTTTTATGTTTTCAAATGTATCCCAACAGCTTTCACAACGATATGCGAAAATATACACCAAATAAGTGGAATCAGGCGAAAGCTGTGTTAATTGCGGCAAAATTGTTTCCTTAACAGCCCGTTGATAGAGAGGGTGGATTGATGGTCGTTTTACCTTTTTCCAGTCGAGATTGAAACCAATAATAAAAGCGCTTGCTATCAATAATGAAGCAATTGTCAGCAATTTTAACCGGCTGATAGTTGCGTTCTGCGCATATCGCCATACAAAGAACAGTATACATAACAATAGCCCATTTCGGATAAAAGTAACCAAAGGCGACATTTGCAGCATAGTTATTTTACCAAAACAGCCGCAATCTTCCACTTTTCCCGAAAAGAAAGAATAGGCATATACAATCGTAAAAACTGCCACCATCAACAATGAGAGCAGCGAAACCTGTTTGGTGTAAATGCTCAACAACAGGCAAATCCCTGCTGCGATTTCGGCAAAAATGATTATGGGCGCCAAAAACTGAAAGTTCTCAAAGCCATATTGCACAATCAATTTACCAAATCCTGTGGTATCGATGGCTTTGGCTATACCGGAGAGAAGAAATACAATACCGGCAAATAACCGAATTATTAGAAATAATTTTTGATATTTCATCTGTATGTTTTTATTAAATAAACAGGCTGACTCTACAAAAAAACCAGCCTGTTTTATGAAGAAAGTATTATTCCGGAGCACAAATATGACAAGCGTATCCTGTTTGTCGACAACCATTTAAAGTTTGCCAACAGGCAAAACCGTCTGTCCAGGGAGCATCCGCATCACAACAAAATTTTTCTTTTGAACACCATACCGCGCTGCTGCCACAATGGTGAAATTCTCCACCTCCATCACAAGAAGTTAAAAACACAGCAACAGGTGACAGCAATAAAATAAAAATAAGATTTTTCATAATTGTAATTTTTTCAGATTTGAAATTCATTTTCTTATTTAACCTTTTTGAAATTAAAATAATATTTCGGATTAGTAAACCCTAATTGATTGGCTTGAGTTTTCAGTTGGTCTAAAGAAGCCTTAATAGAAGGCTCTAAAACAGCGAGCTCTTGAAAATTATTAAAATCCATAATCCACGAGAGTTGTCCTTTTTCTAATTGATAAGTAAGGGAAAGAAAATCTCCATCGTCCAACACAATTTTATTTCCCGAAATAACATAAGAGAGTTCTATATCGTTCCAGGTCATCGTATTACCTGTAAAAGACCAGGAATGAAGACCGACATAAGGATCCATTTGTTCATTCCACCATTGTTGTCCATAGTAGTTTAAAGCTTCTTTTTTGAAATCAAAAAACTTACCGTCAATATATCCTGTCATGTTGACTTCATATAGATACCAATCACCTGCCAATGTTTCGGGAGTGTTGTCCTTGTCGTCGTCGCTGCACGAAGCAGTAAATCCTGCCATTAAAGCACAAATAAAAATAATAGCAATCTGTTTTAATTTTATAGTTTTCATAATTTCCTTTTATTTAAATGTTAATGATAATCCAATACCCGAATCGGTTATTCCCGCTTTTAAGTGATAGCCTACACTGTTTTTGCTTCGTTGGTTTGAGTTGTAGATATCAATAGCTTTTGAAGCTTGATTCAAACCGACATACAGTATAATAGCTCCGCCTATAATTCCGACACAGGAAGACGCCATTAACGGTCCATTCAAAACAGGTTTTCCTTGCGCATCTTTGTTATCCAGCCCGTTTATGTTGCATACTACTATTCCTGCCAGTCCTGCTGTTGCTATGAGCCCTCCGGTTATAGTTAGTGTAGCACCTTTCTTATAGCGTGCCATTGCCTCCGGGTCTGTTTCCAGTACCGACAGAAATTCTTTTCCGTCAATCTGTCTGTCGTTTAAGTAATACCGGTTATTCTTTTCCCAAAGAATATTTGTTTCAGACCGGGTTTCGGCTTCTTTTGTTTTAGAAGTTTCGTCGCTAAATACATCTTTGTCGCCATTTTGGTATTTTACCATAAAGACCTCTGTTTTTAAAACAGTGTACATGGGTCCCTGCTGATTTTCAAATTTTTTGTACTTAACGGCATCTGCCGTTATTTCGCTTACAACGGCATTTATTTCACTGCCGTTTTTCAAAGTGATAATATCCTGTGCCTGTAAACCAACAGTACAGATTAGTATTAATACGAATGTGTTTATTAATTTTGTTTTCATAAATTACAGTTTTAAACATTGCCTACTCTAAATCAGTTTTCGGCTTTCCTGTTTGATTATTAAGTATAGACGGGGCGCGCCCCGTCTATACGGTTTTTTACCCAATCACCGCACTCACCAGCGCGCTCCAGGGACCTACCTCTCCACGCGTATTCACCCAGCGCAAACGATAATACACCATAGTGCCCACTTCGCTGCTGTCGAATTTCAAGATATGGGGCGAAGCCGTATCCGTAGCCACAAAGCTCAATTCGCTGTCCGATTTGGGAGCTTCACCCTTTTTATGCCATATTTCGCAACCATGTACACCGGCAGGTTTGGCTTTCGAGCTGCTTCCCTCGTCCATAAAACTGATGGTATGCTGCTGATAGCCGATGCTTATGCTTGGCACAGGTACCGTAACCGGCACAGGGCTTGGTGTGCGCAAACCGTCGGACACATGCAAGCCGAGGCGTTCCCTGTCGGCATCGCTCAGCTCGGGATTATTCGTAATAAACCGGTTGATAAACGAGCGCAGCAATTCGCCGTAGATTTCCTGCTCACCGTTGCGCGCCAGCACATCAGCCTGCGTTCTGTTTTGCGGATTGGAAGCTTTCAGGTAGAGTCCCTGCCATATTGCTTTTTCGTCCGTAATAGCTTTAAAACTGTCGGTACTAATGCCGAGATTCTCTAACATGGGTTCTACCGTTGTTGTGAAATTGTTTTGAAAGACATCGAATTCATCGTGTCCGCGCGGAATGATTCCTTTTGCCATAACATTTGTGTTTTAAGAATTAATATTAAAAAAAGTATATTGAAAAAATATCGTCATACTGCAGTATCGCTTATAAAGTGTTGTTATGCGATTGCGGGTCAAGCCCGCAATGACAACCGTTTGTTGGAGAGTGCTCTCCAAACCTTGGAGAGCGCTTCCCAAACTTTGGGGAAGAGTTCCCAAACCTTGGGGAAGACTCTCAATCATTGGAGAGGGCTTCCCTGAGTTTGGAGAGCAGTTCCCAAACAATGGAGAGCGCTCCCCATTGTTTGGGGAAAGGTAACCGGAGTTTGGAGAGTCTTCCCCAAAGTTAAAATACCGGTCGGCAAACTTTGGGGAGTCTTCTCCAATAGATGGGATCTCTTTAGATGTATAAAAAATCTTGTTCATTACTTGTAATCTTGTAAAAATCATGCTTCGGATGATGCTGTTTTTAATTTCCCTTGTTGCTGCAAGATTTCTTACCTTGCACCGCTTATCCCAACAGGGCAGGGGGTGTTAAGTTATTGTGTAATTTATTCATTGTCAAAAAAATAATATCACGGTGCCATGCACCTTTTTCTTTCTTATATTGCATATAAGCTACAACTGTTGCGGCACTCTGTGCCTTGTATTATAATTTCAAGGGCTGTAGGCTGTGTCTGTTATCTGTTACAGTTAGGGCATTTGTTGCTATTTTCACTATACTGCTGTTTAGATGAAGTATAACCACAGTGGGTGCAGTGAACAAATGTAAACTCGCAACCGCATTTCGGACAGGTATTGTGTGTGCCCGTTGTTTTATAATCACAATTGCTACACTGATATTTTTTCCTCTTCTTGGGCTTGAAAAACCAATACAGGAGAACTGCCGCTATAATTCCTGCTACTATTTCCTTTTCCATATTTATCGTTTTAAGGTTAGATTGCTTCGCTATCGCTCGCAATGACGCGCAATCCTATCCGTCATTGCGAGGTACGAAGCAATCCTATTTATCGTTTAGAGTTAGATTGCTTCACTGTCGCTTGCAATGATGCGAAACCCTATCCGTCATTGCGAGGTACGAAGCAATTCATTCTTGTGCTGAGATTGCTTCGTCGTTCCTCCTCGCAATGACGCGAAACCCTATCTGTTATTGCGAGGTACGAAGCAATTCAATTTATCGTTTCAAGGTTATTATTCGTAGTATTCTATTTCGCGCTCGGTAATTCCTGTGCAGACCGGCAGCGAGTTTTGCTGTTGCTCGTAGGTCGTTTTTGTTATCCAGTTGCCGTGCCGGTCGAAAATGTAAACATATTCGGTTTTACTGTCAAACTCCGTTATGCTTTTAATTTCCTGTTCTATTTGTTTTGCCACTTCTTCGTTGTATGTATATCTATTGTGTCTATCTTCATCTGCTGCTATAGGACTTATAAATCCCCCCTCAACAATAATAAATTCATCTTCAGAAACTGCATCATATTGCAAATATTCTATTTCTTTTTGCAAATATTCTATCAAGTTTCCTTTTTCATCGTATTTTCTGCACCACCAAACTGTAGAATGTGGATATGAATCAACACCATATTTCAATTGCAGGTCTCCATTTGAATTGCGGTATTGAAAATAATTATGGTAAGAGGGACCTGCTGTTTTTTCAAAATCTTTATACTCAATCAAAATCTCATCTTTATTGTATTTCAAAAATTGTTTCCTGTAGGTTAAGTCCCTTTGATCTTCTTCATCAAATTCTACCATATTACCAAATTCATCATACTTAAATTGGCGAATCCATAATGTATCCCTATCCCCGTAACCGTAATCCTCGTGATAAATTATTCGTACATTTTCTACTTGATTTCCCTTGCTATCAAGTTTATGTGTACATTTCCATTCCAATTTGCCATCTTTATACAACGAATGTTCTGTATAATACCCTTGTGCATCATAATCTCTTATTTCCTTTAAAACTGTGTTGCCCAGCGAATCGTATCTGCCTTCTTCAATCCACATGCCTTTGTCATTGTATTTCCATTTGATTTTAGCAAACAAAACTTTATCTGCACCGTAACTGCTTCGTTCCGTTACATTACCTTTTTTATCGTATTTCCATACAATGGTAGAATCTAAGTTTTCATTGGTATAGGTGCTTTTTTCTGTTTTCCTGCCTTTTTCATCGTATTTTATAATTGTTTTTGTATTGTCATAATCATACTCCGTTAAATGTTTCTTAGCATCACATTTGTATGCTTTTGTGTAGCGTACTTTCCCTTTGGAGATTTCACCGAATTTTTCTACCACATCGTAGCCTGTTTCTTTTACGGATTTAATTTTCCCAAAGAATTTTATTGAATTGTTGGAACTTGGGTGTTCGGGGATTTTTGTTAGTTCTTGCGCCCATACGCCTGTTGTGCTTAGGGCTGCCAATAGGAAGAAAATTGTTTTTTTCATAGTGATACAGTATTAGTAATGTTGTTTCTTAAAATTGCTTGTAATTCTTTTATAACCCCTCCGCTTCGCTTGTCCCCTTTTTTATATATTAACCCCTCTCCCCCATTGGGGTACTCCCTTAAATAAGGGGAGAGCTGTTGCACAAGCATTGTGGTTGTACAACAGGGTGGTTTGTACATAATTCTCCCCTGTTGTAAAGGGAGTGCCCGAAAGTCGAGGGGTTGTAAAAAAGGACGAGCGAACCGGAGTTCGGTGCAGGCTTATTCATTGTTAATAGAGCGATGTCCAATTATTTTACAATTACAATCGTTTTTTAATTCGGATAATTTGTCATTATCAACTTCTATCATTAGTATATGTTTGTTATCATCTGTATTGTAAATTCTATTGTTTGAATATTCGGCTATAAAATCGTATTCGAGAGCTTTTGAAATTTTGCTTAAAGTGTCTAATTTTATAAACTGTTGTTTCAATATATGATTAATATTACCTCTGCTCTGATGAATTTTGTTGGCTAACCAAGGTTCGTTGTAGCCTAACTCTTGTAGCTTCTTTTTTATTAGATTGCCTATATGTATGTGTTCTTTACTCATTATGTATAGTTTAGTTGATTTATTAAACTTTATGAAGTAAGGCTGCAAATGTATTTA
The DNA here is from genome assembly GCA_031271465.1 of Prevotellaceae bacterium. Taxonomy (GTDB): domain Bacteria; phylum Bacteroidota; class Bacteroidia; order Bacteroidales; family Paludibacteraceae; genus JAFGVL01. Next base: position 17,571 of record JAISVR010000026.1, on the reverse strand, counting down.
AACCTTTGTCCGCTTTTTTTTGACATTTGTATTATTTCATTGAAAAAAATAAAAAAACATAGACTTAATTTTTTATTTTTAAAGATATATTTCACATACAGATATGGGTTGTTTTCTCTAAGTTCAAAATTTTAAAGGGCGTTTTACAGTATAGATGTCATGATATTTAAATGCGTTAATGTTTTAATTGTTAAAAAAGCAAAAAACAGATGCCTGAAAATTTTCAGGCATCTGTTTTTTGTTGACGGGTATAATACTGTTATTTAGTCAATCATGATAAATCCCCCCCAGTCTTCTATACTATAATCACTATCTTGCATTTGCTTTTGAGCATATTTAAATGCATCATGCTTACCTTTTTTATCAGTTAACAACGCTTTATAGAAATGGGACATAAATATTCCGGTAGCTTGCTGCGGAACATCCCACAGGCTTAGAATAAGCGTTTTCGCTCCAGCTAATTTAAATGCACGCGCCAAACCAAGTATACCTTCATTACTGTTGATATCACCTAAAGCAGATTGACAGGCTGATAATACAACCAAATCCAATCCTGAAAAATCCAGTTTGGATATTTCCTGGGCAGACAGAATGCCATCATTCATCGTATTGGCAGGCTTATCACCGGTAAGCCAATATTTATTCGCTCCCGCAAAAGCCAAAAGAGATCTCTGCATCGGATAATCTTCCTGTATTTCTTTATTTTGATTCAACCAGGGGCATTTTTCGAAGTCATCAAGGTGGATATATGCTCCGTGTGCAGAAATATGTAGTAACGACACAGTTCTCCCGTTTAAAGATTTCAATACTTCTTCGGTAGCTTCATTTCCAAGGTATGTTGCGTAAGACAATCCGGTATTATTACAGATGTTTACAATAGCATTGATTTCATTTTTATCTTCTATAGTATCAAATGGTTCTCGACACACTGTTGATTTGCTTTGTGAGTTTGTGTAGTTCTTATCCGAATCATAGTTTATTTGACCAAATATGACAGCCTGCTGTGCGTCAAGAACATTGTTTAAAGAGCCTTGAACCAGTTCGCGCGTGGACGATAGCCGATACATATTAGTGTATGATTCGTAAAGTCGGTTTTTACCTGCTTTAGAAATATTTTGAAATGAAAGTATGTCAAGAAAACTCGAAGTACTATAATATACATTTTTCACATTATCAGATAAATGTTTTTTGACAGGTTCCCATAAAAGGTTGTATAATTCATTTGAGTTATATAATGCTCCCACACTTTTTAAATTTTTGAAAGAATACTTACTCATAGTCCGGAGTAGTTCATTTTCTTCGCAAAGAGGTACTATCTTGGGGCAATTCCAATCTTTTTGAATCAATAGAGCCATATAAACAAAATTGTTTTTCCCATTAGCATCCAGTTCGTTAAAACAAACAAACTCAATGGCAGCCTCGTCAGGTTTTAACTGTTTTTGAATATCCTGCCACGAAACAATATCTTCTTTTTGTGAAGATAAATAAGGTTGTAATTTTTGATTGAAATCACTATATGATTCAACAAATTTTTGATATGTTTCTTGTAGAGCAATACTATCTGATAATTGGACAAATTCCTGCTCTGTCTGTCGAATTGTTTGATATAAGTTCTTCAATTCAATATTTCCGGATTTTTGAACAATATCTTTCATCTTTAAAACAGAATACAGTAAGTTGGCTTTGTTGACCAACTGATTATTGTAACAAATATCGGCTAATACACTATCTGTGGGACAATTTCGTGCTATTGAAAATATAATTGAAAATACAGGCTCAATGGAAATCCAAAACGATTCCCGGCTTGCTTCACTGAGCAGCAAAGCGTTTTTTTCCATCTGAGGTTTATAATAATCATTTAACAATAAAGCCAATGTTCGAGCTTTGCTGTAATCTTTATTCCAATTGTAGTATTGAGCCAAAGCAAAAAATTCTGTCATTCTTGCATAGGAATAGATTGAATCTTTCATTGTCAATTCGTATGACATGTTAAAGAAATCGTCAGCCTTAGTATAAAATCCCTGATTAAAATAATATTGAGCAACCCTGTTGGCTATATAGGCGGTTGAAGGATAGTCTTTAGGTTGTTTTAGTGCAAGCTCTTTGGCTTTTTCAAATAAATCTTTAGCCTTTTGATTTTGGAAAGTTTTGTCGCAAAAAGTTGCATAATCTACAACAAACCTTAAATAATTAGAGTCATTCTCTGTTAATACATCTCTATATATCTTAAATGCTTCCGAGTAGAATTCGTCAGACACTGTTAATTCGCCCAAGACATCATACGAAACTGCCAAACTGTATAACAGCGAAGCATATTGTTCTGCCGTAAGTGGATTGGGATTATTTTCTGTTTCTTCCAAATATTGAACGGCTTCGGCATATCTTCTTTGTGCAAAATAAAAACGCCCCATATCATATATCGTGTGAATATACGATATGTGATTTTTACCGTAAAGTTGTTCTGTCAGTTTTTTTCTGTAAAGGAGAGCTCTTTCTGCTAATATGGGTTCATCTACATTTAAATACCCCTGCGATAAATAAACCCAAAAAATGACAAGGTCGTCTATAGTCAAATATTTTATTGCGCGCGAGTTATTTTCTAACAACCGGATAAGAGTTTCGTATTTTTTTTGCTGATACAATTGTTCGGCTTCCCGTAAAAATTTAGCTTCCTGGGCAAAATTTTCTATTGAAACAAACAGGAGTAATAGAATGAGAAGCTTTTTTATCATAAATTATTGTTGGGTAATAAAAAAGAATTTATAGTCTTCTCCTGTTTCATCTAACCTTATCATAAATACATAACAGCTATTTCTTTCTAATCCTGTTAAGGTTATTGAACCGGATTTCAAATTCTCATCAGATTTGGGAAAATCGTTGTGTGTTTTCTGTTCACCTTGTTCTGTTAGCCGATATAAAAATATTTTTCCTTGTTGGTCGATTGAAGTCCATTTAATAATTGTATGGTTCGGGTCCATACGATTTTTCGAAGCTTCAAAGCCAAAATCTCCTCCTGCTCCTTTTTTGGCGCGTTTAATATCCGATGATTTATTTAATGCTAAAAGCACAGGGATATCAGTTGTTTGTGCATTTGATATGTGTGTATCTGTCTTATTAATCTTTTGCAACGAATCTTGATCTTGCACTATTATGTGTTGTCCTTTTACTGCTTTTTGTCCACGACCGTTGTCCACGATTGTTGTTACCGATTTTATTTTTTGCAATTTTACAATTTCCAAATCTCGTTCATTAATTTGTCGAATCAAAACCGAAATTCCTATTATCAATAAGACTATTGCCACCGCTGCAACAGACATACTGACATACAACCAAGTTTTCTTTGCCTGAGGAATTGGTTCTGTATTCAGAAAACCGGAAGCTTTTAAAGCAAAAACAATTTGCATTTGCTGTTCAAATGCTTCCTTAAATTCAGGTTCTGTTTCGTATTTTTGTTTGAACAAGATTTTTTCCTCTGCCGTCAAACTTTTATCGAAATATTTTTCAATTAATTCGTTATTACTAATCATTTCTTATACTCTTTAAAAACCATTTTTCTTAATTCATTCATACAATTCGCAAGTTTTACTCGCGACGATATAATATCTTTTATATCCATATTTTCTTCTACAATTTCTTCGTGCGAATAATTGTAAAGATGTTTATACCGAATTATTTTTTGACATTTTTCCCCCATATTATTCAAACATCGAAGAACTAATTCTATTTTATCTTCTTTTAGTAAATCATTTTCGGGGTCAAAAGGGATTTCGGGAAAGAATTCCGAATATTCTGTACGCATTTGTTCTTTAAGGTAAACTTTTCGTCCGCTCTCTTTCAATGTGTTTACTATTGCTCCTCGAAATACATATTCATTGTCAATATTAGCAATGTTTTTATATTGAACTTTTTGATAAAAAGACAGAAAAGCATTGTCTAAGATAGACTGTTTGTAATCATTGTGAGGTTTAATATCCCAATAAGCAAAAGCGTTCCGGTACAGCTTCTTTTGTTTTACGATTTCAAGAAAAAGATTTCGGGCAGCATCCGGCTTTTCGTCGGCAATCAGTTTTACTAATTCTTTATGAGGCATTCTATTGTGTAAATTTATAAGATGCAATATTACTCATTTTTTGAGAGATAAAAAAAATACCCCGTTGTCGCACAATTATATTGTGTAGCAACGGAGATTTTTTTTTGCATATATGAAAATATATTTTCGTTTTTTCGCTTCGCTTGAAAATATACAACAATTTTTATCAAATTACATCCCGATTATCCATTCAACTTTCCGGCAATTTCTTTTGCCAAGGCAGCCAGTTCGGCATATCGTTCGGGTTTGAGAGCCTGCTTTTGTTCGGGGCTTGGGGTGCAGGTATCCCAAGCCATTTTTTCGCCGAAAGCTTGCAGTTGTTTTACTGCCACGCCTACCCACGAGTACGACCCGAAACAGCCGTAAATGCGGTTTTTGATGCCGCGAGTTTCAATCCTCATCAGCAGCGAAGCCATTTCGGGATAAAGTTCGGCATTATAGGTAGGGCAGCCCAGCACAAGGGCTTTGTACTTAAAAATATCGCTGATAACATACGAAGCGTTGCTGCGCGAAAGATTGTGCACAACAATATTTCGCACCCCGTAATCGCTCAAATATCCCGCCAGCACTTCCGCCATTTGTCCGGTATTGCCATACATCGAAGCGTAGGCAATAACCACGCCCGCTTCTCCTTCATAACGGCTCATGCGGTCGTACATATCGATAACTTCGGCTATATGTTCTTTCCACACCGGTCCGTGGGTAGCGCAAATAAGGTCAATAGGTATGCCGGCAAGTTTCCCGATAGCCTTTTGCACCGGACTACCGTATTTACCCACAATGTTGGAATAATAGCGGCGCATTTCTTCCCAGAAATCCTCCACGCGCAGTTCCGTGTCGAGCACTCCGCCGTCGAGCGCACGAAACGACCCGAAAGCATCGCCCGAAAACAAGGTACGCGTATGCAGGTCGTAGGTCATCATGGTTTCTACCCAGTGTACCATCGGTGTGAGGTGAAATTGGAGCGTGTGTCGCCCAAGCGAGAGCGTATCGCCATCTTTCACTTCGTGGAGATTATCGCTAATGCCGTAAAATCCATTCACCATGTCGAAAGTCTTAATATTACCCACAATTTTTATTTCAGGAAAAATGCGGCGAATTTGCTTGATACTGCCCGAATGGTCGGGCTCCATGTGGTTGATAACTAAATAATCGAGTTTGCGCCCCTGCAACACGGTTTGAATTTTCTCAATAAAGATTTCGGAAAAAGAAATTTCCATCGTGTCGATAAGTGCAGTTTTTTCGTCCAAAATCAGATACGAATTGTACGATACCCCGTATGGAATGGAGTGCATATTTTCGAACAACTGTGTGTGACGGTCGTTTACACCCACATAATAAGTATCCTCGGTAAGTAGTTTTGTGCGTATCATATCGGTTAGTTTGTAAAGTTGAAAGATTATAAAGTTAAGTTATTCATCATGTCGAGCGAAGTTGAAACATCGCATAAAAAGAATATTTCGCTCTCTCTGTTGGTTTTATTCAATTCCTCCGCTACGGTCGGAACGACGGGCTCACTTGTCCGCATGTTTCCTTTTCGGCAATTTTACCAGCAGCCAAATTCCCCATACGATAAACGGAATGCTGAGTAATTGCCCCATGTTAAGCTGCATGCTGTCTTCAAAAGCCTCCTGGTTATTTTTGATAAACTCGAGCAAAAAGCGCGAAACAAAGATGATAAGCAACCAGGTGCCGAAAATCAATCCACGCCGCTCATACGCTTTTTTCACCCAATACATATACGAAGTAACAGCCAGTGCTATCAGGCAGTAAAGCATTTCGTAAATCTGCGTCGGATGTGCGGGAAGCGTTTGTCCGTCGCGCACAAAGATAAAACCCCAAGGCAGCGTGGTAACTTCGCCATAAATTTCGGAGTTCATCAGGTTGCCGAAACGAATGCAAACAGCGGTTACGGCTACAGGCATCACCAAGCGGTCGAAAATCCACAGATAGCCCATTTTGCTTACACTGCGGTTGAACAGATACATTGCTACCAAAATGCCAAGTGCTCCGCCGTGGCTCGACAATCCGCCTTGCCAAATAAAAAGCACCTCGAAAAGATGTTTGGAATAATACGCCCAGTCGTAGAAAAAACAATGCCCTATACGCGCCCCAACAATGGTTCCGACAAACATGTACACAAAAATTTTGTCCGCCCAGTTGTCGGGTTTATTTTCGTTTTTAAAAATGCGGCGAATCAAATCGTAGCCCAGCAGGAAGCCCACACCCCACATCAGTCCGTACCAGCGCAGGCTAATAGGTCCGAAGGAGAAGATCACAGGGTCGATATTCCAAGTAATATATCCTAACATCAATTTTTATTTTTTAAAAAACATTCTCTTTGTTTACTGCGAAATTGGCATAAGTTTTCACTGTTTCGGGCAAAAACCGCAACAGGGTATAATCACTGTCACCTTTGGGATAATACATTTCCCAAGCTTTTATCCAGGCTTTTTGGCGCAGGGCATTGTCTGTAACTGCCTCAATTTTTCCCTGCAACAAAAGACCTTGAAACGAATTTTCTTTGCAGAAATACAAACAGGCATTGGCATTTTGTGCAATTTCCTGCATCTTATCCGAACTCGTGTTTGTTGTCAAAAAAACAGTAAGCGGATTCCCTTCTTCCTGATGTAACGGCAGCATGTGTGGAAACTGTGCTTTGCAACGCAAATTCAACAATGCGCGTGTCGACAGCATTCCCGCAGCATCAATTGTTGTGAGGTAAGCTATTGGCAAACTCTCAATAAATTGCTGATATTCGCTTGTATTCTTCATTTCCAAGTTAATTACGCTCCGTGGCAATTCTTGTATTTCTTTCCGCTTCCGCAAGGACAAGGGTCGTTGCGACCCACTTTTTTCTCTACACGAATCGGCTGTGTAACCTGTTGTTCGCGGGTATCACGACCGCGAGGGTCGGCAGGATTGTGGCGTTCAAAACTGTCTTTCTGCGTTTTGTAACGACTGAAATCCTGTCGGCGTTCGGAGGCAGCCTGTTGCACCTGTTCGGGCTCGCTGTTAGGCACCTTGCCGCGCATAAGAGTAGAAAGCACCTTGCGGTTCGAATTGTCTATCATTTGCTGGAACAGTTTGAACGACTCCAACTTGTAAATCAGCAACGGGTCTTTCTGTTCGTAAGTGGCATTCTGTACCGAGTTGCGCAGTTCGTCCAACTCGCGGAGGTGTTCTTTCCACACATCGTCAATCACATAAAGCATAATCGTTTTTTCAAACGCTTTTATTACTTCCTTGCCTTCTGTTTTAGCGGCAGCTTCGAGGTTGGTGCTGATGTTGAAAGTGCGTTTTCCGTCGCTTATCGGCACAATGATGTTTTGGAATTGTTGTCCGCGCTCTTCGTACACTTGCTTGATAACCGGTGCGGTAACCGTAGCCAGCTTGTCCATCCGGCGTTTGAAATTGTCGAGTACAGCCTCGTCTGCACGGTCGATAAGCGCAGGCAATTTTCCGGAATTGAATTCCTCTTCCGTAAAAGGACTGTCGATACTGAATGTAGAAAGCATATTCATCTCAAAACCTTCGTAGTCGTTAGCCTTGTGGTTATTTTCTACCGTATCGCTCACCGTATCGAAAATCATATTGGAAATATCTACCCCGATGCGCTCGCCCATCAGTGCGTGACGACGACGAGTGTATATCACTTCGCGCTGCGAATTCATCACATCATCGTATTCGAGCAGTCGTTTACGGATACCGAAGTTGTTTTCCTCAACCTTTTTCTGAGCGCGCTCGATGGATTTTGAAATCATCGAATGTTCTATCACTTCGCCTTCTTCGAAGCCCAATCTGTCCATTACCTTGGCAATGCGCTCGGAGCCGAAGAGGCGCATCAAATCGTCTTCGAGCGACACATAAAATACCGAAGAACCCGGGTCGCCCTGACGACCTGCACGACCGCGCAACTGCCTGTCTACACGACGGCTTTCGTGTCGTTCGGTACCGATAATTGCCAAACCTCCTGCGGCTTTCACTTCTGCCGAAAGCTTGATGTCGGTACCACGACCTGCCATGTTGGTAGCAATAGTTACGGTGCCGCTTTGTCCTGCTTGCGCCACAATGTCGGCTTCTTTCTGGTGTAATTTGGCGTTCAAAACCTGATGTTTTATTTTACGCATGGTGAGCATTTTGCTCAAAAGTTCCGAAATTTCTACCGAAGTGGTACCTACCAGCACAGGGCGACCTACGCTTACGAGATTTACAACTTCGTCGATTACCGCATTGTATTTTTCGCGCTTGGTACGATACACGCGGTCTTCCATATCGTTGCGGGCAATGGGTTTATTGGTTGGAATTACTACCACATCAAGTTTGTAAATATCCCAAAATTCGCCTGCTTCGGTTTCGGCGGTACCGGTCATACCCGCAAGTTTGGAGTACATACGGAAATAATTTTGCAGCGTAATGGTGGCGAAAGTCTGCGTAGCAGCTTCTACCTTTACGCGTTCTTTTGCTTCGATAGCCTGGTGCAAGCCGTCGGAGTAGCGGCGACCATCCATGATACGCCCCGTTTGCTCGTCCACAATCATCACTTTATTGTCTATCACCACATATTCCACATCTTTTTCAAAAAGCGTGTAGGCTTTCAGCAGTTGGTTGGTGGTGTGCAGCAGTTCAGATTTCACAGCATAGCGTTGCAAGAGTTCGTCTTTGCGCTGTTGTTTTTCTTCTGTGCTACCTTCCGAGCGTTCTATTTCGGCAATTTCGCTGCCCACATCGGGCAATATAAAATATTGTGCATCGCCGCCGCTCGAAGCCGTGAGGGCATCAATACCTTTGTCGGTAAGCTCGATAGTACGATTTTTTTCGTCGATAACAAAATAAAGCGGGTCGGTAGCAATGTGCATGTTGCGGTTGTTTTCCGCCATATAAAACTCTTCGGTTTTGATTAATATTTGACGAATACCGCTTTCGCTCAAATATTTAATGAGCGGATTGTTTTTCGGCAAAGCTTTAAACGAGCGGAACAATGCCAATGCGCCTTCTTCCTGTTCTTTTTTGTCGGAAGATTTCAACAATCGCTTGGCATCGGTGAGATAGTTTGTAGCCAATGTGCGTTGCAGGTTATAGAGGCGTTCCACATTGGGACGAAGTTCTTCAAACTGCTGGTCTTCGCCTTTCGGTATCGGACCGGAAATGATGAGCGGCGTACGGGCATCGTCAATCAGTACCGAGTCTACCTCATCGACAATGGCATAGTTGTGTTTGCGTTGCACGAGGTCGAGCGGCGAAGTTGCCATGTTGTCGCGCAGGTAGTCGAAACCAAATTCGTTGTTTGTACCGAAGGTGATATCGGCTTCGTAGGCTTGGCGACGGTCGTCGGAGTTTGGCTGATGCTTGTCGATACAATCCACACGGAGCCCGTGAAACATGTACAGCGGACCCATCCATTCGGAGTCGCGTTTGGCAAGATAATCGTTCACCGTAACCACATGTACGCCGTTGCCTGTCAATGCGTTAAGAAATACGGGCAGCGTGGCTACGAGGGTTTTTCCTTCACCGGTTGCCATTTCCGATATTTTCCCTTTGTGGAGCACCACCCCACCGATAAGCTGCACATCGTAGTGGCACATATCCCAGGTGATGGTGTTTCCGCCCGCCGTCCATTGATTGAAGTAAATTGCTTTATCGCCGTCAATTTCCACAAAATCATGGTTGGCAGCCAATTCGCGGTCGAAATCGTTGGCAGTTACTGCTATTTCTTCGTTTTCTTTGAAACGGCGTGCTGTATCTTTAATAATGGAGAATGCTTCGGGTAATACCTCATCCAAGGTTTTTTCGAGTTTTTCGGTGATGGTTTTTTCGAGTTTATCCACCTCGTTGTAGATTTTTTCGCGGTGGTTGATGTCCGTATCCTCGATGTTTGCTTTCAGTTCGGCAATGCGGCTTCGTTCTTCGGCAACCGAATCGTTGAGCTTTTGACGAATAGATAGGGTGCGGGCACGCAATTCGTCGTTCGACAGTCGTTCTATTTGCGGATATACGGCTTTGATTTTTTCAATAAACGGAGCTATTTCCTTTAAATCGCGTTGCGACTTGTTTCCCAATATTTTTGCAAGAATCTGATTAAATCCCATTGTTTTGAATATTTTTTTTTAGGTTTTAGGTTTATATTTTTTTAAACACGCAAAGATAAATATTCTTCCTGTTTTTAAACTTGTAATAGATGAAAAGTTTTTAAGTATTTTCAGAATTATTTCTTTTTGGAATATTGATTTTATAATTTCGATGTTTTGCAACTGTACCAAATCAAAAAAGCAAACCGGCAACTTAGTATTTGCCAATTTGCTTTTTTCGATTAATGTTGGATGAATTACCAGCCGCGACCAGCCATTTTATCTTTATCGTCCATTTGAGCAATACTTTGTCCGCGCATAGCATCGCCAAGACCTTTCGATACTTCGGCAATAATGGAAGCGTTTTTGTAATTTGCTACCGCTTTTACGATGGCTTTTGCGCGTTTTTCGGGGTTGTCGCTTTTGAAAATACCTGAGCCGACAAACACGCCGTCGCAGCCGAGTTCCATCATCAATGCGGCATCGGCAGGAGTTGCTACGCCACCGGCTGCAAAATTTACTACCGGCAGACGACCAAGTGCTCTTACTTGCAACACCAATTCGTAAGGTGCGCCAAGTTCTTTGGCAATAGTCATCAGTTCCATGGGAGTTGCGCTCATTACGCGGCGAATATCTTCATTTACCTGACGGATATGACGCACGGCTTCGACCACATCGCCTGTGCCGGCTTCGCCTTTGGTGCGAATCATGGCTGCACCTTCGCCGATGCGGCGCAATGCTTCGCCCAGGTTGCGGGCACCACACACGAAAGGAGTTTTAAAATCTGTTTTAAAAATATGGTATACATCGTCGGCAGGCGTAAGCACTTCGCTTTCGTCGATGCAATCGATACCCAACGCTTCAAGCACACGGGCTTCCATAATATGCCCGATACGCGCTTTTGCCATCACTGGGATTTTTACGGCATTTTTTATACCTACAATCATTTCGGGGTCGGACATGCGGGCTACGCCGCCTTGTGCACGAATATCCGATGGAACGCGTTCTAATGCCATCACGGAAACTGCGCCTGCAGCTTCGGCAATACGAGCTTGTTCGGGGTTTACTACATCCATTATTACACCGCCTTTGAGAGCCTCAATAAAGTCGGTTTTCATCTTGAAATTTTTACTGTCAGTCATAATTTTTTCTATAAATAAATTCTCGGCAAAAGTAATGTTTTTTCTTTTATGTTGTATAACAGATTAATACTATTCTTTGTCCTATTTTTTGTCGTATTATCCGAATAGTACAGCTGCCCGACAGGTGGAAATATCTTTTTGATGATCTTTGATTTCTGCCGTAAAATACTCTTTGTCATTTTTTTGCAGGTGAAACGACAGGCGCGATTCGGGCAACGCTTCGGCAAGATACTGTATTTCGAACTCGCGCACGGATTTTTCTTTAAATTGCTCAATGTCGAATAAATCGAGTATCCGCTCAATGTAGCGCGCGCTATTGAAATGTCCATTGATGTCGATGTCGCTGTAAGCGGGCTTGTGCAGCAAAACAGGCTGATTGTTGATAGCGGCAATTTTACCGAGTTTTTTCTCCGGAAAATCCATTTCGGCACCAAGATAATCGTTTATCGTTGACCCCAATTCGTTGATATTGCAAGGTTTGCGAGTTTCGAGGTCGATGGCAGCCCAAAGAGTTTGTGCATAGCCTATTTCAGTATCATCGGCAGTAGAAATCCGAAAGCAGCGGCGCGTGAAAAACCGTTCAATATTTGCTACCCAAGTTTGTATGCGAATAACGGTGTCGTAACCCGGATATTTGTTCATATACATACCCATACGCGAAAGTACCCACGCCTTGTTTTGCTTGGAGAGATCGTTGTAACCGAAATGGCGTTCGTCGGCATGTTTTTCCGAAGCTTTGAGCAGCAAGTTGAATAAATAAGGCAGAGGCAACTGTCCGTTGAAATCGCAGGACGACGACTCTACTTCAAAATTGAAAGTCCCTATTTTTGCATTCATATTATTTGCAGTCTTGTTTGCATTTTTCTTCGATTGTAGCCAGCATATCGCTCAATCGTTCCACTTTCGATTTAGTAATAGCAATTCGTCCGGAGCGTATAAATTGCAGTACACCAACAGTTTGGCTTAGTTCCTTAAATAACTCCTGAGTTTCGGCATAATGCCCTGTTTTCTCAAATACCACGCAATTTTCGGTCATTTCGAGAATGCGAATGTTGTAGCGGCGAATCATTTCTTCTACCGAACCGGAGTCGAGCAGTTTTTGCGTATCTACTTTAAAAAGCGCAATTTCCTGGTGCACAAGCTCGTCGTCGGTATTGAAATAAGCTTTGATAATGTCTACGCGCTTGTCTATTTGTTTCACTACCTTTTCGATGGTATCGCGGTCGGAATACACGGTGATGGTAAACTTGTGAATGCCTGCAATAGCCGACGGAGATACGGAAAGCGTTTCGACATTCAGCCTTCTTCGATTGAAAATTATGGAGATTTGATTGAGCAAACCTACCTGGTTTTCGGAAAAAACGGTTATGGTATATAAAGTTTGTGAATTCATAAAGTTTGATAGTTTGTAAAGTTCATAAAGTTTGTAAAGTTGTTTTTTTTACGCTTTCAACCTTACATATTATATATTACACAGATTTACCCAAGCAAAACATTATCTACCGCCGTGCCGCCGGGAGTCATTGGGTACACCATGCCCTCAGTTTCTACATCGACAATGAGCAGATAGGGGCGGTCGTCTTTGAGCATTTCGGCGATAGCACCGGGTAATTCTTCGCGTGTTTGCACACGGCGGCTGTCAATGCCGTAAGCCTTGCCGAGCAGCACAAAGTCGGGGTTCATCATCGTAGTGAATGAATAGCGTTCCTTCCAGAAAAGTTGCTGCCACTGGCGCACCATTCCGAGCCGCGAATTGTTGAGCACTATCATCTTTATACCGATTTGACTTTGCATAACCGTACCCAGCTCCTCTACTGTCATTTGAAAACCACCGTCGCCCATAAACAGGCATACGGTACGCTCAGGTGCGCCCACTTTTGCACCAATCGCGGCAGGCAAGCCAAAACCCATTGTGCCCAGTCCGCCCGAAGTTACCATGCTGTTGGGGTGCTTGAATTTGAAATACCGCGCGCTAATCATCTGGTTTTGACCTACATCGGTAACAAGTACTGCATCGTGGCGCGTAGCATCGGAAATCAGTTGAACTACCTCGCCCATACGGATTTCGCCCGACTGTGGCATGGTTTCGTTTTTGATAACCGTTTCGTATTCTTTTTCTGCCAACGGCTTAAATCCGGCAATCCACTCGTCGTGCCGCGCAGTGTTGAGCAGGGCGGTAACAGCAGGGATGGTCTGTTTTACATCGCCTGCCACACCAACATCGGGCTTCACATTTTTCCCCAATTCGGAAATATCAATATCGAAATGAATGATTTTTGCCTGCCGGGCGTATTTGGTCAAATCGCCCGTAACGCGCTCGTTAAAGCGCATACCAATGGCAATCAGTACATCGCACTCGTTGGTTTTGAGGTTTGGCGCAAGGTTGCCGTGCATGCCGAGCATACCCATATTCAACGGATAATCGGACGGTAATGCCGACAGCCCAAGCAGCGTTTCGGCAGCAGGGATTTGGGCTTTTTCCAAAAATTCCATTACTTCCTTTTCTGCCTTTCCAAGCGTAACACCCTGACCGACAAGTGCCAGCGGCTTTTGTGCCGCATTGATAATTGCGGCTGCCTGCCAAACGGTATCGGGGTCGGTATCAGGCACGGGCTGGTAACTGCGCACGAAACGGCATTTTTCGTGATGGAAATCTACCATGTTAATTTGTGCATCTTTGGTAAAATCGAGCACCACGGGACCCGGTCTGCCCGTTTGCGCAATGAAAAACGCCCGCGCTATCGCCCACGCTACCTCGTCGGCAGTGCGGATTTGGTAGCTCCATTTGGTAAGCGGCTGCGTGATGCCCACGAGGTCGGTTTCCTGAAAAGCGTCGGTACCAAGCGAGGTGGTAGGCACCTGTCCGGCAATAACTACAAGAGGCGTAGAGTCCAGCATCGCATCGGCAATGCCGGTAATGGCGTTTGTTGCGCCGGGACCCGAAGTTACGAGTGCAACACCCACGCGCCCCGACACCCGCGCATAGCCTTCGGCAGCGTGTACCGCACCCTGCTCGTGGCGCACGAGGATATGGTTTATCTCTTTCGCGTAGTCGAACAGGGCATCGAAGGTAGGCATGATTTGCCCGCCCGGATAGCCGAAAATGGTATCTACCCCCTCGGCAATCAGCGATTGCATCAGGGCATGGGAGCCTGTAATTTTTTCTTTCATATCGTTTGTTGAATTTTCGCCGACAAAATTATTGCTTTTTTAATTGGAAACAATAAAATGTAGAGTGTTATGGGTTAAATATACAGTATCTTTATTCTATTACTCAATGTCTGACACATCATGATTACCTAATAAATTGGCATTTTGTCTGAACCTTAATTTTAAAGTAATTTTAGTGATGGTATAAACGCTTTTTGGCAAACCGTACGAATTTAAAGGTTTTCAAAAAGTTTTATAGCTGTTTATCTTTTTCTTCAATTCTTCAAAACTTTCTTCTATTGACTTGTTTGCTGTGTCAATTATTATTCGTTCTGTTTCCCAAGAATGATATTCTCTATTTTCAACATCTTTCCAATCCGGCAATTTTAATCCTGTAATTTCGCTTTTTCTTGTTTCAATTCGTTTCTTATGTTCTTCTTTATTGGAACACAAAACTTCAATATTTATAAACAGGCTGTCGTTTTCTTTTGCAACATTTTCCCATTCTCTGCGGGTGAGGCTTACAGGATTACAAGAATCGGCAACTACATGTTGACCTAATTTTAAATTGTCGCCCGCTATTCTGTACGATAATCTGTAACCTTCTCCCTGCACTTCAAACCGGCATAAATCTCTCAACCCCTGCTCTATTGTGTCAATTCTCAGATAAACCGCACCATATTCCTGCGCAATGAGTTTTGACAGTGTGGATTTTCCCGTTGCGGGCAAGCCAGATAAGATAAAGAGTGTTGGTTTCATAAAGTTTTGTTCAATTGGCATAAAATCTATCATTTTCCCATTTTGCAGGATTATTGTTTATATAATCCACAATTATCGCGTGCCGGTTTTGGTTGCGGATAATGTGTTCGTGATAATTACGCTGCCAAATGGAATAACCGATTTGTTTGGTAACGCCGATTTTAAAACCCCGCACGATTGCGCCGATTGTTCCCGGTTCACAATTAGGTCGCCGTAGGGGTCGAATATTTTCGACCCTTTTATTTCCGGTTTCATTATCGGGTCGAAAATATTCGACCCCTACATCTGCGATTTCCAAAATCCCGTGAATATGGTTTGGCATTATTACAAATTCGTGTAAAACAACATTTTGATAATGCTGTGGAATTTCCAACCAGCAATCATTTGCCATTCTACCATATTCATTCAAAATAATTTCATCATTTACAATATTCCCAAACACACACTTGTGATTTTGCACACAAATGGTTATAAAATACAATCCTGCCTGTGCATAATCGTATTCTCTCAGGCGAACACTGCGACGATGGTGTATGTCTGGGTTGTAGGACATCCTATTTGTTTATGATTTTTAAGATTATTTATTACCAATAAATAACACTCCTATAATATAGGACTGCTAAACTTATTGTGCCGATTAAAAGGCGAGATTTCTTCCTTCCTAATGAACGAATCACATTATCTTCCCGCATTATTTTAATCGCTTTGTCCCAATACCAATTTAGGATTAAATACACATAAGAAAAAATAACTTAAACCTACAATAATGAGTATTATTCCTATTTCAACCATATTTCTTCATCTTGTTAATTTTTTAATCCTGCAAATCAAGGTTCAGACAAACTATACAACCCGCACCGCCCCCTTATCCGCCGAACTCACCAAACGCGCATAAGCCTTCAAACTTTTAGAAATAATACGATTGCGGTCTTTCGGCGTCCAAGCCTCTTTTCCGCGAGCTTCTTCCGCAGCGCGGCGTTTTGCCAGTTCTTCATTAGAAACAAGCACATTGATTGAGCGATTTGGAATATCAATTTCAATCATATCGCCATCTTTTACCAATCCAATATTCCCGCCCGAAGCCGCTTCGGGCGAGATGTGCCCAATCGACAAGCCCGAAGTTCCGCCGCTAAAACGCCCATCGGTAATCAGTGCACATTCTTTGCCCAAATGCCGTGATTTAATATAGGTAGTCGGGTAAAGCATTTCCTGCATTCCGGGTCCGCCTTTGGGACCTTCGTGCGTGATAACCACCACATCGCCCGCCTGCACATCGCCGCGCAAAATGCCGTCGCAAGCCGTATCCTGCGAAGTGAAAACCTTTGCCGTTCCCTTGAAATGCCAGATACTTTCGTCCACACCTGCGGTTTTGATTACACAACCGTCTTGAGCGATATTTCCTTTTAGGATTGCCAAACCGCCGTCTTTCGTGTAAGCGTGAGCAATGTCGCGGATACAGCCTTCAGCGCGGTCTTGGTCAAGAGTGTCGTAAAATTCGTTTTGCGAACCGAGTATCAAGTTAGGGGTGCGATTAGTCGCGCCCTTACGGTTTGCCGGTGCAGCTTTATAAATTCTCGTTGCCTCGGGCGAAATGCCGACTTGCATAATATTATACACCGAAACCGCATCTTTGAGTGTCAAACCGTCCACGCGCTTTACGCTCAAATCAAGCAGCGGTGCAAGTTCGCGCATAATGCCCAAAATTCCGCCTGCGCGATTTACATCTTGAATATGATATTTCTGCGTATTCGGCGCTACTTTACACAAGCAAGGCGTTTTTCTTGATAAAGCGTCAATATCGTCCATTGTGAAATCTACGCCAGCCTCGTTGGCAATTGCCAACAAGTGCAAAACGGTGTTTGTAGAGCCACCCATTGCGATGTCCAAAGTCATTGCGTTGAGGAACGCCGAGCGAGTGGCAATACTGCGTGGCAATACGCTTTCGTCGCCTTGTTCGTAATATTTGTAAGCATTTTCAACAATTAATTCTGCTGCTTTTTTGAACAGGCGTTTGCGCTCGCTGTGCGTGGCAACAATCGTTCCGTTGCCGGGCAACGCCAAACCGATTGCTTCGTTCAAGCAGTTCATCGAATTTGCCGTAAACATTCCCGAACAACTTCCGCAGGACGGACAAGCCAAATGTTCGATTTTATCGACCTGCTCATCGCTTACGCTTGTATCGGCACTTTGTATCAGCGCATCAATAAAATCAATTTGCTTGCCGTCCATTTTGCCCGCCTCCATCGGTCCGCCACTCACAAAAACGGCAGGAATATTCAGGCGCATTGCCGCCATCAACATTCCGGGTGTGATTTTATCGCAATTCGAAATACATATCATTGCGTCGGCTTTGTGGGCATTC
>JAISVR010000027.1 GCA_031271465.1 Prevotellaceae bacterium | reverse complement strand
ACCCCTTGCAGTTGCATGGTCGGCTGTACGCGCCCCTGCTTTTGCTGCACCACATGCCCCAGTTCGTGCCCTAAATGTTTTTCCTGTCCGGGGGCAATATGTACCTGGTTACCTTGCGTGTAGGCAAGGGCTTGGAGTTGGGCGGGCTTGGGGGAGTTGTAGTGCACCCGCACATCGTCGAAGGAAAAGCCGGAGAAGTTTTCGAAGTTGGCTTTCATGGTGTCGGGAATACCCGTTTCGTTAGTGGAGAATTGAGAATTGAGAGTGGAGAGTGGGTTTTCACTCTCCATTTTCAACTCTACACTCTCAACTGTTTTACTCTCCATTTTTTGCAAAACACTTTCTACACTTGCCTGCTTGGAGGCTCGGTTTTTACCTTGTATCGTGTGCGATACGGCTTCGGGTTGTTTTACTTGTGTTTTCATATCGTTTTTATTTAAATTCAAAATAACTTCATTGCTTCGTTCCTCGCAATGACGCCCCTGTTTTTTATTTATTCTTTTCACTCTCAATTTTCCACTCACTCATATCCGTGTTCTATATCTTGGGCGGAACATGTTCCACCCCTACATAGTTGAATCATTTGTTTTGCAAACAATGCTTTTTGTTGCTCATTCCCGTCGCACCACGCTTTTTTCCACCGATAATAGTTGCGTTCAAATTCACAGAGGCGGCAGCTCGTCATCGGCACAAAACGGACAGTCAGATGTACGGGTAGCCGCTCGCGGAGCAGCGGTTGCAGTTTCAGTTCTTCGCGTGCATAGTCCCACCATTCGGGGCAAACAAGGCTCAGGCGGTTGGCTTCAGCCTCATCTTCGTTCAGCAAAATATGTTCTATGGGATAAATTACATTCGACTGGTCGTTGCCTTTCAGAGCATAAAAAAATTCTTCGATGCCCGACAGGCTATTGCCAAGCAGGTTGCAGGCACGGAAACGGTTTTTGTTCAGTTCGGGCAGGTGTTGGAGCAGGTGCGCCCGCTTGTGGTTTGCTCCGGGCAAGGATTTTTCGTCTTCAACCATACGGCGGGTATCTTCGCCGTAGAGCACATCGAGCCTGTCCAGCAGCAGGGATTTTTGTTTGTGCAGAAAATCGCTGTCCTGCAAGGGGTGTATTTGCCGTTCGGCTTCGTCAAGCAGGTTTTCCATATCGCCAATGGAGAAATTGGGCTTGTATTCCGGCGGAATTTCACCGTTCAAGCCGAGCAACACAGGCGTATTTCCTGCCTGATGCAGGGTATTGGCTATCAAAAAATCGAACACGAGCAGGTAGGCTTTAAGCTGCCGCGCCTGCGTTTTTCGCAATGCCGAGCTACCGGCAGGCAAGCCTTTTTCGTTGATGCCGTAGCTGTTGGGAAAAATGTTTTGCAGGGAATAATAGGCTGCCGAAAAATCGGGCATTGTGTCTGTGCTTTGCTTTTGTTGTGCAAACTGTGGTGTTTCATCTTCGATATTTGGCATGCTTGCAGGCGTAATTGTATCCGTAAAAACGATTTCTCCCAAGCATTCACACAGGTTGCGGTTGGCGTGGTACAGTGCGTACACATCGCTGTGTATTTGTTCTTTATTAGCCTTTGTACCTGCTACGATTTCTATGCGGTACCGGCGGTTGTGGTCGAGCAAAACACGGCACTGTTCTACGCCGTTGATATGTGTGCATATCAGCTTTTCGTAATCGGCAGGGCTAACTATGGAACTTTCTTCAAAGGTTTTGCTATTTAATAATCCGAGTTTATCGAAATTGACTTTTCCCTTTCCGGAAAGGTAGGATTCTATGGGGAAACGCAGTCGGTAATCGAGTTCCAACAGGGCATAATGAACGGCTTCGAGAATGGTTACACCGGGGTCGTGGGCGTTGAAGTCCGTCCACCGGTTACCGCTCAATGCCTGCAATTTCTGCAATGCTTCCTGCTGCATTGCAGAAAATAAATTGTCTTCTTTATCTCTTCTTGCAATCATCTTCATTCAGTTGAAAGTTGAGAATTGAGAGTGGAGAGTTTTCTCAATTGGCTACCGCCGAACTCTGTTTCTCTGCTTTTAACTCTTAATTTTTAACATTATTCATTTTTCTTTTTATTATAATACTAATGTGGTTTTGGGCGGAAAATATTACTCCCGTTGGTCATGATTTTCAATTCCGCCCCCACTCTCAACTTTCAATTCTCAACTCTCCCCTCAACAATCCTGTTACATGGTAGCGAACAGGTATTTCTTCGCCATAATTCAACAGGGTTTTAATTTGCAGTCGTGCTCGTGTGCCGTTTTTTTTCCAGCGTATACAGATTTTATGCCCGAAAAAACCAAAATGCGAGCGTATGCGTTGTATTTTGGTGCGCTTACCGAAACAAACGGTGGCAGTGGCAACGAGTACGGCGTGTTTGCCTGTCTGCCGTTTGCTTGCGGCGGCAACAATTTCGAGAGCCTGACAGCCGTCCAAATCGGGCGTAATATCTTGCCAACGCCCATTGGCAGGAACCAATCCGCTGTACAGGCTGCCCTCACGCACAGGCATTTGGAGCGTTCCGCTCAATTGGGTGGTTTTTCCTTTTTCGCCGATACGCACCGAGCCATCGCTGCCAAGTGTGAGCATGGGAACGGACTGTTCACTGCAACAGGAGCGGATTTCGAGGCTTCGCTCCGGCGTAATGGCAATTTCCCACTGCGGTTTGGTATCGCTCATTTCCATAAAAACAGACAATACGGTGCCTTTGTCGAGCATGGGCGCAAGTGCTATGCCCGTTTCGGGATTTTTGGAAAAGCCGTCGTCAAGGATATTCATAGTCGAATCTATCAGATTTTCAAAATCCTCCTCGCTCGGCTTTTTTCCCTGCCTGAAACTTTCTTTTAGCGTTTGTCTATTTCGTTTTGCCATAATCAAGCCCCCACCCCCCGAAGGGGGCTTAGAGGGAGTTCTATATTATTTAAATTTATTAAACATTTTGTTTAGTTTATTCTCTTTTTCCTATTACGGTGCTCTACATCTATCATTGTTTTTTTTATTTCGTTTCTACAAATATTGACGACACTCTGTGCCTTTTGTCGTTTCCTGTTCTTCCCCCTTTGGGGGAGTTAGAGGGGGCTAACTTATAATAAAGTTTTGTTCTATTGTCATTTCGTCAATGCCGAAACTGTCCGAATTTTCTATCCTGATAAGGTGTTCGCGTGCAGGGACGAAAATGGCATTGGGTTTCGATGGTTTTATGATACACTTGTTTTTCCGGTATTCGCCCAGCGTATAGTTTTCTTTGCCTTGTTCGCTGATGACGATTGCTTCAAAGTCGTCCACGCTTTTGATAAATTCCTGTTCCGTAATTAATTGATACATGGTGTTTAAATTTATATGATAGTCAAATTCGGGTGGATGGTTTTTTGCCTGCCACGGGGCAATGTATTCGTTTATCAGCTGGGATAAACAACTACGGGCTACTACCAAAGGACATTTTTCTACAAAAACAACCTGAAAGCGCATGATTACTTCTTCGTACACCGGATTGATTGCCTGCACGCTGCCGATATATGCGGAAGTACGCCCCACAAAATATTCTTCCACTTTCAGGAGTTGTCGCGATGTGGCTTTCGGTCGGTACCGCTTTTTTATTACACCTTTTGTTTTCCGCGGAATAAGTATGAGTTGGACGGTGTTTTCCTGTCCGCACATACATGTTACTTTGGCAATATCGGGAAATGCTTGCAGGGTCATTCGCTCAAAATCGCGTGCAGTAACGGCTTTTCCCCGGTGTGTGGCGTATTCCGAAAGACGCATCTGGCATTTTTCGTCATTTTCTTTTTCGCAAGTGTCATACGAGGCTATTACTTCCGTTTGTGCAAGTCCGGCAATATTGTCTTCCGGCTCTACAAAGTCTTCCGTTTTTAACAAAACCGTTTGGTCGTCTATTTCATTTTTGGCTAATTCCGCCTCGGCAACATTGATATACAGGTGTTCAATAGCCGGAATATGCTCTCCGTTTTTCTCAATTCCTGCACGCAGGTAGATATTTCCGTTATCAAGGAAAAGCGATTTATCGAGCGTTTCGGGCAGGTATATTTTCATAAATCCGTCAATAAGCAGGTTCATTGTTTTGTCTTCGCCAATATTTCCGTCGGGGATATTTTCCCAGCGATATCCGTTGCCGAGCTGCCACTTTATGAGTGGAGAATTGAGAGTGGAGAATTGAGAGTGAAAATACACTCCCTCACTCTCCACTCTCAATTCTCCATTCTCAACTCTCTTCCACTCTCCACTCTTGAAGTAGAGAGTGAGCACGCCTCCGGCACGAATATTTTTCAGTTCTATAATCAAACTTGCATCGGTATCCATACTGAAAATGATTGGTATGGAATTGCTGTCACAGCCCGGATATACTTGTTTTGTGCCAAAGGGAGAAAGGTAATAAAAAGCCGATTGCCGGTCGGTCTGACTGCCGTTGAGGTCGATAATTTCTTCGGCACAGTAATCCATCGCAAGCCGTTCTATCACGGGAGAAATGGGCGGATTGGGAGCGATTTTCTTTTTGCTTTTTGGCAGCATCATATAGTCGGCAAAAAGGCTGCGGTAATGCTTTTCGCCAAAACCGATGTCGGGCGAAGTGAGCACAAAATTAACAAAGCCCGTTTTGGTGCGGATATTGTAATCGTATTCTTCTTCGCTCACTTTTGTTTGGGGCATTTTGGCAATATTCACCGCATGAAAAGTGCTTGATTCATTCAGCGAACCATCGGCACAGCTCTCGAAAAGCGGAAAGCTGCCGGTGTTTTTCCACTGATAGTCCGACAAATATTTTGCCTGCACATGGAAGGAATTGTTATCAATCGGACGGTTGTATCCGGCGTAATGAATGGAGAGTTGAGAATTGAGAATTGAGAGTGTTTTTTCATTCTCCACTCTCAATTCTCCACTCTCAACTCCTGAGGGAAGTTGTCCCCAGCGGATATGTAAATCAATGTGCTTGGTGTTTTTGACAGCACATTCGTAATTGCCCACGCAGAGCCACGCTCCTTTTTCGGTGTTGATGCCGAAAGGGGCAAAGGGTTTGGAGGAATCTACCTGTCCTAAATCGTTGTAAACAAGAATATTATTATTTCCTTTTGCTTCTGTTTGGATGATAATTTTTCTTAAAAGCAATTGTTTCAGCCACGAATAGGGGTAAAGCCACGCATCGTGATTGAGATAGACCTTCAGTGCGGGCTGTGCCGAACTGAAACCGTGTATTTCGCTTTGACAGGGGGCTGTGGACGGAAAATCTTCGGGCAGTTTGAATTTTAGTTTGAGTACACTTTCCGCATCTCTTTTATTGGTATAAGCGGGAATTTTTTCCCAGCCGGCTGCCGTGCTTATCTGCAAATAAAAGATATTGTTTAGTATTTGATATTCAATGATTTCCTGCGATTGCTTGTGAATGCCGGACAGGCGCTCTTTCTGTTCCTGAAAAAATATTTCCGCATCTTGATTTTTTTCAAACACACATTGCAGGCACACGGTGCGTTCGCCTTCGCGCAGCAACAAAGAGGGTGATGTGAGCATAAAACCGAAATTCTTTGTATGGGAATTGCTTGTGTCGTCGAACAATTCTTTTTTTCTACGGTTTTCGCCTGATAGTCTTCTTACTTTCAGCGAGGTAACAAACCCTAAATCGGCTGCCGGCAGAATAAAGGGGTGTTTGCAAAAATGGACGGTAAAGAGATTTTCCATGCTGGCGTTGCTTATAAAACTGTCGTCTGTAAGGCGGTACTGTGCCGGGTTTTCTTTTGCGCAAAAGGCTGTTCCTTTTTTCAACCGGATACTGCGGTCGGAATTTTTGCTGAAAGCAAGGCATATCTTATGACTGCCGGCAGAGCGTTTTTCCGCCTGCAACACTTCGTTGAGGTAGTAGTGCAGATAATTACTCCAGCGGTGGTTAAACTGTGCAGCAATGTGACTCAATTGCTGCACAAATGTGTATAAAAGCGCTTGCGAAGGCTCTTGATTACCATCTTCAGCGAAATCGTCCCAATCTTGCAAAAAGGCATCAAAATAGCCGTCAACCTCGCCATTCAGGTTGTAGTAGCGGATAAAGGCGGCTATCTCCTTTGCCTGTTTCCAAAGAGATACCGCACTGCTGTCGATAACGGCAAAGCCCTGTCCGCCTGCTATCCGCTGTTTTCTGTTATGTTGACTTAATCCTTTCATTTTCTCAGTGTAGAGTTTTCTCAATTCTCCACTCTATAAGTTTGTTCCTTCCTTAAAATAAAACGGATATACCATATTGCTCCGGCTGTTAGTGCTGCGCAGGGTGTAGTCTATGTTTATCCAAAGAATTCCTTTCTGCGGGTCTTTGCTTTCGATGCTGATTTTTTCCGTCTCGATGCGTGGCTCAAAGTACAGTATTGCCTGTTTGATAGAGTCGATAATTAATGTTTCGACCGACAAATCCATTTTCTCGAATACCCATCGGCAGACATCACAACCGTAATCAAAACGAAAAATCCGTTCGCCCGGCACGGTGGAAAACAATATTGTCAAGCTCTGCCTGATGTCTTCTTCACCTGCTGCCATTTCGGCTCCGTAGCCTTTGATAAATGCCGGCGGAAATGACCAGCCTTTACCTAAATAGTTGAAAGTTGAGAATTGAGAGTTGAGAATGCTGTGGGATATATTTGTATTTGTATTCATATTGTATTTGTTTTTATATTTTTAATTCTTAATCCTTCACTTTCAACTTTCCACTCTCAATTCTCAACAGAGAAAACTCTCAATTAATTATGACCGTTGGACACCCTAGCACAATCGTTCCGCCATGTGCGGTGCTGTCGCCCATACGGGCGGCGGGTTTTCCGCCAATCATTACGGTTGCTGAGCCTTTTACGATGCTGTCGGGCGGACCTACGCACACGCAATTATCGCCGACAACTGCGGCGGGCAATTTGCCAATCAATACTGTTGACACACCGGGACCAATTATTGGTCCGCCCACATGCGGTATCGGCGAGGGAAACGCCGGCGTTTGCATCGGGCAGGTGTGCATGTCTGTTATTCTTGCTGCTGGTGGCATAGTTCTTTAGTTGAGAATGTGGGGTGTATATTTTTATTTGTATTCATGTTGTATTGTTTTTTTATATTCATAAATTTAATTCTTAATCTTTCACTCTCAATTCTCAATTTATCAAAACCATCGCTCCTTTAACAATGGTTTGTCCGCTGGCTGAAAATTCGGCTTTGGCGGTGCCTTTCATGGTCATTTCGGTTTGGGCGTTTCCTTCTATTTTCATTCCTTTGAGTGTGAGGTTGGTTTTGGCTTTGCTCTCCAAATTGCTGCCTGCATCAATTACTACATTCATTTTTGCTTTGAGTGTGAGGTCTTTGGCAGATTCTATGACAATGCCGCTGTCGTTCATCACAATTTTGTTTTTGTTTTGGTCAATGAGCTGAATACCTTTGGCATCGTCACTGATTGTTAGCATGTTATTGCCGGGTGTTTGAATGGTAATCACTTTCTTTTCTTCTTCAAACTCAATTTTCATTTTCGACTTTGTGGTAATGGCTCGTATCTTATTTTCTTTCGCCATAGGATAAGCAGGTTTTTGCTTGCTGCTGTAAAGGCTTCCCAAAATAACCGGAAAACAGGGGTCGTTGTTGAAAAAAGCAATTATGACTTCGTCGCCTACATCGGGAATGGAAAAAAAGCCGTATCCGTTGCTTGCCCAGCAGGAGCCGAGCCGTGCCCACAGTTTGTTATTTGCACTGTTGAGTATCGGGAGTTCTACCTGAATTTTGTTTTCGCCGTCGGGGTCTTCGTCTATTTTTGTTACTTTGCCTATGTGTATTCCCTGTATACCGGGCAACAGTCCCGATGCGGCGGGTGCGGTTACTGCGGGTTTTTCGGCAGTATTTTCAAACGGAAGTCCTAAGCCTGCTGTGGTTGTCCATAAGCCGTTTTTGATTTCATGTTCCACATAGCCCACATACGCTGTGCCGTTAAAACGGTTTCCAAGTCCGGTTAATTCAATCGTGCCGCCGTGCAGGGCTTTTGCCGAACCTGTAAATTTGCACGAGCCTTGAATGCGCGAAAGACCGGCTTTCTGCTGTTGTGCATCTGCCCAAGCCTGCAAAGTGCTTTCCTCGGCACAAGCCGTTTGCAAAACGGATGTATCTATCCCAACTGCTTCCGACAATTTTTTTGGCGACAGATTTCCCTGCTCGTTCAAAGGCGGATTTTTCCCGGAAACTTTTGTTATTTCCTGTTTTGTGTGATTCCACGCAAAAGCTTCGGTACTGCCTTGCGAACCGGCAGCAGACAATCGTCCGTTAAACTCTATTAAATCTGTTCCGTATGTGATTTTCAATTTGGCACCTGCCGTTACATCGGGCTTTTTGACGGAAATGTTTTTACCATCGGTAACAACGACCAAGCCATTGGCATCGGCACGCGACAGCATAAAATCCCAATCGGTGGCATAGTATTGAACCAACTCGTTGTATTTTGTTTTGGTTACCTCTACCGATGGCGATAGCGGAGAATATTTCCCGATAATTTCCTGTATGGCTTCGCTGTCTTTTTTCTTTTCAAAAAGATTATTTTTTCGTACCAAAGTCATCGGATAGGCGTAATCGAAACACTCCACTTGCAGTGTGCTTTTGTTTTCGCCCTCTACCACAAAGCTATGGTTAACAGCTATACCCTCAAAAATAGGTTGTTCGTCATCGCCATAACCTGCTTCGATACGGATTTTTTTTCCGGGGGCAAAAGCATCATTGTCGCTTTCGGGCACTTCGCCTTTGGGCATATCGCCGGCGGCAAACACTAATTTTGCCTTCCCTGTTTGATTTACTGCTTTGTATACATGCACCGAAATCAACCCGAACATACTTTCCTTTATCGGGTTACTTTCGCTGAAAACGGAAATGCGGACAATGCTTGATGTATTTTTAATAGGTGATTCCATAACTAATTAAATAGTGGAGAATATTTTTTCACTCTCAATTCTCCATTCTCAACTCTCCACTCTAATAAGCGGCGGGAACATCAGTTCCGTGCCGGGTTTGACATTCAGAAATCCTGTTAAGCGGTTGTGCCGTGCAATGTCTGTGCAATGCGAGGCATCGCCGTAAATTTCGTTGCACCAGTAGGGAATGCTTTCGCCGGCTTTCAGCGTGATAATACGGGAAAGATCGGGCGATTGCTTATTTTCCTTTTTGGCGGCTTCCTGCAAACTCATGTATCCACAAAACGAAAGGGAAATTTTTACTCGTAAGGGTTTCCCTTCGGGTGTAAAAAGTGTATATTCGTAATTCATCGAATGCAAAATCCCTTTAAAAAGAAAATCTCCCCAACTTATTTTTACAAAATTCGGTTGGTGCGTTTCGCCATTCAATGTATAGACCGTTTTTTCGAGTTTTTCTACCTGCTCTTTAATGTCTATGGGCGAAATAACTCCTGTAGCATCAAGCAATACATCAAATCCAAAGGAAGTTTCTTTATGTTTTGAATATGTTTTATTCGATTCTCCCAAACCTGCAATTTGTTTATCCGTTAACTGGATACTTTTGTCGAATTTAATGGTATTAGGGTTTACTTGTACGGCAAAATCGAATTTGGAACTGCCCGAATAATTCTCATTATCGAAGCCGAAAATTTTCATTTTTACAAGTGCGCTCATTTTGTAGCTCTTTTTTTCTTTACATTAATTCTTGATAACAAAATTCCAGTGTTTCTATTGCTATTTGATTTTTCTCGGCATCAAAACTATCTGTTTCTATTTTTACCGGATATGCATTGGTACAAGTCCAAGTACGCAGTGGTTTTCCATTGGCATTTAATAGTTTAACAATAATACTCCGAAGTGGTATCGGTAATGCAAAATCTGAATTGAACACCGTTTTTTGCCATTTTTGTAATAGTACCTCATTTATGGTATCTGTTTTCCGTACGGCGCTTTTGAGTGCGAGATTGGGATGTTTCACTCCTTTGGGCAGTTTATGTTCATAGTTATTCAGCCCGCCTTCTCTTATGGTTTCGGTTTCGACTTCAATGGTCAAACCGGAAACTTCTTTGAAGGTGAGTTCTCCTATTTTAGGTTCTCCCTGAATCTCTACACTGAAATAAAACGCTACCGGTAAATTCCAGTTATCAGCCATTTGCAATTGTCAATCCTTCGTGAGCAATTTCCAGTGTTTCTACAGCCACCTCGTTACCGTCCGATTTCAGGTCGGTGCCGGTAATCTTGGTTGGGAAAGCGTTTTTGAGCGTCCACACCATTGTAGGAGCTCCACCTTCGTCTAACAGCGAAATGGTTACCGGCTGCCGTTCGATTGTGTTCATCTTGATTTTATTAAACCAATCCCAGAACTTGTTGTCGCCTTTGAAAATACCTTTTTTCAAAGTGATATTTCCATACTTTTTGATGCCGGGCATTTTGATAGTCGAAAAATCGGGACTGTTTCCATGCCTGTATTCAATGATTTGTGCTTCTACATCAAGCCCCGAAACTTCCTGAAATCCGGCTTCCAATCCGGTTACTTCTACCTTAAAATAAAACTTGGGTAGAGGCCATACATTGTCTTGTGCTTCTCCTGCCATAACTTTTTAATTTGAGCCCCCCAACCCCCAAAGGGGGCTTAAAGAGGTTTGGTTATTTTATTTACTAACTCTTTTGCATTTGTTGTTGGAATGTGATTTCGATAAATTCTGCCGGACGGGAAATTGCAACTAATACGGTGATACGCATAATTCCTTCGAGAATGTCTTCGGGTGTCATGGTTTCGCCAAGTCCGATATGAACGCTGTAAGCATCGTCGGGAATAGCGCCGGCAAGTCCGCCCCGCTTCCATATTCCATTGAGGAAATTGGAAATCATACTTTTCACATTTACCCAGGTGTTTGCATCGTTCGGGTCGAACACATAGGCTTTGGCAGCGTTTTTTACCGACTCTTCGAGCATTATCATTGTGCGGCGCACATTGATATAGCGCCAATCAAGCGAATTGCCGTCAAGCGTACGCGCACCCCACACTTTGATGCCTTCGCCGGTAAAAAAACGAATTGCATTGACCGATTTTCCACTGATGGGCACATTGAGGTCTTCCTGCTCTTCATGCGAAATATTCACCGTTGGACTTATTACTGTGGCAATGCTTACATTTGCAGGCGCTTTCCACACGCCGCGGCTGTTGTCAACCATTGTGTAAACACCTGCCATGGCTGCCGAAACGGGCAAAAGATTAAGCTGTGCACGCATTTCTTTCATGACTCCGCCATAAAGCGGGCTGATTTGCGAAAGCACCTTGTGCAAGGTGTTTTTATCCACATCGGAAAGGTCTTCTTCTGCTAGTTGGTCAAGATACGGTTTTGCTTGTGGTTTATCCTCCAACTCTTTGTCCAAGTGTGTTTTTAGCTCTGCTTTATCCAAATTCAGGAAACTCAATTCATTTTCCTGCACAATAGAAGTATTGAGCCAAGGATAATAAGCGGCTCCATAGTCAAGAAAATTGCTCCCGATTCCTTCGCGGAAATTATTTACCACATCGCCGTCGGGGTCTTTGCGGTCTTTTGCTCCGCCGTACACATCGAGCACGGCAAAGCGATTTTTCATCACATAACCGCAATGGCTGAGTATGGCAGTTTGCAAGGCGTAACAATCTTCTGCCGTTGTCAAGTTTACCGCTTCGGGAATAACCACCATTGTAGGTTCCTGTTCTTTAATCAAAGGTTCAATACCGGCTTCCAATTTATCTTTTTCGATGCCTTCGGCGGTATAATCACCAACGGAAATAATATAACAGGCACCGCCGCCATTGGCGTAAAACAACATCATGTGGTAATAAAATGTGAAACTGTCTGTTCGCATAACTGTACTGTCATCGTTGATTTTGAATGCAGGCACGGGAGCATCGCCAAAATAACTGCGGTATTCTGCCATTGAAGTAATTCTCCAAGGCACATTGAGCAGTGATTTACTGCCGTTTGCCGCTTTCTCGGTATAGCCGATAAATGCCGGCACTGCGGTTGCTGCTTCTACTACTGAATTGGGGAATGCGTTTTTTTCAACGATATACACCCCCGGTGTTTTCATTACAGGCATAAATTTATATTTTTTAAATCATTAATAATAAAAAAAGGTTGTTATTGTATCTCTCGGACTTACGGGCGAAAACTGTTCGGGGCGGGGAAACGGGATTGCATTGCCGATTATCCGCTCGCCGTAATTGCGTATTTCACACAGTTTTGTTTTTGCTTCTACGCGCTGTTTCAATGTTATTTTTTCTTTTGACACAAACCGCCAAACTACCGGCATAGCGGGTAGAGATAGTTGTTCGGGCGGGTTTATAAGCGAAAAATAATCTTTATCGTCTGTCATTTGCAGTTTCAAATCTTCCCTGCCGTATTTCGGGATACATAAATATTCAATGTATTTCTCCGTTGCTCTTATGTGCACAGGCAGGTGTTTCAGGTTGTTTCTTATGATAGAAGATACATCTAAAACAATGGTTTTCCATACGCCAGCAATGCCCGATTCGGCAATAGAAAAGGCTTCGCTTTCTTCGCAGGAATGCGATACATAATGAAATTGCTCGCCGGTATTCCGTATATCGAAGCGTAAATAAAGCTCTTCTTCGACAGGCAGGCTGAATTTGCTGCCGGCAAGCAAAAGGCATTGGCTTGCATGCGATTTCCATAATATATTGTTCCGCTTCAGCAAACAGGCGGTTTCCTCATCGGGCACAAGCGTGGCAGGACACGGAGCATTGCCGTAATACTCGTGCTGCAATTCGATAGAAAGCCATTCTTCGTATCGCTGTTCGTTGCCGGTACTGATTATCTTTCTCATTTGTTGTTTCTAAATTTGTCGTATTCTGGTATCAAGTCTGTTAATTTCATCACTGTCAATCAACACATTGCGCATCAGGCAAAATAGCGACGGATAATATTGATTTCCGTTTATGCTCCACAAATTCGACAGTTCGCTTGTGGAAAGATTAACCGGTTCTACCTGTATTTTGGCGTTCTTCCCCTGCAAAACAAAATGATTGTTTGCCTGCAAAAAGCAGGCGACGGTTGAAATGGAACGCAATGCCATTTCATATTGTTTGGCATTAAAACAGGCTGAGATCATTACATAAAGGTTTAAATTCCATTCGGGCGAAGCGTTTTTTTGCATATTTCCCAGCGCTTGACGCTGGCTTGTTATTCCTCCGGCTGTTTCTCGCTCAATATTGGAAAGAAATATATGTATTTTGTTATCAGGCATTTGCGAAATCGAATTATTCATAATAGATTGCAAATACACGATACTTTCCGTCAAGTTAAACACCCGTTTTAAATGATCGTCCAACAATTCGGAAAAGGTTATTAATGTTTTTGCTATCATATACAATTTTTATTCTTTTTAATTAATTTTTTGCTTTAAAATATGGGTTAAAGATATGTATATTTATTTTTTCTTATAAAATATATTATCCAAAATGCTTATTTCAGTGTCCAAATAGTACATTTGAGCATTGCAAAAAATACTTATAATATTAATTAATTACATGAAAAAAAATACAGACAAACAGAAACATATAAGTATACATTTTTCTATTGATGCTGATGTAAAATCTGAGGTGATTGATGGATTTTTTAACAGCCTAAGTAAGGTAATGAGTAATAATAGTTCTGTACATATCAAAAGACCGTTATTCATACCCTCACAAGGTAGATTGCAGCGGATAAGACAGGAAGAGGTACTTTATTTTAAAGCAGAAAGGAATTATTGCACTATTCATTTTCTTACGGGCAAATCGTTATTGGTTTCCGCTCCTCTGTCAAATGTTGCCCGCCATTTTCTTAACGATAATTTTACTCGAATCCATCGCAGTTATGTCATCAATACGGATTATCTCGAATTTTTGCTCAACAGTAAGGCTATATTGACAAACGGAATTCAATTACCTGTAAATAAGGAATTTAAAAAAGATATTTACAATTATCTTGAGATTGAAGGGACAAAGAGCAAGAAATATTTCCCCGGTGAATTGTAACAGATACTGTTT
>JAISVR010000020.1 GCA_031271465.1 Prevotellaceae bacterium | reverse complement strand
ATAAAGGACTTTTCCCGTCTACCCCGCAAGAAAATAGTGCGAGTTTGATGTCCTCGTACGGAAACAGGCTAATAGCGTCCGTTGCATTTAACTGTTTGTCGGATTCCGCTCCGGTGGGCATTGCTTGAGCAGGAATAGTTCCGCTCAAACCGTTTTCATTCTTTGTGTCATGCATAATGAGTAAGAATTGTGATATAAAGAAGAACGCCCCCGTAGATGTGCATGACACAATACGCTGGGCGTGAAAGTCGCTGGTTCTTTCGTTCCAGCCACCATAGGGGCGTTCCCTTTTATCTTGTATAAAAAATAATTAGATTTTTACCCAAGAAATATATTGTATCATGCGGGGACAAAAGTAGTATTATTTTTGAAATATTTCTTCTTTTGGGAGATAAAAATATTTTTTTGTAGGGATGGGGCGGACGCTGTATCTATTTTTCTAACCCCTCCGCTTCGCTCGTCCCCTTAAAATAAGGGGACAGTGTTGCTCAAGCATTGCGTTTGTACAATAAAGACTGTTTGTGCATAACTCTCCCCTTGTTTCAAGGGGAGTGCCCGAAGGGCGAGGGGTTAATAATAAAAGTACCCCAACGGGGGGAGGGGTTAATACTATTAGGGAGTGCCCAAAGGGCGAGGGCTTAGAAAAAAGAACAATGATTAGATTAATGCGATATCTCCGCTTCGATCGACATAACGGACAGTTTTTATACCGATACCGCCCGTTCAAACTCCTGCCACAATTTGTCGTTGGGCACGGGAGCGGTAATGCAAATTTGCTCCTTGCTCACCGGATGAATAAACTCAACGCGGCGGGCATGCAAACTGATGCCTCCATCGGGGTTTGAGCGGGCAAAGCCGTATTTAAGGTCGCCTTTAACAGGGCTTCCTATTTTAGCCAACTGGCAACGAATCTGGTGGTGTCGCCCCGTTTCGAGGTCGATTTCGAGCAAAGTATAATTGTCCGACTTTGCCAGCGTTCGATAACTCAACACCGATTTTTTCGCACCGCTTCGCGCCATGTCGTAAGCATAACTTTTGTTTTGCTTCTCGTTTCGAATAAGATAGTGTGTAAGCCTTGCCTCGGGTTCCTCCGGAGCATTTTTCACAATTGCCCAATAAGTTTTTTTCACCTCATGAAGCTGAAACATCTCGTTCATTCGGGCAAGAGCTTTACCGGTTTTGGCAAAAATCACCACGCCGCTCGTAGGGCGGTCGAGGCGATGCGTAACACCGCAAAACACATTGCCGGGCTTGTTGTATTTTTCCTTCAAATATTCCTTCAAGCGGTCGGGCAAAGTGATATCGCCCGTTTTATCGCCCTGCACAAGGTCGTGGCAAGTTTTATTTACAACAATCAGGTGGTTGTCTTCGTAGAGAAGCCTCCCCCCTACCTCCTCCAAAGGAGGGGAAGCAAGCATGCCCGGCACTCTATTTTCTATTATTTTCGATTTCATACTTTTAAGCAAGCGATATTACACTTTACTCATTCCTCCCTATTCTTCAACGCTTCATAAATCAACACCCCCGCAGCCACCGACACATTGAGCGAAGCAATGTTGCCGCGAATCGGGATAGCCACCATTTCGTCGCACAAGCGGAGGTTTTCGGGCGCAATACCCTCGTCTTCCGACCCCATCACAATGGCAAGCGGGGTAGAATAATCCGTTTCGGTATAATTTTTCGAAGCCTTTTCGGTTGCCGCAACGGTTTTCAACCCCGAAGCCCGCAGGAATTTAAGTGCTTCGGTAAGGTTTGGTTCTCTGCACACCGGAATTGTGAGCAAGGCGCCCGCCGAAGTTTTCACCGCATCGGCATTGGCTGCCGCCCCGCCCCGCAACGGCACTACAATGGCATCGACACCCGCACACTCGCAGGTACGGGCAATGGCTCCGAAGTTACGCACATCGGTAATACCGTCGAGCACCACTACAAAAGGCGTTTTACCGTCTTCGTAAAGCGTAGGAATAATATCCGCAATGCGTTGATACACAATCGGGGTAATAAAAGCAAGCACCCCTTGATGATTTTTCATCGTCAAGCGGTTGAGCTTTTCAATCGGAGCTTTGATAACGGGAATTTGTCGCCCGCGCAACGCAGCGTAAAGCTCACGAGTCGATTCGTTGCCCATATCGCGACGAATAAAAATCTTATCTATTTCCTTGTCGGCTTTCAAAGCCTCAATCACGGCACGAATGCCGAAAATCATATCTTTTTCCTTTTGCAGTTTCATTTGATTAAAATTTTTTATTTGTAAGATAGATTGCTTCGTTCCTCACAATGACGCGCTGAACTTGCTTTCCGTCATTGCGAAGAACGAAGCAATCTTTATAAATGCTACTCTAAGATTGGATGTTTCATTAATCTTATAAAAACAATGGCGGCAAAGATACGGATTATCGTCCGATTTCCTCAATAGAATGCTCCCTTTTTTTGTTTCAAAAGATTGTTGTTACCTTTGCGCCTGCAACGATTATTTATCAAAAAAACATGCAACGAAACGAAATTGAAATAATGGCTCCTGCAGGGTCGTGGGAAAGTTTAGCTGCCGCCGTGAAAGCAGGTGCCGATTCGGTATATTTCGGCATCGAAAACCTGAATATGCGTTCGCGTTCGTCGAACAATTTTACTACCGACGACTTGCGCAAAATTGTACGCATCTGCAACGATGCAGGCATAAAATCATACCTTACCATCAACACCGTAATTTACGACAAGGATATTCCGCTGATGCGCGAAATTGTGGATACTGCCCGCGAAAGCGGCGTTTCGGCAATCATTGCTGCCGATGTGGCTGTGATGAGCTATGCCCGGCAAGCAGGCGTGGAAGTGCATCTGTCTACACAACTGAATATTGCAAACACGGAAGCCTTGAAATTTTATGCCCAATTTGCCGATGTAGTTGTACTTGCCCGCGAGTTGAATTTGGATCAAACCGCCGAAATTTACCGGCACATTGTGGAAGAAAACATCACAGGTCCGAAAGGCGAACTTATCCGCATCGAAATGTTTTG
This sequence comes from Prevotellaceae bacterium, assembly GCA_031271465.1. Taxonomy (GTDB): domain Bacteria; phylum Bacteroidota; class Bacteroidia; order Bacteroidales; family Paludibacteraceae; genus JAFGVL01. The sequence continues at coordinate 18,764 of JAISVR010000020.1, read as the reverse complement.
CCACGGAGCTTTGTGTATGGCAGTGTCGGGCAAATGCTATCTAAGTTTGCACGAAAACAACCATTCTGCTAACCGAGGAGCCTGTATGCAGATTTGCCGCCGGGGGTATACGGTGTACGAAAACGGCAGCGATGAGGCATTGGAAATCGACAGTGAATACATCATGTCGCCCAAAGATTTGAAAACGATTCACTTCATCAACAAAATGCTCGATGCCGGTGTTCGGGTATTTAAAATTGAAGGGCGCGCACGCGGAGCGGAATATGTAAACACGGTAGTGAGTTGCTACCGCGAAGCTGTGGAAGCATGTCTCGATAATTCATTTTCGGAAGAAAAAATCGCCGACTGGGACAGTCGCCTCGCGCGTGTGTTCAATCGTGGATTTTGGAACGGGTATTATCTCGGACAACGGCTCGGTGAATGGAGTCATCGTTACGGTTCGCAGGCAACTGTAAAAAAAGTGTATGCCGGTAAATGTACCAACTATTTTTCGCGGCTCGGCGTTGCGGAGTTTCTGATAGAATCGGGCGAAATCGGCGAAGGCGACGAGTTTGTAATTACCGGCGCAAGCACAGGCGCGGTTGAAGGAAAAATAGAAAACCTGCATGTAGATGGTAAGCCTGCCGAACGGGCACAAAAGGGCGATTTTATATCCATTGCCGTAAGCGAAAAGATTCGCCGAAACGACAAGCTTTTCAAATGGGTAGCTGCTGATTTGGTTCGCGACGGGCAGGAATAAATCCATTTCCTCCCCCTCAACATTAATGATAGTTATTTTCTTCTCAACGAAATTGTTTGTGTAGAGAAAGCAAAACTCAGGTTGTTCTCATCAAATTGCTTCAACACAAGCTGATTCACTGCCGATTGTGTTTCATTAATATCTGCTTCTTTACGAATATAATAAAAGCAGGTAACTCTGAGCGAAAAATCGTCGAAATTGGCAAAGTAGGCAATAATCTGGCTTTCCAATTGCTGTGGCATTTCGTTGGGTAAATTTTTGAGTAACGAAAGCGCCAGTTCCATTTTCTCCGGCGTGGTATCGTAGGTTAAACCGATATCCAATTCCATACGGCGCGAAGGTTCACAGGAGATGTTTTCAATATTATCATCGATGGTTTTGTAGTTGGGGATAGTTACCAGCCGCCCATCGAGCGTACGCAAACGGGTGCTACGCATACCGATGTCTTCAATATTACCCGTTATACCCGCGATAGTAACCAAATCGCCGATACGAAAAGGTCGGTCGGCAAAAATGGTGAAGCCGCCAAAGATATTTTTCACCGTATCCTGCGCTGCCAAAGCAAATGCTAAACCACCGAGACCCAAACCCGCCAGCAGGGCGCTCACATTAACTCCTGCGTTGTGAAGAGCCATTACTCCACCCACAAGCCAAATAATTACCACAAGTATTTTTTGGATAACGGATATCACATGACTGTCGAGTTTAACCTTATTCCTATCGCCTCCGACAACGGGTCGCAAATACTCGTGGATAAGCGATTTGGCAAGCATGCTAATCATCCATGTAGCATTAAGCACGACCAGTATTTTGTATGCTACCTTTATTGCCGCATCGAGTTTCGGATCGACAATAAGGCGGTTTAAACCAAACCATACACCGGCAAGGATGATACCCGCAATCATGGGTTTTTCTATTGCATTGAAGATAAGGTCGTCGAGGCGCGTTTTGGTACGCGAAGTGATTTGCTGAATTACTTTGCTGAAAAACATATACAGCAATCGAGCCAAAAAGATTGAACCAAAGATTATTATCAGCGAAATAATCCAATTTTCCAGCGTATCGCCGAGAAAGCGTTGTTGAAAAAAGTCGGATGAAAACATAATGAGTTCGAAGTTTATAAGGTTAAAAGTAATTGGCAAAAGTAATGTTAAAAATCATTTACGGCAAATCGGGGGTTAATTTTTTGACCATATTTTCAAGTTCTTCTTCCGAAAAATTTCCGCTGATTGTAGCTCTTCCACTCGAAATTGCACCGTATACAACCGGCAGCGATATAATATATTTATCTACAACAACTGCTACAGGTAAACCTGTATTATCCTTTGTCAAGGTGTAAAACTTTCTTGCACCATCCGTATCGAATATAATATCTACGCCGGTATTCTCGGCATTTTTTACTACTTCAAGAATATCTTCTTTTGTTATTGCAGGTTTTTCTTCGAGAGTGATATTCTCATTCGAATCGTAGTTGACAGTAGCATAGAAACCATCTTCGCGTTCCACAGGTATTGCTTCAAATTTGGGATCCAGCTCGCTTTCATGTATATGCCGGCTTATTCCGTCAAGCTCCTCGTTTATATCTTTAAATTGAGCCGGAATTCCATCGCTCATTAACGATGATAATTTGTTGCATGCGGTAGATGTTATAAAATCGTAGACAACATTAACTTCCTCGTCGGTAAACAATGCGTCAAAAGCTCGAATTATTCTTTTTTGAATTTCTTCTTCGGTCAGCAGTTTTTCTATTTCATTCAGTTTCGTTCCGTCTTCTTCAACTGTTATTCTATATTTTAAAGGCTCCAACCTCATATCAAAGAGCATTTTTTGCGTTTTAACCATTCCTAAACTGTCAATGATAGTCAATACCTTAGTTGCTCTATCTTGTGTATAACCGGCTTGCGTGCCAAGCATAAAAAAGAAAAATGAAAGCAAAACTATTTTTTGCCAACCAATTGTTAATCTAACAAGTTTCATATATCATTCGTATTTTAATTTATAATAATAAATTCAAGTGCTACTTTTGCGTTAATCACCCTATTTTGAAAATGAAAATACATCAATTACACTATAATTAATTCAAGTTGCTACTTATGAATTGGGTAGCAACTTGCGTTAATTATTGCTGTAATGCCGTATCCCAATCTTTCCACACTACCTCGTAACCTGCACTGCGGATTGCCTGTTCCACTTCGGCGGGCAGACGGTCGTCGCTTACGGAAAACTGCTCCAATGCCTGCGGATAGGAGGCATAACCTCCCGGGTCGGTTTTAGAACCTGCACTCATAGATGTTACTCCAAGCGGAATGATGTTGTTTCTAAACTCGGCATTTTCGCGCGTGGATACGGATATATCCACATCGTGGTCGAACAGGCGCATGGCAAGCATTGTTTGCACATACTCGCGGTCGCTCATCAGCACATTGGGCTGAAAGCTGTCGTTTTCCGACGGACGCATACGAGGGAAATTTACACTGTAACGGGTTTGCCAGTAATGGCGTTGCAGGTAGCGCAAGTGGTACGCCATCATAGTGATGTCGGTACGCCATTCTTCAAGCCCGATAAGCACACCCATTCCTATTTTATGCACGCCCGCCTGCCCCATACGGTCGAAACCATTAACGCGCCATTCGAATTTCGATTTCATTCCCGCAGGATGATAGGTAGTGTAGCGTTCGCGATTATATGTTTCCTGAAAGCACACCACGCCGTAAAGCCCCGCTTCCGTTAAGCGACGGTATTGCTCGGCAGCAAGCGGCATCACCTCTACGGACAAATTGTTGAACATCGGTTGCGCCAAGCGCAAGGCTCGTTCAATGTAATCCACACCGGCTTCGCGGGGATTTTCGCCCGTAACCAGCAACAGGTTTTGAAAAGGCGCGAGTCGCTTTATCGCTTTGAGTTCGGCAAGAATTTCATCGTCGGTTAGAATAATGCGCTTTACCTGATTTTTATGCTGAAAGCCGCAATAAACGCAAGAATTGGTGCACGAATTGCTCAGATACATGGGCACATACATCGAGATTGTTTTGCCGAAACGCATCTGTGTATATTGCTTGCCAAGCTGCGCCATCTGTTCGAGGTAAGGCTCGGCAGCGGGCGAAATAAGTGCCATGAAATCGTCGACCGAGAGCTGCGCATGCGCGCGACTGAGAGCGTCTTCTACCTCACGGGCGGTTTTGGCGTAAATAGCACGGGTAGTTTCGTGCCACGATATTTTTTGTAGTTCTTCAGAAAACATTTTTATTCTAAAAACGATGTTAACGGACTGGTAGCATGTGCACCCATCGACTGTTTTGCCAAACGGGCTTCGTAAGCCATTCGTCCTGCCTGCACCGCGAGGCAGAAAGCTTCTGCCATTTTCACAGGGTTGGGCGACACGGCAATCGCCGTGTTTACCAGTACCGCCGAAGCTCCCATTTCCATTGCTTCGGCTGCGTGCGACGGCGCACCGATACCCGCATCAACCACTACCGGAACCTTGCTCTGTTCAATGATAATGCGCAACATTTCGCGGGTTTGCAGTCCGCTATTCGAACCGATGGGCGAACCGAGCGGCATCACGGCAGCCGTGCCCACTTCTTCAAGTTTTTTACACAACACGGGGTCTGCCTGAATATAGGGCAACACAACAAATCCTAATCGTACCAATTCTTCCGTGGCTTTGAGCGTTTCTTCACCGTCGGGAAGCAGGTAACGCGGGTCGGGGTGAATTTCAAGTTTTATCCAGTTAGTTTCGAGAGCCTCGCGGGCAAGCTGCGCGGCAAACACCGCTTCCTTGGCATTGCGCACACCCGAAGTATTGGGCAGGAGGTTTACATGCGGCAACAAAATATGGTTGAGCATTTGGTCGTCCCGATCGTGCGCATCAACGCGCTTGAGAGCCACCGTTACCAGCTCCGAACCCGAAGCGGCAATCGCTTCCTGCATCAGGGCGTTGGACGAAAACTTGCCTGTGCCTGTAAACAGCCGCGAAGTGAATGTTTTGTCGGCTATAGTTAATGCTTCGGCTGGGTATTTTATTTTTTCCATTATTGTATATTTTTATTGTCTGTTGTGCATTTCGTCATTGCGAGAAACGAAGCAATCCATGCCTGTATTGAAATTACTTCGTCGTTCCTCTCGCAATAACAAACAAGCCTAAATTTTTCTTTTTACCGTAACCGGTCTAACGAGCGCACCAGATTTTCGTCCTTACGAATGGCGCGAAACGCCAGCCACGACAGGATAATGCCCACGGCGGGAAATACTATGCCGAAGTTCAATTGATAAGTCCAGTCGAGTTTGTTACCGGAGTTATTTATCAGAAGAATTACTACGCCCACAAGAACATAAAATCCTATCATAAACACGATGTTGAGTAAAGCGAGCTTCATCTGTACCGTGCGTTTCTTATACAGAAAAACAGCTATAAAGGCAAGTGCTGCAATTACCATTTCCCAAACAGAAAAGAATGGTTGCAAATAATACATCATATTACTTGCAGGTAATGGAGGTTTTCCATCTTCAAAAAAAACTACCGCCGGCTCAAACAGCAGAGCTGCAAACAATGCCGCAACGGCAAAGAAATAGAGAGTTTGAATTCGTTGTATCATAACTTTAAATTTGTAAAGTTGAAAGTTTATAAAGAATCAATTCCACAATTGACTTTGACTGTCGCGCACAGCGTAAATCCGCTCAATAATATCCACCACTTTCAGTCCCTCGAGCACATTGGTAGTGATGCTTCCTTTTTCTTTGAGCGTCTCCACTACATTTTGAATGATATAATGGTGGTTTTGCGCCGAACCCTTGTATGCACCGTAATCGTTAGGCGGATTCGAGGGCGCAAGCCGCGGCATTGTATAATCTTTTATATGACAATATTCTACCTCGTTCATATATTGTCCGGCAACCTTAATAGTGCCGTTTTGCCCAACGATGGTAATGGAGCTTTCGAGATTGGTATCCCACACAGCGGTAGAATAATTGAGGCTACCCATACCGCCGTTTACAAAATCGAAACTCACCACGCCGCTATCTTCAAAGTCAGTCAGGTGTTGGTGGCGAAAATTGTGGAAGTTGCCCCTGATATTGGCAATATCTCCAAAAAGCCAATACATAATGTCGATAAAATGCGAAAACTGTGTAAAAAGCGTACCGCCATCGAGTTCGGCAGTACCATGCCAATTGCCTTTAGTATAGTATCGCTCGTCGCGATTCCAATAGCAATTGAGCTGCACCATGTAAATATCGCCCAGCAAACGATTGTCCATTACCTCTTTAAGCCATACCGACGGCGGCGAATAGCGATTTTGCATCACACAAAATACATGACGCGACACTTCGAGCGACTTGAACACAATTCGTTCTGCATCGGCTTTTGTCAACGCAATGGGCTTTTCTATCACCACATGGTATTTCTTTTCCAAACAGCGAACAGCGTATTCGGCATGATAGCCGTTAGGCGTACAGATATTTACTACATCAATATCGAGATTGGCAGCGAGCAAATCGTCAATCGAAGCGAAAAACGGCACATCAATATCTGTCAAACCAAGCTCTTCTTTAGGTAAAATATCGCACACGGCAACCAAGCGGGCTTCTTTATTCCGGCGTATCATTTCGACATGCCGCTTGCCGATATGCCCCTGTCCTATTACTGCAAATTTTATCATGATTTTCGAAGCGCAAAGATATGACTTACGAGTAAAATTCTGCTACTTTTTCGGCAGTTTTTTCGCCGTCCATTGCCGACGAGGTTATACCGCCTGCGTATCCGGCTCCTTCTCCGCAGGGAAACAGCCCCCGAATGCGTATATGTTGCCCCGTATCTGCATCGCGCGGAATACGCACGGGCGACGACGAACGGCTTTCCACTCCTACTACTACTGCTTCGTTGCTTACAAAGCCGTGCATTTTGCGGTCGAAAGCGCGGAAACCTTCGCGCAGCCGTTTACCGATAATTTCGGGCAGCCAAAAATGCAACGGCGAGGAAATCAGTCCGGGTAAATACGAGCATTCGGGCAAATCGGACGAGAGTCGTCCGTACACAAAATCGCCGAGCCGCTGTGCCGGAGCCTTTAAACCCTGCCCGCCATTGTTACGAAAAGCAAGTTGCTCTACATACTGCTGAAAACGCAGCCCCGCCAGTGCGCCGTATTGCTGCCATTCTTCCTCCAAATCTTCGGGACGAATTTCTACCACAATACCCGAATTGGCATAAGGTGAATTGCGTTGCGACGACGACATTCCGTTTACCACCACTTCGCCTACAGCCGTCGATGCAGGCACAATATGCCCACCCGGACACATACAAAAGGAATACACTCCACGCCCGTCTGCCTGTGCCACAAGGCTGTATGCTGCCGCAGGCAAGTACGCGTCGCGCTCGCGAGCATGGTATTGAATACTGTCTATAAGTTGTTGCGGATGTTCTACACGCACACCCATGGCAAAACCCTTGGCTTCAATCTCGATGTTTTTCTCATGAAGTAGTTCGTATACATCGCGCGCCGAGTGCCCCGTAGCAAGTATCACGGCGTCGGCACGGAAAGTTTCACCCGAAGCGGTTTCTACGCCTTCAACACAATTATCTTTCCCCAACAGAAAACCATTTACCCGCGTGTTGAAATGCACTTCGCCACCGCTGTGGAGAATCGTATTGCGCATATTGCGTATCACTTCCGGCAGGCGGTCGGAACCGATATGCGGATGAGCTTCGTAAAGCACTTCGTCCTGCGCGCCGTGAAGATGAAAAATATCGAGAATACGACGAATGTTGCCTTTTTTCTTCGAACGCGTGTAGAGTTTACCGTCGGAAAATGTGCCCGCGCCACCTTCGCCGAAACAGTAATTGCTTTCGGGATTAAGGCTATCGTTACGATTCGCGGCGGCAATATCGCGTTTACGCTCGCTCACTTCCTTACCTCGCTCGAGAATAATCGGACGCAAGCCTAATTCTATCAAACGCAATGCGGCAAAAAGTCCTGCCGGTCCTGCACCCACTATAATAACCTCTTTGTTGTCCGAAACATCTTGATAGCAGATATAGTCGGGCTTCGTTAGCACGGGCTTTTCGTCTACAAACACACGAATTTCCATCACCACCTTGGGCTGACGGCTGCGGGCATCAATTGTTTTGCGCAAGATTTGGATTTCCGTAATGCGGCGCGACGCGAGGTTGAGTTTTCCTGCCGCGATAGCTTTTAGTTTATCGGGCGTTGCGGCTTGTTCGGGTGTGAGCGTGAGCTGGAGCGTATGTTGCATAAATATTGTTTTTTCGAGGACAAAGATAGGGATACTTTTCTTTTTCAATAAATTATTTACCTTTGTAGACATTTTTTTAAAATAAAAACCGATGAAAAAATCAATCCTACTTACAATAGTTTGCTGCATGCTGTCGGCAGTGCAGGCGCAGTTTTCGGTTTCGGGCAATTACATCAAGTACGACGGCGACAATGTTACCATATTTTTATTCAACGGTATCACGGCTGCCAATACCATTACCTGTACTAATGAAACAAGTACTACTTTCAGATGGTACAGATACACAACAAACCCTGCCTCAACCGATGAAGTATTGTCGGAAAACGGGACGAGCAGTACTCTTAGCGGATTCGACGAAGATCTCGGTGCAGATAATTCCATAGGTTACCGGGTACAATTCGGCGGACAAACTCAATATATTTGGCTGATTGACCTGCAAGGTTTGAGTAGTATTCAAAGCGTTGTGGCAGAAGACGGCGATTCTCCCTGCGAGGAAACAAAAGTTATCGTATCGTTAAGCAATCCGGAACTATATTACTACAGTCCTTCGGGCAGGCGCAGCATTCCGCGCGAATATACCCTCTCCTATAATAATCTCGAATGGAACGAAGCGGAATTTGTACCAAAACAGGAAACAGTAACCGAAACAATTCCGGGAAATGCTACTACCTACGAATTTACCGTAGCGGCTCCGCTCTGCAATACTGCATTTACCCTCGAAGATAATTTCTTGAAAGAATTGAACGCCTCAAACTTCTCTTTTTCCTCGCTTGAATATCTGACAAAAGCGGTGGAAGCACATCCGATGGGTAAGGTTATTGCTCGCGATGCTGACAACGAACGCGACAAAACTTCGGGTGCTATAGGTGGTTCGGCGCCATTGGTGGTAGAACTTACGAGCAATGCTAATCCGGCAGCTACTTTTTTCGAGTGGTACATTCATATCGCAAACGACAGTACCAACAGTCGCTATTATCCCGACCGCGATTTTGTATACACCTTTCAATCTGCCGAAAAATATACGGCAAAACTACATGTTAGCAACGGAACCTGTCGGGCGCAGGACAGTCTTTTGATAGAAGTTCTCGAATCGGAACTTGAAGTACCCAATGTATTTACTCCCAACGGTGATGGCATCAACGACGAGTTTCGAGTAGCCTACAAGTCGATTGTGAAATTTCACGCCATCGTATTTAATCGCTGGGGACGCAAGGTATATGAATGGAGCGACCCTGCCCGTGGCTGGAACGGTCGAATTGCCGGACGATTGGCAACACCCGGAGCCTACTACTACATTATTGAAGCTACCGGTGCGGACGGGGTGAAATACAAACGCCGCGGCGACATCAATTTGATACGGGGAAAATAGATTCGTTCTCCAACAAGCAGCGGAGCAACGCACCCGAGATAGCAGCACCCAAACCAAGACGGTGAAGTTCGGGCAAATCGGCAAGCGTAATACCACCCACTGCCACAACGAGAATTTGCAGTTTGCGCCGTTTCATTTCCGCCACAATCGTTTCGTAACCCGCAAACCCAATAATCGGACTGAGGTTTTGTTTGGTAGTAGTGTAGCGCAGCGGTCCTAAACCGATATAATCGGCACCTTGCGCAGCATGCAGGGCAATATGCTCAATCGTGTTTGCCGTAGCACCAATAATTTTCTCTGCGCCCAACACATTACGAGCTTCGGCTACACTCATATCGGTCAATCCCACATGAACACCATGAGCATCTACCGCTTGACAAATATCCACACGGTCGTTTATCAGCAACACTCCATTTGCTTCGCGTGCATACGCCAACGCTTCGCGTGCCTGCACGAGCATATCACTGTCTGAAGCGTTCTTCATACGCAGTTGCACCCAGCCAATTCCATTTGTATAAGCCCGTCGCGCCTGTTCGGCATGACTAAGCGCGGGATGATCTTGAGTAATATATTGTATCTGCATAGTTTTTTAAAGTATAGAGTTGGGTTATTAGAGTTTAGAGTAAATGCTATACTCTAAATAACTATTAACTAAATTTTCCATGCCGCACCCAGCATAGCATATCCATCGAAACCCATTTTTCGTACTTGTTCAATTTTGCTTTGGTTAATGCCGCCGAGGGCAATTACACGAGTTTTATGCGGTATCTGCAAATATGTTGCAACCTCCTGCATATCCAAATTTCCTGCATATCCCGGTTTGGAAATACTCGGAAAAACAGGGCTGAGAAATGTATAATCAAACTGCCCGTCAATTTCACGCAATTCATCAATGCTGTGACACGATGTAGAGACACATTGCAATGCGTTTTTGTCAAAAAATTCCGCGCGTTTTTGGGTGGAAAAATGCAACCCTCCTAACCGATATTTTTCAGCCAAAAAATGGTAATCGTGCAACACAATGCGCGGGTGATATTCCGCAGGGATAGACCGTAATAATGCTTCAATTTCCAATTGCGAAGCCTTGGGTTTGCGCAAATGCAGGCGGCAATCGCCGTCATCGAGCCACGAAAGAATTTGATTTATCTCGTTGGAGAAAAATTCGGGATAAGTTATAATAATGTGCATCATGAATAAATATCCACATTGTCCATTTGCTGTTCGGCAGCCAGTTCGCGCACTTGCATCGAGGCACGCATCGAACAAAAATGTTCGCCGCACATGGAACAATAATGGGTCGATTTATAGCCCTCGTCGGGTAAAGTGTGGTCGTGAAACTGCATCGCCTTTTCGCTGTCGAGTGCCAATGCAAACTGGTCGCGCCAGCGGAATTCGAAGCGCGCCTTGCTCATGGCATTATCGCGATACTGCGCGCCGGGAAACCCTTTTGCCAAGTCAGCTGCGTGAGCCGCAAGTTTAAAAGTTATCACACCTTCGCGTACATCCTGCTTGTCAGGCAACCCAAGATGCTCCTTTTGGGTAACATAACAAAGCATGGAGGTGCCTTGCCATGCAATCATTGCACCTCCGATGGCAGAAGTAATGTGGTCGTAACCCGGAGCTATATCGCACACGAGCGGTCCGAGAGTATAAAACGGTGCTTCGTCGCATACTTCCAACTGCCGTTTCATATTTTCTTCAATCAAGTGCATCGGCACATGCCCCGGACCTTCTACAATTACCTGTACAAAATGACGACGGGCAATTTGAGTGAGTTCGCCCAGCACATCGAGTTCGCCAAACTGCGCACGGTCGTTAGCATCGGCAATACAACCCGGACGCAAGCCATCGCCAAGCGACACGCCTACATCGTAGGCGGCAAGTATTTCGCATATTTCATCGAAATGCGTGTAGAGGAAATTTTCCTGCCGATGCTGCAAAATCCATTTTGCCATAATTGCTCCGCCGCGCGATACAATACCCGTGGTGCGGTGAAGCGTAGCCGGAATGTGTTTCCATAATAAACCTGCGTGAATAGTGAAATAATCTACACCCTGCTCACATTGTTCGATAAGCGTGTCGCGGTAAATTTCCCACGACAATTTAGTAACATCGCCGTCGATTTTTTCCAACGCCTGATACAGTGGCACCGTACCCACAGGTACAGGACTGTTGCGGATAATCCACTCGCGGGTTTCATGAATGTTCTTTCCGGTAGATAAATCCATTATCGTGTCTGCTCCCCAGCGAAATGCCCACACAGCTTTTTCCACCTCTTCTTCAATACTCGAAGTGGTGGGCGAATTTCCGATGTTGGCGTTTATTTTTACCAAAAAATTGCGCCCGATAATCATCGGTTCTGTTTCGGGATGGTTGATATTTGCAGCAAGGAAAGCGCGCCCGCGAGCAATTTCGTCACGCACAAATTCGGGTGTGATATGTGTTTCGGGAATATTTGCCCCAAGCGGACAGCCTTTGTGTTGCGTATATTTTTCCTTCAACTCGTCGATACGCTGGTTTTCGCGAATAGCTACATATTCCATTTCGGGAGTTATAATTCCCTGTTTGGCATAGAAATATTGCGTTACACAATGCCCTTGTTTTGCCCGCAGCGGACGGGTATTGATATGCTCGAAACGCAAACTGTCGAGCGACGGGTCGGCAAGACGCATCTGCCCATATTCGCTCGACAAGCCGTCAAGTTCCTGCACATCGTCGCGCTGCAAAATCCATTCGCGGCGTAAGCGTGGCAGACCTCGGTTCAAATCTACCTGATAGTTGTCGTCGGTATAAGCCCCCGAGGTGTCGTATACCGTAACGGGCTCGTTTTGGTACACATTTCCATCTTTATCTTTCGATGAAGACAACTGTATTTCGCGCATTGCGACCTCTATGTTGTGCAATTTTCCTTTTACAAAAATCTTTTTTGATGATGGAAAACTGCCTGTAGTGATATTTTGTTTCATAATTTCAGTTTTTCAAAAAAAATTGAATTTTATCCTCCCCGGGTAGCAGTAATTACAAGGATTTTGTCGTTTTCACTAAGCGAAAAACTTGCCCATTCCACACGGGGTATTACCCGATTGTTTATCGCCACGGCAATACCTTTTTTTTGGGTAAAAGATTCTGCTTCGAGCAATTCGAGCAGAACCAAACCGGTTGCAACAACAACTTCCCTGTTGTTGAATATTATTTTCATAAAGAAAAAATTTGTGAAAAGCGAAAGCTTCAGGCGAGCGAAACGATACGGAATGAAATCCCTTTGCGGCATTACCCGCCCAGGTTCACAGGGTATAATCTCAGCCTCCGGGCACCCCTTTTCGGTTAATGCCGCAAAGGTAAGTCATTTTTCCGAAAAACAAAATCCCACTCTGTGAAGAGTGGGATTTTGCCATTTAAAATCTATTCTATATGAGTATAACTATAGAACTTGCTTTCATCATTTTCCTTTCTTTGCTGCTTCCCGCTTTTCTTTACGGGCTTGCGCTTGTTCTTTGGCTTTTTGTTCGCGCGCTTTTACTTCTGCTTTTTTGGCTGCGGCACGCTCTTTTTCTAATTGTTTTTTGCGTTTTTCTTTATCTCGTTTCGCTTGTTGTTTTGCTTTTTCTTTTTGGCGTTTCAGCTGTTCTTTTTCTTTTACCTTCAATGCCTGTTTTTGCTGTGGCGACAGGTAATCGGGTTCGGCATATTTTTCCACCACAGGCTGTACCACTTCGGGTTGAATGTATTTTGTAATTTGTATTTGTGTTTCGCATTTTTCTTGCATAAATTTTACTTCATGCGGAATAAGGAATGCACTGAATACGGAACGGCTACATAATTTTGATACGCCTCCATCGAGAAAACCGGAAGAAGAAGAAAATTGTCGTTGAACGGTAAACGATAGCTTAAAATTTACCATTAAGCTATCGGAGGGATTTTCTACAAAGAAACTAATAAAAGTACTGTCCCACAATACAATAGAGTTGATTGGCAAACAAAATGAGGTAGAATCATATCGGGCTTCGCTTACTCCGAGTAAGCTTTTTGCCTGTTCTTTTTGAGCAATGGTGAGTCCATAACTTTTTCCATCGGGAGCCATTTCGCCTACAAAAGCAAACACGGCTTGAATTTCTCCCAGCAAAGGTTCTTTTTCAGACAGTTCGGTTTCGTCGATCAAGGCTCGCTGCAACCGGTCGAGCGATTGCAGATTTTTTTCAAAATCGGCTCGATCCTTGTAGCCAATTACAGTAAATGAATCGACCCAATTATTAAATCGTTCTTGATAGTGATAAATATCGGCAGCCTGAATTGCAAATACTGCTGCGAGTGAAACGACTATTGTAAGTACAACTTTTTTCATATTAACGAAAAAATAAATGATTTAATGTTAGTTCTTTATCTTATGCAATGTGCAAAAAAATACGCAGGCAAAGATAAATATATTTTGATAAACAGAAAAGATTTATAAAAAATTTACTACACGACAAAATTATAAATATCACAAATAATTAACTTTGCCTTACTCCAACTAAAAGAGACTTAGTTTTGTAACATAATCGTAATATATTTTTTATATGTGTGTAACAAAAATCAAGCACTTTTGCAACGATAAAAATTGCAAGTTTAATTTATGAAACATACAGAAAAAGAACTTCAAGCATTGAAAGATGAAGTTACCCAAATGTGGAAACTTGTTCTTTCGCAGCTCGAGAAAGCAAAACAGGCTTTTTTAGCGAATGATATTGAGTTGGCTCGAGAAATTGCTACGCGCGAAAAACGAGTTGATGCTTTTGATTTGAAAATCGACAGCGATTGCGAAAATTACATTGCGCTTTACAATCCGGTAGCTATTGATTTGCGCCTGGTGTTATCGCTCATCAAAATTAGCAATACCCTCGAACGCATCGGCGATTTTTCGGAAGGAATTGCGGCTCATGTTATTGCCGACGATTGCACAAAAATAGACGCGCAGGTGATTGAAGATTTGCAAATAGAACAGATTTTTGATTTGCTAATCTCAATGTTATCCGACAGTTTTGTTGCGTTAGAAGCGGAAAACACCCGAATTTCGGGCAAAATTATTGCCAAAGATGAAGAGGTAGACCGTTTGTATCGCGAAGCAGTTACTATTTTATCGGAATGGATTGTGAACAGCGGAGAACAAAATATTCAAAAAGTTCGTTGTGCCCTTAAACTGATGCTGCTTATCCGTAAACTCGAACGCATTGGCGATCATTGCAGCAATATTGTAGAAGAAATCGTTTTTTATATTGATGCCAAAGTATTGAAACACGGCGGAAAATGATTAATGGTTTACTAACCAGACAGATAGACAAAGGCATTCTCTTTTATTGTATTAATTTGTAAATCCGTAGTTTGTAAATAAATTTGCTCTACTTTTGTAAACTAAAAAACCAATCAATGTATTATGTCAAACAAAATCTTAATAGTCGACGACGAGCGCGATATTTGCGAAATCCTCGAATTTAATCTTGCCAATGAAGGTTTTGAAATCACTTGTGCAAATTCTGCCGAAGAAGCATTGGAAAAACTCACGCCGGATACTTCGCTTATCTTGCTCGATGTAATGATGGGCAGCATGAGCGGCTACAAGATGGCGGAAACGCTGCGCAAAAACGGAAATCAAACACCTATTATTTTCCTCACAGCCAAAGATACCGAAAACGATATGCTTACCGGATTTTCGGTTGGCGGCGATGATTATATTTCAAAACCTTTTTCGATAAAAGAAGTCGTAGCACGAGTGCGCGCTATTCTTAAACGCAATCAGGTTGCAGTACAGCCGGCAGAAAAAAAATCTTCTAAACTGATTGAATTCGATGACATTACTATCGATCTCGAATTAAAAGAAGTAACTGTGCACGATAAAAAAATAACACTGACCAAAACCGAATTCGAGATATTAGTTCTGTTGGCTCAACATCCTAATAAGATTTTTTCGCGCGAAGATATTATCGACAAAGTGTGGAGCGAAACGCCCTACATTACCGAACGCACCGTCGATGTGCATATTACCCGTTTACGCAAAAAACTGGGTGCCTGCGCCTCACTGATTTCCAATCGTTCGGGCTTTGGATACCGGTTTACGGTGTAACAGGAACAGCATCATTTCGTTCCAAGTAAATAGCGAATTAACTAAACTGTTAAGACCGGCTTAACAAGCAAGCCCAGGATTCAGCAATTAAACCGCTATACGATTAAACAATTTTTTTATCTTTGTAGCTTTTTTGAGAATGCTTATGGAAACTTCATATTTCAGTCCCAAAGAACGCAAAGAACTTCTTTCCGTATATCGCTCACTGCTGCGTTCTACGAGCAATATACTAAGTCGAAGCGACCGAAAAAACCTGCGCGAACTGCTCACCCGAAATATCGAACGGCGCATAGCCGCAGGCGAAACAAAATCGGTATTGAACCCCGTGCTCAAAAACCTGAATACAATTTTGCTCTGCGTACAGGAAATCGGTTTGGGACGCTCCACAATATTAAGTGTGATGGCATACGATGCCGTACAAACAGGCGTAATGACCTACGATGAGGTACAACGACGCTTCGATGCCTCGGTAGCAGTAATCGTGCGCGGATTGATACGAGCAAACGAGCTGTACGCCAAAAGTGCAGCTATCGAAACCGAGAATTTCCGCAAACTGCTGCTCACCTTTGCCGAAGATATACGCGTGGTATTTATCATGATTGCCGAGCGCGTATTTGTAATGCGCCACCTTGCGCACTACAACCACGAACTGCAGCTCAAAATTGCACGCGAAGCATCTTATCTCTATGCTCCGCTGGCTCATCGCATGGGGTTGTATAAACTCAAAACCGAACTGGAAGACCTCTCGCTGCGCTACACATCGCCCGACACTTATTTCGATATTGCCCGCAAATTGAACGAGACTAAAATTGCGCGCGACAAATACATCAAAGACTTCATCGAGCCGCTGAAAAAAGAGTTACGCGAAGCAGGTCTTAAATTCGACATCAAGGGGCGTACCAAGTCTATTTATTCTATTTGGAATAAAATTAAAAAACAAAATACGCCCTTTGAGAAAATCTACGATTTGTTTGCTATCCGCGTGATTTTAGACAGTCCGATAGAAAAAGAAAAAGCTCAGTGCTGGCAAGTATATTCCATTGTTACAGACAAATATCAACCTAACCCGAAACGGCTGCGCGATTGGCTTTCGATACCAAAATCGAACGGCTACGAAAGTTTGCACACCACCGTGATGGGTCCCGAAGGGAAATGGGTAGAAGTGCAAATTCGCAGCCGGCGCATGGACGAGATTGCCGAAAAAGGACTTGCCGCACACTGGAAATACAAGGGTATAAAAAGCGAGGAGGGCATGGACGAATGGCTGAAACACATTCGCGACATTCTCGAAAATCCCGAACTGAATGCAGTAGATTTTATGGACGATTTCCGCCTCGATCTCTACGACGACGAGGTGTTTGTATTTACTCCCGGAGGCGATTTGCAAAAATTAAAACAAGGCGCTACAGTACTCGATTTTGCATTTAATATTCATACAAATCTGGGTAGCAAATGCGTAGGCGCGCGCGTAAACGGCAAAAATGTGCCTATTCGCCACAAGCTGTCCAACGGCGACCAAGTGGAGGTGCTTACAAATTCTTCGCAAAAACCAAAGCAGGATTGGCTCAATATTGTAGTAACTTCCAAAGCCAAAACAAAAATCAAGCAGGCACTCAAAGAAGTGGAGCACAAGGAAGCCGAACAAGGGAAAGAAGTGCTCTTACGCCGCCTTAAAAACTGGAAAATCGAATACGATGAAGCTGATATTACGCGGCTAACCAAAAAGCTGGGTTATAAATCGGTAAGTTTATTTTATCAGGATATTGCGCTTGAAAAAATCGAGATGCTCGAAATTCGCGATGCCTTGCTTGCCGAACACGAAAAAACCGAACCTGCGCATGAAAACGCGGAACACCGCTCGGCAAACAATTTTATACAAGAGCAAAATTTCGATACGCATAACACAGGAAAAAGCGATGTGCTCATTATCGACCAAAACCTGAAAGGCATTGAGTATAAACTCTCTAAATGCTGTAACCCGATTTACGGCGACGAGGTATTTGGTTTCGTATCGGCTGCGGGCGGCATCAAAATTCATCGCATGGATTGCCCCAACGCTCCGCAGATGATAAACCGCTTTGGTTACCGCATAGTACAGGCGCGCTGGTCGGGCAAATCGGACGGGCAATATCCTATTTCACTGCGCATTATGGGACGCGACGATATCGGTATTGTTACCAATATCACTTCGCTCATTTCCAAAGAAACGAAAGTGAGCCTGCGCTCTATCGCCGTCAATTCGGTTGATGGCGTTTTCGAAGGCAGTCTTACCTTGCTGGTAGCCGATTTGCACGACTTGGAACTTTTAGTGAAAAAGATAAAAGCCGTACGCGGAGTGAAAACTGTGGATAGAGTTTAGAGTATAATTTTTAGCATATAGAGTGCAGTAAAAAACTACACTCTAAATATTAAGCTCTACTCTGCTGTTGCTTCGGCTGTATTTTCTTCTTCTTTCGAAAAATCGGTAATGCCGCAATCTACAAGCAGATTATACCATAAAATCAGCTTTTTTATATCTGTAGGATACACGCGGTCGCGGTCGAAATCGGGCAGTATTTCGGCAAAATAAGCACGCAATGTATCGTTAGGCGATTTAGGGTCGATAGAAGCTTTCTGTCCATTTTCCTTTTCAAACAGCAAAGCAAATACTTCGGAAAGCGGTTTTTCGCCGCTATCGGTATAAATAGCAACATCGGCAAGCGACATTAATTTTTCGTGCGAATATGCCGGTTGACGCTTTTTATCGACAAGCGACTCTACAATCAACATATTTTTTCCCTGCGATATGAGGCGAAACAATCCCGGCTTACCGGATATAGATAAAATCTCTTTTAACATAGAATATTAATTTTTGAAATAACGACGCAAAAATAAACAAATTGTATTGTAAACAACACACAGGGATAAAGTTTTTCCAATTATTTTTTCGAATAAAATTGAATACCAAATTATTTCTTTTGCTACCTTTGTTGCCACTTAATAAATTCTTAATCTTAATGCTTTATGAAAAAATTAGTATTTTCAATCCTAGCTCTTTGTGGGCTGATGTTTGGTGCACATGCACAAACGCCTATTGTGGAATTTTCATTTGATGCCAACACGAAACCGGTTACAACGGGAACTTTTGTTTCGGAAGACGGATTGGTTACGATTAGTAACTTAGCAGGCTCTGAGGGTTCGCGCAATGTGGATGGCTATGTTAAAGGTTACAAGGTTGGGACTGTCGAAGTAGATTTAAGTTCTCTCAATGGCAGTACCGGTTCATCAATTGGAAGTACCACTTTGTATATGCAAAATGGTAGTTCGGGGAA
>JAISVR010000009.1 GCA_031271465.1 Prevotellaceae bacterium | reverse complement strand
GTATATACTAAAACTTAGTATAGTATATACTATATCATCGTAAAGTATATACTTTAGCAAATTATAGTATATACTATATCGTCGTAAAGTATATACTATAATCATTTATAGTATATACTATACCGAAAATGATTGCTTATGGATATAAAAATACATACTGATATAATTCAAGTTCTATCGGTTAACATTCAATAATTGCTTCAATATAAAATCCTGTTGCCCCTGGTTTATGTTTAGAAAACCAGGGGCAACAAAAAAGTTTTTCGTAAGCAAGAGAGAAAATTACTGTCCGCTTTGCAAGGTTCTTACGGCAATCAGCCTGTCGTAGCGTTCGCCGAAAGGGCGGTGATACACATAAATACTGTATTCGTTGCGCGTTTGCCAGTAGCTGTTTTCAATGCGCTCGGCGGAAGCTGCCGTACTGCCTTCGGGACGAAATACAAAAAGGTAGTTGTAGCCGCCCTGTTTGAGCAGCACGGTTTGCTCAAACTGTTTGTTCTGAGTATTATAATCCATACGCACCGAATTGTCGAGCTTGTTGTAGTTCAGTTCGCCGAGGATAAACAACTGTCCGTCGAAATACGGCTCGTCGGCTGGAATAGAGAAATGCACGAGGAAATAATCTGCCGTCAAATCGTCGTCGTCGCTTTCCTGAAGATTTATCACAAACCTTCCGTTCACATCGTCAATCAACGAGTAGGGAGCGGAGCGGGGCACAATTGTTGCCGGGTCGAGCTCCACATGGTAGTAAGGCTCATAGTAGCGAATTTTGGTAATACCCATGCCGTAGGAGTAGAGCGACGAAAAATCAATGCTGCGGTACTCGTTTCCGCCGTCGAAAATCAACGCCTTGTTGTTGCTGTAAGTCAGACGGTCGCGGCTGATATAAGTCGGTTCGAGTTTGCGCACCTCATTGTCCGTACGGTTGTTTTGCCGCACAATCACGCTGAGTTCGGCAGGGTTGTTTATCAAATAATTTCCGGCTACCAAGCTGAAATCTACCTGCTGCTTGCGGCGGTTTATCTCCACATCGGTGTTGCCGCGCACAGTGGCTTCAATGCCTATTTTTGTTTCAACAAGCGAAAAACAGGCAGTAGCAATTATGGTTTCAGGCTGATTTGCTTCGTGGATTTTTACCACATAATTGCCCGAAAGCTTGAAGTTGATATTTTCGTTTGGAAAAGAGAACGAATAATGGTTGTATGACATCAGCGTGTTGATAGAGCTGCGCACATTTTCCACCGGATTGGTTTCGAAACCGCTGCACCATTCGCTCGACGAGAGGTCCGACGGAGTCCAGTCGGCATTGCAATGCTGTATAGTGTAATCGTAGTTTTTGATGTTAGCCGTCAGCTCATCAAACGAAATCGTAAATCGCCCTTCGCCGCCCAGTTCCATCACCGGCAAAGCAAACCTGTTGCCCGAAACCGCAATTTGCAGCGTGCGCACATTGTTTTGCAGCGTTTCGGTACGATATTGAGTTTGTGCAACGATGCCTGCATAGCAATTTGCCAACAGGCATAGTATAAGGAGAGTTGTGTTTTTCATAAATTACTGTTTCTTAGTTGATTACTCCAATACAGAATTATTTTTTCATTTCTTTTGTAAGCATTGCGTAGATTTCTTGCCACGATTTTTTATACAAATTGCTGCTTTCGTCGGCAAGTTGAGTATAGGTATTTGATGTATAATAGTGGTCGGTAGCTTCCAATTCGTTTAAATCGTAATCAGTCATTAAAGATTGTACTACATTATTACCAATATCATAAATAGCAATATCTATTTTTCCTTTTGGTTGTGATAATGCTTGTAACGACTGCATTGTGCAAAAGCAAATTTGATGAGAAGGGTTGTAAGTTAAATTGCTTAAAAACTGCTCTTTGGAAATAACACCTTCGATATATCTATCTATTTCGGTAGCTATCTTATCGTTGGCAACAGGTCCTTCTCCAATATCGTAATCGTGTACTTGGCGTTTCGATTTATTTTTTCTGTTGAGCACTACAAATTCGAGCCATGCATCATTGTAGCCGTCAAAATGAAGCACTTTTATTCCATCACTGCTTTCGAGAAAAAACTCGTCTAAATC
Source organism: Prevotellaceae bacterium (assembly GCA_031271465.1). Lineage (GTDB taxonomy): Bacteria > Bacteroidota > Bacteroidia > Bacteroidales > Paludibacteraceae > JAFGVL01. Next base: position 3,749 of record JAISVR010000009.1, on the reverse strand, counting down.
ATACTTGGTTACAACGCCTTTTTTTCCCTTTCGACTCCCTTTCTTTTCTGCCCAAAATGCTGCCTGTTCTCGAAATTTGGTTACATAAAACCCTTGTCCGAAATCTTTGCCTGTTTGGCATAATGAGAGGTCGATAATATCTATTTTGGTATAACTTCCGTGGTATACTTTCATTATCGCATTCCTCCGTTATTGCGACAAACTACATATATATCTCTTATTGCCCAAAATGGATTGTCTGTGTGTAATGCCCACCAATGTTCGTTAAGAAAAGCCAAACCGCCGTATTTTTTTAGATACAAATAGGCTTGCTGGCTGTTCATTTTATAAGCGCGGGCGAATTTCGTGATAATAAAAGTCATAAAATTGACCTTGTTTTTTGTTTCCCGGTCGAGTTCATGTTTTTGAGCAAGAGTTTTCATCGTTTTTTATTTTAACATTGGTACAAAGATACTTTTTTAATTGTTATGCAAAGAGATTGATACCTTCTCGACTCCCTTTGACGCAAGCCCTTTCGCAAACAAAATAGTCTCCCCTTTGTTTTTTATTCCTCCAGCATTTCCAATAATTCTTTCCGAATCCCCGCTTCATCCATGCCAAGTTCGGCATAGAGTTCGGCAGGACTTCCGTGCTCCACAAAGCGGTCGGGAATGCCGATACGCCGAATCTCCGGCGAAAAACCGTTGTCCGATAAAAATTCCAATACCGCCGAACCGAAACCGCCTTCAACCACGCCGTCTTCCACCGTAATTATCTTTTTGTGCGAAGAAGCTATCTCATGCAACAGCTTTTCGTCTATCGGTTTCGCAAAGCGCATATCAAAGTGAGCCACCGTCTTGCCCGATTGCCGTTCGGCGTGCACAATTGCTTCCGCCGCCGTGTTGCCTATTGCCCCGAGCGAAAGAACAGCAAGGTCATTTCCCGTTTTCAGGCAACGACCGGTGCCGATAGGAATTTCCTCCATCGGCGTTTCCCAATCCACCAAAAAACCTGTACCCCGCGGATAGCGAATGGCAAAAGCGCCGTATTTACCCGTCGAGGCGGTATACATCAGGCTGCGCAACTCGCTTTCGTTATAAGGAGCGCTAACAATAATATTTGGAATGCAGCGCAGGTAAGCAATGTCGAAAGCACCGTGATGCGTGGCACCATCGGCGCCGACAACGCCCGCGCGGTCGATACACAGCACCACGGGCAAGTTTTGTATCGCAACATCATGAATAATATTGTCGTAAGCCCGTTGCAAAAAGGTAGAATAAATAGTACAAAACGGTATTTTACCCTCCTTTGCCAGTCCGGCAGAAAAAGTTACCGCATGCCCTTCGGCAATGCCTACATCGAAGCAGCGGTTGGGCATTTCGCCCATCATAATGTTGAGCGAACTGCCGCTTGGCATGGCAGGCGTAATGCCGAGAATATCGCGATTCGTTCGCGCCAGCTCCAGCAATGTATAACCGAAAACATCTTGAAAATGCGGCGGGCGACCATTCGTTTTCTTCACAATGCGTTTACCCGTATCCTTGTCAAACAGTCCGGGCGCGTGCCATTCCGTAGCACATTCTTCGGCAGGTTTGTAACCTTTACCTTTTGTGGTGATGCAGTGCAACACCTTCGGTCCCGTAAAATCCTTTATATCTTTTATAATGCGCACCATATCCTTCACATCATGTCCGTCTATCGGACCGAAATAGCGGATATTCATTGCTTCAAAGATATTATTTTGGCGTGCCAGCGTAGATTTAATCATGTTAGTGATGCGCTGAATTTTTGCCTTGCCCTGCTCGTTTATCAAACCCATTTTCCGGAAAAAACGATACAACTCGTAGCGCACGCGGTTGTAAGTTTTCGAAGTGGTAATATTGAGCAAATACTGGCTCATACCGCCCTTAATAGGGTCTATGGCAATATGGTTATCGTTTAAGATAATAAGCAAATTGTTGGGATAAGTACCCGTATTATTCAGCCCCTCAAACGCCAATCCGCCCGAAAGCGCGCCGTCGCCGATAATAGCAATCACCTGCCGGTCTTTGTGCTCCTCGCTTTGCAGCGAAGCAATAGACATGCCCAACGCCGCCGAAATAGAATTAGACGCATGTCCGGCAATAAACGCATCGTATTCGCTCTCTGCCGGATTGGGGAAACCACACAAACCCTTGTATTTTCGATTGGTATGAAAGCATTCGCGTCGCCCCGTGAGAATTTTGTGCCCGTATGCCTGATGCCCCACATCCCACACAAGGCGGTCGTAAGGCGTGTTGAACACATAGTGCAGAGCTACCGTAAGCTCCACGGTACCAAGGCTTGCGGCAAGGTGACCGGGGTTGTGCGACAATTCGTCGATGATAAACTGTCGGACTTCGTCGCACAATTGCGGCAAACTATCCAATTTAAGCTTGCGCAAATCGGCAGGTATATTTATTTTCGAAAGTAAAGGCTGAGCGTTATCGTGCATTGTTTTGAAAAAATTTCTTGCAAAGGTAGAAGATTCAATGGAAATGAACAAAAATTATTGCCGAGCAGTCGAAATTGTTTATTTTTGTTGCCCGATAACTTTTTTTTGAAAAAATAATGTTGACATACAAACAGCTGATATTCATAACGATGACAGTTCTTTTATCGTTCAGTGGAGAACTTGGGGCGCAATCGCTGCCCTATCTGTCATTTTCGCCCGACAGCAGTTCGCTGCTTGCCGGACGAGAAGTTTTCGAATGTCAAAGCGATACAAATCGGTATCTGATACAAAAATTCAATATCGAAGGTGTGCAAAAATGCTTGGGAAAAAGCAAATCCGAAGGCTTCAATATGCTGATAATAACGGTACTAAACTCAACCAATGATGTAAATATATACGGAGATAAAGCTCTGACCAACGGAAATCTAACCATGCCCTATATCACCAACGGAAACGACTTTCGCGACCATATTCAATACGATTACTGGGATAATGTAGAATGGGTAGTCGATGAGTTGGCGCGCCAAAAAATGTATGTAGCCCTGTATCCCGTGGCTCCGACTATCGTTACCGATAAAAAAATGACGCGCGCCGAAGCCCGTGTTTACATGAACCTGCTTTGTAGGAAGCTGGCATCGAAAAGCAATGTTGTTTGGCTTATCGACAGCCGGAACTCGCCCGAAGTATGGGCAACAATTGCAGCAACGGCACACGAAAACAATCCCCGCCAACTGGTAGTCGACATGGCAGAAAAATCTTTCTTAATAGAAAGAAAACCAACTAATTAAGGACAAATCCGGGCAATGGAACAGCCGATTCGGGACAACTATAAGCGGCAGCGAAGCCCATAATAAAAGCAAGAGTCGCCGGCGAAGGTTCTGTTTGTTGGCAATTTGTTGTCATTGTATCGGCAATAAAGATTGTAGTACATGCTGTTTTCATAGGCAGTATTTTTTTTGTTCGTATATTATAACGCAAGCTTTTTCGTTTTAGTATATTCTTTTGCACGAAAAATATGTTTTATAACATGTTTTTTGTGTGTTATCCATGAATTATTGCACACTTTTGCAAATTTTGCGTAATAAAACTTGTCATTGCGTATGCTTTTTTTAAATTTGCGCCTGCAAAATTTAAATTTACGATTAAATATAACATTCTTTATGAGTTTAAAAATTATTGTTTTAGCAAAACAAGTGCCCGATACCCGCAATGTGGGAAAGGACGCTATGAAAGCGGACGGAACTGTAAACAGAGCAGCTTTGCCCGCTATTTTTAATCCCGAAGATTTGAACGCGCT
>JAISVR010000041.1 GCA_031271465.1 Prevotellaceae bacterium | reverse complement strand
GTTACTGCTTTTTGTCCGTTTCGCCTTGTTTCCTCTCTGTTTTCTGAAACATTACGCTCGTCAAACATACTTTTCCGTAAATCCAAAAGTGGTTTCAACCATTCTTGTCCGTTATCAACTTGTGCTGTGAGTGATTTATCTTCTTTCACAACGGTACATGTCCAACAACCGAAACGGCTTTGTCCACAAGAGCGATGTTTATCGTCTGTTACCACCACAGGACATTCGTAATCATCCGCACTCGCATTGGCATATATTTCAAACAATTTTGAATTATCAGCACCCCAAGGCGAAGTCATTGTATTTATAATATACCAAACTTCCTCTAACATCAACTCCTTAATTGGTGGATAAACAAAGGTGTTTGCTTCATTTGGATGTTTTGTCAAACGACTACCTCTAATTTCGTGTTTTTTAATCGTATTTGCACGAGTTGCACTTTCGCTTCTGCGCGTTCCTACCAAAATTATAGCTTCTCCATTTTCTGCCACTTGCTCTGTAATAAACCTCGAAGTGGGTTTAATTTTCATTCTGTCGGTACACCAACGAAATGTGTTATTTGGCACAATATAACCCCTGCCAACTACATTTACCCAAAAACTATCTTCTAATCGAGGAATGGTTTTCTGCACTTTTATAGGTAAATTTTGTTCAACTGCGGCTTGTTCTATTTTTTGTAAAATATCATCTACATACGCTTGTATTATCGGATTTTCAACCAAAGTGTCGTTACAAACAACATATATTTCTCTATTACGCTGTTCTTCTGAGATTTGTTTTATTGCAAGCCAAACTAATTGTAAAAGTGCCGTTGAGTCTTTACCTCCACTGAAACCAATAATCCAAGGACGGAGATTGTCGTCAATCAAATATTGGTCTTTAAGTTCTGATATTATGTAAGTTATGCGTTTGTTCATATATTAGCATATTTTATTTTTCTGTATTCACTACGGCGGTTGCTTTCTTCTGCACGCACACCATCAAAGGTTATTACTCTGGCTTGTTTGTTCGTGCCGTCAATTTTAAGCATACGATACAAAGGTGCTGTTTTCATCACAGAGCAACACCAACGGTGGGTATCTGAAGGTGTTCCTATTTTGTCCCAATAATTGAGTACTGTTTCGTGGTTACGAGCGGTGGAGAACTTCAATTCCGGAAATTTCTTTTTATAGAAATTTTTCACTTCTTCATAAAGTGTTAATGAAGTGGGTAGTTCGTAGCCTGTGTCGGAATAAATTACCTCAAAAGCCGAAGGTGGAATGGCACGAACACAAAGGTCAAGCACTACTTGGCTGTCCTTCCCTCCGCTAAATGAAGCTAAAAATTTATCAATTCGGGTCGTTTGGTATGTCTTTTTGCCTTCCTGCTTGGCATTGTCAAGTGGCATAATATCGAAACTGTCACAGTCCTGCTTAACTATAGCCATTTTTCGTTTGGTCTGTTTTTCGATTTTTGCCACCAAGGCTTCGTAGTCTAATTGGTTAGCTTTTACCTGCTTCACACTCTCCCGAGCAGTGGAATATTTTATGTATTCACCTCTTATAAATTCAATAGCCTCGCTCTCAATTAGGAACATTTCGTCTTTGCAGTTCTCAAGCATTGCTTCCACATCAACAGGTTTCAAATGCAAATCTTCGGCTTCGGGTTGTAAAAACACAGTTGCTGTATCATATATATTGGCACCTTTTACTTCAAAAACCAATTTCCCTTGATAAAAATACTGCTTGTTGCAAGCCCATAATAACGGTTCTTTGCATTTAGGATACTTCCATCCTAATTCATTTAATTTTAGTAAATCAAGTTCTTCAAAGAAAACAGGACGAGGAGATATTCCAAGTGTATCTGCATTTACACGAGAATTCAGTTTTACTCCACCGGTTTCTTTATCCCAAGTTATTTTGAACATATATTACTTTATAAAATGATGCAAATATACTGCTTTGTTTTTAGTTTTTGTCGGTAAAAACTCTTTTATTTCGTGTTTCTGATATTTTATTTCGTGTTTCTGATATTTTCTTTCAGTTTATGAAGTTTCTCCGCCTCCGCCCTCTCCCTTTTTGCCCTTTCCAGCTTTTCCGCCTGCTCTTTTACCAATTCCTCATACTTTTCTACCTGTTTGCGGATAATCCTGATACTGTCGCCATATTGGAATTGCCTTTCCAAGCGGTAAAGGCTTTCTTTGTTGGTTTGTCCCTGCATTTTGATGTATCGGTACTTTAAATCGCTTTCTTTGTATTGTTTGATGGTTTGCCGTTGGTTGGCAATTGTCCAGCATAAGCCAAGTATCATGATAGCCAGCGCTATCCATGAAAGGAAAAACCGGTTGGAGGCAATGTCAATTGTGTACCGGTGCTGATGTTCGATCGTGCTTGGTTTCTTTACTTCTTCTATTATGTTTTCCAACTGTTCTATCATGCTTTTTATGGCTGTCATATCCACTTGTGTTGGTGTTTGCTTCGCTTGCTGTACTGCTTTGCTTATTCAACGTTTTGCTTAGTTCCTCAAACATCTCATAGACTGTTTGGGTGTCGATTTTGTTTTTATCCATGATGATTTATTTTTGTTGATTTTTTTAATTATTTATTTACAGGCTGAGCCTTCTTTTCTTTTTCTTCTTATTGAGTCTTTGTTGGTATTGATATTCGGCTTCTTCGGGGTCATAGTCTGTTCCTGATGGTGGTATGTCGAATAGTCCTCCTAAAAGGGAACCGGTGTTTTCTTGTGTTGAAGTGTTTGATGTATGGTGTTGTGATGGGTGATGTTCTTGTTTGCTTTGTGTTTGCTGTTCTTTTGCTTTTTGTTTCAGTTGGTAGTCTATTTTGCTGTAACTAAACTGTCGGTCTATCTTGGAGCCATTGAAGGTGTATCCGTTCTTGTGAAATGTTACGCCTTGTATTTCTTGTGTGTTTCCTTTGTATTTGAAGGTTGTTTCTATCTGTTGTTTTTGGAGTTCTTTTTTTAGTTCTTCCCAGTTCTTGGATTTCTGGATGGCTGTTTTAAGGGTATTGTATATTTCGTACTTGGTTTTGTCGGGTTCTTTGAGGCGATGGGTTTTTACATTTTCTTTGCCTTGTGCAAAGTACAAGTTGTGTTTTTGGGTGAGTTCTTTACAGATTTTCTCGCTACGGTAACGGTCGTTTTGGTCGGATATGGTTTTGCCGTTGTTATCTACCCGGTTAAAAACAAGGTGTATGTGCGGGTGTTCTTTGTCGTAATGTCTACCGATGATGTACTGTGTGTTGGTGATTCCCATTTTTGTCATGTATTCTTTGGCTATTGCTATAATTTTGGTATTGTTTAGTTTTTCTTTGTCTTGTGCCGAGAAGTCTAAGGAGATATGCCCGACTGTTTTGGAGAGGTTGGGGTTTAGTTTGGTTTGGGTTACAAAACTGCGGATAATGGATTCACGGCTTTTGTACCGGACGCCTTCGGCGGCGAGCAGTTGTGTTTGCTTGCTGTTGTCAAGGACATAGTTGGTGACTCCTTTGAAGCTTTTTCCTTTAGTTATTTTGGCTATCATTTTCTATTTGATTGATTAGCTTGTCTATTTTGTCTGCGAGGTAATGGTATTCGCTCCGGGTATTGGTATAGCCTTCGGTGTTTGCTTTGCGCGCTATTTGATTGAGGTTGTTTCCCATACCGGATAGTTGGCGTATGTATTCCATTTGTTCGGTGGTGAGCCGCTGGTGGATTTGACAATTGATAATGGCAAGCCTTGCTACTTCGGTGCCGGTCATTCCGGCTTGGGTGGCTTTGGCTTTGAGGGCGTAGTAATCTTTTGTGCAAAGATTGACTGCAATGCGGTATTTTAGTTTTTCGGCGGGGCTTAGTTTGGGGCGTCCGCCTTTTTTATTTTTTGTCATGTTTTTACAAGTTTTGAATGGAGACCAGCGGGATAATTCACCGTTTTGATGCACTCAAAACATAAACTTGCTACGCTGCATTTTGTATTTGGGTCGGTGGCGCGTAACTGTGTGTTAGCGTTATTGACTTTCGAGTGAATTGTATTGTATTTCCACTATGAAATTCTTCCTGTTTGTTGTCTTTTCATTGTTAGCAAATTATCTCTGGGCAAAGCTAAAAAGCTGGTTTCAAAATTGCGTTATATCGTTCTGTGCCAATAGATTCCAATAGAATGCCGGTTACTGCCATCTGTAAAAACATTGATAGCAGCAGGTAAATAGTACGGGTGAACGGAAGAATACAGTGATAGATAAATGGTAAGTTTTATCGTTGGCACGTACCAACGTTACAACGTTAGGACGTTGATATATTGGTATATACTAACGTACCGACGTAAATATGTACATCGGTACTTTCGTACTGACGTACTTTTGTATTGTCATACTGTGGTACGTACCTATTGATTTATTGGTGTATTGTCATACTGTTGTATTGTTGTACTGGTTTATTTCAATCAGTATAACAGGGAAATGATGCTTTATATCTATGTTGATTTCAGAGCGGAGGGAGTTTTTGTTTCTGTGCTCTTTGTTCCGTCCTGTTTTTGATGACCTTTTTTATATCTTATGCATCATTCGTCGCGTCGGTCATTTTTTGTTTCGAGGGCGGCATGGTGGAGGCTTTAGGACTGTCAAGGTTTTAGCGGAAAATACTACCTTCAGGTGGAGATTTTTTGCTAAACCGAAGGCTTGACCTTGATTGTCCGTTAAAGCCGTAACTAGCTTTGCCCGTAGAATAAAAACGATTGATGCGGCTATGATGCGATAAGTATTGGGGAATGTTAATTCGGAAAGAAGAAAATTATTGTGTTATTTTTTCATAGAATCAATTGTTTTCTTCTCCTTTTATCAGTTTCTCTGCTAATTGCGGAACGCCGACAGATGCGGGTTCGCGAATGATGTGCAGATTGGCGAGGCGGGTACCGAGTGTGTTGGGGTCGATGATATATACGGGTGTTCCGGGACGGAGGTAGTGTACCAGCGAAGCGGCGGGATAGACTTGGAGGGATGTGCCTACGACTATCATCAGGTCTGCGCTTTGGGTTATTTGGATGGCTGTTTCGAGCATGGGAACGTTTTCGCCGAAAAAGACGACAAAGGGGCGCAGCAGGGAACCGTCGGGGTGGCGGGTGTCGTATGGCTGTTCCCAGCCTTCGAGAGGGACTGTTGCCTGTTCGTTGAGGGAGCTGCGGAGTTTGCGTATTTCGCCGTGCAGGTGGGTTACTCGTGTACTGCCTGCCCGTTCGTGTAGGTCGTCGATATTCTGGGTGATTATTTGGACATCGAAATGTTTTTCGAGGGTTGCTAAGGCTTGGTGTGCTGCATTGGGCTGTTTTGACAGTACTTCACGGCGGCGCATGTTGTAGAAGTCTATCACGGCTTTTCTGTCGCGAGCCAGCGCTTCGGGGGGTGCATACGTCTTCTATGCGGTGGTTTGCCCATAGTCCGTCGCTGTCGCGAAAGGTGGCGATTCCGCTTTCGCGGCTGATGCCTGCGCCGGTAAATACTACGATTTTCATGTGATGTTGTTTTCTTGTGTATGCAAATATGATGATTTTTGTTGGTAATGGAAAGGATTGCAAGAATTTTCGGACATAATTTTATTACGCTCAAATTGAATGAATTAATAGAAAATGAATTGCCAGAAACTATTGGTTTGTTTTTTTATAGAATTAAGTAGAAAACAATATCTTTGCAAAAAATGGCAATAGTTTAGATAACAAAGCCCAATAGATTTATTGGAAGCTGTATCTATACAAATAAAGTGAATTCGTTGAAATTGCTAAAAATTAAAATATATGTGGTCAGATAACGAAACATCAGAAGACTTATTAGGTTTCAAAGTACATGCAGACTTACTCATTGATGTGATAAGGGATGATACTGTTTTACCAGTTACAATTGGTGTATTCGGAGACTGGGGAAGCGGAAAATCTTCTATCCTTAAAATAGTCTATGATGAACTAAAAGGGGAAAATGAAGATGATTTGAAAGATGATACACTTGTTCTATACTTTAATGGGTGGGTATTTGAGGGATATGATGATGCAAAGGCGGCACTTTTAGAATCTATTGTAGAAAAGTTTAAAGAACACAAGCTACTGAAAGATAAGATAAAAGAGATACCTGCCAAATTGCTTAAATCAGTGAAATGGATGAGAGTGTTAGGCTTGGGATTTAAAAAAGTTGTTTTGCCAACAGCCGCTGCTTATCTAACAGGAGGGCTTTCATTAATTCCCTTTCTGCTACAGGAATTTTCTCAGTTTAATGCAAAAGATTTAGCGGAGAAATTATCAGGAGATAAAGCAGAAGATTTCTTAAAAGATATTATCAAGAAAAATGATGTTGAAGAAACTACGTTAATCCGAGAATTTCGCGATGATTTCAAGGCAATGATTGACAAATCGGAAATAAAAAAATTAGTTGTTATTATTGATGATTTAGACAGATGCACACAAGATAGAATTATAGAAAATCTTGAAGCAATCAAATTGTTTCTAAATGTTGAAAAAACAGCATTTGTTATTGGAGCAGACCCAAGAATTGTACGACATGCAATAGAATATAGATATAAGACTGATGGGATAGAAAATGCAAATGACCCTGATAGTAGAAACAAACGAATTGTAAGTGACTATTTAGAAAAACTAATTCAGGTTCCTTATAACCTTCCTAAGCTTTCTGACCGAGAAGTTGAAACATATATGACATTGCTCTTTTGCAAGAAAGAATTATCCCCAAGTACTTTCCAAAAGATTCTTGATGAGTTTTATAAAAGCAGAAAGACAAATCGCTATGGAGCCTTTGGTTTTGGAAATATACAAGAAATAGAAGGATTGTTATCCGAGGCTGAAAGAACTAAATTAAGTGAAAGTGTATCTTTAATAGCATCATTATCTTCCATCATAACTGATGGATTAAATGGAAATCCGAGACAAATAAAACGATTCCTTAACACCTTCACATTACGCAAAAGATTAGTCGATGTTGCAGAAATACCCAATTTCAGAATCGATATTTTAGTCAAGTTAATGGTTATCGAATATTCCAATCTTAGTCTATTTAAGAAAATATATGAATGGCAGGATTCTCAAAGCGGTGAACCTAAGGAATTAATGGAGCTGGAAGCATTAGCGCAGACAGAAAAAAAGGAAGATATAAAAAATAACTATTCAACGAACTGGGCTTCTGATAAGTTAATTAAATGGCTAATGATTGAGCCAAAGCTTTCAGGAAAAGATTTACGAGATTATTTTTGGATTTCAAGAGACCAATTGGGAAAATCCATTAGTGGTTCGTCATTAATTCCAACACATATCCGCACTTTATGCAAAGAACTCATTGACCATGGCTCAGGTACAATATTGCAAAACACAGTTTCTAAAGAGGTTATAGGGAAATTAAATAATAGCGATATCGAAATTCTTTTGTCATTATTGGAAAAGGAGTTGTTAAAATCAGTTGACAATGATAGAATGCATAAAATATATATTGAACTAATGTCACAAAAAACCACAGGTTCAATAGATTCATATACTAGGATAATCCGGCAGGTTGACCATAGTAAAATTCCATTTAGTTTGTGTAATGATTTTAAACTTGCTATACCGAAAAATCCAGAAATAGAACCCATTATAAAATTATTTGCAGTAGGTTCTAATATTCATAAAGCGTTTAATCCTAAAACAAAATCATAATGGGAACAACACAACGAATTTCGCCGGGAGTAACTAATCAACCCAATTGGAAGGGTTTGAACAGTTCTGTTACCAATGTTGCAAAAACAGTTGAAAAAGAAACTGAAATTGAGCTAGAAGAGAATAAAGATTCAGAGGTTAAAACCCCAGAGCAGATTGAGCAAATCGAAAAACAATATAAGAAGATGATTATTAGGCGAGGTAATCACCTAAAATCAACTTATAGAAATTTGATTAAAACTGGCGGGGGAGCCAAAAATATCAGTAAAGGTAAATCCAATTCTATAGGTAGAGCAGGGTTAAAATCTTCGGGCAAAATAGTAAATTTCTTTTCCAGCGTAGATTCAATCGGATTACAAAATGCCTTAGCGGAAATAGGGTTTGGACGACTTGATGGAAAAAGTGTTGAGAAGGTAATTGATTTTCTTGTTGTGTACTGTTCTGATAGTGCAACAGGGATGGATGAAACCGCTGCAAATAAAGCATCATCAGAAGTCTTGAATCAAATTGCAGCAGAATCGGGTAATGATATTGACAAATTTGAGCAATTGTTAAAAGAATATGTTGATGGAAATGGGCTGTCAAACTTGCTGTGCTCTTTTTGGGGATATTATATATTTGAACACCTTTCACAAAGATTTAAAGAGAAAATCACTCAGCATAGAGGTGAATCTGTTAGTTCTGAAACTTTCAAAATCATTAAAGATGATATATTGGGAAGGGTAAAGGTCTTAAATGAAAGCAGGCCTATTTCTAAAATTGATTGGAAAGGTAACGAAGGGAAAAAAGAGATAGAAGTAATATTTGAATCAATCATTAATATTCTTTGTGATGAAAATTAAAGCAAATTCACCTATTTATGATAGTTCAAATGGACTTACAACTATCAAATTAACATCAGAGACAGGAGCATATGCACAAATTAAAATTGATTTTCTGAAATTGTTGCCATTTGCCAATAGAGTATCTTCTGAAGTAGTTGATTTTTTCATATTGGCAACGTGTGTATATGGAATTGATAGATTTGTTGAAAGAAAAACGAATTCTATTGATGGATGGTCAAGAGAATTGAAAGTTGATTTACCTGTAACAGATGTAACAAAATGGCAGATAGCAAAAAATGAATTAGAATCTTTATTCTCGTTTTTAACAGGAGATTACTGGGAAATAGATTTTCACAAGACACAATTTGCATATCCCGATAAGCCATTGAGTGATAATTTTAATGTGAACTTCTCGCAAGTTAATTTATTTTCAGGGGGGCTTGATTCACTAATTGGAGCAATAGATTTTCTCCAATCAAGACCAAACGAAAAAATAATATTCACATCTCATTATGACAGAGAAATGCCTGGACCCATGGGAGACCAAAAAGAACTTTTAAAAAGACTGCAAGATGCATATAAAGACCAATTTGCACATGTTCCATCTGTCGAAATCACATTATCTTATTCTACAATAAATAAGGAGACCACCTTTAGAAGCAGGTCTATCATTTTTATCGGAATGGCATTGCTTGTTGCACAAACAAAAAATGTTCCAATTATAGTTCCTGAAAACGGAACAGTTTCGCTTAATTATCCTCTAAGCCCATCTCGAAGAAGTGCATGTAGTACACGAACAACTCATCCTACATATATGTCTAAAATAAGCATTCTTTGGGCAAAGATGGGTATTCATACTCATATTTCTAATCCTTATGAGTTTTGTACGAAAGGAGAAATGGTTTCTCATTGTGAAAATCTAACATTATTAGAACAACTGGTGGAACTATCAAATTCATGTGGTAAAAGAGGACATAGAATTAACTGGGAATCTCCATCAGCAACCCATTGTGGTTTATGTATGCCTTGCACATATAGAAGGGCATCTTTATTGTCTATAAACGATTCAACCGTATATGGAAATACTATTAACAAAAAATGGGCAGGAAAACGAAATACTCCATTTCTATTATCCAATCAAGGTCAAGATATTGCCGCTTGCTTAGAGTTCCTGAGAGTATCTATATCAGCCAAAGATATAAAAGATGAACTTCTCATTGGTGGGGTAACAGATTTGTCGAAAATTGATAATTATGTGAAGGTTGTATTGAGAACAAGAGATGAATTGAGAAATCTAATTAATAACATTGGCGATAGAGAAGTCAAGAAAAAAGCAGGAATAATATAAATGATAGATGTTCATTGCCACTTTGATATGGCAAAAAGCCCTGAAAGATACATTTCAGATAACGAAAAAAAACAAATAATAACGATTGGAATGACAAATCTGCCGAGTCATTTTCAAATGGGTATAAACCATGTAAGAAGATATAAGTATATTCGGCTTGCATTGGGGTTACATCCATTGAGAGCAAAAGAACATGCAAAAGAGTACTCGAAATTCAGGCAATACGTTGATGAGACATCATATATAGGCGAAGTAGGGTTGGATTTCTCACGAGAAGGGTTTTCAACAAAGGAAATTCAGATTAAAAGTTTTGAGTTGGTTCTTGATTGCATAAGAACAAAAAATAAAATACTAAGTTTACATTCCCGACGAGCAGAAAAAGAAACATTAGAAATGCTTACTGAGAAAGGAGTTGAAAATGCTATTTTCCATTGGTATTCCGGCTCTTTGAATGTATTGAGAAGTGTTGCCAATTCAGGTTTTTTCTTTTCAATTAATTCCGCCATGATTCAGTCAGATAATGGGAAAAAGATAATCGCAGAAATACCGAAAGAATTAATATTGACGGAAACGGATTTCCCATATATAAATAATAATGACATAGAAAATGTTCATATATATTTATCTAAATTATGGAATATTTCAATTGAGAATGTAGAACAAATTATCCATAATAATTTTAAAAATTTAATTGAACGAATTACAATAAAATGAATCCCGAAACCAACCGCGTAGAATATAAACAACAACTCATAGATGATTTTGAAAAAGAGGCTGTTGCTTTTCTGAATTATCACGAAGGTGGTATTGTGTATGTCGGAATAGACAAAACCGGAAAGGTTATTGGCGTTTCTGATATTGACGGTGATATGCTCAAAATTAAAGACCGCTTGAAGAATAACATTATGCCGTCTTGTATGGGGTTGTTTGATATTTCGGCGGAGAGTATCGAGTCTAAAGATGTTATCAAGATAACTTTTGCGAGTGGTACGGAGAAACCATATTATATCAAAAAACTGGGTATGTCGGAAAAAGGGACTTTCATTCGTGTCGGTACGGCAGCAGAACCGATGCCTGTCAGAATGATTGAGTCTTTGTTTGCCAAGCGTACCCGTAATTCTATTGGTAAAATAAAGTCTCCCAATCAGCATCTTACTTTTGAGCAGTTGAAGATATATTATGAGGGTGCAAACAAAACGCTGAATCAACAGTTTGCCTCCAATCTGGAACTGCTTACAGAAGACGGACAATATAATTATGTTGCTTATTTACTGGCTGATGTCAATGGTACATCTATAAAAGTAGCCAAGTATGACGGATTGGACAGGGTGGATTTGACGGAAAATAACGAGTATGGTATTGCTCGCTTGTGAAAGCTACAAAGCAGGTTTTAGATAAAATTGAGTTAGAAAATAAGACATTAGCCAAGATCACATCGAAAGAACGCATCGAAAAAAGGCTTTGGAACCCGGTTGCTTTGCGCGAAGCCACGATTAATGCGATTGTTCACAATGATTATACTTCGGAAGTACCTCCTAAATTTGAGTTCTTCGATGATAGAATAGAAATCACTTCATTTGGTAGTTTGCCGCAGGGTATGACTGAGAAAGAGTTTTTTGAGGGTTATTCTATTCCGCGCAATAAAGAATTGATGCGGGTATTCCGGGATTTGGATCTGGTTGAGCATTTGGGTTCGGGCGTTCCCCGTATCCTTCGGAGCTACGGAAAGGAATGTTTCAAGTTTACAGAGAATTTTTGCGAATGACGTTTCCGGCAAGCGAACAAGTGAGAGATCAAGATACCGTGCAAGATACCATGCAAGTCACCGTGCAAGTTAAAGAACTTATTAAAGGGTTAGACCAAGAAATGGATAGACAGGAGATTCAATCTAAATTGGGATTGTCTAATAGGGATAATTTCCGTTTAAACTATCTTAAACCTGCATTAGAGCAAGGTTTTATCGAAATGACCATACCCGAAAAGCCTAATAGCAGCTTGCAAAAGTATCGTTTGACAATATTAGGGGAACAGTTGAAAAATAAACTTTGACAGCACTGATTTGAATGAAAAATGCAAAATTTTTTCGATTATAAAGAACGTTTTCACTCTTTTTGCAAAATTTTGTCGAAAATGACAGTGAATTAGTCAAATTTTGTCGAAAATGAATTTCTAAAATATTTTCGGCAAGTTTGTGGTGATTTGGAGATTTTATATATCTTTGCGCCCCGAAAGTTTGAAAGCTTGTAACTTATGGCTGACGAATTGAACTGACTTACCACCATTCTTTTCTTTTTACATCCCATTCAAACATAGTTTTAGGAGATTTCCGGATATTTCCATGATGCAGGATGATACCGGGCTGATGCTTGCGAATGCCTTTCTTCGCGGGGTAGCTTATTGTATCTCCTAAGTTTTGATTTTATGTCTCATTTTTTAATGCATAAGTGATTATGTTAGTGTTTAAGAAGTATAATTCCATAGAAAATACCTACAATAAGGATTTTCTGGAAAGGATTAAGTTGGAGGGCTATGATGCTCTTCGTTATGTGGTACAGGAGAAGGTACACGGGGCAAATTGTTGTTTTATTACGGATGGAAAGGTAGTAGATTTTGCCAAGAGAACGGGTCTGGTGGAAGCTGGTGAGCGTTTTTATAATTATGAGGGGTTACTGAGCCGGTATTTGGAAAGGGTGATTCTTTTGTATGCACGGGTTAAAGACAGATACCCTGATACGGACTGCGTATTGCTGTATGGTGAGATGTTCGGCGGAAAGTACCCGCATCCGGATGTGAGGAATGATTTGATGCAAATGTGTATTCAGAAAGGGGTATTTTATTGTCCGAATCATGAATTTTACGGTTTTGACATCTTTGTACAGGGAACGGACGGTAACAGATATTTGTCTGTTCATGAGTCTAATGAATTGTTTGATGAGGGTGGGTTCTTTTTATGCTAAGACTTTGTTTGAGGGTACGATTGAGGAGTGTTTGGCTTATCCGAATGCTTTTCAGAGTTGTATTGCGGATTGGCTGGGTCTTCCGCCTGTGGTGGATAATGTTTGTGATGGAGTTGTTATTCGTCCGGTTGTTCCTGTCTTTTTGGGGAACGGCTCGCGTTTGCTCTTGAAGAACAAGAACAGCAGGTTTGCTGAAAAGAAGTCTGTGAAGAAAAGACAGCCGGCTTTGTCTGTCGAAACGACTTATAGCAGGGAGTTGAGTGATATGTTGCTGATTTCTGAGGAGTATGTGACTGAAAACAGGTTGAATAATACGGTTAGCAAGGTTGCCGAGCTTAGTTTTCCTAAAGATATGGGCAAGTTGATTGGTTTGTTGAGCAGTGATGTTTTGGAGGATTTTCTAAAAGAGCATTCCGGCAGCTATGCTTCGCTGGAAAAGAGCGAGCAGAAAATATTGAACAAGCATATTAATAAACAGGCTACCAACCTGATTAAGAGTGTATATATGGGTTATTAATCTTGATTCATCCTGCGGAGAAATCTGCGGGATGGGTATTAAAATTGAATGGAAATGAATAAGATATTTTTTACGGCTGATACGCATTTCTTTCATGCCAACATTTTAAAGCATTGTCCGGATCGTCCTTGTTCGGGCATGGATATAAAGGTTCATGATGAGTGGTTGATTGATTTGTGGAACAGCACGATTGAAAAGAAGGATGTGGTTTATGTGGTAGGTGATTTTGCTTTTGGGAATGGTCCAATGGTAATGCGATTGCTTGGTAAGTTGCATGGAAAGAAACACCTGATTGTGGGTAACCATGATGCGAGTAGTGTTAAATTGCCTAATTATTTTGAGAGTGTTCAACAGATAAAGGATTTGAGTTTCAAGGCTTCTCTTTATCCTTTTTTGGAGAGAGATTTTTCTTTAGCTCTTTGCCATTATCCGCTTGTTTCGTGGAACCGGAAGACTTACGGTTCTTGTATGGTGCATGGGCATTGTCATGGAAGGATTGATGAATTTAACCGGAAGACGGGCGATTTGCGTGTGGATGTCGGTATTGACGGAACGCTTGCGCGTGAATGCGGGGGTATTGTTTCGTTGGAGGAGTTGTATGGGTATTTTCTCGGAATAGCCCAAAATACGAATTTTGCCGGCTATGTGGTTGAAAACAGAGAGCGTAATCCGATGTAAGGGTAACGGCTTTTTTAAGGCGAATTCTACGTGGATTCGCTTTTTATTTTTTTAGCGTTATTGGTTTTATTAAATTTTTTGGGTTATCTTCAAGGTGTGTTTATTTTTTTACGACTAAAATTCGGTTATGTATCTTTTTTGTGTAATTTTCCATATTATTCATATATAATGTGGAAAATTACACAAAATGGATAGAATAGCATTCGGCTCTACTTTCGCCGAATCAATAAAAGCAAAGAGTATGAAAACTAATCTTCGAATATTTACGGAACGTCCGCATCTACGTAATCCTTCACTGATGGTTCTGATGAAATTAAGCGTTGATGGGCATTTCGATAAATCTTGTTTTGAGAAAGCACTACAGAAGCTAAAAGATGTTCACCCGCTGCTTTATTCTTCTATTTTCATCAACGACGACGGGGATGCGTTTTATCAAGAGAATGCTGTTCAACAGCTTGAACTGTATTGTGCTAAACGTGAGTATCCAAATCAGTGGATGGAAGTAGCCGAGTCAGAGAATAAAAAACCTTTTAATTGCGAAAAAGGCTCGCTCATTCGCTTTTTCGTATTTTACAGTGATACTGATTTTGATATTCTTGCTGCTGTTCATCACCTGCTCGGCGACGGTGACGCTATTGCAAGGTTATTATGGGATGTGATGTGTCTTTATGCCGGTAATAATCTTCCTGTACAAGAACAAACACTTATTTCAAATGAGAATGATTTTCCACCGAAGGCACGCCTTTCTTTTCCTGCAAAGATGCTTATCCGTTCACTTAATACTACATGGAATAAAGGTACCCAGCCTCGTTTCGGAGAGAAGGAATTTCAAGAAATGTTCAATCAATATCATCAGTTGGCTGATATTGGTTTGTCATACTCAACAATCAATAAAAGTGAGATAGATGGCTTGCATAATGTTTGCAAAGCACACGGCTTGACAGTAAACACAGCTCTTGTTACGGCATTTATTGGGGCTATGCAAGAAGAATATCCTGATAGTAGTGATAAAAAACTGAATGTCGGCATTCCGATAAATATAAGGAAACAACTTTCTTTTTCTCCGAATGGTTGCTTGGGTAGTTTTGCTTCAGCTATTAAAATTGCCTATAAATATGATTCAAAGAAAGATTTTTGGCAAAATGCCGTTCTTGTGAATAAAAAGATAAAAGCGAAAATGAAATCAACCCAAGCACAATGGCTGTTACTGAATATATATGCTCGCATGAATCCGTTACTGATTGATGCGATGTATTTTGCCGCGTATGGAGGTTGTAATGATAAAGCTGCCCAAAAAGCGGCATCAATGTTGTCCATTGATAATGCTTCCGACACAGCCGTCTCTAATCTTGGACGGTTGAATTTTAATAGTCAGATTGGTGCTTACAGCATTCGCGATTGGGTATTTTTTGCACCCAAAGCACCGGGTAGTTATGCCGTTCTTGGTGTTGCAACATTCAATGATACCATGCAAATCGGCTATAGCTTTGACCGTAAAATAATATCTTCTGCGATGCTGGGAAATATCCAATCCAAGTTGCTGTACCTGCTCAAGACCTCTTCTTGTCAGTTGCATGAATAGGGTAAAAGGTGAGTATGTAAGTGTAACGGTTATGTCCGGCTTGCTGATTATACGGAAGACGGAGGAGGAAGAATAATAACAGTTCTGCCGGATATCCGTTTTCCGGCAGGATGTAAGAAACTAATAGCTTGTTTTGAGGTATAATTAAATCGAAAACAATATCGTTTGCAAGGAAACGAAGCATGTAATGACACTCAGGACAATTCAATAAATAGGAAACTATGGTAACATTAACGATTGAACAAACGTGCATCCGTTGCGGAGAATGTATTAGCGTCTGCCCGGCGCATATTCTCACGCAGGAAGGCAAGCAAGGCGCGATAAGCATCAGTAACCTTCCAACTTGTATTGAATGCGGACAGTGTGTGGCAATATGCCCTACCGATTCGGTCACACATTCTACTTTTCCGCCGGAAACTGTCCACAAAGTGGATGAATCACTTCTTCCGTCTCCCGATGCGGTGATGGAACTGATTCGCAAACGCCGCTCCAACCGTTCATTTTCCGACAGGGAAGTGCCGATGGAATTATTGGATAGAATGCTGGAAGCTGCTCACTTCGCTCCTACCGGTGCCAACAGGCAGGGTTTGCAGTATACGCTTGTGACCAACGAGAGGGTTCTACAGGAAGTTACAGCCAATTCGATAAAGGTTATTGACCGATTGCTTGATGAATGGAAGGATTCGGATAATGTAGTGATGTTGGATATGATGCGTCATCTGAGTAGTTCTTATAAAAAGGGTACGGATTTGATTTTGAGAGATGCTAAGGCATTAATTTTGATACATTCTACTGACAATGCTTCTGCTGATGCGAATATTGCGTATCAGAATGCTTCGTTAATGGCTGAGAGCCTGAAAGTCGGGCATTTCTATACGGGTTATGTTTTTATCTGTTCTTCGATGGATAAGGAAGGAATTATTAAAAAAGCGTTGGGCATTGAGGGTGATATATATGCGGGAATGGCTTTGGGGATGCCCAAGTATTTTTTCAAAAAGTATATCGACCGAAAGCCGATGGTTGTCAATAAGTTCTTATGAAAGATATAAAATTCATTTTCTTATGCCTAATGGTGTTGCTATTAATCTTGACAGGATGTAGCAACTCGAATAGCCAAACGAAATATCCTGAATATTTGGAAACTGTAAATTCAGAATCCGGTTATGCGGAATTGAGCTATGATGGTGTAACGTATCGCCCTTTCGGTGTGTTTGGCGGGGGTGAAAAGCTTACAGTTACTTTTTCCGAATTTATAGGGAATCAGATAGGGATCCGAAAATTGGAGACTCCTCCTCCCATAAAAATATACGAGATAAGGGGATATAATTCAAAGGAATGGATTGTTGAATACGATGATATATTAATGGGCGGAAACATGATATTCAAAGCGGTGGAAGTTACGGATATTCCACCGGAACTTGAGAAATACAAGCAATATGATTTCTAAAAAAGGAAAATAGTGATGGCATATGTAAACATCGGCAACCGACCGACAATATCACTTCTAAATTGTAATATTCCACTTGATAACCTTTTCCGTCTGTGGCAGTTGTCGCAAAATTTGCGACAACTGGATTTTGCTGAACTGTCAAGGAATCCCTTTACTGTTAAAGTATTGCTCAATTCCTCATTCAAAGCATTATTGATAGGCTTTCCAACTGTCTTAATATCACGTCCAAACAGTTCGGACATTTTTATAGCATTAAGACAAAGAAATAAATAGAAAAGAAGTATCATTTTCGACAAAATTTGACCAAACAGGCTCTATTTTCGACAAAATTTAGCATTTTTGAGAAATTTCGGCTTTTTAATCGACAAAATTTAGCACCTTTGTATCCAATGATAAAATAAACAATATGTCTGCAACTATATTTCCTTCTCTTTTTACAAAAAATGTTGAAAAATAAACACCCAATTTTTCACCTGATAATCTTTGTCTACATTTAAAGTTGACCACCTACACCTTTAAACTTTTCAACAAACGTTGATATCTTATGAAAGACGCTCTGTTTTTTAGTCAGATACTGAGGATTCAATTTTCACTAATTGCATTTCGACAAAATACCTCATTTAACTAAATACTTTTCGACTAATTTTAAGTGTAAAATAGCATTTACTCTACTTTCAATTCATAACTTGTGCTTCGTCCGCCTTGTGCTTCTTTTTGCAGAATGCCTTTGGTTATCAGGTCTTGAATGTCGCGCAGGGCTGTGTCAGACGATGTTTTGGCTATTTTTGCCCATTTTGAGGAGGTGAGTTTGCCGTCGAAACCGTCCAGCAGTTTATTGATGATCTGCCGCTGGCGTGGGTTTAGTGCTGTTTCGCGATGCTCGTCCCAGAATTTTGCTTTGAACAGCACGGCTTTTAATACTTCTTCGCTGTTCTGCAAGGCTCGTTCAAGGCAGGACAGAAACCATTCCAACCACGCTGTTATATCGCTATCTCCGTGCTGCGCTTTTTCTAAGGCGTCGTAATATTTTTTTCGTTCGGTAAGGATTTGGTTCGACATACTGTAAAATCGTTGTGAACTGTTGTCGCTTCGGGCAAGTTGCAAGTCGGTTATGGCACGGGCGATGCGTCCGTTGCCGTCGTCAAAGGGGTGTATGGTGACAAAGCACAGGTGGGCTATGGCTGCTTTTATCACGGGGTCGATACTCTGCTCGTGGTTAAACCATTGCAGAAAGCGGTTCATTTCGGCTTCTACGAGTTCGGGTTTCGGGGCTTCGTAGTGAACTTTTTCGCGTCCCATAGCGCCGGAGACTACCTGCATTTCTCCGCTTCGGTATTTGGCGACTTCTATTTTGTATGCTGCACTGAATCCTGTCGGAAAAAGGGCGTTGTGCCAGCCGAAAAGACGTTCTTCTGTGAGCGGCATCGCGTATCGTTGGGTGGCGTCGAGCATCATCTCGACTACTCCGTCTACGTTGCGCGATGAGTTAACGAGTCCGGACTGCTCCAACCCTAAACGGCGGGCTATGGACGAGCGTACTTGTTCTTTGTTAAGCATTTCTCCTTCTATCTCGCTCGATTTCAGTACATCTAATGTGAGTGTCATGAGTACGGCTTCTTCTTGCAACGGAAATCCCAGATGCTCCATTTGCCCAAGCAGCCTGCCCTGCAAATGCCTGACACGCCCCAGTAACGGCAGCAAATTCTCATTGTTCCACCGGAAGTCCGTCCAATTGTCTTGTTGATATAGATACATAATCTCCGCTTTTTATGCGGCAAATATAGTCATTATTCTCCGCATAAGCAAATTTAATACCGCATTATTTGCGGAGATTAAAGGGTGTAATCTCCGTAAATGCTGGTAATCGTATAGTTTTTTTAATAAATTATACCCGAACAGATATATTTTTTGATTTTTTTATTGATTTATATCAGATAGGGTATAATTTATTAATTCTTTTATTTTAATGATTTATATTCTAAACATAAAGTGTATTTTTGTTCAAAATATAAATCATTATGAAAGGCACTAAAATAGTTCTACTACCTAAATTGATTAAGATACTGGAAGAATTGGGTGAAAACATAAAACTGGCTCGTTTAAGAAGACAGCTCAGTACGAAGCAGATTGCGGAACGTGCCGGCATTTCCCGTTCAACGTTGTGGCAGGTTGAAAAAGGCTTGCCAAGTGTTTCTTTTGGAACTTATGCGCAAGTATTGTTTGTTTTGGGACTGGAAAAGGATTTGTTATTGTTGGCAAAAGATGATGTGTTAGGCAGGAAGTTGCAAGATATTGGATTAACTATTAAAAAACGGGCTCCTAAAAGGTAATGGGATTTTTGATATTATTTTTATTAGAGATTGCATTGAAACTTTTTCATCATCCCCTAATTCTCCGGAATAGAAATTTTATTATTACCAAGTCCTCATTATTTCTACAAAATCCAATTTTATCAACTCCCATTCTTTATCTTTAAGACATACAGGATCTGGTTCCTCGTCAGCAGAAGCGAAATTTGTAAGATTAGCAATAATTTGTTCTCTATTATGTGTGTATTCATGTCGCTGTTGGTGTAAGTTAAGCATTTGAGGAATAGAATACGTGTTCAACAGTTCGTGTAAATCCCAAAAGTCTTTTTTACGACCGATACGAGAGATAACATCGACTTTCATTCCTACCACATCATCAAGACTTGCTATGCGAATATTATCAATAATATCACAAGGATTAATAATCTCATCATGATAATATAGATCAACTTTTATACTATTATCCTCTGAATTACCAATATAATACGACCGACCAAAACTAACAAGGTTAGTTTTATCTGCACAGTAGTAATATTTGTAGTTATCCTGAAAGAATTTTTCAAAAATAGAAAAGTCCAAACTACCATAGGGAACATTGGTAAACAAATCAATATCTACTGATTCCCGGTGACCCAACCTCAAACTCAAGGAAGTTCCTCCAACTAAATAGAAAGCCTCAAACATTGGATTCTCCATTATATCATTGAGTATCTTTCTCAATAACGGATTGACTGTTTCGTAATGTAATCTAATAGATTTTTGCTTAGCCATTGGTACTTCGAGTTAAATTCCGGTTAAACGTATTTGGGAAAGCTGATACTGCCTTAATTCATCTGTTGAAAGATGGTAAAATCGTTTTATTTCCCGAATTTCTTCTTTGCTGCCTCTTTCTAATATGCGCTTAATAACTGCGTCTTTATATTTACCCCAGTTAATTTTGTCAAAGTCTGTATCCCAAAATAGTATTCTACGGATGTGAGGCTGCCTGGGATACTGTTCTGCAAGTTTTTGTTCCTGATACAATTTTATATCGTAATATGTTTGAAGTATTGCCAGAAAACCTTCTTTCAAAGACAATGAGGCATCTATTTTTAATGATTGTTCTGTTGTCAAGTTACGCCTGCCTGCAATAATAGCATTGATTGTTTGATATGGAATGCCCGTTTCCTCTGCTAAAGCACGTTGGGTAAGGTCTTTCTTTTGCAACTCCCTTTCAATAAACTTTCCGGGATGAATGCCTTTTATTATATCAATTCGACTATCCATAAAATTATTCTTTCTACAAAGATAATATTAAATAAACAAATATGTTTACATTTTGATATTTTTATAAATAAATTGCATTGGATGTTGAATTTTTTCCTACCTTTACACCATCACTTAAAGAGGAAAAGTTCTCTGAAAAAATGCTCCAAAAACAAAGTGGATAACGAGTGAACAGAATAAAATTTTACAGTTAAATCGCTGACAACAAAAGCGTTAGAACGAACGAATAAAATCCGTCAACGCCCACAATTAAAAATCAAAGACTTACAGTAAAATGTAGGTCTTTTTTTATTATACATATACATCATTTGTTTTACCCACAACCAATCACCTAAAAAGATACTCCCTTAATATATTAATTTGTCCCTTTCATTATTATAATAGCTCATTTGTTTACAAAGAAATGTGTATTTTTGGATATTTTTTTCAAATAATATGTTGAAACGATTTCGCCTAAAAGAAGGCATACATGTTGCTTTGGTTATTGCTTTGGTAACAGCTATACCAAGAGTTATCCGATTTTCCAATATCGATTGGCAAAATATTTTGGTGATGTTTGGCTTTACGCTTTTCCTTGTTTTCTCTCTTTGGATATCCTGCCAGTATTTTATCAGACAAAAATGTATCAGCAAAAATTTTATTCGCATCCTATTTGCCATTACGGTAGGAGTATTGATTTCTACTTCTATTCAAATGCTGGGTGGTTATCTTTTCCCAAGTATTGCTGCCGAAAGGGCACATTTTGATTTCGAGTTGATAACGCGCTCACAACGATTGCTAATGTATCTGTTTCGTGGTTGCGCATTTTCCGCACTGATTTATTTTATTGCCTACAACCAACAGCTTGCGGAAGAAAAGCAGCGCAACCGGTTCGAAATTGCCACACTGAAGCAAGAAAATCTCGAAGCGCGCCTGAGCTTGCTAAAACAGCAAATTTCGCCGCATTTCCTGTTCAATTCACTCAGCACGCTTAAAACTATTGCGCCCGATACGAATACCAAAAATTATGTTGTTCAACTTGCCAATGTGTATCGCTATTTGCTCAATAATAAAGATTATCAGCATCAAAATCTCGTGTCAGTAAAAGAAGAACTGGCATTTACGAAATCCTATCTGTATATTCTTACCGAGCGTTTTGAAGACGCATTGCAGGTAAATATCGAACTGTCGGACGAGCAAATGGAGCAATCCTTGCCGCCGCTTTCGCTGCAAATTTTGATAGAGAATGCGATAAAGCATAACATTGTATCGCTTGACGAACCGCTGCATATCACTATTGCCGGTGAAGGAAACGATTTCTTAGTGATAACAAACAATCTGCAACTAAAACTGTCTACTGAAGACAGTCTCGGCTTGGGGCTACAAAATATCAAAGACCGCTACAAAATTCTCTCCGACAAGGAAATAAGCATTTGCAAAACCGAGCGCGAGTTTGTGGTGAAAATACCTTTATTATGAGTAAACAACAGGTAAACAGTGTAATGGAAATGAAAAGAATCCTTATCATCGAAGATGAAATAAAAACTGCCAAGGAGCTGAAAACGCTTATCGAAAATCTGCGCGACGATATGACGGTGGTAGCAACCGTTCCGTCGGTAAAGGCGGCTGTGTCGTGGTTGAAACAAAACGAAATGCCATCGCTTATTTTTTCAGATATTCAACTGGCAGACGGGTTGAGTTTCGAGGTATTCAGACAGGTGGAGGTTGATGTGCCTATTATTTTCTGTACGGCTTATGACGAATATGCTATTCAGGCGTTCGATGCCAACGGGATAGATTATCTGCTCAAGCCTATCGACGAGGAAAAACTGCTGCGCGGATTAAATAAATACGACAAATATCTGCCGCAAAACAAACATGAAAGCATTGCATACAGCGACCGACTCAACAAACTACTCACGCAAATGGAGAGGTCCTACAAAAACAGTTTGCTGATTCATTTTCAGGAAAAAATAATACCTGTAAAAACTGCGGATATTGCTTTTATACATTCAGAAAGCGGCATTGTTACTATTCACACCGTAGACCGGCAGCGTTTTTATACCAACCACACGCTCGAAAGTTTAGAGTCGATGCTTAACCCCGCCGTATTTTTCAAAGCTAATCGGCAGTTTATTATTAACCGGAACGCGATTGTGAATATTGAACATTATTTTACGCGCCGCTTAATAGTAAAGCTTCGACAGGAAACGCCCGAAAGCATCATCGTGAGCAAAAACAAAGCTTCCGATTTCTTGAAATGGGTAGAAAGTTAAAGGAAATTAGTCTAAAAAGATATTGTTTTCGGCGCATATCCGACGCATTTCTTCCGACCAAATGCTTGCCTGCACCTCGCCGATATGAGCCTTGCGCAGGAAAAACATACACAAGCGCGATTGCCCAATACCGCCTCCCATAGACAGTGGCAATTCACCGGCGAGCAGGCTTTTATGAAATTCAAACTCTTTGCGGTATTCGTTGTTGGTTATCTTCAACTGTTCGAGCAGCGCATCTTTATCTACCCGAATGCCCATGGAAGATATTTCAAACGGACATTCAAGTACCGGGTTCCAAAGCACGATATCACCGTTTAACCCGCGGTATTTATCGCCATTAGTAGGGGTAATCCAATCATCGTAGTCGGGAGCGCGCCCGTCGTGCTTTTCGCCGTTGGACAACAGGCTTCCGATACCGATGATAAACACTGCACCGTGTTTCCGGGCAATTGCTGCTTCTCGCTCTTTGGACGAAAGAGTGGGATAAAGCGCCAATAAATCTTCGGAATGAATAAATGTGATTTCTTCCGGTAAAATTGGCTGTATCTGCGGATAAGCGTCGGTTACCATTTTTTCGGTACGCTTCATGGCAGTATAAATGGTGCGTACGGTTTGTTCCAAGTATTCGATATTGCGGTCGGAATCGTTGATTGTTTTCTCCCAATCCCACTGGTCGACATACAGCGAATGGATATTATCCAATTCTTCGTCGGAACGAATGGCGTTCATATCAGTATAAATACCCTTTCCCGGAGGCACATTGTATTGTTGAAGTTTGATTCGTTTCCACTTTGCCAGCGAATGTACGATTTCGGCTTTTTGCCCCATACATTTTACAGTAAATGATACCGGATTTTCTACCCCGTTGAGGTCGTCGTTAATTCCTGTTCCTGAGAGTACAAACAAAGGAGCCGTTACGCGCCTGAGCGACAGCGCATCGGCTAATGCTCTTTCAAAAAAATCTTTTACCTTTTTTATTGCTTTCTCCGTTTCTTGCGGACTGATGATTGGGTGGTAATTTTTTGGAATGATTAAGTTTGAACTCATTGATATAATAGTATGATTTACAGACAACTTGCTTGATTAAAAGTTTTTCTTGTGTTATTTTGTAAACTCTTCTTACAAAAAACGCGGCACAAAGGTAGACAAAAAAATGAAATTGATACTTTGTAAAAGAAAAGTTTTGAAAAAATTCAAGGGCAAAACAGCGTACGATGTTGTTTTATGAATCAGGCACGCGCAAAGCGACAGTAAAAAACTGTTCGCTGCTTGCTTCGTCGTTCCTCCTCGCAACCAGCGGTCAGTGACCAACGGGAACTAATGACGGATACTATTCTCAAAGGAATAATTCCAATGAAATTTATATACTTATGTAACAATTACTGCGTAAGTATGCAGCAAAATTTACATACTTATGCAGATTTCGCTACATACTTAGTAATTTTTGCTGCATACTTACGCAATTGCAGGGACGCTCTATACCGTTTGTTCTACATTCCATACAAAGGCACGGATACCCGCCTGCTTGTTGCGGTTGTCGAGCTTGCGCACGGCAACAAGCAGGTCGTGCACCTTGTCGTCGTCGATAATGGTAATTATGCTGTTGTTCATTTCTGGCCAAGTATGAGTACCACGGTGCGGTTCGCCGGTACTGGAGCCTACGCCCTGCACATTTTCCCAAAAAGTGAAGCCTTTAATGTCCAGTCGGCTAAACATATATTCCACTCTATCGGTATGCGACTGGCTGAATACTATCATTACTGCTTTCATGCTAATTCTTCATTAAGATTATTTTCCTTCAAGTTCTTTTCTATCTTCTTCGGGCAATTCGCGGTCGAAGAAAACAAATGTTTTGCGGAGTTGCGCTTCCTTGTTGCGTTCACCATGGCGTGACATTACGGCGTAGAATACCGGCACTATCAACAGCGTGAGCAGCGTAGAAACCGTTGCACCACCAATCACAACAATACCCATCGGAACCCATGTTTCGGAGCCTTCGGCGGTACTGAGCGCCATAGGTACCATACCGAGAATAGTGGTGAGCGATGTCATCACCACAGGGCGAAGACGCGAACGACCCGACATTGCAATGGCTTCGTTGAGTTCATAATCGCGGTCGCGCATGAGGTTGATGTAGTCGATGAGCACGATACCGTTTTTCACCACAATACCAACCAGCAGGATAACTCCCAATGCACCAACAATACTGAGCGAAGTGCCTGTTATCCAAAGTGCCATTATGGCTCCGGACATGGCAAACGGTACGGACATCATAATGATGAACGGCTTGGAGAATGATTCGAACTGCGACGCCATCACGATATATACCAATATGATGATAAGCAGGAAAAGTGTGCCCATGTCGGCAAAAGATTCCTGTTGATCTTCGTAGGCACCTCCTACTTGTACGATAATATCGCTCGGAATCTCGGTTTTGTTAATCACAACTTGAATGGCACTTGCCAATTCGCCCAAAGAGGTGTTTACCGGCGTAACCGTAAGGCTAACCATACGCTCACGGCGTTTGCGCTCAATGTTTGGCGGCGACCAGTATTCTTTTATCTCCGCGAGTTCTTTCAGCTTAATCTGTTCGCCGCGCGGCGTTATCATGGTCAATTCTTCGATTTCGGATAGCGAGTTACGATTTTCTTCTTTCAAACGAACAATGATGTCGTATTCATCACCGTCTTCCTTCAAATAACCTGCGGCATAACCCTGAACACGGTTGCGCACAAAGCTTGCTACCTGCGAAGAGGATAAGCCTGCACGGGCAAGTTTTTCCTTATTGCATACAATTTCCAACTCGGGACGGTCGTTCTTACGGCTTATTGTGATATCGCGCGCACCTTCAATTTTAGATATTTTCCCTTTTAATTCGGCAGCCAGCGCATTGGTAACAGTAAAATCATAGCCGTAAATCTCCACCGCCACATTATTACTCTCGGCACCACCCATGCCCGAAGAGGTAGAAACCTGATAGTTGATTATTTCGGGCATTTTATTCAGTTCGCTGCGAAGCACTTCGGCTATTTCGGTGATGCTTCGCTCACGCTCCGACTTTTCGGTCGTTCTGATATTCATCGTAATAATATCGTTTGCCTGGTCGGTAAAAAGCGAGGCTATCCCGCCCTCGTCGTCTGTTCCTGCAGTAGAGGTATATATCAGCACTTCGGGCAACAGTTCGTCTATTTTCGCCTCTATCGCACGAGCTGTTTTCATGGTTTCTTCAAGACGCGTACCTTGTTGCAATTCGACAGTTACCGTCATTTGTCCCTGGTCGCTTTCCGGCATAAAGTCGGTACCAATCCAGCCCGCAAAAACAGGCAGCAAAGATAGAAGGAAAAATGCAAGCAGAATGCCAAGCGTTTTCTTCTTGTTCATCAGGCAGACATGAAGCAATTTCCCATAAGCCACATCAAGCCTGTCGAGCCATGCAATAACCGTTTTATCATACCATGTTTTAGTTTCGGCAATACCTTCCTTAGCACTTCCAATAATAGCATTACGAGCCGAAAGCAGGCGTGAAGCAAGCATCGGAGTGAGCGAAATAGCCACCGTAGCCGAAGTAAGAATGGTGATGGAAACAATCCAGCCCAACTCTTTAAACATGATTCCTGCCATACCGCCAAGCATGGTGAGCGGAAGGAATACCGCCACAATCACCAGCGTGGAAGCGATAACAGACACCCACACTTCGTTCGTACCATAAATTGCCGACTCGCGGGGCGAACCGCCGCGCTCGATATGCTTGTTGATATTTTCGAGCACCACAATAGCATCGTCCACCACCATACCGATAGCAACCGATAGCGACGACAATGAAATAATATTCAACGAACTGCCCGTGGCAAAGAGGTAAATAAACGACACGATAAGCGAAATCGGTATTGCCAACGCCACAATAATCGTTGCACGCCATTTTCCAAGAAAAAAGAGCACGACCAAAATCACAAAGAATAAGGCGTAGAGGATTGTTTCGGATAAACCGGAAATGGAGTTCTGAATGTTTTTCGATGAATCCCAAATTTCTGTTATTTTAATATCGGGCGGCAGGTTTTTCTGTATCTGTTCAAGTTCTTTGTGTACATCTTCGGCTACCTGAACGGTGTTTGCTCCCGATTGCTTCATAATAATAAGGCGCGCACCGTCTTTCCCCATTATCTTTTCTTCGAGGGTAACATCTTTTATTGTGTCTTTCACCGTAGCCAAATCTCTGACAAATACCTGCTTACCGGCAGCCGTAGTGGTTACCACAATATCGTTTATCTCGCTACTGGATTGATATTCGCTTTCCACACGCAATTGATACTGTTCCTTACCTGTTTTTATCGAACCTGCAGCAAGGTTCAAGTTGTTGGCGGCAACAGCTTGCCCCACTTGCTCCACGCTGAGATTATAGGCATCAATTTTATTAGGGTCGAGATCGATGTAAATATAGCGTATCGGAGCTCCCGAAATGGAAAGGTTACCTATACCGTCTACACGCTTCAACACATTAAGCATATTGTCTTCCAGAATTTTATTCAATCCCGGATAACTCGCATCAGCAGTGATGGCATACATCATAATGGGCATCATGCTGGTGTTGAATTTAAAAATGATAGGCTGTTCGGCTTCGTCGGGCAGATTGGTCCTAACCATGTCTATCGACGACCGAATATCGTTGACCGCCTCCGTAAGGTCGTATCCCCAATCAAACTCGAGTGAAATGAGCGACATGTTGTCGCGCGAAACAGAGGTTATTTCCTTCAAACCCTCTACCGAGTTGAGTGAGTTTTCGAGGATTTTGGTAACATTGGTTTCTATCTCCGAACCGTTGGAACCCGCGTAAACCGTCATCACCGAAACATAGGGAGCTTCAATTTCGGGATACATGTCGATGGGCAGTTTCTGATACGAAAACAACCCCAAGATTATTACCCCAACGAAAATCAAAATCGTTGTTACGGGTTTATTTATTGATGTTTTGTAGATACTCATAGAGTGAATTTTAGGAAACAAGGAAACGAGGATACAAGTGAACGAGGACTTGATACATCGGAAGTCTTGTTTTTAGATTTATATTCAGTTAGTATTTTTTACTTTGATTAAAGCAGAAAGCATTCTTATCACTTCTTCATTCGCTTCGGAAAGTTGTGTAAATTCTTATTCGACATTCTCCCATATCCCTCTGCAATATTCGATGGAACAGATACTGCAACACGACACATTTGAGAACTAAGACCAAACATTTCTTCCTTTGGAAAAAGTTTAGTATGATTGTAAATCAATGTAACTAACTGCATTGATTTCTGCCAAACAATCAAATCTTTATGTGTTATCATTTTTCGGTTTTACTGTCCTTTTTCGGTTGTATCCTTGTTTTCTTGTTCACCCGTTCCCTTGTCAACATTTATAGCCACTCCATCGTTTAATCTTGCCTGACCAACCACTACCAGCTCATCGCCTTCTTTTATGTCGTCGGAAATAATTTCGGTTTGGTCGTCAAAACGGTCGCCGAGTTTAACCGATACGCGTTTAGCTTTACCGTTGTTATTCACAAACACATAGCGTTCGTTGGAACCTTGCAATTTGAGCACCGCTATATAAGGCACCACAATAGCCTGCACCTGTCCGAAGCTAATAGTTGCGTCGGCATACATACCCGGACGAAGCGTTTGATTTCCGTTGGGAATTTTCACCTGCACCTGAAAAGTGTGTGTACTTGGGTCTATTGTCGGATAAATAATATCTACCGTACCTGCAAATTCTTTTCCGGGGAAAATATTAGCCGTGATTTTTACAGGCATGCCTTTTTTAACCGAATTCCAATGCGATTCGGGAATAGCTATTTGCGTTTTCAGCGTGTGTAACTGCACGAGCGACAGAATAGGCTGCGCACCGTTGTACAACTCGCCGTTTTCGTAGTTTTTCGCTTCAATCACACCTGCAAAAGGCGCACGGATAAAAGTATTTGCTTCGAGATCTTTGAGTTTGGTTTGGGTAGCTTCGTAGGAAGCTTTCGTTTGGTCGTACTGCTGCTTGGAAATATTATTGCTTTCGTTGAGTTTCGACACGCGGTCGTAATCTACTGCCAAATTATCGAAAGTTACTTTTGCCTGGTCGTAGTTTGCCTTGTCCATCTGCACAAGTAACTGACCGGCAGAAACTGAGGTTCCTACATCGGTATAAATTTTCATAATGCGTCCCGGAATATTGGGAGCAACAGCCACTTTATCGTAAGCCTGCAACACGGCAGCAAACGACAGATTACGCGAAATGGTAGTTTTCTCCATTTTTTGGAGCTTAACCAAATTTATTTCAGTCGAATCGGCTTGCGCGCTATCGGCTTTCTTTCCGCATGAAGAAAAAGCCAGCACAGCAGCAACGGTTAAGGATAAAAATTTCAATGTTTTCATATTGTAATATTGTTTTAATTATTTTGTTTAACGAGATTCCAAAAACTCAGAATCAACGATGTTGTTTTATAAAAGATTCAACAATTTTTGCAGATTAACCTGTGCGGTAAGCATTGTGAGCACTGCATTCACATAATCGCGCTGAGCAGCTATCAGATTGTTGTTTATTGTGGTAAGGTCGGTACTCGACACAGTTCCTAACTCGTATTTTTGCGCCGTATTTTTAAAAATCCGTTCGTATACCTCCACATTCTTTTTCTGCAATTCGTAAGTTTCAATTGCCGAATTAAGGTCGAAACGCAACTGTTTTTCCTGTACAAGCAAACTTTCCAGCACATCTTCCTTTTGCAATTCGGCAGCTTTCAAGTCGAATCTCGCCTGTCGAACCTTCGACCAGCGTTCGCCGGAAGAAATAATCGGAATACTAAGCGTAGCTCCCAACGAATGAGGCGGAGTCATGTTAAACCCTTCATCTTTACCAAAATATGTCTGGGCAGTGTATTGGTAAAACAGAGCCAGCGTAGGTCCATATTCCCACTGTTTAAGATGAAGTTGCTTTTGCGAAAGAGCTATGTTTTTGTCGAGCAGCTGCACACTGTAATTTTTCTCGGGCACAAATTGCTCCACAGCAACACCATAAGCATTGTTTGTTGCCAAAAAATCGTCGAGCGTTTCGCTCAATTCAATTTCCGTACTGTCGGAACCAAGTATCAAGCGCAATGAGTTTTTTGCCACTTCTATACCCCGCTCGGCACTGCGTACGGCATTGTCAATCACTCCGAGTTGCACGGAAAGCTGGTCGACAGCGGTTTGTTCAGACATACCCACTTCGTAGAGTTTTTCGGTAGATGTATAGAGTTTTTGCAGGTTTTCACGACTGCCTTCGAGTAGTTTTTTCAATTCTTCGGCTACCAAAACCGATGCATAAATTGTTGTAACATTAGCTTTTATATCTACCTCGCTTTGTTTTTTACTGAGGTCGGACATTTCTACTGCCAGTTTGCTTAAGCGCGTTGCCACCACTTGAACTCCGCTAAACGCCATCGTTGCCTGCAAAGTAAGGTCTCCATAGGGATTCATCACTATTTCGGTACCTTCTCCGCCACCCATCAAAGCTGCCATTGTTTCGGCAGCAACGCCTACCATCGCATCGTGCTGCGGGTCGCCATTAAAGGGTAAATTAGGCGCATCACCCGAGCTGCTAAGGTTCAGCTTGGCACTGTAACCAAGTAGATTTGTATAGCCGAGTTTTGCGTCTACATGGGGCAACATGGTAGCCAACGCCTGCCATTTGGCGGCTTCGGCTTTTTGTATCAATAAATCGGCAGAGCGCAACGAACGGTTGTGCTTCAAAGCGTATTCTTTCGCATCTTGCAAACTGAGCGACAAGGCTGCAGCTTGATTTTGAGCCTGCATAACTGCTGTGCAAGCGCATAGCAATGCTAACAAATATATTTTTTTCATTTTTCCCATATTATAATTGTTAAACTGTTAAATCGATTCTTCGTCATTTCAACCTCACGGATATTGAAAAGCCAAAAGTGCTGCAAAAGTGAAAATAAAGTTGTTTACCGTTATTATTAACTAGTATGCAACGGACAAAAAAAACATTGAATGGTGATTTTGAAACGATGAATAAAATCGGGCAAAGATAAAAAATATGTTTTACAACATAGAACTGTTTTTTTGTAAAATAACTTTTACTGCGAAGATATTTTTTCCACCCCTCCCCTATTTACGGTAAACATTCGAGTATCTTGGCTAATTTCCCGAATAATTTCGTCCAAGTGTTCGCGGTTGGTATCGGTAATAAAAATCTGCCCGAAATTGTCTTCGCTCACCAAGTGAATAATTTGCTTCACGCGGATAGAATCGAGCTTATCGAAAATATCATCGAGCAGCAAAATGGGATTCATTTTTGATGTTTGCTTCAAAAAACTGAATTGTGCAAGTTTGAGAGCTACAAGGTAGGTTTTGTTTTGTCCTTGCGACCCCACCCGCTTGATGGGATAGGTACCGAGCAGCATTTCGAGGTCGTCTTTATGGGTACCGTGCGTGGTGTAACCCAGCAAACGGTCGCGATTGCGCGAAGCTGCAAGCTGACCGAACAAATCGCCGCGTTGCAACTGCGACTCGTAGTGTAAACTTACCTCCTCGCCTCCCTGCGAAAGATAGTTGTAATAGTGCTGAAAAACAGGTACAAACCGGTCGATAAACTGTTGTCGTTTGTTGTAAATAAAACTTCCGAAATTCGCGAGCTGCTCTTCCCAAATTTCATAAAGAGTGCTATCCGAACAATCGTTTTTGAGCAACGAATTGCGCTGCACAAGCGCATTGTTGTATTGAATAAGCGTGTGCAGATATTCACGGTCGTGCTGCGAAATAATTGCATCGACAAAACGACGGCGCTCATCACTTCCATCGGAAATCAAGCGGCTGTCGTCGGGCGAAACAAGTACCAAGGGCAATACGCCGATGTGTTCCGAAAGCCGTTCGTATTCTTTTTTATTGCGTTTAAAATGCTTTTTTTGCCGGCGTTTCAACCCGCAATAAACAGTTTCTTCTACCTCGTTTATTACATAATTTCCTTGTATGACAAAAAAATCCGAATCGTGCGTAATATTTTGAATATCAATATTATTTGTATAGCTTTTGCAATACGAAAGGTAGTAAATGGCATCGAGCACATTGGTTTTTCCTGCACCGTTGGCACCGATAAAGCAGTTTATCTTGGGCGAAAAATCCATTTCCGCCTGCACGATGTTTTTATAATTAACCAGCGACAGGTGCTTGAGATACATGATCGATTTTTTTTTGAAACGGCAAAGGTAATGGAAAATTCGGAACAAGAAAAAAACACTTCAAACCTACTTTTGTCGATGCTTATTTATAAGGCAGACAGACGATATATTCGAGGCTCACAGATTAGCGGCTTTGCATCATTGCATGATTGCCCGGGTTTACAAAGAACTTTTGACAGCATTGACAAAGGTCTTTTGTCTGAGCGGACAAAAGCCTTTTGGATGTGTTGTCAAAAAATCCCGCCAAAATCATTTTTTTACTTTGGCAGGATTAATTTATCCCTTTGGCTTATCAAAAAAGGATTCGTCATGACGCGCTTGACGCGGTATCGCACATACGGACAAGTTTAAATGAATAATTTAGATTTTTTTATTGTACATTTTCTACAAACTTTCCAACATTCGTTTCAATACAACCTGTGCCGAAATCTCGCGGTTGGCAGCTTCGGGAATTACAATGGATTGAGGGCTTTCAATCACATCGTCGCTTACAATCATATTGCGGCGCACCGGCAGGCAGTGCATAAAATTGGCGTTGTTGGTCAGCCCCATTTTTTCGGTATTGACAGTCCAATCCATATCTTTGCTGAGGATTTTTCCGTAATTCGGGTCTTGGTAGGCTGCCCAGTTTTTGGCATAGATAAAATCGGCTCCTTCAAAGGCTTTGCGCTGGTCGTATTCCACTTTGGCGCCGCGCACAAATTGCTCTGCCAATTCGTAGCCTTTGGGGTGTGTAATTACAAAATCAACATCTGCCTCGTTCATAAAATCGGCAAAGGAATTGGGTACGGCTTGCGGAAGCGCGCGAGGGTGCGGCGCCCAAGTTAAAACCACTTTTGGGCGCGGTTTTGTTTTGTATTCCTCAATGGTAATAAGATCGGCAAAAGCCTGCAAAGGGTGTCCGGTAGCAGCTTCCATACTGAATACGGGTTTGCCGGAGTATTTGATGAACTGATTGAGGATTTTTTCGCTGTAATCGTCTGCCTTGTTCTCAAACTGCGCAAAGGCGCGCACGCCGATAATATCGCAATAGCAACCCATCACGGGGATTGCTTCCAAAATATGTTCGGGTTTGTCGCCATCCATAATTACGCCGCGCTCGGTTTCGAGTTTCCACGCTCCTTGGTTTACATCGAGCACCATCGTGTTCATTCCTAAGTTCATAGCGGCTTTTTGGGTGCTCAATCGGGTACGAAGGCTCGAATTGAAAAATATCATCAGGCAGGTTTTGTCCATACCGAGATGTTTATAGGCAAAGCGATTTTTCTTCACTTCTAAGGCTTCTTTTACTGCCTCTTGCAGGTTGCCGAGGTCTTTTACATTGGTGTAGGTTTTCATAATATTTATTTATTACTGATTTATGAATTAATTGTTTCCCTGCAAAAAATCAAGAATATGGATATGCTTAATTCCTTGATAATCAACTCCTGCGAGTTCGTCCATTGTTACTACTATTTTGGGGAAATTATCTTTGATACTCAATAAATTACCAAATTCCCGGTCGATAGTTTTGTCTAATTGCAGTTTATAGGCAACTTGAATGTAGCATTTTTCGCTACCGCGCTCGGCAATAAAATCAATTTCCTTATCGCGCATTTGTCCCACAAAAACCTTGTAGTTATTCCGCACAAGTTGCATATACACAGCATTTTCGAGCACTTTTTGGATGTCGGTCAATTTGAAACTGCCCACAATGGCATTGCGCAAACCAAAATCTTCAAAATACATTTTTCCGCCCGAAGTCAAAACCTTTTTCCCAACTAAATTATATCGCTCTACTTGATTGATAATCATAGAATTGAGCAAATAACCGGCATAATCCAAAATAGTTTTGGGTGCTATCTGCAAATTGATTGACTTAAAATAATTGCTGATGCTGAGCGACGAAAACGGCGTTCCTTCGCTGTCGGCAATAAAACGGGCTAATGATTTGAGCAAGTGAATATTACGCACATCGTGCCGCTCGGCAATATCGCGCAAAAGAATGGTGCTGTAAATGTTTTGCAGGTATTCATTTACCGTCAAATCCTCCAATGGTAAATGGCGCAAAAAAGGCATTCCACCGTAACGAAAATATTTCAGCAAAGTGTCATTATTGTTGGGCAAATTGTGAAACAGACAAAATTCCGTAAACGACAGCGGATGGATTTTAAACTCCACATAACGCCCGCTCAAAAAAGTAGCCAACTCGCCCGACATTAATTGAGAGTTGCTTCCCGTGATATAAATATCGCATTGATTTTTAGATAGATAACTACGCAAAGCTCGCTCAAATTCGGCAACATCCTGAATTTCGTCAATAAAAAGATAATTTTTTACTGCTTTTTTTAGGCTTGCATTTATCTCTTTTTGCAAGTCTTCATAAGTTCTAATATGCTGAAATTCTTCGTTTTCCGTATTTATATAGATACAGTTTGCTTCCGGATTGACACTGCGGATATGTTCCATAACTTGAAACATAAACATACTTTTTCCCACACGCCGCTGTCCGATAATTACCTTAATTACAGGCTTATCTATCCACACCGCGAGGCGTTGCAAGTAGTTTTCTCGTGTCAATACGGGGTTTTGCATATTATTCTATTATCGTTAAATGTTTTGCAAAAATAGCAAATTATTTTCGTATGGGTAAATATTTTGTCGAAAATTAAATTTGTTTATTTATAATATTACCTCTTGCAGATTGCCGAGGTCTTTTACATTGGTGTAGGTTTTCATTTCGATTTACTATTTACTAGTTTTCCATTCTTGATATGGAATGTTTCTAAATAAGTTGATTGTTTTTTGGATAGAATATTCATAAAGAGGTCTATCCGGATTTTCACTACTTCTCAACATTAAGTCTGCTTTAAAATCCCTGTCAAAATCGCTTTCAAAAAGCCTGTCCTGCACAATTATCCTTCCGTCATTGCGGGCTTGACCCGCAATCGCAGAAGACCAATCTGTTTCGTTATTTTGCGATTGCGGATTTAATCCGCAATGACGATTCGTTATAATTTTGTTCTGTTTTTATAATTACCGAGCATTGGTTTTTCTTTTTACGCCACAAAAGTACAACATTTTATCCAAAGATGAAGACTGAAACAAGCTTACAACCGGCATAGAAAAACCGGCAAATATTTTCTGTATGAATAAGATAACTGAAAAAGATTTATCTTTGCAGGAAAATATCGGTACTCAAAAAAATAGCTTTTTATGGATATATCAACATCGGTTTCCAACCCGGTTTACATACTTGGCATCGAGTCTTCGTGCGACGATACTTCGGCGGCAATATGTTGTGAAACCCATCTGTTATCCAATGTGGTAGCTTCCCAAAAAGTACACGAGCAATACGGCGGCGTAGTACCCGAACTGGCATCTCGAGCGCATCAACAAAACATCATTCCCGTGGTGCATCAAGCATTAAAACAGGCTGGGATCGACAAAAAACAGCTTGCTGCCGTAGCTTTTACCCGCGGACCGGGATTAATGGGGTCGCTGCTCGTGGGTACTTCGTTTGCCAAAGGTTTTGCTCAGGCACTTGGATTGCCGCTCATCGATGTAAACCATTTGCAGGCACATATCTTGGCTAATTTTATCGACAATGATGATTCCGTTCAACATCCCGAATTTCCTTTTCTGTGTTTACTCGTATCGGGGGGAAATTCGCAAATCGTACTCGTTCGCACTCCCAACGATATGGAAATCGTGGGGCAAACCATCGACGATGCCGCAGGCGAAGCTTTTGATAAATGCGCCAAAGTAATGGGACTGCCCTATCCGGGTGGTCCGCATATCGACCGTTTGGCAAACGAAGGAAATGCCGATGCATTCCGGTTGAGCAAACCGCGCATCGAAGGCTACGATTACAGTTTCAGCGGATTAAAAACTTCATTCCTCTATTTGCTGCGCGATGAGTTAAAACTCAATCCTGCCTTTGCCGAAGAACGCCGAGCCGATCTCTGCGCTTCATTGCAGCAAACCATTGTAGAAATTTTGATGGATAAGTTCCGAAAAGCTGCCGACTATTTTAAGGTAAAAGACATTGCGCTTGCAGGTGGCGTATCTGCAAATTCCGGATTGCGTAAGGCTTTCACTGCTTATGCAGAGCAATCGGGCAAACGGGCATTTATCCCAAAACTTGCTTACACGATGGACAATGCCGCGATGATTACCGTAGCAGGCTGGTTTAAGTTTGTGCAAAATGATTTTTGTACACTTTCGGCTCCACCTTTTGCCCGCGTAGAAATTTAAATAAACAATAGTATGGTAGAAGAACTCAAAAAAATATGGCGAAGCTTGGAGGCAGTTCACGGCGTTATTTTTTTTCTCATCGGGCTTTTTGCTGCCGACCTTTTGTGGAAACTCTGCATACATGGCAATGAAAATCTACCTCAGGTATTGCTTTTCGGGCGATACGATATTTACGCGCCTTTCGGGGCAATGGTATTGCACATTGCAGGCGTGGCGCGTGATATTGTACAGTTTTTCGGTTACGAAACCATTGCCCGGAACGCCAACGAAATTTGTTTTGCCAATCACCATGCTGTAACCGTGGTATGGGGATGCACGGCTATCAAACAATCGTTTATTTTTTTGTGCATCATGCTGCTAAGCAAAGGCAAATGGCTGCACAAAACATGGTATATCCCCATGGGTTTACTGTTGATATACAGCTTCAATATTATACGCATTGCCGCTATTGCCATGATTGTAGCAAACCACCCCGAACAGTTTGTGTTTTGGCACGAATGGGTATTTAAGTACGCTTTCTACGGTATGATTTTCCTTATTTGGCTCGTGTGGAACGAAAAATTTGCTGCACAAAAAGCGAATTGATACCAATAATGCCTGTTCCCTATTTAAGGATTTTTCATTGAAGGAAAAACTGATGGGACTTTTTATGCCGGTTTTCTGCAAGGCTCACTATTATTTATCTAATTGACAGATTTGCCGGGGCATTCTCCCAAACAAATATATTGTTCCCCAATTAATTATATTGTTCCCCCAAACTTTGGGGCGGCTCCCCAAACAATTATATTGCTTCCCAATTAATTATATTGTTTCCCCTCGCCTCGTCCTTCCGAATTTGTAATTCGGAAGTCGTGAGTATGAGCATTTGTAATGCGAAAATATAAAGTGGTATTTTGGTTATCGCATTATAAATGCTAATATTCTTGCCTGTCGAATTGCAAATTCGACAGAACGGAGAATAAATTATTTAAGAATAGTTCCGTCTGTAGTGAGATAAAAATCGTCAATCAGCAACGATAAACCCGAACTAACTTGATAAACTGCATAATTGAGTTTAAATGTGCTCTCGTAGGTAGATAAATCATATCTGTATAACTCCGTGCCATCAACATTAACTATAAACATTTTCTCCGCTGTAATTGCCACACCGATAGTGTGATATTGGTCGTTTTCGGTAAAAATATCCGCTGTCTGTCTTTCTATCACAGTAGCGGGTAATGCTCCTGTTTCATCACTGGTGTAAGTTAAAACCCGCCAAGTTCTTGCTCCGGGATTTACGGCAAAAGCAATACGCGTCAAACATTCGCCCGAAATAGTTTCCGGTACAACAAAATCAAAATTAAACAGAGCACCTCCGGTACCGAAATTCATGTAATCTAAGGCATTAACCGCTACTTTTGTTTTGTACGAAAATGGTATTTCCGGTTGCGACAACTCTTTGTAATAAAACGCGGCAGCATCTGTCCCGACAGCCGAAACAACAGCTTTTCCATTCGAAAGAGTAACTTTTGTTATACTGCTGTTCCTTCCCCAAACCGAAGACGATTTATCAAAAAGAAAAAAATAACTGCCTGCCACATTCAGTTCTTTCGTTTGAGTGCTACCGTCTCCATTACTCACGCTCACGGTATATGTCCCAACCTTGTTTGGAGCAGTCCATTTCACGCTTTTACCCTCGCCAGCAATAGAGCCGCCGCTGCACGACCACTGAAAATCGCTGCCCTGCGAACTTGCCGTAAGCGTAATTTCCTCTCCAATAATAACATCGCCGCTTTTACTTGCCAAAAGATAGGTGATAGCGGGCTTAGGGTCGCTTTCATCACCTTTACACGAGTTTACACCAAGAACAAGAATAGATAGTATGAATGCTGATAAAATTAAATTCCCTATTTTCATAGTATTAGTTTTTTAAAATTTGACATAATGCTTGCGAAGATAGATAAAAAATCCAAATGCGTATTTATTAAAATAACAAACATGTTTTTAAACATGATTTTTTATGAAATTTCCCCTCGCCTAAAAATTCTACTTTAATCTTTCTAAAAACACAAACAAACACTCCAAAATAGTTAAATTATATTAATTTCAGAATTAAAAAAACACATAAAAACCATCTCTATCCTCTATCTATCCTGTATCTATCCTATATCCTTCCTCCGACAAACTCGATTTATTAATAAATATTAAAAAAATACATTTTTCTTACATGCTTGGCATAGCTTTTCGGAATTATCTCTTTAGTAAGCGTGTCTCTCATTGCGGGCTTGATCCACTAATCGCATAATCACCCCCATATCGATCTTCGACAAATGAAAACGATAGTTTTTTTGTTGTATAAGGAAAAAAATATATTTTTGCGTTGTATTTTTTTGAAAAAACAACGATGATGTCTAAAAAGAAGAAACGGAACTTTTATTTTTTAGTCAATCCCATTGCCGGCAAATCGCGTAACAAGCAGTACTCTCTCAATTTGATAAATGAGATACACTCCGCCCAACTACCTGCCCAATGCTTCGAATTGCAGTACAGCGGACAGGCTTCCAACAAAACGAAAGACATCGTCCAAACCGGAGGATATACCATCGTTTCGGTAGGTGGCGACGGCACTTTCAACGAAATAGCCTCATCGCTTGTACATACCAATACACCCGTGGCAATTATTCCGCGCGGCTCGGGCAACGGCTTGGCGCGCATGATAAAAGTGCCCGAACGAAAAAGAAGTCAAACGGGTTACCTGCTTCATTCCGACGACCAAACCATAGACGCCGGGAAGGTAAATAACCGCTATTTTTTTTGCACCTGTGGTTTCGGATTCGACGCCGACATTGCTGCAGCATTCAATCGAGGAGGCAAGCAGCGCGGCGGAAAACGCTATGTACAAAAAATTGTTGAAAAACTGCGCAACAACACCCCCGTAGAAGCCGAATTTACCATCGATGGAAAACTGCACAAGGGAAAATATTTCCTGGTAACATTTGCCAATGCCAATCAATACGGCAACAATGCCTACATCGCACCCGAAGCCGACCTTTCGGACGGATTGCTGCACGCAACTCTTATTCATCCTTTCCCGTCTATGCTGGCACCGTTGATGGCAACCGCCCTGCTCGGCGGATTTATCGACAAAATGCCTTATGTGGAAACGATTAA
Source organism: Prevotellaceae bacterium (assembly GCA_031271465.1). Taxonomy (GTDB): domain Bacteria; phylum Bacteroidota; class Bacteroidia; order Bacteroidales; family Paludibacteraceae; genus JAFGVL01. The sequence continues at coordinate 19,778 of JAISVR010000041.1, read as the reverse complement.
GATGCGGCGGGCAGAAATTTTGTCCGTATCGTCGCCCTGTTTTCACTGCGATGGCGAAACACTCGAAATGACCTATCCTGCCAAAGTCGAAGTAGTGGATAGCGCCATCCGACTACTCATTCCAAAACGCTACAAAAATATTCGCCCATCCATTCCCAACTTGCGAAAAATCACCGCAAAGATTTTGGCAGCCATGGAGCTGTAGAAAATCAAATCTTCAAAAGAATCTGGAATTATCCCATTTAGACTTGCAAAGCAAACACTATCCGTCATTACTTCCGTTGGTCGTGATTGCTAATTACGAGGAACGAAGCAATCTCGTTATGTTTTTCCGGATTGCTCCGTTCCTCGCAACCAACAGTCATAACCGAAAAGAAATAATAATGACAAATAAGCCTGAAAGAGATAATCGCGAAAGAAATTGACAACAAGAAAAATTGATTTAAAAGATTGCTGAAAAAACATTACCTTTGCGCGCCGTAAAAAAATACCAACAATGAGCCTACACGACGAAATACAACGCCGGCGTACTTTCGCCATTATTGCCCACCCCGACGCGGGAAAAACCACATTGACCGAAAAACTTCTTCTTTTCGGAGGAGCAATCCATGTGGCAGGAGCCGTAAAGTCGAATAAAATCAAAAAATCCGCCACTTCCGATTGGATGGAAATAGAGAAACAAAGAGGAATTTCCGTAGCCACTTCGGTAATGGGTTTCGATTACAAAAACTACAAAATAAATATCCTCGATACACCCGGTCACCAAGATTTTGCCGAAGATACTTATCGTACCCTTACAGCAGTCGATAGTGTGGTTATTGCCGTCGATGTGGCAAAAGGAGTAGAGCCGCAAACCCGTAAATTGATGGAAGTATGCCGTATGAGAAATACACCGGTGATTATTTTCGTCAATAAATTAGACCGCGACGGCAAAAACCCTTTCGATTTGCTGGACGAATTGGAAGAAGAACTGAAAATAAATGTTCGTCCGTTAAGCTGGCCTGTCAATGGAGGACAAAACCTGAAAGGCGTATATAATATCTTTGAGCAAAAATTAGATTTATATACCCCCAGCAAGCAAACAGTCAGCGAATCCATTGAATTTACCGATATAAATAATCCCGATTTGGAAAAATACATCGGCGAACAAGACGCAACACAGTTGCGCGAAGATATGGAATTGATTAACGGCGTGTACGATGAATTTGACCCGGCTTCTTATTTGGCGGGAAAGCTTGCACCGGTATTTTTTGGCTCAGCCCTGCATAATTTTGGCGTAAAAGAATTATTGGATTGCTTTGTGCAAATAGCGCCTTCTCCACGCCCTACGCAAACGGTGGAACGAGTGGTTCAACCCGACGAAAACGCATTCTCAGGCTTTATTTTCAAGATTCACGCCAACATGGACCCGAACCATAGAAGCTGTATTGCCTTTGTAAAAATATGTTCCGGCAAATTTGAGCGAAATGTCAATTACAAACATGTCCGCCTCAACAAAATGATGAAATTTTCAAGCCCGACGGCTTTTATGGCGCAGAAAAAAGAAACCGTAGACGAAGCTTATGCCGGCGATATCATCGGCTTGCCCGACAATGGCGGTACTTTTAAAATAGGCGATACGCTTACAAGCGGCGAAAATCTGCATTTCAAAGGAATCCCAAGTTTCTCGCCCGAAATGTTTAAATACATCGAAAATGCCGACCCGATGAAATCCAAACAACTCGAAAAAGGCATTAATCAATTAATGGACGAAGGGGTGGCGCAATTGTTTATCAATCAGTTTAACGGACGAAAAATAATCGGAACCGTCGGGCAGTTGCAATTTGAAGTTATCCAATATCGCTTAGAGCACGAATACAATGCCACCTGTCGTTGGGAAGCTATTTCACTCTACAAAGCATGTTGGATTGAAAGTGACGACCGCAGCGAACTGGAAAATTTCAAAAAACGCAAATTCCAATACATGGCAGTGGACAAAGACGGGCGAGATGTCTTTCTTGCCGATAGCGGCTATGTGCTGCAAATGGCACAAACTGATTTCCCCAAAATAAACTTCCATTTCTCATCGGAATTTTAATAGGGATAATTCCGTTTTAATTTCCCCAAAAATGAAAAATCAGCTACCTCGTTGCTAATTTCATTAAGCGTTCGCTTCCTACCTGTTAATAATTTCTCCTCTCAAAAGGCAGAAATTTGAGCAAATTGAGTTAATTTTGCAATGTTTATTTTAACGAAATAATACCTGATGGACGAGAACTTCAATAGTCTGCTACAACGCTACGAAGATTTTATTTCTTCTAATCAAAACGGATATTTTGATGTGGAAGAATTGGAAATGCTTGCCGATTACTACATGTGGGAAGGCATGACAGCCGAATCGTCGCGCACACTCGACCTTGGCATTAAAATGCACCCGCAGAGCGAATTACTACAGTTGAAATTAGCGCGGTTGTATTCATCTATGGGGAAAAAAGACAAAGCATTGGAAATTCTCGACCGCAGCAGCGACCGCAGTTACGACCTGAAAACCATGCTACTCAAAGGCGATTTGCTGGTGTCGCTCAACCGCTTTACCGATGCCGATGCTATTTTCGCCAAAGCTATGCAAAACGATGAATTCAATCTGGACGAAATCAGTCTGGACATTGCCTACATCTATATCTGCGCCGAAGCTTACGACCGCGCCCTGCGTTACCTGCAAGCAGGCTTGCAATACAATCCGAACAACATCGACTTGCTGTTTGAAATAGCCTATTGCTACGAAGAAACATTGCAATACGACGCCTGCATCCAAATGCTCAATCATATTTTAGACCTGCAACCTTATTCGAGCGAAGCATGGTTTAACCTTGGGCAAATTTACTACGCCATGGGCAATTATCCGAAAGCCATCGAAGCTTACGATTATGTTATCGTTATCGATGAAAAAGACGAACTTGGCTGGCTACAGCGCGGACATACTTATTTCCAATTGGAAGAATTTGACAAAGCACTCGAAGATTATGCCGTTTATCTCGAACTGACCGAATATCCAAGCTATGCGTTGGTACACATCGGCGAGTGTTACGAGAAAAAAGGACAGTTCGATAAAGCCCTATCCATCTACGAGCAAGCCTTGCAACTCGACGAAAATAACATCGAAGCCTACACCGGCATTGCTGTATGTTACCTCGAAACCAACGCATTCGAAAAAAGTATAGAATATTCCAAAAAAGCCTTGAAAATAGACCCGGAACTTTGTGAAGCATGGGTATATTTGGCTGAAGCGTATGTGAATTTGGATAAATTTGACGATGCTATCGACGCATACGAAACCTCACTGCATATTGACGAAAACCAACCCGATACTTGGATAGCCCTGGGCAGCGTATTTTTCGAACTCGAAAGGTTGGAAGAAGCGCGCGATGCCTACCTCAAAGCCTACGAACTAAACGAAAATGCAGAAAATGTACAACTACTGCTAAGCGTTGTATTTTTCAAATTAAACAATATAAGCGAATCGCTGTATTTTTTAAACGAGGCTATAAAACGCAACAATACTGCAACCGAATCGTTTTTTGAAATGTGCCCCGAAGCCCTCTCACTATTTGAAAAAATTATCGGCAACACACAACAAGAAACAAAGAGCACTGAGGAATAATAATCCCAAAAACTATGAATTGAGAATTTCGAGCAACAACTGCCAACACCGCTCCACAGAACTAATACTCACACTTTCGGCAGGCGAATGTGCACCCTCAATAGTTGGTCCGAGCGAAACAATATCCATATCGGGATATTTTCCCAAAATAACGCCACACTCCAACCCCGCGTGAATAGCTTTTACCACCGGCTCACTTCCGAAAAGTCGGCGATAAGCAGCAATGCTTCGCTGCAAAACAACCGAATCGGGATTAGGTTCCCAGCCCGGATAATCTTTTCCGGTAGTAATTGTTGCCCCTTCGGCAGAAAAAACAGCCGCAACCCGTTGTGCAATATTGTGTTTTTCCGTTTCCGACGAACTTCGTTGCGAAGTCTCTATCCGTACAAAATCGTCGCCACTGCGAACAGCTGCCAAATTGGTAGAAGTCTCTACCAAATCTGCAATCTGCCGGCTCATGGCAATTACTCCATTCGGACAAGCATTAAGGGCGCGTATCACACCGTCGGAAATGGATTTTGGCAGCATTTCGCTTTGCTCTTCGTATGCCGATTCGAGTTCGATACACAACCCTGTTTCAGCAGGAAATTGCTCTTCAGAATCGACAATAAAATGGTTCAACACAATACGCACCAATTCCTTGTCAGCAAAAGGAACAGCAAGCAATGCCCCAGCCTCTCGGGGAATAGCGTTGCGCAAATTTCCACCTTCGATACAAGCAACGCGCAAATCGCTTTGTTGCACCACACACTGCAGGTAACCGGCAAGAAGTTTAATCGCATTGGCTCTATGTTTATTAATATCTTCGCCCGAATGCCCACCCTGTAAACCCGAAATCCGTACGCGAAAAAAGAAAAAACCTTCGGGTATAACTTGTCGCTCAAAACGGATTTCGGCAAGCGTATCGGTACCACCCGCACAACCGATACAAAATTCACCTTCCTCTTCGGTATCCAAATTTATCATTGTACGCCCCCTGAGTAAATCGGGAGAAAGATTGCTTGCACCATACAATCCCGTCTCTTCATCAACCGTAAACAGACATTCGAGCGGTGGGTGCATCACTGTATCGATAGAAAGCAAGGCAAGTTGCATCGCCATACCAATGCCGTTGTCGGCGCCAAGAGTAGTACCGTGAGCACGCAAACGGTCGCCGTCGCGATATACAGAAATAGGATCGGTGAGGAAATTATGCGTCGAGCTGCTATCTTTTTCGCCTACCATATCGATGTGGCTTTGCAGCACCACCACCGGACGCTGTTCCTGCCCCTGTGTTCCGGGTTTGCTTATCAGCACATTGCCCGCATCGTCAACAATCCACGGCAAAGCATGCTGTTCGGCAAAATGGATAAGATAGCGGCGTATTTGTTCTTCGTGTTTCGATGGGCGCGGAATGCGACTTATTTCATCAAAAAATCGCAATACGATTTCAGTTTGAAAATTCATATAATTAGTAATTTAAAACTTTGGCGGCAAAAATACAAAAATCGTACAAAAAGCCTTTTTTTTTCTAAAATCATTTTCATGATTGATACTCACATTTCTAAAAATAAATAAATTTCAATTCTATTCGTCCTATAATTTGAAATCAAGTAATATATTTCTATAAATTTGCCGAAATATTATCTAAAAAAAACTTTATGATTATGAAAAAGACCGTGTATTTTATTGCTAATGGCATACTTGCCGCAGCTGTAATTTTATTGTACATTTTATATTTCTGTAATATAAAAAATACAGACTGTAACGCAAACAGTGAGACAGACAAAAAAGACAAAGCTATTGTCGAAAAACAAAACCCGCTCGTCCCGATTGCATACATTAACATCGATTCGTTGCTGCTCAACTACAATTTTGCTAAAGAAGCCAACGAAAAATTGCTTGCCCGCAGCGAACGCTCGGAAGCCGAACTTTCGCGCAAAATGGAACAGTGGCAAAAAGATGCTACCGTATTTCAACAAAAAATACAAAGCAACGCCTTTTTAAGTCGCGAGCGTGCCGAGCAAGAAAACGCCCAATTAATGAAACGCCGCCAAGATATGGAACAATTAAACGGCAAACTCAGCGAAGAATTGTTGCGGGAACAGAAAAAAATGAACGAACGACTGCGCGACACTATCAACACTTTTCTGAAAGAGTATAATAAAACCCGCAAATACCAGGTGATTTTAAGCAATACGATGAACGACAACATTTTGTATTCCGAGCAAGGATACGACATCACTGAAGAGGTAATTCGCCTACTCAACGAGCGGTATACGAAAAAATAAAAATCAGTCCAGCATTTTCCTGTCTACTCCATATTTTTCATGAGAGTTGTGCCTGCCCTGCGGCTCTACATGCACTACTATATCGTAAATATTTTCGATAGACTTGCGAATACTGTTTTCTACCGCGTCGGCAATATTATGCGCTTCACGGAGCGTGATGTTTTCATCGGCTTCAATATCGAGCGAAATAGCATACAGTCCGCCAAACTGGCGAATGCGTACACGGTGAGGATTTTGGGCGCCCTTCACCCCGTCTATAGCCTCAAACAGCCGGTTGTAAACCGATGTATCTTTCACCCCGTCCATCAACTCGGTGTTCGATTCCATGAAAATTTCAACCGACGATTTGAGAATAAAAAAGCTGACTATCAAACCTGTAACTGCATCGAGTATCGGAAGATTCAGTATAAAAGTGAATACCAACCCTACCAGCACCGCCGTTGAAATCAACACATCGTTGCGCATATTTACCGCATTCGCTTTCAGCATCGAGCTGTTTATTCGCTTGCCTTGCCGAAACTGATACCACGCCAAACCAAATTTTCCGGCAATGGAAAACAGTGTTACATAAATGGCAAGCATACCGGGCAGTTCCCGCACTTCGCCCGAAAATATTGCTTTGCCCGACGAAATCAACATTTGCACACCGGCATAAAAAATTACCAACGACAAAATTTTGGTTGCAATACCTTCGGCTTTTTCGTAGCCAAAAACATATTTTGGGTCGGGCGGGCGTTTCATAATGTTAGCAGTACATACCATCACAATAGAAATCAGCACATCGGTAGCCGAATCGATACCGTCGCCCAATACTGCCAAACTGCCCGAGAATAAGCCTATCGCTATTTTTGCTGCCGACAGCAACATATTTCCCACCGTACTGATCCAAGAAGTACGAAGCAGGATTTTTTCCTTATTGCTAACCCGTTTCATTCCTTAGTTTATTTTTTAAATTATCCGACAAAGATAATTTTTTTTCTTTTCTGCATACACTATCTTTGTCGTCAGAAAAAAATAAACTATATGCAAGTAAGAATTTCTCCCTCGTGGCAAGCCGTGTTACAGCCTGAATTTGACAAATCGTATTTCGAACAGCTTGTTGCTTTCGTTCGGCAAGAATATTCCACCACTACCATTTTCCCGCCCGCCCGCCTTATTTTCAATGCTTTCGACCAATGTCCTTTCGACCGGGTAAAAGTGGTTATTATCGGGCAAGACCCGTATCATGGCATAGGGCAAGCACACGGGCTGTGTTTTTCGGTCAACGACGGAGTGCAGTTCCCACCCTCGCTGGTAAATATCTTCACGGAAATCGAACGCGATTTAGGCATTGCTTCTCCCCGCTCCGGTAACCTCGAACGCTGGGCACAACAAGGAGTGCTGCTGCTCAACGCCACGCTTACCGTACGGGCTCATTTAGCCGGTTCGCACCAGGGGAAAGGCTGGGAACAGTTTACCGACGCTGTTATTGAAACCCTCAGCCGCGAACGCGAAGGGCTGGTTTTCATGCTTTGGGGAAGCTACGCCCAACGCAAAGGCGCCGTAATTGATACCCGCAAGCATTTGGTGCTCAAAGCCGTGCATCCCTCTCCCCTCTCCGCTTACCGCGGGTTTATTGGTTGCGGACATTTTGGGCAGGCAAACGAATATTTACAGCAACGGGGATTGTCGAAAATTGAGTGGTAAAAATATGCGGCATTATCCCTTTGAGGCGTATTCGTCATCGCAAGATACAAAGCAATCTCGTAATGTCTCTGGATTGCTTCGTCGTTCCTCCTCGCAATTAGCAATCACGACCAACGGAAGTAACAACGGAGACAGTTTGCTTTACAAGCCCCAAAAAGGATAAGTCCGAAAATATTTCTTCCTTCAAAAAAAAGAATCGAAATTTTTTATACCTTTGCACGCCTCTCTCCCAAAGAAGGCAACTTTATCTACAATCAATTAACTTTTTATATTTAAAAAAATGATTTATTCTCACGAAGTAGAACACATGTGTGTTGTAAAAAAAGGACCCAACCACGGACCTGCACCTATTCCGGAAGAAGGAAAATGGGTGAAATCAAAAGAAATCAAAGACATTTCGGGGCTTACTCACGGTGTGGGTTGGTGTGCGCCACAACAAGGTGCATGTAAACTTACGCTCAATGTAAAAGACGGTATTATTCAAGAGGCATTGATTGAAACAGTAGGCTGTTCGGGCATGACCCACTCGGCTGCAATGGCTGCCGAAATCCTTTCCGGCAAAACTTTGCTCGAAGCATTGAATACCGACTTGGTTTGCGATGCCATCAATACTGCCATGCGTGAATTATTCCTGCAAATTGTTTACGGTCGTACACAATCCGCTTTCTCGGAAGGCGGTTTGCCTATCGGCGCAGGCTTGGAAGACTTGGGAAAAGGACTTCGCTCGCAAGTAGGAACGATGTATGGAACAATGGCAAAAGGCGTTCGTTACTTGGAAATGGCAGAAGGTTACTGTACTCGTATGGCTCTTGATGCCGACAACGAAGTGATTGGCTACGAATTTGTCCACCTGGGTAAATTTATGGACGATATTAAAAAAGGCACCGATGCTAACGAGGCATTGAAAAAAGCAACTTCAAACTATGGTCGCTTTGCCGAAGGTGTGAAATATATAGACCCAAGACACGAGTAAGATTTACAATTAGACAACTGACAATTTAACTTCGGTTTATAGTTGCCGTTCGTCTAATCGTAATCCTTAAAATAGTATATAGTAAATCTGTAAATAGTAAATAAAAAAGATATGTTATTTGAAAGTTACGACCGCCGTATTAATCAGATTAATGCTGCGCTCAATCAATACGGAATCAAAGACATCGAAGAGGCAAAAGCCATCTGCGATGCAAAGGGAATTGACCCCTATACAATTTGTCAGGAAACGCAGCCTATCGCGTTCGAAAACGCTAAATGGGCGTATGTAGTCGGTGCGGCTATCGCTATCAAAAAAGGCGCGAAAAATGCAGCCGAAGCAGCCGAAATGATCGGCATCGGACTGCAGTCGTTCTGTATCCCCGGCTCTGTTGCCGACGACCGCAAAGTGGGTATCGGACATGGGAATTTGGCTGCGATGTTACTTCGCGAAGAAACCAAATGTTTTGCTTTCTTGGCGGGACACGAGTCGTTCGCAGCAGCCGAAGGCGCTATCAAAATTGCCGAAATGGCAAACAAAGTGCGCAAAGAACCGTTGCGCGTTATCCTCAACGGTTTGGGTAAAGACGCTGCGATGATTATCTCTCGCATCAACGGATTTACTTTTGTAGATACCGAGTTCAACTACGGCACCGGTGAATTGAAAGTAGTGAAAGAAAAAGCCTATTCAACCGGTCTTCGCGCCAAAGTAAAATGCTACGGTGCGGACGATGTACGCGAAGGCGTTGCCATTATGCGCAAGGAAGGCGTAGATGTATCCATTACAGGAAACTCTACCAACCCAACCCGTTTCCAACACCCGGTGGCAGGCACATACAAAAAAGAGTGCATGGAACAAGGCAAAAAATACTTCTCGGTAGCATCGGGCGGCGGTACAGGTCGTACATTGCACCCCGATAATATGGCAGCCGGTCCCGCATCTTACGGTATGACCGACACCATGGGTCGTATGCACGGCGATGCGCAATTTGCAGGCTCGTCGTCAGTTCCGGCGCATGTGGAAATGATGGGCTTCCTCGGAATGGGTAACAACCCAATGGTAGGAGCTACGGTTGCCGTAGCAGTTGCTATCGAAGAAGCAAGCAAATAAAACTGAATATCCACGGGCGAAAAAATCGTCCGACAAAAAACAGGCGAAGCTTTATTAGCTTCGCCTGTTTTTTTTATTATGTTCGGCATGTCGATCATTAAGGTGCTTTGTTCTTTTTTTCAACCCCTCCCCTCCTTCGGAGGTACTCCCCTTGAATCAAGGGGAGAGTTGTTGCACAAACATTGTATTCGTACTACAAGATTGTTTATACCACTCTGTCCACTTTTATAAAGGGGACGATCGAAGCAGAGGGATTAATTAGAGTATAATTGGTCCTTTTCTTGTTATTACACTTTACTAAACCCTGCCACTTCGATTGTCTCCCTTTTTGTAACTCCTACTGTCCTTTTTTAAAACCCCTCCCCTCCTTCGGAGGTACTCCCCTTGAATCAAGGGGAGAGTTGTTGCACAAACATTGTATTCGTACTACAAGATTGTTTGTACCACTCTGTCCACTTTTATAAAGGGAACGGGCAAAGCGGAGGAGTTAATATAAAAGGACGAAAGCATATAAAGCAAATTTAGCTTTTTATCATATTGTATATATCATACAACATACCTCTGGCGTCTTCATCGGTTATACCGCCTTTGGCAGAATACATATACGACATGCCCATATATGAATACCAAAACATTTTAGCTACGGCATAAGCATTGGTATCCGGCTTTACTTCTCCGCTTCCAATTGCGCGCTGTATTACATCTTGCCACAGGTTAACTTCTTCTTCATCAAACGCTACGGCTGCTCGTGCACAATCTTCAAACCTTTCACCACATTCCAGCCTAAAAGAAAGATAGTACATAGATGATTTTTCACCTCCGTTTATAAAAGAATGCAGCATGATTCTAGCTTCTGAAATTTTTTTTAGATATAATTCTATAAATTTTTGCAATGAAAGCCGTTTATAACTGCCGATTTTTTGTTTAGATGCATGTAATTGCTGAACAAGATATCGATCCACTATGGTACGATACATTTTTTCTTTTGACGGAAAATATTTGAACAATCCTGAGTTATTGCTTAGTCCAGCAACCTTAGCAATTTCAATAGTAGTACAACCTTCATAACCTTTTTGAATAAATAACCTTGAAGCGATGTCAATAATTTTTTCTCTTGATGTAACCATAATTTAATCTATTTTCATTAAAATTCTGCAGCAAATATAATACTCTCGTTAATTATAACAATACCTTAGTTTGTCTTGGAAATGGATTTTAAACTTTTTTACGACCTAATTACTTTATTATTTCATCATAAATATTACTAATATTTATTCAGTAAAAATCCTCATAGATACTTGTATTATATTGCGTCTGACAGGACTAAATAACCGCATACAAGGCGCAGAGACAAGGCACACCCCGTCTCTACACATTGTCTTAATCTTAACTTTTTCGTAACAAAGCCTTGCCTGTTCCGTAATATTCCCGACATATTTTTGCATCACAAAAAGAAATGCTCCGATGCACAAAAAAACGACACAAAAAATAGCCTTTGCCACCTTCAAACTGTTGGGAATAGCCGTAGTAGCCATCTTGTTTTGGATACTTGGTTTTATTATTTACAACGGCATTGGCGTTATCAGTTGGGATTTCCTCACTTTAGCCCCTACCGAAGGTATGACCGCGGGCGGTATTTTTCCCGCTATCGTGGGCACGCTGTGCCTGATGGTGGGCAGCATAGTATTTGCCTTTCCACTGGGAATTATGTCGGCAATCTACATGAACGAGTATGCCGGCAATGGCTGGATTGTACGATTTATCCGCGTGATGACCAATAACTTAGGCAGTATTCCGTCCATCGTATTCGGATTATTCGGTATGGCGCTGTTTGTCAATACACTCGGTTTCGGCGATTCTATTATAGCCGGTTCGCTTACGCTCGGTTTGCTGGTGCTTCCGCTTATTATCCGCACCACCGAAGAGGCGCTCAAATCCATACCCGATTCGTTTCGCACGGGCAGTTATGCCCTGGGTGCAAGCAAATTGCAAACTATTCGCCGCGTAGTGTTACCGATGGCTTTCCCCAATATTATTACCGGACTGATACTTTCCATCGGTCGTGTTTCGGGCGAAACGGCTCCGATTCTCTTTACCGTAGCGGCTTATTTCCTGCCCAAATTGCCCGACAGTATTTTCAGTCAGGTAATGGCGTTGCCATACCATTTATATGTTATCGCTACCAGCGGCATTGATATTGAAGCCTCGCGCCCAATTGCTTACGGAACGGCTCTGGTTCTTATTTTAATTGTTTTGCTGATGAATTTGCTGGCAAATATGCTTCGAAAATATTTCGGCAGGAAAGTGAAAACAGCATAAACTTTTTTCGGCAAGCCAAGAAATCGTAGTATAAAAGATACAATTAAGCGATTAAAATTGTACTTTTGAAGCCGAAAATTAAGATTGAGCTTTTTCGAATGACAGCAAACAAATTAACCGGCATGGGTGTTGCCCTTATCACCCCTTTCAAGTCGGACGATACGGTAGACTTTGATGCCCTTGGCAATCTGATTGATTATCAACTAAAAAACGGAACCGATTATTTAGTAGTGCTTGGCACTACTGCCGAAACGCCTACGCTAAGCGACGAAGAAAAGAACGAAATACTTCGTTTTGTAGTGAAGCGGGTACAAGGGCGCGTTCCGCTTGTACTCGGAGCCGGCGGCAACGATACCAAAGCCGTGGTGGAACAAATAAAAAACATTGATCCTCGCACAGTCGATGCACTGCTTTGCGTTACTCCCTACTACAATAAACCATCGCAGGAAGGCTTGTACCAACATTATAGAGCTATTGCGCAAGTTTCCAAGCTGCCCATTGTGCTTTACAATGTGCCCGGACGCACAGGCGTGAATATGACTGCCGAAACTACCTTGCGTCTTGCCTGCGAGTTCAGCAACATTGTAGGTATCAAAGAAGCATCGGGCAATATGAGTCAGATGGACGAAATTATTACCAACAAACCCGATGGTTTTGTGGTTATCTCGGGCGACGACGGGGTTACTTATCCGCTTATTACGCTTGGCGCGGTAGGTGTTATTTCGGTAATCGGCAATGCTTTCCCACGCGAATTCAGCCGCATGGTGCGCCTCGCCCTCGAAGGCGATTACAAGAGTGCGCGCAATATTCATACTCAGTTCAACCGCCTGTTCGACCTGCTTTTTGTCGACGGAAATCCTGCGGGAGTAAAATCCATGCTTTCGATGATGGGTTTTATCGAAAACAAATTGCGCCTCCCGCTGGTACCTACCAGCTTTACTACTTTCGAGAAAATAAAAAATGTGCTCGATAAACTGGAAGTGAAATGCTGAAAAAGCTCGACCTGTATATTATTCGTAAATTTCTGGGCACTTTTTTGCTGTCTATCGTTCTTATTTTGAGCATCACCATTGTGCTCGACCTTACGGAACGAATAGATAAGTTTTTCGATAAACATGCTCCGCTCGAAGCTATTATCTTCGATTATTACATCAATGTAATTCCCTATTTTTTCAACATGCTTTATCCGCTGTTTACCTTTATTGCGGTGATATTTTTTACTTCCAACTTGGCGGGAAACAGCGAAATAATTGCCATGCAATCGAGCGGAATGAGCTACAATCGCTTTCTGCGTCCTTATTTTATTTCGGCAACTCTCATTGCAGTTTTCGCCTTTTATTTAGGCGGATATGTTATTCCCAAAGGCAATGTTACTCGTTTAGAATTTGAGAACCGGTATATAAAAAAGTTTCGCAACGAAAATGTGACCAATGTACAACTCGAAGTAGAACAAGGCATTACCTTTTATATTGAAAATTACGATGTGGAGCGTAAACGGGGTTATCACGCATCGATAGATAAGTTTGACGGCAAGAAGCTGGTATCGCGCCTCACTGCGGAGCGGATTAATTACGACACTCTGAACAAATGGAAGTTAAACGATTATACCATTCGTCAATTCGACGGCATGAAAGAAACGCTCACCCGTGGAGCCGAAATGGATACCATAATTGCCGTTGAGCCACGCGATTTTTATATCACCCCCAAAGAAAGTCCGCAAATGACCAACCCCGAACTTTACAGCTATCTGAAACGGCAAAAAAAGCGTGGAGTAGGCAATATCAAGGCTTTTGAAGATGAGTATTACAAGCGTTTTTCGATGCCCTTTGCAGCGTTTATTCTTACCTTGATGGGCGTTTCACTGTCGTCGCGCAAAGTGCGGGGCGGAACAGGCATTAATCTTGGCATTGGTTTGGCGTTAAGTGCCGGTTATGTATTATTTTCCACTTTCAGCAGTTCGTTTTCGGTCAATGGCTCCATGTCTACCATGCTGGCGGCATGGCTACCCAATATTGTATTTTTCACCGTTGCCGTTTTCCTTTATTTGAAAGCTAAGCGTTAGCCGCCTCCGCTTCTGCTCCTCCTACGCTGTTTTTACGCATGAAATCGCGAATCTCTTCTTCGTTGAAAATCTTAACATTAGTGATGAGTAAATGTTCGCGCAGGAAATTTCCGTATTGATTTATTTCCGATAAAAAAGAGCTGATTACTTTTCTGAAATCGACTACAAACGGGATTAGTACCACAGCGGTAAAGTAGAGTGGCTGCATCTCAAACGATTCTACTTCGCAATCGTTGTTTGTCATCGCATATTCAAATTCCTTGTGGGCTATTTCTTTCTGAAATTCGCTAAACCCGGTATTGGACGACGAAAAAAACGCCATAAAAAAGCGCAGTTTCTGGTCTTTGCCTCCCAGTCCGGTAGAGATAAACACCTGACTTTCGCCCAACAACGCGTGTTCGATGTTCATACGGCTTTCGTTAAGGGCAATGGCTGCCCATTCGGACAAATACTCGTCGGGTGCTTCTGCGTATTTTTCTATTGCTCGATAAGCTTCCACTTCATCGAGCGAAGCCAACGAAAGCAATAAGGTTTTTTTATGTTCGTGGTCGGCATCGGTATCGAACAAGTCGGGAATGGAGGCAAGTGTTTTTTCCTTGTCTACCGATTTTCGTATCTGCTGCGAAAGCATAAAATAAGCGCTTTGCGCTTCGAGAGAGATAGGTTTTTCCAACAAATGCAATCTGCCCGGAATATGTTCCATCATTTGCTGAAAGGTTTTGTATGCGTCTTCTGCTTCCATATTTTATTTTTTTATTTCGGAATACTCCATTTAAAACTTGTAAAAAAGGATTTGTTATTACTTCCGTAGATGTTCGTCATTAGCTCCCGTTGGTCTCTGACCGCTGGTTGCGAGGAGGGACAACGAAGCAATCTTAATACAGGAAATGAATTGTCAAAGATATTAATTTTTACCAGAACAAAAAAGCTCGAAATTTCTTTCGAGCTTTAATATTTTTGTTGAAAAAACTTATTCGGCAGCCGTTTCTTCAGCTTCGGCAGCAACAGGTGCTTCTTCCTCAGCAACTTCGGTTGCGGCTTCGGCAGCGGCAGCTTCAATAGCTTCGAGTTTTTTCTTTGCTACTTCGGCAGCTTTTGCTTTGTTTTTTTCTACTTCCGACTCGAGAGCTTTTTTCTTAGCTTCGCGTTTTTCGGCATCTTGTTTGCTCTTTTCATTTTGCAGGGCAGCAGTTTTTTGTGCCTTCCAAGCTTCAAAGCGCTTTTCGGCTTCTGCCTGATCGAATGCACCTTTTTTCACACCGCCAAGCAAGTGTTTCATCATGTATACACCCTCGTCCGAAAGGATATTACGAGTAGTGTCGGTAGGTTGTGCACCGTTCATCACCCATTTCAATGCTTTCTCGAAGTTCAAGTCGATAGTAGCGGGGTTAGTGTTTGGGTTGTACGAACCAAGGCGTTCAACGAAGCGTCCATCGCGTGGAGCGCGGCTATCGGCAATCACAATGTGATAATAAGCGTAGCCTTTTCGTCCATGTCTTTGCAATCTAATTTTAGTTGCCATTTTCTTTTTAATTTTAATTTGTGATTAGACATAATGCTTTTTCTCGAAAAGCGGCTGCAAAGATAATCGCTTTTTTATGAAAAACAATTAGTTAGTAAGAAAATATACTAATAGTTTGTAAAGTTGAGAATGAACTATCGGTTCATTCTCAACTTTATGGTTTTCAAGCTTTATAAACTTTCAACCTTTAAGAACTTTATAAACTGTTATTTCACAGTGATAAAGCCTATTTGCGATACAATTTTTTGTCCGGCATCGGAAAGGATGTAGTCGATAAACGGCTTCACCTTAGCCTGAGCTGCAGTTACATAGTAGTAGTACAACGGACGAACAATCGGGTACGATTTGTTTTTGGCATTGGCAACCGATGGCACGGTGTATTTCACGCCTTTGTCGTAAGAAACTTGCAGGGCTTTTACACTTTTGTTCAAATACGCCAAGCCTACATAACCGATAGCTCCTTTTGTCTGGCTAACCGACTGTATAATTGCTCCGGTGGCGGGCATACTCATAATCCCGTTCATGTAGTTTTTGTTTTTCAACACGCTTTCTTTGAAAAATTCGTAAGTGCCCGACGAGGTTTCACGCGAGTATGGAACGATTTTTACATCGTCGCCACCCACTTCTTTCCAGTTTTTAATTTTGCCGGTAAAAATTCCTTCGAGTTGCTCGCGGGTAAGCTTGTTTACTTTGTTGGCAGGGTTTACCACAATTGCCAACGCATCGTAGGCAATCACTACTTCTTTCACGGTTTTGCCTGCTTCCTGCAATTTCTGTTTCTCCGAAAACTTGATTTTACGCGACGATTGCGCAATATCTGTCGTATTTTCTACCAAAGCCGAAATACCTACCCCGCTACCGCCACCGGTTACGATAACTGTTTTGCCGGGGTTAGCTTTCATAAAACTTTCGGCTGCTTTTTGCGACAAAGGAAGCGTGGTGTCCGAACCTTTGATTTTTTGTGCCGAAGCACCTGCGATAATGCCTGCAAATAATGCAACGGCTAAAATTGTTTTTTTCATCTTCTTTATGTTTTTAACTAATTAATGATTTTTTTGTTAGAATTTATATTGCAAACGGAGCGTAAACACATTGTCTTTGCGGTCGCCCTCGTAGCCGTATTTGGTTATTTTTCCGTCTATATCTTTTGTATCCGGGAGTTTATCGGTAGTTTCGTTTTTCACGATGTCGTAATAAGCCGTCAGCTTCAACGCATTATTAATGCGCCAGATAGCCCCCAAACCGATGGTCGATTTCGTTATTTCGCCCGCTCCGGCAATATCGTTGCCCGAAATTTGTGTATTAGGGTCGTAGCAATCGTATTTTGCCACGATAGTGAAAGGCGTTGCACCCAAATCCTGTGCAAGCAACACATATCCGCCCGAAAGTTTACGCATATAGGTATCGGTCGTCGGCAAAGAAGTTGGTTTGAAATCGTAGGCTTTATCAACCGTTCCGGCGTGTTCGCCAACAATATATTCGCCTCGAAGCTGAGTTAAACCTGCAACGGTCATTGCGCTGAATTGCAAGTCGAAACCGATGTATTGGCGTTTGGCATAGCTGCCGATGTTATCGGGATTCGAACTGTCCAATACCCAAGCATCGTTTTTCATCACATAAATGTTGTTCGTACCTTGATAGCTGCCACCCAAATAAGCCGACACCCCGCCACCGATTTCCATATCGCCAATGGTTTTTTTGGCAGAAAGATGTCCGATAAAGTCGAGTTTGCTGTCTATTTCGGGGCGGATACCGTTGCCGGCAAACAGCCCTGCTTCAAGTTTTAAAATGTTCCAAGGCGAATTTTTATCTGCCTGCAAGGTAAGCATTGCTCCAAGGTCGCGCTCATCGGGGAAGAGGGATTGAAAAATACGCGAGCGTTCGGGCGATTCGCGACGCGACGACGAATAGCTTATTTCATGCCCAAACGGACGGTCGAAAATACCTGCTTTCAACGAGTTTGTTCCCCAAATAGGGTCTTTCACACTCAGGTATACATCTTTAAAGGCAATGCCTTTTTCGGTAAAATCGGGTTGAAACACGCCTTCTACCAGCCCGTCGGTATAGGTAAACTTGATGCGCCCGCGACGCACGCCGAATCGGCTGAAGCCTTTCAAATCGGCTTGTTTTTGCTTTTCGATGCCGCTGCCTACTTTTACGCCGTCGGCATCGGTTTCGCCATACTGATACTGCGTTTGAATGTAACCCGACACCTTGAGTTTCGACTGTGTTCCGGTTGTTGTTTCAATAATTTCTATGCGTTGCTCTATTTGTTGCAACGGAGTAAGCTCCTCTTCTACCAACACGATTGTCTCTGTTTCTGTCTGGGCAAAAGATACCACAGCCAGACTTCCAAACAACAAACATGTTGTTGAGATTTTTTTTAATTTCATTTTTCTTTAAATTTTTAATAAAATATTTTTTACTTTTTTTGACAATGCAAAAAAACAGCATTGATGTTACATGTATTTTTCATTGCTGTTACAAAAAAATTAAGATGATTTGAAAACTATCTCTGTTTAGGATTTATGGGGATATCCCTTCCCTGTTCGGGGACTCTTATCTTAACCTCTCCCTTTATTTAAGGGGAGTACCCCAACGGAGGGAGGGGTTATACTAATTTATGCTTATCCGCAATATTACCCAAAAAAGAAATATTACGGTGCTATGCACCTGAATAGCTAATGTTTTTAATTTCTACAATTATTTACGGCACGCTGTGCCTTTATTACAAAATAGGATAGCTGCAGCGCAGCATAAATCTTTGTAGACAATTATTTTCCTAATTAACATGCTGCGAGATTATGTTGGGTAATCTTGCGTGATAAGCATTAATGGTATAAAGGGGACGAGCGAAGCGGAGGGATTATGAAATTAACTTTTTTCATATCCTCGTCGCTCCGATCAACATAGATGGTAGCTGTTTTTTGTAGTTTGCGACTTAAGTTAATTATTTATTTTGCCAACATTTTTTCAAAACCGCGGGTATAAAGCACCTGCATTTTGTTGTCTTTGTCGCGATAAATAAAGTAGGCTTCGAGCTTGGGAAGATTTTTGAGCAACTCGAAACTTTTGCTTATACCCATCACCATAAAAGCTGTGGCATAAGCGTCAGCTTCGATTGCCGTGGGGGCAATTACGGTAACGCTGAGCAGGTTATGCGTTACGGGACAGCCTGTAAATGGATTGATGGCATGCCCGAATTTCTGCCCGTTGTGCATATAAAACTTGCGGTAATTGCCCGAAGTTGCCAAGCCGCAATTTTCCACACGAATTACCTGTTGTATTTCGTTTATGGTACTTGTGCTGTCGTCGACAGGGCGACTAATGGCAACGCTCCACGCGCTGTTTTGGGGGTTATGTCCTTTGGTAGCTATTTCGCCGCCGATTTCTACCAGATAATTTACAATGCCCTTGCGTTCGAGCAATTCGCCTATCAAGTCGCAAGAGTAGCCCTGGGCTATGGCATTGGCATCGAGCTGAATTGCCGGATAATATTTTATCAACCTGTCGCCCTGCAACCACACTTTTTGATACCCCGTATAAGGTCGTAAACTGTCTATCATACGAGGTGTAACGGTGATTCGCTTTGCATTATTGAAACCCCAAAGCCGCACAAGCGGACCCACGGTCATGTCAAAATAGCCGTATGTTTTTTTCGACACTTCTTGTGCCGTACGAAAAACGCTTCGAAACAAACTGTCGGTGCGTACCGTACTGTCGTTGCGGTTGATGCGCGAAATTACCGACATGCTGTCGAACAGCGACAACGAACGGTCGAAAGCATGGAGCGTATCCAATATTTCGCGGTGGAAATCGCGCCCCGCCGAGTCTAAATACGAAATGTGGTAGGTTGTGCCCTGTATGGCTCCTTCAAAATACATTTTCTTCAAAGCCGGATTTTCATTTTTCTTACACGAGAAAAAAGCAATAACAATAAGCAATGACAGGTTGATTAATTTTATTCTTTTCATTAGTGTTTTTTTTAATATTTATGACTAAATAATTTAAGTTGCACTAAAATGTTTATCAATTATATTAAAAGATTTATCGATTACATTAAAAGATTTATCAATTATATTAAAAGCTTTTTCAATTACACTAAAAGCTTTTTCAATTACACTAAAAGCTTTTTCAATTACACTAAAAGCTTTTTCAATTACACTAAAAGCTTTTTCAATTACACTAAAAGCTTTTTC
>JAISVR010000028.1 GCA_031271465.1 Prevotellaceae bacterium | reverse complement strand
CCCACAGACAAGATGACATCCAAATTATAAAGGACGGTCTGATATCGCCCCCGCAGAGGGTTTTCGCCGATATGTTCCAAAATGGAACATGTGCTCGCTTCGTCCAATTCACCCTCTTTGAAGATATTTTTGAGGTGTTTTGTGATGGCAGGTCGTTGAGTCCCGAACAGTGTGGCTATTTGTGCCTGCGTCAGCCACACAGTGTCGTTGCCGACGCTGACATTCAATTCGGTTTTCCCGTCTTGGGTTTGGTAGATTACTATTTCGCCTTGGTTCATGGTTCGTGGCAATTTTCGCAAAGATAGCCAGAAATTTCCAATTACCGCCGATAGCCTATCAAATCCGCCAAACGCTCGTCGGTGCCTTTGATGTGTCGCGAGTTCGAGTCTCGCCAACACATTCAAAGCACAAGGGCGGTCCTTTTAGGGACCGCCCTTGCACTTTGAGCGGAAAACGGGACTCGAACCCGCGACCCTCAGCTTGGGAAGCTGATGCTCTACCAACTGAGCTATTTTCGCAAATTACGCGTGCAAAGGTAGGAAAATAAATGTAGAATGAAGAATGGTGCATGAAGAATTTAAGCGGGTACAACAATGTGGAAACAGTTAAACGGTTATACAAATAAAAAAGATTACTTTTGTCGGTCGAAAAAAAGATACTTATTATGCGTATTGTCAGCGGAACACATAAAGGCTTGCGGCTTAGCCCGCCAAACAACATCACGGCTCGTCCTACCACCGATTTTGCCAAAGAGAGTTTGTTTAATATCCTCGTCAATCGGGTTGATTTTGAAAAACTTGTTGCTCTCGACCTTTTTGCGGGTACGGGCGGTATCAGTTACGAGCTGGCTTCTCGGGGCTGTCCTTTGGTTACGGCTGTGGAGATGAACCGCCGCCATGCCGATTTTATTCGCAAAACCTGTAATGCGCTGAAACTCGATGCGATTCATCTTATTCAGGGCGATGTATTTAAATTCGTAGCTGCTTGCCGTACGCAATTCGACCTTATTTTTGCCGACCCGCCTTACGACCTTTCTGCGCTCGATTCGTTGCCCGACCTTATTTTTGAAAAAGAGTTGTTGAAGCCCGGCGGCGTATTTATTCTTGAGCATCCTGCCCGAAAGTCTTTTGCCGAACATCCTCACTTTGTAGAGCACAGGCACTATGGGAATGTGAATTTCAGTTTCTTTGAGTAAGCTGTGTAGCTTAATTAAATCCGTTTCTCCCGCCATTTTCCTTTTCGCAGATAGAGGTAGCTCAGCGAAAGAATAACTATGGAATAAATGCCTTCATTTGTCCAGCAAAGGGCGAGCGGGGCGTTGAGGGGAACTATGAGCAGCCAGGTGTAAAACAGGTATACAGCGAGCGTTATGAGTTCTACACAAAGTGCTATGCGCGTGTTGCCCGTGCCCGACACGGCACTGAAATAAATGTTTGCAATGGACACCAGCGGAAGCATAAATAAAATGGTGTACAGCGGCGACATGGAAAGGTTTATCAATTCAATATCGGGCGTATAAATACCTAATGTCTGTGTTGGGAAAAGGGCGATAATGACAATAATTACCATTGTTACGCCGAAAGAGATTGTTGCCACGCGCCGTATCAGCAACATCACGCGCTCGGTACCGCCGCTGCCGATAAGGTTACTTACCAGCGTGTTGCAGGTTGCCGCCAATGCAAACACCGAAATAGCCATCATCATATACACGCTGCGAATGATGTTTGATACCGCCAAAGGCAATTCGCCCAGATAATTATCAATCATTATGAAAAAGATAAACCATGTGCTAAGCGAAATTACATTTTGAAGCATCAGGGAAGAGGAAATATTGAGGTTCAGGAGAAAAGTTTTCAGGTTTTTAAACTGTACACGGTCGAAGCCATACTTGCTCAAATCTACCGCTTTGAGCGTATAAATAATAAAGAAACATACCGAACAGCCTTCGGCAATAACCGATGCCAAGCCCGCGCCCGCAATACCCATGGCAGGGAAACCGAAGTTGCCGAAAATAAGCAGATAGTCGGCAATGACATTTACCACCGCCATAATTGCCGCATTGAGTGTAAGGGGCAGCGTGCGGGTAGTGCCTACATAAAACGCACGAAAGAGCACATTTACGCAGGAAAAGAAAAGCCCGTAGATGCGGTAATCGAGGTACTCTATGGTAGCGTGCCGAACTGCTTCCGAACGAATTACCGATAAAATTTGCTCCGAAAATAACCGTGTAAAACCAACCATCAGCACTGCAAGCAGCAGTAAAAACACGGCTCCCTGCACCACGATTTCGCCGATTTGACGGTAATTGCCCTCGCCGTTGCGTCGCCCTATCAATATTTGCGAACCGGTGCTAAACCCGAAAGCCAGCATGAATATTACAATATAGTAGATGCCGCCAAGCGCCGACGCACCCAGCTCCACGCTACCCACCCTGCCGAGAAAAGCGGTGTTTATCATCTGTATCAGATTTTGCACCAGCAGTGTGAGGAAAATTGGATAGGCTATTTTTGCTATGTTTTTATACGAATAATTCATGGCGCGCAAAGATAATGCTTTTTCCTAATTATCTTCGGAATTACCCCTTATTTAGGCTTGTAATGACGAATATGCTTAAAGGCTATAATTTTCCTTTTTACGATTACTATTTATGATATGTATGCGTTCGGGGCGCCCCGAGTGTATGAAATGAAAAAAAATTGACCGTTCGGGGCGCCCCGAACGCAGCAATGTAGGTTATTTTCAGTATTTGGGCTTCCCCGAACGCATGAATCTCGAATTATTTTAACAAAATGCTGCCCCGAATGCGTAAATATAAATCGTTTTTAACGCTCGGGGTGCCCCGAACGCATGAATCTTAAATAGTTTTAACGCTCGGGGCGCCCCGAGCGCATAAATTTGAAATGGTTTTGGTATTTGGGGTGCCCCGAGCGCCGCAAATCTCTTCGTTGCCAAAGGGCAGAGCCTCTGTCTTTTTTTAATCTATAACCCCTCCCCCCGTTGGGGTAGTTTTATTATTAACCCCTCGCCCTTTGGGCACTCCCCTTGAAACAAGGGGAGAGTTATGTACAAACAGTCTTTATTGTACAAGCACGATGCCTGTGCAACACTGTCCCCTTTTTTAAGGGGACAAGTGAAGCGGAGGAGTTAAAATATAAGAGGGGGAGGGGTTAAATAATACAGAACAAGCAAATTTTTCTGTAGACGGCGTTGTAAACGCAAGAGCGTATCCGCGGTTTATTAATCCAGTTTAAGTACAGCTAAAAAAGCCTTTTGAGGCACTTCTACCGAACCGATTTGCTTCATGCGCTTTTTACCCTTTTTCTGTTTCTCGAGCAGTTTGCGTTTACGCGAAATATCGCCGCCGTAACATTTTGCGGTAACATCTTTGCGCACCGCCTTGATGGTTTCGCGGGCAATGATTTTAGCGCCAATCGCTGCCTGAATGGCAATATCGAACTGCTGGCGGGGTATCAGCTCGCGCAGTTTTTCGCACATGCGCCGCCCGAGCGTTACCGAATTGTCCACATGGATAAGCGACGACAGCGCATCGACACTTTCGCCGTTGAGCAGAATATCGAGTTTGACAAGCTTCGAAGGACGGAAATCTATCGGGTGATAGTCGAACGAAGCATAGCCTTTGGAAATACTTTTCAGTTTATCGTAAAAATCGAACACAATTTCGCCCAGCGGCATATCGTAAATCAGCTCAATGCGGTCGCCCGAAATATAATCCTGTTTAATAAGCTCACCGCGTTTGCCGAGGCAAAGAGTCATTATCTGTCCGATAAAAGCCGTTTTGGTAATTATCGAAGCGCGGATATACGGCTCTTCGATGCGTTCAATCTGCGTGATGTCGGGCAATCCCGAGGGATTATGCACTTCGAGCATTTCGTCTTTTTTGGTGTAAACGCGGTACTGCACATTAGGCACGGTGGTAATTACACTCATGTCGAACTCGCGGTCGAGTCGCTCCTGTATGATTTCCATGTGCAGCATGCCCAAAAAACCGCAACGAAAACCGAAGCCGAGAGCCGCCGAACTTTCGGGTTCGAAAGTGAGCGAAGCATCGTTCAATTGCAGCTTCTCCATCGAGGCGCGCAGGTCTTCAAAATCCTCGGCATCAATCGGATATACACCTGCGAAAACCATCGGCTTCACTTCTTCAAAACCTTCAATAGCTTTTTCGCATGGGCGTTTCACATGCGTGATAGTATCGCCCACCTTTACCTCTTTCGAAGTTTTGATGCCCGAAATAATATAACCCACATTGCCCGCGCTAAGCGTTTGTTTAGGCACCATGTCGAGTTTGAGAACGCCGATTTCGTCGGCATAATACTCCTTGCCCGTAGCGACGAATTTTACCAAATCGCCTTTCTTTATTGTACCATTTACAATTTTGAAGTAGGCAATAATTCCGCGGAAAGAATTAAATACCGAGTCGAAAATCAAGCATTGCAGCGGTGCCTCCGGGTCGCCTTGCGGAGCAGGAATCCGTTCGATTATCGCCTGCAATATTTCCTCGATACCCAAGCCCGTTTTACCGCTGGCGCGGATAATTTCTTCGGGTTTGCAACCGAGAAGTTCCACAATCTGGTCTTCCACCTCTTCGGGCATGGCACTGTCCATATCCATTTTGTTCATTATGGGGATAATTTCGAGGTCGTGCTCAAGAGCCATGTACAGATTCGAAATTGTTTGAGCCTGAATACCCTGTGTAGCATCGACAATAAGCAGCGCGCCCTCACAGGCAGCAATCGAACGCGACACTTCGTACGAGAAATCCACATGCCCCGGAGTGTCAATCAGGTTAAGCGTATATGCCTCAGCACCAAGCTTGTAGTTCATTTGTATAGCATGACTCTTGATGGTGATGCCGCGTTCGCGTTCGAGATCCATATCGTCGAGCACTTGCGCTTGCAAGTCTTTACCACTCACGGTATTGGTGTATTCGAGCAGGCGGTCGGCAAGAGTGCTTTTTCCGTGGTCGATATGCGCTATAATGCAAAAGTTGCGGATATTTTTCATTGGATAATATTTTTCGCCGCGAAGATAGGAAGAAAAACAGAGATTAGAAAACGGGCTTTTGCTGTTTTGATTATCTTTGCTGCAATTTTACAAAAAATAAAAACGGAATTATCCTTTGAAGCGTGCTTGTCATTAGCTTCCGCCGGTCGCTGACCACCGTCATTGCGAGGCACGAAGCAATCCGGAAAAGAACAAGACTGGCTCACGAGATTGCTTCGTTCCTCGCAACCAGCGAGCAGTTATGACCGAAGGGAATTGTAAATCACTGACCGCAGGGAAGTAATAATAACGAATAAAGCTTAAAGGGAGAGTTTCGAATAAAAATCATGATTATGAAACGAATATTACTTGTATTGTTTGTTACACTCGGAGCGCAGTTGGCGCAGGCGCGGGTGATTGAACTCAATTTCCCCGCTTTGGCAGCCGACAGCGGATGGCTCTACACTTTTCACGAAAGTTGGGCAGATTCCGTTCCTGTTCGGCTCGACCGGCAGGGCAAAGCAAAAGTTGCGGTTGCCGATAAGAATTATCGCGGAATGGCTTACCTGTTTCTCCCCAAGGCGGGTGGCGTGGAGTTTATCCTTGCCGAGCCGACGCTGAAAATTACCGCTACGGAGAAGCAAATCAATAACCAAACGGTACAATTTCCACAGTCGAAAGAAAATGCCGAAATGCGGCGTATATTTATGCGCAAGGCATTTTTGAGCAACAAGCAGGAATGGCTCCGTGCAGGCGAACAGTTTGTTGATAAGCGCGACAAAGATTTTACTGCCACCATTGCCCGGCTTTCGGCTGACAACGAGAAAGCTCTCAAAGCTTTTGACGATAGTTTGAAAACTTCAACTTTGTATGCAGCGCGCTATTTGGATTTGAACCTGTTTATGCGCAGTCTCTACGCGCTTACGCAACAGCCCGATTCGGTACAGCGGCAAGCTCTGCAAGACCGCATGGAATATGTGCTCGATATCAATGCGCTTTATACTTCCGGACGATTGTGGACTGATGTACATTCGTACTATCCTGTTTTGTTTGCCGGCGTTCCCGAAGATTCGGCACAGGTGCTTTATGCCGCTTCGGTGCGCGTTACGCTTATGCGCCTGACAAACGATAAGGTTAAATCGGCTTTCCTTGTGAGTGCCATCAGCATGTGCGAGCGTAGCAACTACGCCAAGGCGCAGGAAATTATCCTCCGCGATTTTATACAGGATTATCCCGATTTTACTACCAACGACCCGAAGCTGAAACGCATGTTGGCATCGTATTCGGTTGGCAAAGGCAGTGTGGCTCCGCCGCTCGCGGGTTTGGCAACTCCGCTTGCGCAAAAGGCGATATTGATTTTTTTCGACAGCAGTTGTGAGCATTGCCGGCATGAACTGGATTGGATTGCAGAGCGATATGCCTTGCTTACGGCGCAGGGTTATCGTGTAATAAGTATTGCTGCCGACCTCGACGCAACACAATACACGGCTCTTGCGGCTACTTTTCCATGGGCTGCTGCCGACCGCCTGTGCGATTACAAGGCTTACGCGGGAGATAATTTCCGCAACTACGGCATTATCGGTACGCCCACGGTTTTTGTAATTGGCGATAACGGAGTGGTGCAAGGGCGATATGCTACCATGAACGAAACGGGGTTGGAGTGGGTTTTATATCGAGATGAGGCTGTCCCAAAAGAACGCAAATGACACAAAAAACGCAAATTTCCGCAAATGCAATCATAAGCATTTGATTTTAATATATTGATTTTTAATGAAATAAAATTTGCGTTCTAAAAGACTTTTGGGACAACCCCATCTTGTAAATCTTAACGGAATTATTCCTTTGAGGCTTGCAAAGCAAACACTATCCGTCATTGCGAGGAGGTACGACGAAGCAATCTCGTAAGTCCTGTTCTTTTCCGGATAGCTTCGTCGTACCTCCTCGCAACCAGCGGTCATGACCGAAGAGAATTGTAAATCACTGACCGCAGGAAGTAATAATGACGAAGCAAGCCTCAAAGGGATAATTCCGAATCTTAATAGAATCGAGGTTCAGCTGTTACCACTCATACTTTGCCGAGATGCCAAGCGATACAGGCATTCCGCGTTGCACAAAGCTATTGCTGAGCGATTCGAAATAGAAAGAATTATAATTTGTATCGAGCGCATTTTTTACCCATGCCGTGAGCCGGAAAGCGCGTTGCAGGTAAGAAATTTCGCCGTTGAGCAAGCCGTAAATATCTTGTGCAGCGGTGTTTTCTTCGTTCCAGTAAATTTTACCCAACATGTTGTAGCGTGCTGCCAGTTCGAGTTTATTGTCTAATTTTTTGCTCAGCGGCAATGTGTAGTGAAAGCCTGCCGACAGTGTATTTTGCGGCACAAAAGGAACAAAATTTCCTTTAAAATCCTTCACATTGTCGGGGTCGGCATTGTCGATGTATTCTTTAAACGACGAATGGGTGCAACCGTAAGCTATGGTGTACGAGAAATTTTTGCTTGTCTGCACCTTCACGGAAATTTCGCCGCCATAACTTTCTACCTTGTCGGCATTCGTTATCATGCGACTGCCGTTGTCGGCGGTAGTCTGCATCTGCTGGTTGCGAATGTCGATGAAAAACGCTGCCATATCGACCATCAATTTACCGGGCACAGGAGTAAGGTGCATACCGACTTCGTAGTTCCATGAGGTTTCGGGACGATAGTAAATGGCAGTTTCGGGAATTTCTCCCAACTCACGCGAAGGAGTACGGGCTATTCCCAACACAGTTACCGAATCTTGCAAAAATGTAGATAGCGTAGTATAATTGTAACCTCCTGCCTTGTAACCTTTTGCTACTGAGGCATAAATGTTGTTTGAGCTATTGAAAGCGTATAGCAAAGCTATCTTCGGCAATAGTTGAGTTGTTTCTTTCGCGTGATTGTTGGTTGCAGAATACATATAGCTGCCCAGTGGCGTAACCGGTGCCATTGGATTTGGAGGTGTCATTTTCATGTTTGCCAATCCCATTTCGGTAAAATAGTCGACGCCTATTTTTTCGTAATCAAGGCGTAAACCTGCCGTAAAGGTGAGTTTTTTGAAAAAGGTGTACGACGATTGGTGATAAATTGCTGCTCCGGTATTGTCCAATTCGAAATCGCCCGGAATAAGCAGATTGTCGAAAGACAGGATAGGAGGCATGCCCATTTTTGGACGCAGCCAATCGGCATAAATTTTCATCGGCGCATCAATTGTATTTTTCTTATAAAAGCCAAATAAACCCGTAACCCACTGATAAGCACGGTTTTTATTATTCGACCGCAACACAAATTCCTGCGAAATGATGTGCTGTTTTTGTTTCTGACTGAGAGAGAAAATACTGTCGGAAGTAAAATCCTGGTCAATATTCATGCGGTCGTCCAGATACTGATAGCCCGTGGCAGAAGTGAAAACTACGGCTTCGCTCTTGCGTTGCAAACTCAAGCCTGCGGAAAGCAAATCGCGCAGGTAAGAACCGTCTTCATTGTAGTTAATCTCGCCCGTTTTGCCGTTTTGCGGGTCGAATTGCGCGTAAGGATAAGCGTTTTGAAAGCTATGGTCGTAGGTAAGGCTGAGTTCGCTTTTCCATTTCGGGTGAAATTGCAGGTCAAGTTTTGCGCGTCCGCCTGCCGAACGGCTGTTATTTTTCTCATCGTTAAATCGGTTTGTAAACCAGCCGTCGTTTTGCTTAAAATAACCCGCAATAGATATACCCGCTTTAGCAGATAATTTGCGGTAGTGCGAAGCTTGGAGTTTCACATCGTTGTAATTGCCGTATGAAACCGCAGCGCGCGTACCTTGATAATCGAACGGAGAAAGGGTGTAAATATTCACCAATCCGCCTATAGCATTGCGTCCGTAGAGCGTTCCTTGCGGACCCTGCAAAAGCGTTATCGAAGCAATATCGTAAAAATCGAAATCGAAACCACTGCGTTCCGGATAAGGAATATTATCTATATACAGCCCAATAGCAGGCTCATTCATGCGCGACCCCACGCCGCGAACATATACCGACGAAGTGATTTTCGACCCATAGTCGGGGATATAAAAATTAGGCACCGTGAGCGAAATGTCTTTCAGCGAGCCGATTTGCCGGTTTTCAATTTGCAGTCGGTTGAGTTGATACGACGCAAGAGCCTGTTCGCGCTCGGGTGAGATTTCCTTCGGAGTGCTCGAGTGTATTACCACTAATTCCTGTAAGGCGGTAATGCTGTCGTTTTCATTTGCGACAGCTTGCAAAGATATCGTCCCTGATAATAGCAGGGCAATAAGAATATATTTTTTCATTTTGATATAAATTAATTTTTAACCGAATTATCTCTTTTTATCCTGTGCGCCATTGCGAGGAGGAACGACAAAGCAATCTATAAGATATGATGGGCTTCTGAGATTGCTTCGTTCCTCGCAATGACGGTAGTGATATTTGCTTCACAAGCCTAAAAAGTGATAGTTCCGATTTTTAAAATAAAAACTGTCCGTCATGTCGAACGGAGCAAAGTGGAATTGAAACATCGCAGAATAAAATTCTTTTCTATTGTGATGTTTCAGTAAGCTCAACAGGACAATTTCTATTGAACTCATGTTTTTATGAAAGGACAGGAGGGGGGCGGGAAAATAACTCGAAGTCGAAAAGTTTTTGTTTGTATTCCGGCAAATAGGAATGAAATTCATTCTTTTCTTTTGAATGGAATAAAGTCTTTTTTTCCTTCTTTTCTTCGACCGTTTTTTGTATTTGATTTTGATAAAGAAAACTATTTCCTGTTCGTACAACGGTATTTTCCTCGCAAGCAATGTGATTTTTAAAGTTGTTTTGTTCTACACCCTTAGTTGTAAGTATAGTAGGCAGTGTACACAAAGTACACACCGCTATGATGATATAATAAAAACTATGGAATACTTCTAATCCGAACATAATTGAGGCTTAATTTCAATGCAGCAATATTTTCATCATTTGTTTATTTAATCGTGCAAAAGTAAGAAAAATAAACAATTATTAGAAGGAAAAATATTCACTCGATTTGTGAATTTCAATAAAATTAACAGTATCTTTACGCCGAGCAAAAAAACTACTATGGAAATAGCTTTTGAAAAAGATTATCTGCGCGAACTGTATGAAACAGGCAAAACAACGAGTAAAAAGTACCGTTTCCAGCCACAGGTAGTAAATGGCTATTTAAAATGTGTTGGAGTTTTGATTAATGCCGAAAATATGGAAGAATTATTCGGATACAACTCTTTGCGATATGAAAAGTTGAAAGGCGATAAAAAAGGAATATCTTCTTTGCGTATTAACGATCAATACCGGCTTGAATTTCGAGAATTGATAAGAAATGATGACAATGATGTTATCGGGATTACAATTTGTTCATTAACAGATATTTCAAATCATTATAAATAATACAACTATGAGTAATATTGGTTTCGGGTTTCGCCCTTTTCACCCGGGCGAATTATTGAAAGACGAATTAGAATATCGCGGTTTGTCGCAAAAGACAGTTGCAAAACAGTTAGGTTTGCCTTACACGGCGTTGAATGAAATATTAAACTGTAAACGACCGGTAACGACAGAGTTTGCAATGATTATGCAATCGGCTCTCGGAGTGAGTGCGGGGCTTTTGCTGCGTATGCAAACCGACTACAATTTACAAATGGCTCAAAAAGATAGCAAACTTATGGAAAGGCTAAAAGGTATAACCCGTATTACGGCAGTATTTTGAAAAAAATCTTTCTTCTTCGATTTTCCTTATTCCTTGTCCTTTATGTTGTTTGTATGCAGGGGCATGGACAAATAAACACGCGCCGCCTGCTCGACAACGGGCGAAATGCGCTTTATTTCGAAGATTATGTGCTTTCTATTCAATATTTCAACAAGTTGGCGGAGTTGAAACCGCGCATGGTAGAGCCGTATCAGTATCGCGCCATTGCCAAAATCCAACTCGAAGATTTCCTCGGTGCCGAAGCCGACCTTAACCATGCCATTGAACTAAATCCTTTCGAACCTGTACTTTACTATGCCCGCGGTTTTGCCCGCAAACGCCTCGGACGCTATGTTGATGCCGAAGCCGATTTTGACCGTGCTCTCGAATTTGCACCCGAAAATGCCGATTACCTTATTAATCGCATCGAAACCTACGAACACACGGGGAAATACGATTTTGCCCTGCGCGATATTGATTTTTTATTGAACAGGAAAAACAAAAATGCCAACCTGCTGCGCCTCGAACGGGGGCAAATCTTGATGCAAAAAGGCGATACTGCAGCGGCTTTCAATAATTTTTCGGAAGCGATAACGAAAGACAGTTTGTATGCCGAATTTTATGCTGCGCGCGCATTGATTTTGCTTTTGCAGCAGAATGATTCTGCTTCGCTCGCCGATTACGATACGGCTATCCGTTTGAAAAGCAAAAATATAGGAAGCTATATTAATCGCGGTTTGTTGCGTTATCGTGTGAAAAATTACCGCGGCGCGCTTGCCGATTACGATGCGGCGGTGGAACTGGACAGCACAAATATACAGGCATTGTTCAACCGTGCCATGCTTCGTTCCGAAGTGGGTGACTGGAACAATGCCGAAAGCGATTTTTCCCGCGTACTTGCTCTCGATGCGTATAACGACGATGCTCGTTATCAACGCGCCCTTGTGGCAATGCAGCTACGCAATTATGCTACCGCGAGCAACGACATGAAAGCAATTATCGAGCGCCATCCTGCTTTTGCGCCTGCCTATTTTCTTCGTGCCGATGCCAGCCAAGCTTTGGGTAATACGCGACAGGCAGCTATCGACCGTTATCGCGGGCAACAACTGATGGAGAGCAAAGGCGAGATTCAACACGCCCGACAGCCCGACCCCAATCGTCGTGCGGAAATTGCCGAACATGGTGCAGATGAATTTGAAGATGAGTTGAGTTATTTCGATAACAATAATTCAAGGCGTTACAGCGATAAGATTCGCGGACAAGTGCAAAATCAACATGCCGACATGCGCTTGCGGAAAAATTTTGTGTTGAGTTATTATTCGCCCGGCGATAACTTGCGGCATACAAGTGGTTTCAATCCGTTGTTGGAGACATACAACCGTGCTCACAACAGTAGGCTTGTACTTGCGGGCGAGGAATTGCCGCTTGTGCCTTCGCTTATCGAAACACATTTCGAAACGGTAAATAATCTTAGCAACCGCTTGAAACTTGACTCAACAAACGCTGCGCTGTATTTTGAACGCGGAATAAACAACAGTTTGCTGCTAAACCTCGATGCAGCTCTCGAAGATATGAATCTTGCCGTGCAATATCAGCCCGATTTTGCGTTGGCATATTTTTGCCGTGCCAATATTCGTTCCCGTTTGCTCGAAATGCAGCAAAGCAACGCTGATGATGTCGACAAGGAAAAGCTTGTGGCTTTAGCTTTCGCTACCATCGTTGCTGATTACGACCGTTGCACGCAGCTTGCGCCACAATTTGCACCTGCTATTTTCAATAAAGGCAATATCTTTTGTCTGAAAAAAGATTACAATGCTGCCGTTGCAGCCTACACCGATGCTCTCGCTGTGCAAGCCAATCTGCCCGAAGCCTTTTTCAATCGAGGCTTGTGTCGCCTTTGGCTTGGCGATAAAGAAAACGCCCGCCGCGACCTCAGCCGTGCAGGCGAATTGGGAATTTATCAAGCTTATAATTTGATAAAGCGGATTGGGAATTGATTTTCAACGAAAGAAAAATTCTTTCTGCCGTAGTTTTTCCTGCCTGCCGCGGGCTACAAATACAGGCTGGAGTGTGTATGGATTCAAGCCCGTGTAGTACATTGCAGTGGCAAGAGTCATCGGGGTAGGAGTGAAATCTTGCACCTGTTCGAGGCGAAAATTCAAGCGACGAGTTTCGCGGGCAAGTTGTGCCATATCCTTGTCAGTACAGCCCGGGTGCGAGGAAATGAAATAAGGCACGAGTTGCTGTTTCAATCCTGCAGCGGCGTTTATCTGCTCAAATTGCCGGTTAAATTTTTTAAACAATTCGAATGATGGTTTGCGCATCAAATTAAGAACTTTGTCCGATGTGTGTTCGGGAGCTACTTTGAGTCTGCCGCTTACATGACGAATAATCAATTCGCGGGTGTAGTCGGTATGGCTGCGATTTTCTGCCTCATTATCGCTGCGGTGCAGCAACATATCGTAGCGTACCCCGCTGCCGATAAAGGATTTTTTTATGGCAGGTAATGCATCTACTTTGCGATAAATATCGAGCAACGGGCGATGGTCGGTATTGAGATTTTTGCAAATTTGCGGAAAAATACACGAAGGTTTTCTACATTTTTTGCAAAGTTCAAGATTTTTACCGCAGATCTGATACATATTTGCCGAAGGTCCGCCGAGGTCGCTCAAATAACCTTTAAAATCGGGCTGTTGGGTAATTTTTTTTACTTCGTCCAAAATAGATTTCTCACTGCGCGATACTACAAATTTTCCTTGATGCGCCGAAATGGTGCAAAATGCGCAACCACCAAAACAACCACGATGCAGATTGACCGAAAATTTTATCATTTCGTAGGCAGGAATGGTTTTACCGCGATATTTCGGGTGAGGAAGGCGGGTATATGGCAGGTCGAACGAAGCATCAAGTTCGGTAGAAGTCATCATCGGGTAAGGTGGATTTACTACCACGAGGCGATTACCGATTTGTTGTTGTAGAGACGCATTGCAATGCGTTTCTACAGCGGCGACAAATCGATTCGATTCTTCTTCAATAATTTTGAAATTTTCGGCGTATTTGCGTTTATCTTTCAAGCATTCTTCGTGCGAAAAGAGCTGTTTGTCGTTGCAAGCTCGACCCGCAATCTCACAAGTAGAAAGTTGTTTATTCGGCGATTGCGGGTCGAGCCCGCATGCCGTTTGTTTTGTCAAATACGCCGTTTGCGGAATATCTTTCCAAAGCCCCCCTTCGGGAAGTTGGGGGGTTGTTTTAAAGCGGGCGAGTAATTCGCGCAGGGGAAGCTCGCCCATTCCGTAGATAAGTAAATCGGCTTGCGTATCGACCAGAATAGATGGCTTGACTGTATCCGACCAATAATCGTAGTGCGTAAATCGCCGTAAACTCGCTTCGATGCCACCTATAACGAGCGGTACATCGGGATAGAGTTTTTTAAGTATTTGGGCGTAAGTAATTGTAGTATAATCGGGGCGTAAACCTGCCTGCCCGTTGGGCGAATAAGCATCATCGGAGCGCAGGCGTTTGTTGGCGGTGTAGTGGTTTACCATGCTGTCCATGCTACCTGCCGAGATGGCAAAAAACAGTCGCGGACGACCGAGTTTGGTAAAATCGCGATAGTCGCCGCGCCAGTCGGGTTGCGGAACGATTGCCACACGGAAGCCCTCCGCTTCGATGATACGCCCGATAACAGCCGCTCCAAACGACGGATGGTCTACATACGCATCGCCCGAGAATAGCACCACATCGACTTCGTTCCAACCACGAATTTCGAGTTCTTTTTTTGTTGTGGGCAGCCAATCGCTGAGTTTGTTCATTCTTTTATTTTATGTTGATTTTTTGCTGCAAAATCTTTCCAGCTACTGTATTTCTTTTCACTTTTGGGTGCATTGGTAGCAAAAAAATGGCAGAGCGCGGCAGCCAGTGCATCGGTAGCATCGAGGGTTTTGGGCATCTGCTCGGGCGCAATTTTGAGAAAACGGCTCAGCATATCGGCAACCTGTTCTTTGGAAGCTTTGCCGTTGCCTGTGATGGCCATTTTTATTTTCAGCGGGGCATATTCGGAAATGGGCAGTTCGCGATACAAGCCTGCCGCCATGGCTACGCCCTGTGCCCGTCCGAGTTTAAGCATCGACTGTACATTTTTACCGAAAAACGGTGCTTCGAGAGCCATTTCGTCGGGACAATGACGGTCTATCAACTCTACGGTGGAAGCAAAAATCTGTTGCAGCGAGAGGTAATGATCTTTTACCTTGCGCATGTCGAATACGCCCATGGTAACAAGTTCGGGTTTATTGCCCAGTACCCGCAATACGCCGTAGCCCATCACATTTGTGCCCGGGTCGATACCTAATATTATTCTTTCTTTAATCAATTGTTTAATTATTGAGAGTGTAGTTATTAGAGTGTAGAGTGTAAATTTACACTCTACACTCTAATAATTTTTTTAAATAATTTCCATACAGGTGGAAAAATAAAGCACTTCTTCGGAAAACAGTGAGCCGATTTCCATTTCGTAAAGATCGCCGTATTGTTCGCGCCAGCAGGCAAGGGTATCCATATCGTTGGTAGTGAATTGTACGGATACCGAACTTCCTTCGGGAGCTTCGTTGTTGAGCACGCGGCTTACTACGGGTGAGTTGAAATGCCCCGTTTCGAGCATTTGCGGAAGGTGTTTTTCCTTTATCCATTTTACGAAACTGCCGTAAACTTTATCGGACACAAGGTAGGTTGTGTTGAAAATTATCATATCATTTTTAATAAATGGGTAAACTGAAAAAAACAGTTGAATGCTCAATTATTTTTTTGCAAAGATAATTTGTTTATCTGAATATTTTTATACTTTTGTCCCCGCAAAACAGCACGGGGTATTAGCTCATCTGGCTAGAGCGCGACACTGGCAGTGTCGAGGTGAGCGGTTCGAGTCCGCTATACTCCACGATGAAATCGACGGACAAGTCAAACTTCCAAAGGTTGATTTGTCTGTTTTTTGTTCAACTTCATTTAATAATCATGTTTACAACTACGGTTACTCCTCGATTTGGCGATATAGATGCGCTTGGACATATTAACAATACGGTGCTCCCTGTTTGGTTTGAGTTGGCACGAAATCCGTTTTTCCGCATGTTTCAGCCCGATTTGAAAATTGAACTGAAGACTTGGTCGCTCATTATGGCGCACATTGATTTTGATTTTTTACATGAATTGACTATTCAATACGATGTAGAAATTCGCAGTTCGGTGTCGCGTATAGGCAGCAAATCGTTTACCTTGGTGCACGAGGCATGGCAAAACGGTAAACTTTGTTCCAAAGGCGAGGCTGTGCTGGTACACTACGATTTCAATACCAAGCAAACTACGCTTATCCCCGAACACATTAAGCAACAATTGGCAGAGCATTTGGTTTCGTAAGGAAAACTTGTGTTTTTGCTCCTTTCCGAATTTCGGAAAAAGCAAGCCTATGCCCTTTTGTTTATTCAGAAATCTGGAATTTACAAACCGATACAGGTTCGTTAAAATCTAAATTTTAACAACGAATCGTTTTGGAGTGCCACAGACAGCGTAGTTGCTAATTGGGATAACCGCGCCTCGAAAGCAGCGAATGGGAGAAAATCAACTACCCCAGCTTCACAAACTGGCGTGTACCAACACAGGAAGAATTTTTCAGTGGAATACTCAACAAATAAAATCAATATTTTTTTTCCGATTGAATAACAGGTAGATAATCGGAAAAATGCCTGCGCTGTTGATAATCAGCAGCAGTACAAACCAAAGGAGTTGACTCCTGCGTGAAGAACGCCATAAGGCTATTCCTTTGAAAATCAACTCAAAAACGACAATACAAATCAGTAGTGTTTGTACTAAGCAAGGGTTGGCATTGTAAAGATTCGTAAATATATTCATCATAGCTTTTAATAGATAATATTTCTCCGCAAAGATTGCAAAATATTTTTTAGTTATTCAATATTTGCTAAAAAATCTTCCGAAATTGAAAACTATTTTCAACCTTTGTAGCTTGTTTTTTCAGAATCGTTTTTAATTAAAAAAACATACCGATGAAAATAACCATTGCAGGAGCCGGAGAAGTGGGCAGCCATTTGGCAAAAATGCTTTCTACCGAAGACCATGAAATAACCATCATGGATATTGAGCCTAAAAAGCTGGAAAGCCTTTCTACGCATTACGACCTGATGACTTTTGAAGGAGAAGCGGCTTCGGTGAGAAACCTTACGGAAATAGCTGTACAACGCGCCGATTTGTTTGTTGCCGTTACACCTTTCGAGAGCGTGAATATTAGTGCGGCAATGCTGGCTTCGAGCCTTGGGGCAAAAAAAACATTGGCACGGATAGATTCGCAGGAATATGTTGAAAATCCCGAATTGTTTGAACAGGTGGGAATCAATTCGCTTGTATATCCCGAAATGCTGGCAGCGAAAGAAATCGTACAAGCTCTTTCAACCTCGTGGCAGCGCATCAATATTTCGTTTGCCAACGGCAAGCTGAGAGTGCTGGGCATCAAGGTAAGAAAAGATGCTCCGATGCTTAACCAACAGTTTAAAACCGGTTTTCTCGACCATGCCCGCTTTCGTGTAGTAGCCGTTAAGCGAGGCAGCGAAACGATTATCCCCGGTGGCGACGACGAACTGCTCGATGGCGACATCGTGTTTGCCATCTGTACCGAAGAGAATCTTGAATTTCTTCGCGAGCAGGCAGGTAAGAAAAAATTTCCCATACGCAATGTAATGATAATGGGCGGAAGCAAAATAGCTGTGAAAACAGCACTTTTCCTCCCGTCGCAGGTAAAGGCAAAACTGTTTGAAGCAGACGAAGAGCGATGCCGGAAAGTTGCCGAATGGTTACCCGGACATTTGGTTATCAATGGCGACGCGCGCAATATCGATTTGCTCCGCGAAGAAGGGATACTCAACTGCGACGCCTTTGTGGCTCTTACCGATAACTCAGAATCAAATATCCTTGCCTGCCTCATTGCCAAGCAGTTTGGCGTGGTAAAAACCATTGCCGAGGTAGAAAATACCGACTACATTCCGTTGGCACAAAATTTAGACATAGGTACCATTATTAATAAAAAACTCATTGCTGCGAGTCATATTTACCAACTTACGCTCGACGAAAGCGTGTTGAATGTGCGTTACCTGCCCTCGTCCGAAGCATTGATAATAGAATTCGAAGCGCAGCCCGACAGCAAAGTTACCCGACGGAAAATCCGCGAACTGCATATTCCTTCCGAAGTGAATTTTGGCGGCTATGTGCGCGGCGGAAAGGGTTATATCTGTTCGGGCGACACGGTTATCGAAGCCGGCGACCATGTGATTGTGTTTTGTGCCGCTGCCGTAGCCCGAAAAATAGAAGGACTGTTTTCGTAAATTATTAACTGTTAGCTATTAGCTCATAATACTGATGAATAAAGATTTTAATCTTCGCCTTGTGCTCAAAATACTGGGTAGCCTGCTGTGGCTCGAAAGTATTTTTATCTTTCTCACGGCATTGGTATCGTGGATATACAGTGAGCCGGACTGGATATATTTTGTTGGTACCGGCATTGCTGCGGTAGGACTTGGTACGGCAGGAATATCAATCGGGCGCAATGCTCCGAAAATACTTAGCCGGCGCGAAGGTACGCTTATTGTGGTGTTCACCTGGGTAGTGTTTTCGTTGGTAGGATTGATGCCTTTTTGGCTTAGCGGCAGCATTCCCTCGTTTACCGATGCGTTTTTCGAGACCATGTCGGGTTTTACTACCACCGGCGGCACGGTGCTTGACAACATCGAAGACCTGTCGTATACCATGCTTTTTTGGCGTAGCCTCACACACTGGATAGGTGGTTTGGGTATCGTAGTTATATCGCTGGCATTGTTGCCCATGTTTAGTTTTAGTGGTATACAGCTTTTTGGAGCCGAAATCGGCGGACCAACTAAAGACAAAATCCATCCTAAAATAACTGAAACTGCCAAGCGGCTTGGTGCTATTTATGTAATACTCACGCTTGCTGCGGCATTGTTGCTCAGGTTTTGCGGCGACATGGGCTGGTACGATGCTGTGTGTCATGCGTTGGGCACTGTTTCGTCGGGTGGTTGCTCTACAAAGGCGGTGGGTATTGCTTACTGGACATCGCCTGTGGTACATTACATCATTATTGTTTTCATGATGCTTTCGGGTATCAGCTTCAGCCTTTATTATTTTGCTCTCAAAGGAAGATGGAGTAAGGTGAAAAACAACGACGAACTGCGTTATTTCTTTGCTGTGTTTGCAATTGCGGTATTTGTGGTGCTGCTTTTTGTGGTCGATTTCGGTCAGATAAGCAATTTCTCTGTGCTCGAACGCTCGGTGCGCGAAGTGCTTTTTCAGGTAGCGGCAATGCTTACCACCACCGGTTTTTTTCTCACCGATTTTACACAATGGAACCAAGCTACATGGATTATTTTGCTTATTTTGATGATAAGCGGAGCTTCGGCAGGTTCTACCACGGGAGGAATTAAAATGGTGCGCCTCGTTATTGTATGCAAATATTGTTACTACGAATTTAAACACATGATACACCCCAACGCGGTGATACCTATCACATACAGCCGGCAGGCAATAAAAAGCGATGTGGTAACGCGCGTGCTGGCATTCGTTTTGCTCTATCTTATGGTTGTTGCTTTCGGCGCCATGGTACTTAGCCTTTCGGGCATAGGTTTTTCGGAGTCGATATGGACTATGGTAAGCTGCCTTGGTGGGGTGGGGAGCAGTATAGGTACCGTAGGACCCGACGGCAATTTTTCAGCCCTGTCCGATTTTCTTAAATGGTTTCTCGCCTTTGTAATGCTGCTGGGCAGGCTCGAACTCTTCACCGTACTGTTGATTTTTACACCTGTTTTTTGGAAAAAATAATTTCGGAACTATTCTCTTTGAGGCAAGGTCGTCATTATTACTTCCCTTCGGTCATGACCGTCATTGCGAGGAGGAACGACGAAGCAATCTTAGTACAAGAATGGATTGCTTCGTCGTTCCTCCTCGCAATGACGGATAGTGGCTTTACAAGTCTAAAAGGTATAATTCCGAATAATTTTACGCCATTGACGAGCATTTCGAACTATTCCGTTGTTTGCTTGCATCGGATTTTGATTTAACAAAGAAGCTATAACAAGTAAAAAAATCCTGCATCAATGATTACATGTTACTTTTTGTTGTTCAACACTTTCAGCGCTTCTTTCAAGTAAGGGTCGTCCAGATTGAAAATCGGATAAAAAGCCTCGTCGCCTGCGGAATCGCGGGCAATGTAGGCATAGAGCATTTTTTCGAGCAGCGGTGCCGAAATAAGTATTTCACGCGAATTTCGCTTCACGCCACGCGATGCGGCATATTGGGTAAAATCGTTGAGCAGCGGTTGCCGTTGCAGGTAGGCGAGGAGGTCTTGCCAATTTTTATAACGGCTCAATTTGCTGCGATTTGTATCTGTGTAACGAAAAGCATATTCGTAGAGCAATCCTTCGTCTGCCACGCGATTCAAATAAGGCGTGTAGTGCAGCGTATCTTTGGGTACGAAAATATCGGCAGTAATACCGCCGCCGCCGTACACTATGCGTCCGCCAAGAGTTCGATATTGCAGCGAATCGTTCGCTTTAATACTGTCTCGGTTGCTGAATTCGCCGTGTTTGTACCGGTTTAAAATATCCTGTTCGTAGCTGTTGTTATCGCCTCTTTTATAAGGTTTCTGAATGCTTCGTCCCGATGGAGTATAATATCGGGCAATGGTGAGGCGTACCGCCGAACTGTCGGCAAACGGAATTTGCTGTTGCACCAAACCTTTGCCAAACGAGCGGCGACCGATAATCAACCCGCGGTCGTTATCCTGAATGGCACCTGCAAAAATTTCGCTTGCCGAGGCAGAAAATTCATCGATAAGCACCACAATTTCAGCCCGCTGGCACGAACCGTTACCGTCGGCTATGGCATCTTTGCGTGCAAAAGCCTTGCCTTCGGTGTAAACAATCAGGCTGCCTTCGGGCAAAAATTCGTTTACCATATTGATAGCTGCATCTAAAAAACCACCCGGATTGCCACGCAAGTCGATAACAAATTTCGATACCCTCTCGTATTTCAGTTTAGCTATTGCCGTAAGAAATTCGTTGTAAGTTTGCGCCCCGAAACTACTCACTTTAATGTAACCCACTCCGGGAGCGAGCCGGTACGCAATATCCACACTTTTTAAGGGTACATCGCCGCGGGTAACGGTGTAGGTATATAGCTTGTCAGAATTTCGACGCTTGATGCCCAGCTTCACTTTCGAACCTTTTTTACCGCGCAAAGTTTTCAATACGCGTTCGTTGGTAATGCTTTTGCCTACAAAAGAACTGTCGTCCACCATCACAATGCGGTCGCCGGGTTGAATGCCGAGCCGCGACGACGGTCCGCCGTTTATCACCGAAATCACCATGATCGTATCATTCTGAATGTTGAACTGTACGCCAATTCCGCTAAAACTTCCTTCGAGGTCTTCGTTTACCATTTCGAGGTCTTTGGCTGGAATGTATACCGAATGCGGGTCGAGATTTGCCAACAGTTTGGGAATTAAATCTTCCGTAAGCGAATCGCGGTTTACTTCTTCTACATACTCGGAGTCAATCAGGTCGAGAATAGCTTCCAATTTTGATTTTTCAGAGAAAAATGATTTATCGAAAACATTTCTACCCGCCTGGTCGGGTGTAGAAACCAGCGTTCCGATAAAAATTCCCAGTGCAATAGCCAAGCCCAAAGCGATAGGGAGCCAAATTATGCGATTATTTTTCATCATGTTCATTAATTTCATTTTCAATGCAAACAGTTTCTATTCCGGCTCTTTCGAGTAGTTCGATGCCGTCCATAATGCGGTATTTTTCGTTGTACACCACTCGCTTGATGCCCGCCTGAATAATCAGTTTGGCGCATTCGATACAAGGCGAAGCGGTAACATACAGCGTAGCACCGTCGCTGCTGTTGTGCGAACGGGCAATTTTAGAGATGGCGTTTGCCTCGGCATGGAGCACATAGGGTTTGGACATAAAATCTTCGTCTTCGCAATCGTTCTCGAAGCCCGAAGGCGTACCGTTATATCCGTCGGAAATAATCATTTTATCCTTCACCAGCAAAGCCCCCACCTGTCTGCGTTTGCAGTACGAATTTTCTGCCCAGATACGCGCCATGCGCATGTAACGACTGTCGAGAAGATGTTGTTTTTTATCCATTATATTGTTTATAGTTTAAGGAGTAAAGAGTAAAGTATAAAATTTTACATTTCCGTTTATTTTCGAAGCAATTCCTGTGCAAATTCAGTCAGATTTACGCCCGAAAAATTACCCGACGACATCAGCAGTAGATTTTTGTTTGTGAAGTCAATTTCGCGCAAACGGGCTTGCAACGCCTGTGTGTCGATAAAAACCTGCACATTGTTGCCGCCAAATGCTTCTGTCACTTCTTCGGGTGTAATTGCTTCGAGCTGTTTATGAGCAATCACCGTAGGGTCGAAATATACAAAAGCCTCGTCGGCATCGCTCATTGTACCGGCATATTGAGGCAAAAAATCTTTTGTTAAGCTGCTAAAAGTGTGCAGCTCCATGCACGCCAGCAATTGGCGGTCGGGATATTGCGTTTTCACAGCCTTGATGCTTGCTTTGAGTTTTGAGGGCGAATGGGCAAAATCCTTAAATGCCACCGAAACAGGTGTTTCCGCTACTTTTTGAAGCCGATTGGCTGCTCCGCCG
This sequence comes from Prevotellaceae bacterium, assembly GCA_031271465.1. GTDB lineage: Bacteria > Bacteroidota > Bacteroidia > Bacteroidales > Paludibacteraceae > JAFGVL01. The sequence continues at coordinate 3,424 of JAISVR010000028.1, read as the reverse complement.
AAATGCTGCATCGCATCGAAAAAATCGTTGCGGCTCACACCCAGTTGTGTACACACAGCATACGCGCCCATCATATTTTGCAGGTTATGTTCGCCGAAAATTTGCAGCGGCACATCGTGTCCGCCGAGCTGAAGCACAGTGCGCCCGTCTACAATTTTATACACAGGCGTGTTGTAAGCTATTGTAGTAATATCTTTACGCACCGAAGCGGCTATTGTTCGCAGGTTTTCGTCGCCGTCGAAGAAAATCAGTTTACCGTTTACTTCAATCAAATCGGCAAAAATGCGGAACTGCTCCACATAATTGTCGAATGTGGGAAAAACATTGACATGATCCCACGCAATGCCCGTAAGCAACGCAATATTGGGACGGTAAAGATGAAATTTCGGGCGTAAATCGATAGGCGAGGTGAGGTATTCATCGCCTTCGAATACGGCAATGTTGGCATCGTCGCTCAGGCTCACCATGTTGGTAAAACCTTCGATTTGCGCGCCCACCATAAAATCGGCAGCAATACCGAGGCGTTTCAATACAAATAAAATCATTGCCGTGGTAGTGGTTTTGCCATGGCTGCCACCTATCACCACGCGGGTTTTATTTTTCGTTTGTTCGTAAAGATATTCGGGGAAAGAATAAATTTTCAGACCCAATTCTTTGGCGCGAAGCAGTTCGGGATTGTCTGCACGGGCGTGCATGCCAAGAATTACGGCGTCCAAGTCCGTTGTAATTCGTTCGGGAAACCATCCAAATTTTTCGGGAAGCAATCCTGCCGCGGCGAGGCGCGAGCGTGAAGGTTCAAAAATTTCGTCGTCGGAACCGGTTATTTTGTAACCTTCTTTTTCGTTGAGAGCCAATGCCAAATTGTGCATTGCCGCACCGCCAATGGCGATAAAATGTACATTCTTCATGCGTACACTTCGTTATTTATATTTCGCGCAAAGGTATAATGATTTTTTTAATTACCAGCCTAACGGATAATATTTTAGTTCATTCTAATACATAATATATTTATCTTACTACCTGTTGCTTTCGTGTTGCAAACTACCTATGGTTGCTTGCTCCCCTTACATATAACCCCTCGCCCCGTTGGGGCACTCCCCTTGAAACAAGGGGAGAGTTGTGTACAAACATTATAAAAAAACAACTACCCCTCGTTAAGAGGGGTAGCGTGGAGGGAGAGTTTAATACAATTGGTCCTTTTGCACCATGACAATGCTTGTGTATTATTCTCCCCTCGATGTCTGTCGGAATCGAAAGTAAGTAAATTTGTAAAAAAGTTTCGTCAAGCCCGCAATGACAAACACGCCAAGAAGATAATACTATTTTTTTATCATATCATATATCTCATATAATGCTTCTCGTACCTGTTCTATACTTACACCATTTTCTATGGCGAAAGTATAAGAAAGACCCATAAAAGCGTATCTGAATAGCTTTGCTGCATGGTAAGGATTGATGTCTGAACTAATTTCATTTGCTTTCTGAGCTTTTTCAATTACTTTGTGCCATAACTCTATTTCTTCTGTGCCAAAATTAAGAATTGCTTTTGAGCATTCTTTATATTTATATCCACTTTCTAATGCAAACGAAAAATATCTGTTTGCTGTTTTATCTCCGGCATTCATTATAGTATGTACATTTGTCATTGATTTCCCAACTACATCAATATAATGTTCTATAAAATCTTTGAGTGACAAATGGGAGCAATTGCCAAATTTATCTTTGGGTTTTTGCATGTTAACAATATATCGTTCTACCACGGTATAATACATTTCTGCTTTCGTTTTAAAATACCTGAATAATCCCGAGTTATTACTTAACCCGGCAAATTCTGCAACTTCTACAGTTCTACAACCTTTATAGCCGTTTATCATAAATAATCTTGCGGCTTCTTCAATAATTTTGTTTCTTGATGTAATCATGATGTTAATTGATTTAATTTTATTAAAATTTGACAACAAAGATAATGCTCCTATTAATTACAGGTAACTTATTATCTTTGTTATTTTTCCCGCTTTAACTTTTTTTCAAAACAAATTGCTTTGTTTTTTTCTTGTCAATTTTTCTAAAAATGCTTTGATAACGCCTGTTTCAGAGAAAAAATACTGCTTTTTTAACTATATAACCCCTACGCTTCGCTCGTCCCCTTTATTTAACCCCTCGCCCTTTGGGCACTCCCCTTGAAGCAAGGGGAGAATTATGCACAAGCATCGCAGTTGTACAACAGGGTAGTTTGTATTACACTCTCTCCCCTTATTTTAAGGGGAGTGCCCAAAGGGCGAGGGGTTAAATAAAGGGGACGAGCGAAGCGTAGGGGTTAATATATTAGAAAATAGAGATGTTATTGGTTTTTCAATCCGTCTTTAACGCAAAACTAAAAAAGTAATAAGAAAAAAGTATCTTTGCCGAAAAATTATAAAAAAATAAAAAAACGATGAGAAACGAAGTCTTTATTACTAAAACAGCTAAATTTTTACCTAATAATCCTGTAGATAACGACCACATGGAAGATTATTTGGGAAAAATAGGCGGTAACCCTTCGCGTGTGCGTAGCATCGTATTGCGGCAAAACGGTATCAAACAACGCTACTACGCTTTAACTACCAATCAACAAATAACCCATACTAATGCTGAAATGACAGCAAACGCCATTAATAATTTGTTCGATGAAGAAGTAAAATTGACGGATATTGAATTATTAGCATGTGGAACAAGCAGTCCGGATCAATTACTTCCTTCACATACCGCAATGGTGCACGGATTACTTAAAGAGCACCCAGTGGAAATAATATCGCCATCCGGAGTTTGCTTGAGTAGCGCACACGCTTTAAAAGCAGGATATAGTTATATGAAAGCTGGTTTAGTGAAAAATGCTGTTTGCGCAGGTTCTGAATTGTCTTCAGGTGTGCTTCAGTCGAAAAACTATGAAGAAGAATACGAAAAACTAACAGAAGTAGAAACAAAACCCTTAATAGCTTTCGAAAAAGATTTCCTTCGCTTTATGCTTTCCGATGGAGCGGGAGCATTTTTACTCGAAGATAAACCGCGCGGCGATTTATCGCTTCGAATTGACTGGATAGAATCTATTTCCTACGCAAGCGAAACGGAAACCTGCATGTTTATGGGAGCCGAAAAACGCCCCGACGGTGAACTCAAAAGCTGGAAAGAATTTACCGAGCAGGAATGGCTCGACCGTTCCGTTTTTGGAATCAAACAAGATATTCGCTTATTAGATGTAAAAATTATCGGCTTTTGGATTCGCCACTTGAAAGATTGTTTTACAAAACACAATATAAATCCTGCTGCTGATGCCGATTATTTTATCGCGCATTTCTCGTCGATGTTTTTTCATGATAAATTGCGCGATGCCATGAATGAAAACGGAATTGCCGTACCCTATGAAAAATGGTTCTTTAATCTGCCG